>NZ_JBFREP010000004.1:0-489581 GCF_052114365.1 Agrobacterium sp. MCAB5
AGGCACGGAAATGGTTATGCCTGGCGACAACGTSACTGTTGAAGTCGAGCTKATCGTTCCGATCGCGATGGAAGAAAAGCTGCGCTTCGCTATCCGCGAAGGCGGCCGTACCGTCGGCGCCGGCATCGTCGCTTCTATCGTCGAGTAATTTCACGACGTTGAAATTCAGACCGGCGGCGGTGTTACCCACACCGCCGCCGGGCTTTTAGTAAAAAAGCCTGGCGGCGTTGCATTTTTAGTGCTTGAAAAATTCGGTGAAAGCGCGTAAACGCGCATTCACACTCACCCGCTGGATTCGCAAGCAATTGCGGAGCGCGGTGTTTTAGCAATACAGACTACTGAAATGATTGGGGTGCGACGCGCATCCCTCTCGATTTTTGAAAATCTGCGGCGCCACGATCAATAGAAGTTCATGTGTTTCCGCGTGCGGAAACGAATAACAAAGAACAAGGACAAGACGAATGAACGGCCAGAATATCCGTATCCGCCTCAAGGCGTTCGATCACCGGATCCTCGATGCCTCTACCCGTGAAATCGTGTCGACCGCAAAGCGCACCGGCGCCAGCGTTCGCGGCCCGGTTCCGCTCCCCACCCGCATCGAAAAGTTTACCGTCAACCGCTCTCCTCACGTTGATAAGAAGAGCCGTGAACAGTTCGAAATGCGGACGCACAAGCGTCTTCTCGATATCGTTGACCCCACCCCGCAGACCGTCGATGCTCTGATGAAGCTTGACCTGGCTGCCGGCGTTGACGTGGAAATCAAGCTCTAAGACTGGCCTGACCTCATCCAAGTGAGGGCCATATAACAAGGAAGGTACGTGGAGAAATCCAACGGCTTCCAATCCGGAGACCGGAAACATCGTGAGATGTCGAAGGGCACTCCTTAACAAAGGCCAAAAAGGGTTTTCCCTTCAAGGCTCGCAAGAGGATGAACCAATGCGTTCAGGTGTGATTGCACAGAAAGTGGGTATGACCCGCGTCTACAACGACGCTGGTGAACATATTCCAGTAACAGTATTGCGGATGGATAACGTACAAGTCGTTTCCCAGCGCACGGAAGACAAGAATGGCTACACCGCAGTTCAGCTCGGTGCCGGCCAGTCCAAGGTCAAAAACACGACGAAGGCGCTTCGCGGTCATTTTGCCGCTGCCAATGTCGAACCGAAAGCAAAGCTCGTCGAGTTCCGGGTTTCCCCCGAGAACCTGATCGATATCGGTGCAACACTGACCGCAACTCATTTTCAGGCCGGCCAGCTGGTCGACGTAACGGGAACCACGATCGGTAAGGGTTTTGCCGGTGCTATGAAGCGTCACAACTTCGGTGGTGGTCGCGCTTCGCACGGTAACTCCGTATCGCACCGTGCGCACGGTTCGACTGGTAACAACCAGGATCCGGGCCGCGTGTGGAAGGGCAAGCGCATGGCTGGTCATATGGGCCAGACGCGCGTTACGACCCAGAACCTCGAAGTCGTTTCGACCGATGAAGACCGTGGCCTGATCCTCGTTAAGGGTGCAGTTCCCGGTTCCAAGGGCGCCTGGATCATCGTCCGCGACGCCGTCAAGTCGGCCGCGAAGTAAGGGAGCCTTATCATGGAATTGAACGTCAAGACCCTCGAGGGAAAAGACGCCGGCAAGGTTTCTCTGTCGGACGAGATTTTCGGCCTCGATCCCCGTCAGGATATCCTGGCCCGTATGGTTCGCTGGCAGCTTGCAAAGAAGCAGCAGGGAACGCACAAGACCAAGACCCGTGCGGAAGTTTCCCGTACTGGTGCGAAGATGTACAAGCAGAAGGGTACGGGCCGCGCTCGTCACCATTCGGCTCGCGCACCGCAGTTCCGCGGCGGCGGCAAGGCCCACGGCCCGGTCGTTCGCAGCCACGCACACGACCTTCCCAAGAAGGTTCGCGCGCTTGCTCTGCGTCACGCCCTGTCTGCAAAGCTGAAGGCTGAAGATCTGATCATCGTCGATCAGCTCGTCGCGTCCGAAGCAAAGACCAAGGCTCTGCTGGGCAGCTTCGCTTCGCTTGGCCTGACCAACGCTCTCGTTATCGGTGGCGCAGAACTTGATGGCAACTTCAAGCTCGCAGCTCAGAACATCCCGAATGTGGACGTTCTGCCGGTTCAGGGCATCAATGTTTACGACATCCTGCGTCGTGGCAAGCTCGTGCTTTCCAAGGCTGCTGTAGAGGCTCTGGAGGAGCGGTTCAAATGACGGATCTTCGCCACTACGATGTGATCGTATCTCCTTCGATCACGGAAAAGTCGACGCTGGTATCCGAACAGAACCAGGTCGTATTCAACGTCGCCAAAAGCGCTTCCAAGCCTGAAATCAAGGCTGCCGTGGAAGCTCTCTTCGGCGTCAAAGTCACGGCTGTGAACACGCTTATCCGCAAGGGTAAGACCCGTCGTTTCCGTGGGTTCGCCGGTAAGCTGAAAGACGTCAAGAAAGCCGTCGTTACGCTCGCCGAAGGTCAATCCATCGACGTGTCCACCGGACTCTAAAGGTTAGGCCCAAGCGGGCAAAGACCCAAAAGGGAACAAGAATATGGCATTGAAAAGTTTCAATCCGACCACGCCAAGCCAGCGTCAGCTGGTTATCGTGGACCGCGCTTCGCTCTACAAGGGCAAGCCGGTAAAGGCTCTCACCCAGGGCCTCAGCTCCAAGGGTGGCCGCAACAACCAAGGCCGGATCACCGTCCGGTTCCAGGGTGGTGGTCACAAGCGGACCTACCGTCTGGTGGACTTCAAGCGTCGCAAGTTCGACGTTGAAGGCACCGTTGAACGTTTGGAATACGACCCCAACCGCACCGCGTTCATCGCGCTGGTTACGTATACCGACGGCGAACAGGCTTACATTCTCGCGCCACAGCGTCTCGCTGCCGGTGACAAGGTGATCGCCTCCGACAAGGCAGTGGACGTGAAGCCCGGCAACACCATGCCGCTTCAGTACATTCCGGTCGGTTCGATCATCCACAACGTCGAGATGAAGCCAGGTAAAGGCGGTCAGATTGCCCGCTCCGCCGGTACGTACGTCCAGCTCGTCGGCCGCGATGCCGGTATGGCTATCCTGCGTCTCAACTCGGGCGAACAGCGTCTGGTGCACGGCTCCTGCCTCGCATCGATCGGCGCAGTTTCGAACTCCGATCACGGCAACACTAACGACGGCAAGGCCGGTCGTTCGCGTTGGCGTGGCAAGCGTCCGCACGTTCGCGGCGTCGTCATGAACCCGGTCGACCACCCGCACGGTGGTGGTGAAGGTCGCACGTCGGGTGGTCGTCACCCGGTTACTCCGTGGGGTAAACCCACGAAGGGCAAGCGCACCCGTTCGAACAAGTCGACCGACAAGTTCATCATGCGTTCGCGCCATCAGCGCAAGAAGTAAGAGGAGAAGTCTCAAGTGGCTCGTTCAGTTTGGAAAGGTCCGTTTGTTGACGGCTATCTTCTCACTAAGGCTGAGAAGGTGCGCGAAAGCGGACGCAATGAAGTAATCAAGATCTGGAGCCGTCGCTCCACGATCCTGCCGCAGTTCGTCGGATTGACGTTTGGCGTCTACAACGGCAGCAAGCATGTGCCCGTCTCTGTCAATGAAGACATGGTCGGACACAAGTTCGGTGAATTCTCTCCGACCCGTACCTATTACGGTCACGGCGCGGACAAGAAGGCAAAGAGGAAGTAATCATGGCGAAGGCTAAGACCGAACGCCGGCTGAAGGACAATGAGGCTCAGGCCATTGCCCGTACGCTCCGCGTCAGCCCCCAGAAACTGAACCTGGTTGCCGCTCTTATCCGTGGCAAGAAGGTAGATCGCGCTCTCGCCGAGCTCGAATTCTCCCGCAAGCGCATCGCAGGGACCGTCAAGAAGACGCTCGAATCTGCGATTGCCAATGCGGAAAACAACCATGACCTCGACGTCGACGCTCTCGTCGTCGCCGAGGCCTATGTTGGCAAGTCCATCACCATGAAGCGTTTCCACGCTCGTGGCCGTGGTCGTGCATCCCGCATTGAAAAGCCGTTCTCTCACCTCACGATCGTTGTTCGTGAAGTTGAGGAAAAAGGGGAGGCCGCATAATGGGTCAGAAAATCAATCCGATCGGCTTYCGCCTCGGCATCAACCGTACCTGGGATAGCCGCTGGTACGCTGACACCGCTGAATACGGCAAGCTGCTGCATGAAGACCTGAAGATCCGGGCTTACCTGATCAAGGAACTCAAGCAGGCCGGTATCGCCAAGGTTGTCATCGAGCGTCCGCACAAGAAGTGCCGCGTYACGATCCATTCGGCTCGTCCGGGTCTCATCATCGGCAAGAAGGGCGCGGACATCGAGAAGCTYCGCAAGAAGCTTTCTGAGATGACCAACTCCGAAACGCACCTCAACATCGTTGAAGTGCGCAAGCCGGAAATCGACGCGACTCTCGTCGCTCAGTCGATCGCCCAGCAGCTCGAGCGCCGCGTGGCTTTCCGCCGTGCGATGAAGCGTTCGGTTCAGTCCGCAATGCGTCTTGGCGCCGAAGGCATCAAGATCACCTGCGGTGGCCGTCTCGGTGGCGCCGAAATCGCTCGTACCGAATGGTACCGTGAAGGACGCGTTCCGCTGCACACGCTGCGTGCGGACATCGACTACGGCACAGCTGAAGCGGAAACCGCGTTCGGCATCTGCGGCATCAAGGTCTGGATCTTCAAGGGCGAAATCCTTGAGCACGATCCGATGGCCTCTGAGCGTCGTGGTCTCGAAGGCGATGCTCAGGGCCCTGCAAGCCGTGAGCGTGGCGATCGTCCCGATCGTCGTCGCGAAAACGCTTGATTGACGCTGGCGAAAGATAAGCTCGGAGAAGTAAGAAAATGTTGCAGCCAAAGCGTACTAAGTACCGCAAGCAGTTCAAGGGACGCATCAAGGGCGTCGCCAAGGGCGGCTTTGACCTGGCATTCGGTGAATTCGGCTTGAAGTCGCAGGAACCGAACCGCGTGAACGCACGCGAGATCGAAGCGGCCCGCCGCGCGATCACGCGTTACATGAAGCGCGCAGGTCGTGTGTGGATCCGCGTATTCCCWGACGTTCCGGTAACGGCAAAGCCGACCGAAGTTCGTATGGGTAAGGGCAAGGGTTCGGTCGAATACTGGGCATGCAAGGTCAAGCCCGGTCGTATGATGTTCGAGATCGACGGTGTGTCCGAGGAGATCGCCCGCGAGGCGCTTCGTCTCGGCGCTGCCAAGCTCTCGGTCAAGACGCGCTTCGTACAGCGCATCGCAGAGTAAGGAGCAAGGCACATGAAAGCCGATGAAGTTCGCGGCCTCAGCGCCGACCAGCTCAAGGACAAGCTCGCCGATCTGAAGAAGGAGCAGTTCAACCTGCGCTTCCAGAAAGCGACTGGCCAGCTGGAGAAGTCCTCGCGCATCAACGAAGTCCGCAAGGACATCGCCCGCGTTAAAACCATTGCCCGCCAGAAGGCGGCAGAAGCCAAGGCCTAAGGAAAAATAATATGCCGAAACGCATTCTGCAGGGCGTCGTAGTGTCCGACAAGAACGAGAAGACTGTTGTAGTCCGGGTTGAGCGCCGATTCGCTCACCCGCTGCTCCAGAAGACCGTTCGCCGTTCGAAGAAGTACAAGGCACACGACGAAAACAATCAGTATAAGGTCGGCGATGTCGTTTCCATCGAGGAATGCGCACCGATCTCCAAGGACAAGCGCTGGACGGTCGTTTCCGCCCAGGCTTAATTTCATCAGAATCGCGCCAGGTCTCTTGTACTTGGCGCGAAATACTGTATGAAGCACCGCAAGGACGCTCGTGAATCGAGCGTCTTTTGCTTTGATGCGCACGGAAGGTCCTTCGGGAAACCACCCTGTCACGACATTTCCGCGCAAAAAAAGAGACATTCATAAGCTGGGGCAGGGGGCTCACTCGGGAGAGTTTGCCCAACCGTTCCGGTAACAACAAGAAGGCGACCTGACATGATTCAGATGCAAACAAACCTCGACGTGGCGGATAATTCCGGCGCACGTCGTGTCATGTGCATCAAGGTGCTGGGCGGCTCGAAGCGCAAATATGCTTCTGTTGGCGACATTATTGTCGTTTCCATCAAGGAAGCTATTCCGCGCGGCCGCGTCAAGAAGGGCGATGTGATGAAGGCGGTTGTCGTTCGCACCGCCAAGGACATCCGTCGCGCTGACGGCAGCGTCATCCGTTTCGATAACAACGCAGCCGTTCTTATCGACAACAAGAAAGAGCCCATCGGCACCCGTATCTTCGGACCGGTTCCGCGCGAACTTCGCGCCAAGAACCACATGAAGATCATCTCGCTGGCTCCGGAAGTACTGTAAGGAGCGTATGCGATGCAGAAAATTCGTAAAGGCGACAACGTTGTCGTATTGACCGGTAAGGACAAGGGCCGTACCGGCGAAGTAATCCAGGTTTTGCCGAAGGAAGATCGGGCCGTTGTGCGTGGCGTTAACATGGTGAAGCGTCACCAGCGCCAGACCCAGGCTCAGGAAGCTGGCATCATCAACAAGGAAGCGTCCTTGCACATCTCCAACATTGCCATCGTCGATAAGGATGGCAAGCCGACCCGCGTTGGCTTTACTGTTGTAGACGGCAAGAAGGTCCGCGTGGCCAAGCGTTCGGGAGAAGTGATCGATGGCTGATAAGTACGAGCCGCGTCTCAAGACGGAGTACGTTTCCCGTATCCGTGGCGCCATGCAGGAGAAGTTCTCCTACGCCAACGTGATGATGATCCCGAAGCTTGAAAAGATCGTGATCAACATGGGTGTTGGCGAGGCAACTGCCGACTCCAAGAAGCCAACCATTGCTGCCGGTGACCTGGCTGCGATTGCCGGCCAGAAGCCGGTTGTTACCCGCGCTCGCAACTCGATCGCTGGTTTCAAGGTTCGCGAAGGCATGCCGATCGGYGCGAAGGTTACCCTTCGTGGCGCCCGCATGTATGAATTCCTTGATCGCCTGGTCAACATCGCGCTGCCGCGCGTTCGCGACTTCCGGGGTCTGAACCCGAAGAGCTTTGACGGCCGTGGCAACTTCGCCATGGGCATCAAGGAACACATTGTGTTCCCTGAGATCAACTACGATAAGGTTGATCAGATGTGGGGCATGGACATCATCGTTTGCACGACGGCGACGTCGGACGACGAAGCACGGGCTCTGCTTACAGAGTTCAACTTCCCGTTCCGTCACTAACCGTAACGACGAGCGTAGAAAAGGAACTCCGATATGGCGAAAACAAGCGCAGTTGAAAAGAACAAGCGCCGCCGCAAGTCGGTCGCCCAGCAGGCCACCAAGCGGGCTGCACTGAAGGCGATCGTGATGAACCAGTCCCTTCCGATCGAAGACCGGTTCAAGGCCACTCTGAAGCTCGCTTCGCTGCCGCGTGACGGCTCGAAGACGCGTATCCGCAACCGCTGCGAAGTAACGGGCCGTCCGCGCGCGTTCTATCGCAAACTCAAGATGTCGCGTATCGCGCTTCGTGAGCTGGGCAATTCCGGCAAGGTGCCGGGCATTGTCAAGTCGAGCTGGTAAGGAGACGGGCACATGACCATGACTGATCCTTTGGGTGATATGCTCACCCGCATCCGCAATGGTGCTGCTCGCCGTAAGTCTTCGGTAAGCACGCCTGCTTCCAGCCTCCGCGCACGCGTTCTCGACGTGCTGCAGGCTGAAGGCTACATTCGCGGTTATTCCAAGGTCGATTTCGAAAACGGCAAGGCCGAATTCACGATCGAACTGAAGTACTACGAAGGCGCGTCCGTGATCCGTGAGATCGGCCGCGTTTCTAAGCCGGGCCGCCGAGTTTATGTCTCGGTTAAGTCCATTCCGCAGGTCGCGAACGGCCTCGGCATCACTATCCTTTCGACCCCGAAGGGCGTGATGGCCGATCACCAAGCTCGCGAACAGAACGTTGGTGGCGAGGTTCTTTGCTCGGTCTTCTAAGACCCGAGCACGGATCTCCATAACGAACAGACAGGATTGAACAATGTCTCGTATCGGTAAAAAGCCCGTTCAGGTTCCAGCAGGTGTTACGGCCAATGTCGACGGCCAGAAGGTCACTGCTAAGGGCCCGAAGGGTGAACTGTTTTTCGTCGCTAATGACGACATCCAGCTGAAACTCGAAGATAATGGCGTTTCCGTAACGCCGGCCAACAACACCAAGGAAGCTCGTTCCAAGTGGGGCATGTCCCGCACGATGATCGAGAACATCTTCAAGGGTGTTAAGGACGGCTACGAACGCAAGCTCGAAATCAACGGCGTCGGTTACCGTGCCGCCCTGCAGGGCAAGAACCTGCAGCTGGCTCTCGGTTTCAGCCACGATGTTGTTTACGAGCCTCCGGTCGGCATCACCATTGCCGTTCCGAAGCCGACGGAAATCATCGTTTCCGGCATCAACAAGCAGCAGGTTGGCCAGGTTGCCGCGGAAATCCGCGAATACCGTGGTCCCGAGCCCTACAAGGGCAAGGGCGTGAAGTACGCTGAAGAGCGTATCGTCCGCAAAGAAGGCAAGAAGAAGTAAGGATCACGCGAAATGGCTAGCAGGAAAGAAGCACTTGCACGTCGCGCGAGCCGTGTGCGCCGCCAGATCAAGGCGGTTGCCAATGGCCGCCCGCGCCTGTCGGTTCATCGCTCGTCGAAGAACATCTACGCTCAGATCATCGATGACGTTGCTGGCAAGACGCTTGCGTCTGCCTCCACGCTCGAAGCCGATCTGCGCGGCTCGCTCAAGACCGGCGCCGACGTTGCAGCAGCAGCTGTCGTAGGCAAGCTGGTTGCAGAGCGTGGCGTCAAGGCTGGCGTCAAGGATGTCGTATTCGACCGTGGCGCATTCATCTATCACGGCCGTATCAAGGCTGTGGCAGAAGCTGCCCGCGAAGGCGGTCTGAACTTCTGAGTGCTTGACCCTTTCGATTGTTCGCAATCGARAGAARGGGTCACGCACCACTCAAGATCCTGCAGCGTCCTTTGCGTGTCGGTTTCGACACGCGGCGCTGCAGTTTCCGCCCTGACAACGATCCGGGCGGAATTTCACCGGACCATGCGGGTCTCTTCATCGAGGCCGGTGGTCTTTTCGTTTGCCGTTCCACCCGTAAAAGAAAAAGGACAAGGACAATGGCACAGGAAAAAAGAGGTTCTCGCGACGACCGCCAGAACCGTGAAGAACGCGATAGCGAATTCGTCGACAAGCTGGTCGCGATCAACCGCGTTGCAAAGGTTGTTAAGGGTGGCCGTCGCTTTGGCTTCGCCGCTCTCGTCGTTGTCGGCGACCAGAAGGGCCGCGTTGGCTTCGGTCACGGCAAGGCTCGCGAAGTTCCGGAAGCCATCCGTAAGGCAACCGAGAGCGCAAAGCGCGATCTGATCTTCGTTCCGCTGCGCGATGGCCGCACGCTGCATCACGACGTCAATGGCCGTCACGGCGCAGGCAAGGTTCTGCTGCGTTCGGCCAAGGCCGGTACCGGTATCATCGCCGGTGGTCCGATGCGCGCTGTTTTCGAAACGCTGGGCGTTCATGACGTTGTTGCCAAGTCGACCGGTTCTTCGAACCCGTACAACATGGTTCGCGCAACGTTCGACGCTCTGAAGCATCAGGTTCATCCTAAGGACATCGCTGCACAGCGTGGTCTCAAGTATGCGACCCTTCAGTCTCGTCGTGCCGCTTCCGGCAACGCTTCTGAAGAATAAGGAGCTGGATCATGGCCAAGAAGACTACTGAAGCCAAAAAGACTGTTACGGTCGAACAGATCGGCAGCCCTATCCGCCGCCCGGCAATCCAGCGTCAGACGCTGGTCGGTCTGGGTCTCAACAAGATGCACCGTCAGCGCACCCTGGAAGATACTCCTGCGGTTCGCGGCATGATCCGTGCGGTCCAGCATCTCGTTCGCGTCGTTGACGAGAAGTGAGACGGAGTAACCTATCATGAAACTCAATGAAATCAGAGACAACGAAGGCTCCACCAAGGACCGTATCCGCGTAGGTCGCGGTATCGGTTCCGGCAAGGGCAAGACCGGTGGTCGCGGTGTGAAGGGTCAGAAGGCTCGTTCGGGCGTCGCCATAAACGGTTTTGAAGGCGGTCAGATGCCAATCTACCGTCGTCTTCCGAAGCGCGGTTTCAACAACATTTTCGCTTCCGAATTTGCTGTTGTATCGCTTGGTCGCATTCAGACCGCCATCGACGCCAAGAAGCTCGACGCTTCCGCAACGATCGATGCTGCTGCTCTCAAGGCTGCTGGCGTTATCCGTCGCACCAAGGACGGCGTTCGCATTCTCGCTGACGGCGAACTGACGAGCAAGGTTGCTTTTGAAGTTGCCGGCGCTTCCAAGCCTGCACTCGAAAAGATTGAGAAGGCTGGCAGCTCTATCAAGMTTCTCGCAGTTGCAGCTGAAGCTTCCGAGTAATATATAGACTTCAGACGCCCGGGGCATAGTCGCTCCGGGCGTTTGCGCTCCCTGGCTTATGGTGCTCTCGATTTAAATCGATTTATTGTGGCATCATGGCAAACTCTTCGCGGTGCAGCTGTTATGCGCGCCACATGCGGCATAAAGTGCCGCAGGGAGAGCCTCACAGTTCTTGAACTTCCTTGAGGGAGGGGATAGGACATAAAAAAACAGGGTGAGGCATGATGGCGGCGCAACGCCGTGTTCGTCCGAAGCCCGTTTTTGAACCGGTATTTTTAGACCTTTCCGCATTGGCCGGTTTCGCTGGCCGGCAAGGGTCATTCGGAGAAATTTATGGCTTCAGCAGCGGAACAACTGGCTTCGAACCTGAATTTTTCGACCTTCGCTAAGGCGGAGGATCTGAAAAAGCGTCTCTGGTTTACTCTTGCCGCACTTCTCGTCTACCGTCTTGGTACCCACATTCCGCTTCCGGGTCTGAACCCAGAAGCCTATGCGCAGGCCTTCCGTGGCCAGGCCAACGGTATTCTCGGTCTTTTCAACATGTTTGCGGGTGGCGCAGTCGAGCGTATGGCGATCTTCGCCCTCGGCATCATGCCTTACATCTCCGCTTCGATCATCGTGCAGCTCATGACCTCGGTCGTGCCTTCGCTCGAAGCGTTGAAGAAGGAAGGCGAAGCCGGACGCAAGATCATCAACCAGTACACGCGCTACGGCACGGTACTGCTTGGCACCCTGCAGGCCTACGGCATCGCTGTCGGCCTTGAGAGCGGCAACGGCCTCGTGGTCGATCCTGGCCTGTTCTTCCGTATTTCCACCGTCATCACGCTGCTCGGCGGCACKATGTTCCTGATGTGGCTTGGCGAACAGATTACCTCGCGCGGCATCGGCAACGGTATTTCGCTCATCATCTTTGCCGGTATTGCCGCAGGTCTGCCCAAGGCGCTTGCCGGCACGCTGGAACTCGGCCGCACCGGTGCGCTGTCGACGACGCTCATCCTCATGGTCGTTATCGTGGCAATCGGCGTCATCGCACTGATCGTTTTCGTGGAGCGCGCCCAGCGCCGTCTGCTGATACAATATCCGAAACGCCAGGTCGGCAACCGGATGTTCCAGGGCGATACCTCGCATCTGCCGCTGAAGCTCAACACRGCTGGCGTTATTCCCGCGATCTTCGCATCCTCGCTGCTGCTTCTGCCTGCGACGGCTGCCGGTTTTGCCGGAAACACCAACCTGCCGGGCTGGGCAACCTCGATCATCGCGTCGCTGCAGCATGGACAGCCGCTGTTCATGGCGCTCTACGGCCTGCTCATCGCGTTCTTTGCATTTTTCTACACGGCTATCGTCTTCAATCCGAAGGACACGGCCGATAACCTCAAGAAGCATGGCGGCTTCATTCCGGGCATTCGTCCGGGCGAGCGCACCGCGGAGTACATCGATTACGTYCTGACCCGTATCACGGTKGTYGGCGCTGTTTATCTTGTCTTCGTGTGTATCCTTCCTGAGACACTTATCGCACGTACGGGCATTCCATTAGCCCTTGGTGGTACTTCGCTTTTGATCGTTGTCAGTGTAACTCTGGACACGGTTGCGCAAATTCAGGGACACCTGATCGCGCAGCAGTATGAAGGACTGATCAAGAAGTCGAAGTTGCGTGGAGGAAAGAGGGGACGATGAGACTGATATTTTTAGGTCCGCCGGGTGCGGGCAAGGGAACCCAGGCCAAACGCCTGACTGACAAGTACGGGATCCCGCAGCTTTCCACCGGTGACATGCTTCGCGCTGCGGTTAGCGCGGGCACGGAAATAGGCAAGCGCGCCAAGGCCGTCATGGACGCCGGCGGGCTGGTTTCCGACGATATCGTCAATCAGATCGTTTCCGAACGCATCGAAGCTCCGGACTGTGCCAAGGGTTTCATTCTCGATGGCTATCCGCGCACCGTTCCGCAGGCCAAGGCGCTTGCCGAGAACATGCACAAGAAGAACGTTGCCCTCGATGCCGTCATCGAACTGAAGGTGGACGAGGAGGCGCTGATTCGCCGAATCGAAAATCGCGTTGCAGAGACCATCGCTGCCGGTGGCACGGTTCGTTCCGACGACAATCCGGAAGCCTTCCGCAAGCGGTTGACGGAGTATCGCGAGAAGACTGCGCCGCTGTCGCAATATTACAGCGAGCAGGGTGAACTTGTGACACTGGATGGCATGGCTGATGTCGATGCCGTCACCGCGGCCATCGAACGGGTTCTGGAAAAGGCCTCGGCCTGATGGTTGGAGCGGGATGGTGAAAACCGCAGGCGGTTTTCCCGGCAAATCCTGTGCTCCTGATACGGCGTATCCTTTGGATCGCAAAAGAATCTTGGCGGAGCCGGTTGCTTTTTAGCGCTGATTCCGTTAAACACCGCGCCAACTCGCGACATCCCAAGCGACTGGCGCGGATTTCCCTTAAGGGAGGGAAATCCGGGTTCGGTCGTTTTGACTTGTCACGGACATCAATTTTGAACTGGCGGTCGTGTCGGCCGCTCGAATGGAATCACCACTTGCCGGATGGCAACTGGAACCAAGGAGAAAAGACGTGGCACGTATCGCTGGCGTCAACATCCCGACTGCAAAGCGCGTTGTTATTGCGCTGACGTATATTCACGGGATTGGTCCGAAATTCGCGCAGGAAATCATGGACAAGGTCGGTCTTCCGGCTGACAAGCGCGTTCATCAGCTTACGGATGCTGAAGTTCTTCAGATCCGCGAAGCCATCGACCGCGACTATCAGGTCGAAGGCGATCTTCGTCGCGAGACCTCGATGAACATCAAGCGTCTGATGGACCTCGGCTGCTACCGCGGCCTGCGTCACCGTCGTGGCCTTCCGGTCCGCGGTCAGCGCACGCACACCAACGCCCGCACCCGTAAGGGTCCGGCGAAGGCTATCGCTGGTAAGAAGAAGTAATTTTCCGGTTCTCCGGAAAGGAGAGGCTGGTGCGGTCTGCGCCAGCCTTTCTGAGTTTGGCGTGAAGCTCGGAAACGGGTCGATCGCTGGTGTAGCCGCTGGTGTTACGGCGGTGAAGAGATCAATGAAAGGTATAAAATGGCCAAGGAAGCCGCACGCGTTCGCCGTCGCGAACGTAAAAATATCACGTCGGGCGTCGCGCATGTCAACTCGACCTTCAACAACACGATGATCACCATCACCGACGCACAGGGCAATGCTATTGCCTGGTCGTCCGCTGGTGCCAAGGGCTTCAAGGGTTCGCGCAAGTCGACCCCGTTTGCTGCCCAGATCGCTGCTGAAGATTGCGCGAAGAAGGCTCAGGAACACGGCATGAAGTCGCTTGAAGTTGAAGTTTGCGGTCCGGGTTCCGGCCGTGAATCGGCACTTCGCGCTCTGCAGGCTGCCGGTTTCATGATCACTTCCATTCGCGACGTGACGCCGATCCCGCACAACGGTTGCCGTCCGCGCAAGAAGCGCCGCGTCTGACGCGACCGTGGTTCGGAAATTCCGCCTTTCCTTCGGTCTGGCGGAATTTTCGTGTATCTGGCGTGTGCGCGTCGATTTCGATCGACGGACTTGCGCTCAAGAACCCACTGATGAACCGCGGAATTAGGTTCCTCTCAGTGTTTTCATGCTCGGTCCGTCACGATTGGATGGTGGCGGCGAACGGAAGGTTTAAAGATGATTCAGAAGAACTGGCAGGAACTTATCAAGCCGAACAAGGTCGAGTTCACCTCGTCCAGCCGCACCAAGGCAACGCTCGTTGCCGAGCCGCTGGAGCGTGGTTTCGGTCTTACTCTCGGCAACGCGCTGCGTCGCGTTCTGTTGTCTTCTCTGCGTGGTGCCGCTGTTACGGCCGTGCAGATCGACGGTGTCCTGCACGAATTCTCCTCCATCCCCGGCGTTCGGGAAGATGTGACGGATATCGTGCTCAACATCAAGGAAATCGCCATCAAGATGGATGGTGACGATTCCAAGCGCATGGTCGTGCGCAAGCAGGGTCCGGGTTCGGTAACCGCTGGTGACATCCAGACGGTTGGCGACATCGAGATCCTGAACCCCGACCACGTGATCTGCACGCTGGACGAAGGCGCTGAAATCCGCATGGAATTCACCGTCAACAACGGCAAGGGTTACGTACCGGCTGAGCGCAACCGCGCGGAAGATGCCCCAATTGGCCTCATTCCGGTGGACAGCCTGTATTCTCCGGTCAAGAAAGTGTCCTACAAGGTGGAAAACACCCGTGAAGGTCAGGTTCTCGACTATGACAAGCTGATCATGACGATCGAGACCAACGGTTCGGTTTCCGGCGAAGACGCCGTTGCCTTCGCCGCTCGCATTCTTCAGGACCAGCTCGGCGTCTTCGTCAACTTCGACGAGCCGCAGAAGGAAGCAGAAGAAGAATCGGTTACCGAACTCGCGTTCAACCCGGCGCTTCTCAAGAAGGTCGACGAGCTGGAACTGTCCGTTCGTTCGGCAAACTGCCTGAAGAACGACAACATCGTCTATATCGGCGACCTGATCCAGAAGACCGAAGCCGAAATGCTTCGCACGCCGAACTTTGGTCGCAAGTCGCTGAACGAAATCAAGGAAGTTCTCGCTTCCATGGGTCTGCACCTCGGTATGGAAGTACCGGCATGGCCGCCTGAGAACATCGAAGATCTCGCCAAGCGTTACGAAGACCAATACTAACAAACAAGAAGGCAGACCTTAAAGACTGCCTTTCCCCGTCAAACAGCAGATAAGTCATCTGCATGTGCCAGGAAACGGCAGGCCTTAGAGAAGGCACCTGCGTAGAAGGAGAATAGCAATGCGCCACGGTAATTCAGGCCGCAAGCTCAATAGAACCGCCAGCCACCGCAAGGCAATGTTTGCCAACATGGCTGCTTCGCTCATCACCCATGAGCAGATCGTCACCACCCTTCCTAAGGCGAAGGAAATCCGTCCGATCGTCGAGCGTCTCGTGACGCTTGGCAAGCGCGGCGACCTGCACGCTCGTCGTCAGGCGATCTCGCAGATCAAGGATCAGGACGCTGTTCGCAAGCTGTTCGACGCAATCGCTTCGCGTTACGCAACCCGCAACGGCGGCTACCTGCGCATCATGAAGGCTGGCTTCCGCCAGGGCGACAACGCGGCTCTGGCCGTTGTTGAATTCGTCGAGCGTGACGTTGACGCCAAGGGCGCAGCCGATAAGGCTCGCGTTGCTGCGGAAGCTGCTGCTGCCGAAGCTGCGTAAGGTCTGACGCCGTTCAGGCGTCGTGAATTAAAAAGCCGGGTGAGAAATCACCCGGCTTTTTTATTTTCCAAAAGAATAGTCATGAACGACGCAGATAGTAACCGTCAGTGCCGTCGTCACCTTCGATCAACTCGACGGTCCGGTTGAGAAGCCATCTAATTCCCTTACCTTCGGCACCAAATTCAGCATTGGATGTGTTCCAAAGATCTCCAATCAAGCTATCTGAAACATCAGAGCGCAACAGGGATACAAGGAATGTAYTGAGCKCATTTCGCTCCTTTTTAGTTAAGTGATACAAACCTAGAAGTAAGACGCCATCCAAGCTTTCGAACATTTCGAAGTCTTGGATCATATAGCCTGTAAATTTCAGGAATACGGGTGCGGGTGTAATGGTCTTTTTCACAATATCGGCGTTCCGAGGGTAAGCTGTATCAACATAGAAGCCATTAGGGCGGCTGGCGTCGTGAACAATAAATACGCCAACTTCGTAATTTTCGCTTGTCTTGTATGTCGCCCGATAGATTTTTGGCAGGATTTACTTAATGATATCTATGTTATTGCTCTCTATCGGCTCGATGTCCTGCAATCGTCGTTTTTAACGATGCTTGGAAAGCGCTCGCTTCACTCCGGAACGTGTATACGGGCCTTGATGTGCTTGAGTTGCGCGACAATCGTAAACGTCATGATGACCAGCAGCGACCACGAACTCCACTTGCCGATATGGACGACGGACCATGCGGCGATCTGATCGGGATATTTCCAGATACCGAAGAATGTGGAGATGTTTTCCGCCAGCCAGACGAAAAACCCTATCAGGACGAAGGAGAGAAGCAGCGGCATCTTTCGATCCCGATCATAGGGACGGTAGACCACCGTTGCGCGGGAATAGAGGCCGATGGCGCAGGCGGCGATGTACCAGCGGTAGTCACCGATAAAGTGGTGGGTGAAGAAGTTGGCGTAGATGGCGATGCCGATCAGCGTTGCCATCCAATAGGTGGGATAATTGCGAATGCGCACATCCAGCAGGCGCCACGCCTGGATGATGTAGCTGCCGACGGCGGCGTACATGAAGCCGGAAAAGAGCGGCACGCCGAGGACCTTGCTATAGGCGAAGTCGGGGTAGGACCAGGATTGGATAGCGCTTGACGTCTTGAACACCTCAAGCGCGAAGCCGACGATATGGAACAGCAGGATGACCTTGGCCTCGTCAAGCGTTTCCAGCCTGCTCCAGATCATGAAGAACTGGATGCCGAGCGCGACGATCAGCAGCACGTCATAACGTGGAATGCCAAATACCCCACCATGCGGCACCACGAAGATGGAAATGAAGAACAATCCCGCAAACAGGCAGGCACGGGCTTCCTTGATGCCGAAATAGAGAAATTCGATGACAAAGCGCCTGATGCCCTTGAGTTCGCCCCAAGGATAGGTATCGCACAGAAGATTGTCCAAAACCGAGAGGCGGGTTGCGGCTGGGCCTGTTGCTGTGCTCATGTTCGCGCCTCGATTTGTATCCGTTAAATTTTCATACGAAAACCGGAAGGAACTCGCATGGGTCTGTCACGCCTTTCCCCGCCTTATTTTGCCCGCATCCGGCTTTTGGCGGCGGCCATGATGGTGATCATTGGCGGTCTTTGCTTGCGGGCGTTCGGCTACGAGGTGGGATTGCCGTTCGTGGCGGTAAAATATGGCGGATCCGTGCTCTGGGGGGCGATGGTCTATCTGCTGCTGGCGGCCATCCTTCCGTCCCGCTGGTACGGTTACGAGGTTCACATCGCCGTCATCGCCGTCATCGTCGTGGAACTGATCCGGCTCGTTCATTTCCCGGCGCTGGACGCGTTTCGCGCAACGGCGGCCGGAGCTTTGCTGCTCGGCCGCGTTTTCTCGGTGTGGAATATCGTCTGCTATATCGGCGGGATCGCGGTGGCGTCCTTTACGTCCGGACGGGGCTTGCGCGCCTTGCCCTCTTCGCCGCCATGATAGAGGGCCGCACCAGCCGATACCCGAGCAACACCACCATCGTACTGATATAAAACACCGGCTCGAGCGTGATCGATTTTCGCGCCAGCACGAAATGCAGTACGCCGACGATGAGCACGAGATAGACGAGCTTGTGCAGCGTGTTCCAGCGGCTGCCGAGCTTGCGGATCGACCAGCGGTTGGAGGTGAGCGCGAGCGGCAGCAGCATGACGAGCCCCGCCATGCCGAACATGATATAGGGCCGCTTGAGAATATCAGCGGCGATGGAGCTGAAGACCAGGCCGCGATCCAGAACCAGATAGACGCTGAAATGTGCCAGCACGTAATAGAAGGCGATCAGTCCCAGCGCCCGGCGATAGGCGATGAGGTTGACGTTGAAGAGATCGCGCAGCGGCGTCACCAGCAAGCCGAGGCACAGAAAGCGCAGCGCCCAGATTCCGAGCAGGTGCTCGAAATCCTTGACCGGATTGAAGCCGAGGCCGCCGGTTGCGGCGAGGTAAAAATACCAGAGGCCGGGACAGAGGCCGATGACATAAAGCGACCARATGGCTGCCGGCTGGTAACGCTTCGGCAGTGAGGGAAGCGAAAAGGCGAGGGCCATGATCAGTAATTCGCCTTTAGATCGAGGCCGGTATAGAGGCTTGCCACCTCGTCATAGCCGTTGAACATCAGGGTAGGGCGGTTCTGGGTGCCGAAAAAGCCGCCTTCGCCGATGCGYTGTTCCGTTGCCTGGCTCCAGCGCGGATGGTCCACATGCGGATTGACGTTGGAATAGAARCCGTATTCGCGGGCGTTGGAGTTTTTCCACGTCGTTTCCGGCTGTTTCTCGACAAGCGAAATACGGACGATGGATTTGATGCCCTTGAAGCCGTATTTCCAGGGAACGACGAGGCGAATGGGCGCGCCATTCTGGTTCGGCAGGGTTTCGCCGTATAGTCCRACGGCAAGAATGGTCAGAGGATGGCGGGCCTCATCTAGGCGTAGACCCTCGACATAGGGCCAGGACAGAGGCTGGAACAGGCCGCTCTGRCCCGGCATTTCCTCCGGCCGCACCACGGTTTCGAAGGACACGTATTTCGCGCTGCCGAGTGGCTCCACCTTGTCGAGAAGTGCGGCGAGAGGGAAACCGATCCACGGAATGACCATCGACCAGCCCTCGACGCAGCGCATGCGATAGGTGCGCTCCTCTAGCTGATATTTCATCAGCTCTTCGATGCCAAATTCCTGCGGTTTGGAGACAAGGCCATCCACCTTTACCGTCCAGGGGGTGGGCTTGAACTTGCCGGAATTTTCCTTCGGGTCGGATTTGCCCACTCCGAACTCATAGAAATTATTGTAGCTGGTGACGGCATCGAGCGGGGTGAGCTTCTCGTCCAGCTTGTAAGCGCCTGCTTTGGCAGCAAGCGGAGCAGCGACAGCCTCGCGGCCGGAAAGCCCGATTGCCGCAAGCCCCGCCGCCGTGCGCAGGAAGCCACGTCTCGAGAGGTAGATATTCTTCGGCGTGATTTCTCGTGCCGGGATGAGGGGCGGACGATAGGCGGGCATTTCAACCTCCACAAAAGCCGGGTGCATCGGCGATAAATCGATTATGATAGGCTATACGGCCGCTGCACAGATATGTTTCAGCACTCTGCGCAAAAACAGCGGCCGGGCGGCGAAAATCGCGCATTTGTGATGACAGGCCGCGCGAATTGCAACATTCAAACCGGGCGTACCGTACCGAACCGTACTGTTTTGCCCGAAGGTGACAGTGACAGGGCTTACGGTTTGCGCTAGAAAAACCGCAAAATAGGGCGAGGGCATTTTGACCGCGGTGCGGGAATGCGCTCTTCTGCCCAAGAGATCGAGGAAAACACCATGCCAGTCTATCGCTCCAGAACGACAACCCACGGCCGCAACATGGCGGGCGCGCGCGGCCTATGGCGCGCCACCGGCATGAAGGACAGCGATTTCGGCAAGCCCATCATCGCGGTGGTCAATTCCTTCACGCAATTTGTGCCGGGCCATGTGCATCTGAAGGATCTCGGCCAGCTCGTTGCGCGTGAAATCGAAGCSGCCGGTGGCGTTGCCAAGGAATTCAACACCATCGCTGTCGATGACGGCATCGCCATGGGCCATGACGGCATGCTTTATTCGCTGCCGTCGCGCGAAATCATCGCTGACTCGGTCGAATACATGGTCAACGCCCATTGTGCCGACGCGATGGTGTGCATCTCCAACTGCGACAAGATCACCCCCGGCATGCTGAATGCGGCGATGCGCCTCAACATTCCCGCCGTCTTCGTTTCCGGTGGTCCGATGGAAGCGGGCAAGGTTGTTCTGCATGGCAAGACGGTCGCGCTCGATCTGGTTGACGCCATGGTCGCAGCTGCGGACGACAAGATTTCCGATGAGGACGTCAAGATCATCGAGCGTTCCGCTTGCCCGACCTGCGGTTCCTGTTCCGGCATGTTCACTGCCAATTCCATGAACTGTCTGACCGAGGCGCTAGGCCTGTCATTGCCCGGCAACGGTTCGACGCTTGCCACCCATTCGGACCGCAAACGCCTGTTCGTCGAGGCCGGTCACCTGATCGTCGATCTGGCGCGCCGTTATTACGAGCAGGACGACGAGACCGTTCTGCCGCGCACCATTGCCAACAAGGCTGCGTTTGAAAACGCCATGTCGCTGGATATCGCCATGGGCGGTTCCACCAACACGGTGCTGCATATTCTGGCGGCAGCGCATGAGGGCGGTGTCGATTTCGGCATGGAAGACATCGACCGTCTTTCCCGCAAGGTTCCCTGCCTTTCCAAGGTCGCGCCTGCCAAGCAGGACGTGCACATGGAAGACGTTCACCGCGCCGGCGGCATCATGCGCATTCTCGGTGAGCTGGATCGTGGCGGTCTCCTCAATCGCGATACCTACACGGTGCACGAGGCGACGCTGGGCGACGCCATCGACCGTTGGGACATCACCCGMACCAACAGCGAAACCGTGCGGCAGTTCTTCAAGGCTGCCCCCGGCGGCGTGCCGACGCAGGTGGCMTTCAGCCAGTCGTCGCGCTGGGACGATCTGGATACGGACGGTGAAAACGGCGTTATCCGCTCGGTTGAAAAGCCTTTCTCCAAGGATGGCGGTCTGGCCGTGCTTTATGGCAACATCGCTCTTGATGGCTGCATCGTGAAGACGGCGGGTGTCGACGAATCCATCCTTAAATTCAGCGGTCCGGCKGTTGTTTACGAAAGCCAGGACGCGGCGGTGAAGGGCATTCTTTCCAACGAGGTCAAGGCAGGTGATGTCGTCGTCATTCGTTACGAAGGACCGAAGGGCGGCCCCGGAATGCAGGAAATGCTCTATCCGACCAGCTACCTCAAGTCCAAGGGCCTCGGCAAAGCCTGCGCGCTKATCACCGACGGACGTTTTTCGGGCGGCACATCCGGCCTGTCCATCGGCCATGCCTCGCCGGAAGCGGCGCAGGGCGGTGCTATCGGCCTCGTGCGTCAGGGCGACTTGATCGAGATCGATATTCCCAACCGCACGATCAACCTCAAAGTTACGGATGCGGAACTGGCAGCCCGCCGCGCCGAGCAGGATCAGCTCGGCTGGAAGCCTGCGGAGTTCCGCAAGCGCAACGTCACGACAGCGCTGAAGGCCTATGCGGCTTTTGCGTCCAGTGCCGACAAGGGTGCTGTTCGGATTTTGCCGGAGTAATCTGGCGGGCAGGGTCCTACATTGCAGGCAGCCTGAGCCGCTCTTCTGAGCGGCTTTTTCTTGTTCTGACCCAGATTACGCGCGTCGTTAAGAAACAGATTCAATTGCCTCAGAGCTTGATTCTCCAAGCTCGCGCAACACGYTGTTTCKSCACCGYAAATTCTAAACCATCCGGCCGTCCACCCKCCRTGCCRKCAGTCACATTGGAGTGATGTTCCGTCACTTGCCCTTTTCCAACGCGCCGCGATGCCTAACTTCAGCACCATGAAAAGACGAACCGCACTCGGCCTTATCGCATCCCTGCCTTTCGCCCGCCTTGCCCACGGGCAAACGGCAGGCAATGGCGCCCGCTTCAGTCCATTGCTCAACGAGGCGGATGGGCTTTCGAGCCTTAAAGCCGCCATCGTCAGTATTGACGGCCAAGAGGTGGCCAGCCGTGCCTATCACGGCGCCAACCTTATGGGTTCCACCAACATCAAGTCGGCCTCGAAATCTGTGATTTCCGCGCTGGTCGGCATGGCGATCGACCGCAAGATATTGGCCGGGGCGGATCAGCCGATTGCCACGATCCTGCGCAGCGATTTTCCGCCGAACCCCGATGCGCGTCTGGAAAGGGTAACCATCGGCAACCTGCTTTCCATGCAATCCGGTCTGGAACGAATGTCCGGCCCGAACTACGGCCGCTGGGTCGCCAGCCGCAACTGGGTGCGAATGGCGCTGGGGTCGGGTTTTGCCGGAGAGCCGGGCGGTGGCATGCTTTACTCCACCGGTTCCACGCATCTGCTTTCGGCGATTTTGACCAAGGCATCCGGCCGTTCGACGCTGTCGCTGGCGCGCGACTGGTTCCGGCCGCTGSAGGGCTTCTCAATCGGCGGCTGGGAGCGCGACCCGCAGGGCATCTATCTSGGCGGCAACCAGATGGCGATGACGGCGCGGTCGCTGCTGGCTTTCGGCGAGCTTTACCGGCTGGGCGGGGTAACGCCAGGCGGCGAGCGTTTGATTTCGCAGAGCTGGATCGATCAATCCTGGCAACAACGCACCAATTCCGTCTTCAACGGCGATGGTTACGGCTATTGCTGGTTCATCAAGGAGATGGCGGGCGAGACGGTTTATTATGCCTGGGGCTACGGCGGGCAGATGCTCTATATCGTCCCCGCCAAACGGCTTTCGGTGGTTATGACGTCCCGTGAGGATGCGCCTTCGGCGAGAACCGGTTATCGCGACCAATTGCATGGGTTGATGGAGAATATCATTCGCGTTGCGTGAAAATCAGAGCGGTCTGTTTATGCTCTGGAAAGCTTCCCCGAGCCGCTTCATGCGCTCCTCATAGGCACTTGTAATGCAGGCGACATCCGCATTGCATTCCTGACGCTTTTTCAACCATTGGCTCTGTTCTTCGCGCAAGGTGTCGCGTGCGCCCATCGCCATGAGTTGTGTCAGGATGTCGAAGGTGGTGACCATCTTCACGTCCTGATCGTTGAGGGCTCGGTTGTCGCAGATCGCCTTTTCATCCGCGGCCAGATCAGGCTTCGTGCAATCGAAGCTGGCGGCGTTGGCGGGCGAACCCAGTGAAGCGCAGGCGAGGAGGATGCCGGAGGCAAGGATTGTCTGTTTCATGTGCATGGGTCGTCTCATTTTGAGGACAGGCTCGTTTGGGTGAAACCGAAATGGGGTGCTGTTGGTTCCACCYGCACAAGCCGGTCAWCGCATGAAAAAGATCGGCCATCATCTTGCCGCGCTTTGCTTTATAGGCTTTCRCGTTATAACTCCATCATACTGATGAGGATGAGGAATCACATGCAGAGCGTGCTGAAGTATCTGTCCACCGGCTTTCTTGCGGCGCTGCTTCTCGTTCCGGTCGGAGCGCAGGCGCAGGACAACAAGACCGTGCCCGCAAGCCACACGGAAATGCAGCTTTCCTTCGCGCCGCTGGTCAAGCGTACCGCGGGCGCTGTGGTGAATGTCTATGCCGAACGCATCGTGCAGCGGCGCTCGTCGCCCTTCGCCGGCGACCCGTTCTTCGAACAGTTCTTCGGCCAGCAGATGCCGAACCGCACGGAGAAACAGTCCTCGCTCGGATCGGGTGTGATCGTRACSGCCGGCGGCCTYGTGGTGACCAATAATCACGTCATCGATGGCGCCGACGACATCAAGGTGGCGCTGGCGGATGGGCGTGAATTCTCCTCCAAGGTGCTGCTGAAGGACGACCGGGTCGATCTTGCCATTCTGCAGATCGACGCGAAGGAACAGTTTCCGGTGCTTTCGCTTGGCAATTCGGATGCCATTGAAGTCGGCGATCTCGTGCTTGCCATCGGCAACCCCTTCGGTGTCGGCCAGACGGTAACGAGCGGCATCGTCTCGGGGCTGGCGCGCAACCAGGTGACGCAGGGCGATTTCGGCTTCTTCATCCAGACCGACGCCTCCATCAACCCCGGCAATTCCGGCGGTGCGCTGATGAACATGGCGGGTGAGTTGATCGGCATCAATACTGCCATCTTCTCCAAGGGCGGCGGGTCGAACGGCATCGGTTTTGCCATTCCCGCCAATCTGGTCCGCGTTTTCGTTGCCGCCGCCGAGCGTGGCGACGCGAACTTCCAGCGGCCCTATATCGGCGCGACCTTCGATCCCGTCACCTCCGATGTCGCCGAGGCGCTCGGCCTGCACCGCGCGCGCGGTGCGCTCGTCGTCAGCGTCGTCAAGGGCGGCCCGGCGGAGAAAGCTGGCATCGAGCCGGGGCAGGTCGTAACGGCGGTCAACGGTTTGGAGGTGGAGCATCCCGATGCACTCGGTTATCGCCTCACGACGGCTGGTATCGGCAAGTCCGCCGAATTGACGCTGGTGGAGAARGGYAAAGAGAAGAAGGTGACCATTGCGCTCGACACGGCGCCGGAAACCGCGCCGCGTGATGAACGGCTGCTGGAGGGACGCAATCCCTTGGCGGGCGCGACTGTCGCCAATCTCTCGCCGAAGCTTGCGGATGAACTGCGCATGCCTTCGCAGGTGACCGGCGTCGTCGTCACCGATGTGAAGCGCGGTTCGCCGGCCTATCGGGTCGGTTTCCAGCCGAAGGACGTCATCCTRTCGCTGAACGGCTCGGATATCGGCTCCACGGCTGCGGTCGAAAAGGCGCTGGATGACAATCCCGGCTTCTGGCGGGTGGAAATCCTGCGTGACGGTCAACGCATCCGGCAGTTCCTGCGATGAGCGATGACCTCTTTGCCCCACAGGTGCCTGTCGAGGTCGCCAACCGGCGACCTCTTGCCGACCGCCTGCGTCCGAAGACGCTGGCGGAGGTGACCGGGCAGCCGCATCTGACGGGTGAAGAGGGCGTGCTGCGCCGTATGATCGATAGCGGCTCACTCGGATCGATGATCTTCTGGGGACCGCCCGGCACCGGCAAGACGACGGTCGCGCGTCTGCTTTCGGGSGAGGCCGGGCTGGCTTTCGARCAGATTTCGGCGATCTTTTCCGGTGTTGCCGATCTCAAGAAGGTKTTCGAGGCAGCACGCACACGCCGGATGAAYGGCCGGCAGACGCTGCTTTTTGTTGACGAGATCCATCGTTTCAACCGTGCYCAGCAGGACAGCTTCCTGCCGGTCATGGAAGACGGCACCATCATTCTTGTGGGTGCAACCACCGAAAACCCGTCCTTTGAACTGAATGCCGCTCTTTTGTCGCGGGCGCGTGTCCTCACTTTCGGTTCGCATGACGAGGGGAGTCTGGGCGAGCTTTTGAAGCGCGCCGAAGAGGCGGAGGGCAAGCCTCTGCCGCTGACCGAGGAGGCGCGTGTCAGCCTGATCCGGATGGCCGATGGCGACGGCCGCGCCGTGCTGACGCTTGCCGAAGAGGTCTGGCGTGCGGCGCGCAAGGACGAGACTTTCGATACCGAAGGGCTGACGCGCATCGTGCAGCGGCGCGCGCCGGTTTACGACAAGGGACAGGACGGCCACTACAATCTGATTTCCGCGCTGCATAAATCGGTGCGCGGTTCGGACCCGGATGCGGCGCTTTATTATCTCTGCCGCATGTTCGATGCCGGCGAAGACCCGCTCTTTATCGGGAGGCGGCTGGTGCGCATGGCGGTGGAGGATATCGGCCTTGCCGATCCGCAGGCGCTTGCCGTCTGCAATGCCGCCAAGGACGCCTATGATTATCTGGGTTCACCGGAAGGCGAACTGGCGCTGGCGCAGGCCTGCGTCTATCTCGCCACCGCGCCGAAATCGAATGCCGTTTATACAGCCTTCAAATCGGCGATGCGGGCGGCCAAGGAAAACGGCTCGCTGGTGCCGCCAAAACATATTCTGAACGCGCCGACAAAGCTGATGAAGGGCGAGGGTTATGGTGACGGTTACCGTTACGACCATGACGAGCCGGATGCCTTTTCGGGACAGGACTATTTTCCGGAAAAAATGGGGCGCAAGACGTTTTACGATCCGCCCGACAGGGGTTTYGAGCGGGACATCCGCAAGCGTCTCGACTGGTGGGCGAAGCTGCGCCGCGAGCGCGGTTCGCGTTAAAAAGCTTTCTTCACAAAAAGAATCAGGCGCTTGCCAAAGTGAGTCGTAAAACCGCGCCATCCAACTGTTTCCAAAGGGAAATCAGGATGCCTTYCGGTGTTGYATGACCTGCGACGGCGCAGGCAGCATCTTGACCGAGGATTCCGCCAGACCGCTATGCCCTTCGGCATCGATCACCAGATGCCAGTGCAAGGTCTCGGGAATGCTGATGCGGATCGGCGATTTTTTCGCGACGCCGCCGAGATATTTGAAATCGAGCAATTCKGTGAAACGCTGGAARTTTGCGCCTGTCATCAGCCGTACATTGTTGACGGCCGAAAGGGACACCTCAATGGTCGTCCCAGCCCGCAATTCCTTCAGGTCATAGTGTGTAAAGCGGAAATTCGGCCGTGACATTGCGCGTCTCCCTGTACCTGTATTTTGGCAAAAGAGGATAGGACGTCAGGGTTAACGAGCTCTTTAAAACGGCARCACCCTGTAGAATTTCGGGTCGCTGCGCCGGCTTTGAAGGGYCGTGGAGAGTATTGGCGGGTTGGTTAGAGGAGGTCTGGAATAATACTAACGTATAATAAGCGTATTCAGTTATAATAAATTTTTTAACTCTAACATACGCTGGTCGAAGTGCCGTCAGCGGCGTTGGGGGGAATATGAAAAACGTCACGATATCTATGCGCCTTTATGCGCTCGTTGCATTGTTTCTGGCAATATTGACTGCGGCACTTACATTCAGCCTGTTCGAGACCTTTCATGAGATGGAACGCGAGCGTAAAGCGGGACTCGCATCCATGAACGAAACGGCTGTCGCCATTCTTGAGCAATATTACCGGCTGGAGCAGGGTGGCACCCTGACGCGTGAGGCTGCGCAGCAACAAGCCAAGACCACGATTGCGGCGATGCGCTATGGCAACGGCAGCGGCTATTTTTGGATCAACGACATGCATCCCAAGATGGTGATGCATCCGATCAAGCCCGAGATGAACGGCAGCGATCTCACTGCCAACAAGGATCCGAACGGCAAGGCGCTGTTCGTCGAATTCGTCAATACGGTGAAAGCGGGCGGCCAGGGCTTTGTCGATTATTATTGGCCCAAGCCCGGCGCGCCGGACCCAGTCGAGAAATTTTCCCATGTCGCCGGTTTCGCGCCCTGGGGATGGATTGTCGGCACTGGCGTTTATGTCGACGATCTTGAGGCGGTTTTCTGGAGCAATGCCTATTTCAACATCGCAGTGTGTGTTCTGTCCGGCCTTCTGGTGATCGGCGTGGCTGCAGCCGTCGTGCGCAGCGTGACACGGCCTATCGATCGCATCCGGCAGAGTATGAAGCGGATCGCTGATGGTGACGGCGAGGCGGAAATTGAATTCGCCGACCGTCGCAACGAAATCGGCGCCATTGCCAAGACGTTGCTGGTGCTGCGTGACAGCGTCAATGAGCGCAGCGCCTTGCAGGCCCGCGAGGCGGGGCAGCAGCGGGCGCTGGAGGAGGCGCGGCATGGCAACGAGATGGCGTTGCGCTCCGCATCCGAACGTCAGGCTCATGCCATGAATGAGCTCGGCAGTTCGCTGGAAGCACTCGCCAATGGCGATCTGACCGTCGAGCTTGCCGATATCGGCGGCGAATATGAAAAGCTGCGCATGGATTTCAACCGCGCCGTCGGCGCGCTGCATGGGGCGATCGAGGCGATCGCCAGAACCGGCCATGTCGTCAACGATAGCGCATCTGACATCAGCGGTGCGACCGGCAATCTTTCGCGCCGGACAGAGCAGCAGGCAGCGGCGCTGGAGGAGACGGCGGCGGCTCTTGACGAAATCACCGCGACGGTGCGCACCGCTTCCGAACGGGCGAACGAGGCCCGACAAATGGTGCAGGATACAAAAACGAGCGCAGGCCGCTCGGGCGAGATCGTGCGCAATGCCGTCGATGCGATGGGCCATATTGAGGAATCTTCGCGGCGCATCGGGCAGATCATTTCCGTCATCGACGAAATCGCGTTCCAGACCAACCTTCTGGCGCTGAATGCCGGTGTCGAGGCCGCAAGGGCAGGCGAAGCGGGACGCGGTTTTGCCGTGGTGGCGCAGGAGGTTCGCGAACTCGCGCAACGCTCTGCCAATGCCGCCAAGGAGATCAAGACCCTTATCAATCGTTCGGCGGAAGAGGTCGGCGGCGGTGTCGCACTCGTTCGATCCACGGGTGACGCGCTGGATGAGATCGTGACGCTGGTCAACCGGGTCGACGGCCATGTCAATTCCATCGCCACGGCGGCACGCGAACAGGCCACCGGCCTGCAGGAGATCAACACCTCCGTCAACCACATGGACCAGATGACCCAGCAGAACGCCGCCATGGTGGAAGAGACGACGGCGGCCAGCCAGACGCTGGCCGAAGAAAGCCGGCAGCTCCGCGCGCTGCTGTCCCGTTTCGAACTCGGGCATGGGGCAGGGCGCGAGGTTTCGCGGGCGGCTTGATTTTTATCCGCTTGAGATAGTTTACAGGGCGCGGCTTTGGCTGCGCCCTTTATGTTTCGAGGAAGTGAGACAACCTATCCTCCGTCGTGCCRGACCCGTGGTGTCTGCATCGTGAGAGGCGTTGGTTTGCAGAGCTTTGCTCASACCTTTGGTATGATTTCGGTCGAGGCTYCCGCATTTCCCGCKTCACGGAACAGCCCGGTTCGTTATTTYTCCCAACCAATAAGGATTCGTTTACCCCGTTTCTTTAAAATTTACCTGTATTGCCGCGGGTAGCGGCCGCTGAAGGTACAGGTTCTCGTATGGCGTATGTTTCCCTTCCGCGTCGTCTTGTGACGTTGTTGATGATTTCCACGGTCATGGTGTCGTGTTCGGCGGAGGGCCTKGTGCCGCCGGCCGAGGTTGACGGCACGACGCGTGTCGGCGCCATCCGGTCGTCGCGGCAGCAAGGCTACAGCGCGCCGCCGGGTGCGGTCTATCAGGCCGAGCGGACCGGGCAGGCCACCAATTATCCCGCAGCCGTGTCGCAACCGATGCCGGAGCATTATGCCTCGCAGGATCCCCTGCTGCAATCGCCACAGGGCGGCCAGGGCTATTCCACGCTGGATGGCCAGCATCAGGCGCGGATGGCCGCGAACGGCCAAAGCATGGCCTCCCCAGCCATGCCCAACCAKCAGGGCGCYGCAAACCAGATCGCCGAAGGCGAGGGCGGGGTGAACATGGATTCCATGCTGGGCGTGGAGCCGGTTCGCGGACTTGCGGAAGAGCAGGACGCCGATATTGCCGAAGGCGCTTCCGCCCAGCCGGTGGTGGACGGCATCGGCACCGACAATCCGGTTGCCGTTTCTCCCGCTCGCCGGCAACAAAGTGCGGGTCAGTCGCGGTTGATACCGCCACCGCCGCCGGGGTCTTCTTCCCGCCGCCAGCCGGTGGAGGAGGTCGCCATGCTGATGCCTAATGATCCGATGGCCCGCGACGGACTGCAAAGCAACCGCTCGGCCATGCCGCCCGGCGTCATGCCATCCTCGGAAGTGGCCTGCCGCTCCGAGCTGCGCCGTCTCGGCGTCGCCTTCCGCGATGTTGCGCGCATTGCAGATGGACCGACCTGCGGTATCGACTATCCGATCGAACTCAGCGGGCTTGCCAGCGGCGTTGCCATCCGCCCGGCAGTGAAGCTCAATTGCCAGGTCACGCTTGCCTTCGCCAAATGGGTAAAGTTCGAACTCGTGCCGTCCTCCCGCTTCCGTTACCTCTCAGGCGTCGGACGCATCACGCCCATGGGCGGTTATTCCTGCCGCAAGATGAATTCGCGCTCCAGCAATCCGTGGTCCGAACATGCGCGCGGCAACGCCATCGATATCGGCACCATAACGCTGAACAACGGCAAGGAGATCGACGTTCGCAGCAAGAACTTCTTCGCCTTCCGGGAAAAGGCGCTGCTGAAGGCAGTGAGGTCCGATAGCTGCAAATATTTCTCAACGGTTCTCGGGCCAGGCAGCGATCCCAACCACTGGAACCATTTCCACTTCGACCTGCGCACCCGTAAGTCCGGTTATAGGCATTGCGACTAGGGGGCGACGAGACGACACGGTGGTGCATGACGATAGGCGTGAGGCATTAGTTGTAGTGCGTCACGTCGACCCGAAACTTCCCGTCCGTCCCGGCGCTACCCGGAATGACGGAGTGGGGATGTGGCCACATTACAATTTGGGCCTGTTGGGTTTGGTGCTAGCCGCCTAAAAAAAGACCGGCCCTAAGGCCGGTTGAAGAAGACTGCCTAAATCGGGGGATATCGGCGTCTTTGCAAGGGCATGCAATGGGAAGAAATCCCATAAAACGGTCCATCCGGTGCGGATATCCGGCAAAAAACATCGCGCCGTACTGACCTGCGGCCAACATGGCTTGCCGCCCTTTTCTGATACGCTATGAGCGTCACATGTTTGTGACAACGGCCCCCGGGAGCCTGCTTTCATGCCCCCTGTTTCAGAGATACTGATCTTTGCTTCGGCGCTTGCGGCCGCGGGCGTGGTCGCTGGACTTCTGGCGGGGCTGTTCGGCATTGGCGGCGGTGCTGTGTTGGTGCCGGTGTTCTACCATGTGTTCGGGCTTCTGGATGTGCCGGAGGCGGTGCGCATGCACCTGTCGCTTGGCACTTCGCTTGCCATCATCGTGCCGACCTCCATTCGTTCCTTCCTGACGCATCGTCAGAAAGGTGCCGTTGATATCGATCTCCTGAAGGGCTGGATCGTCGCCGTGCCGCTCGGCACCATCCTCGCATCTGTGGTGGCTGCGCATGCCTCGAGCGTCGCCCTGCGGCTGATCTTCGCTTTCATTGCGCTTGCGCTCGCCTTCCGGATGATCTTCAACCGGGCGAGCTGGCATCTCGGTTCAGACCTGCCGAAAAACCCGGTCCGCTTTCTGGTCGGCACCGGCATCGGCCTTCTGTCTGGCCTGATGGGTGTGGGCGGCGGGGTGATGAACAATACTTTCATGACGCTTTACGGACGCACCATCCATCAGGCGGTTGCCACATCCTCCGGTGTCGGAGTGCTTATTTCGCTGCCGGGTCTCCTCGGTTATATCTGGGCCGGCTGGGGTGATGCAGGTCTGCCGCCTTTTTCCACCGGCTTCATCAACTGGATCGCCGTCGCGCTGCTGATCCCCATCACGCTTGTCGTCGCGCCCTATGGCGCGCGGCTGGCCCATGCACTCAGCAAGAAGCAGCTGGAGCGGGCCTTCGGGGTGTTTCTGGTCTTCGTCGCGGCCCAGTTTTTCTACAGCGTCTACAGCTGATTTTCCCTCCCCGCCGAATGCAGTGTTCAGGCCGTTGGGCTGGCAATTGCGGGTTGTACGGCCTATATGGCGTGCATCTTACTCGTTTTTTCGAAAGATTCGCGATGAATGCCATTGTTTCGATACGGAATCTGACCAAATCCTACTCAAATGGCTTTCAGGCGCTCAAAGGTGTCAGCCTCGATATCAGAGAGGGGGAAATCCTTGCTCTTCTCGGGCCTAACGGAGCCGGCAAGACGACGCTGATCTCTATCATCTGCGGGCTTGTCAATCCGGGCGAAGGCTCGGTTCTCGTTGGCGGATATGATGTGGTGAAGGATTTTCGCCAGACGCGTGCCCTGATCGGCCTTGTGCCGCAGGAACTGACGACAGACCAGTTCGAGACCGTGTGGAACACCGTCAGCTTCTCGCGTGGTCTGCATGGGCAGAAGAAGAACCCGGAACTGATCGAGCGGGTCCTGAAATCGCTGTCGCTCTGGGACAAGAAGGACAATATGCTGCGGGAGCTTTCCGGCGGCATGAAGCGACGCGTGCTGATCGCCAAGGCGCTTGCGCACGAACCGAAGGTCCTCTTCCTCGACGAGCCGACGGCGGGTGTGGACGTTACCTTGCGCCGCGACATGTGGAATGTCGTTTCCGAGCTGCGCTCCAAGGGCGTCACAATCATTTTGACCACGCATTACATCGAGGAGGCGGAAGAGATCGCCGATCGGGTGGGCGTTATCAATGGCGGCCAATTGTTGCTGGTGGAAGAAAAGACCGCGCTGATGAAGAAGCTCGGCCGCAAGCAGCTTTTCCTTGAACTTTCGCAGCCGGTGGAGGCGTTGCCGGACAGTCTCTCATCTTTCGGCCTTTCGCTCTCGGATGACCGCAACACCATCACCTACGAGATCGAGGATAACGGCGAGCAGGGGCGCATTGCCGATCTGCTGACTGCGCTTTCCGGTGCCAACATCCATTTCAAGGATATTTCGACACGTCAAAGCTCTCTTGAGGATATTTTCGTCTCGCTGGTAGGAGACCAGAAATGAATTTCGAAGCTGTCAAGTCCATCTACCTGTTCGAAATGGCGCGCACCCGCCGCACCCTGTTGCAGAGTGTCGTGTCGCCGGTCATTTCCACCTCTCTATATTTCATCGTTTTCGGAACGGCGATCGGTTCAAGGATTCAGGAGGTTGGCGGGGTTTCCTATGGCGCGTTCATAACGCCCGGCCTGATCATGCTGACGCTTTTGACGCAATGCATCAGCAATGGCTCTTTCGGCATCTATTTTCCGAAATTCACCGGCACGGTCTACGAGATATTGTCCGCTCCGGTGGCGATGACGGAAATTGTTGCCGGTTATGTCGGGGCGGCGGCGACCAAGGGGCTGATGATCGGCACGATCATCCTGATAACGGCCTCCTTCTTCGTGGATATCACCATCGCCCATCCGTTCATGATGATCCTGTTCTTTGTGCTGACGGCGGTGAGCTTCAGCCTGTTCGGCTTCATCATCGGCATCTGGGCCACGAATTTCGAGCAGCTGAACCTCATCCCGATGCTGGTGGTGCCGCCTCTGACATTCCTTGGCGGCAGCTTCTACTCCATCGACATGCTGCCGCCCTTCTGGCAGACGGTCAGTCATTTCAACCCGGTGCTCTACCTCATCAGCGGTTTCCGCTGGAGCTTCTACGAGATCGCCGACGTCAATCCCGTCATCAGCCTGGCGATGATCACGCTGTTYCTYGCRCTCTGCCTCGGTGTCGTCGGCTGGATGTTCAAGACCGGTTACCGGCTGCGCAACTGACCGGAAAGAGGTTTGCCGTGAATGTGATACGCCCGGTTTGCACCGGGCGTTTTCGTATTCGGAYAGCGAGACGTTACTTTTGATCKCGAGCAGGAACTGTCTGCCCGGCAGGTTTYACCTGTCTCGCAATCTCAACTCATCGGTCTGCATCTGCATCGAACCAAGCGTCGACAGGAAGCTCATGCCGAGCAGGCTCTGGCCCAGTTGGCCATCCTGCGCGACGAGGGCGGGGATGTTGYTCCGCGCGATCGGGCCGATGCCGATCTCGGACAGGGTGACGGGCGCTGCCGCCGTGCGGCCGTTCGCGGTCATCACCGGCACGGTGTAGCGCAGTTTCGTGGTGTCGATGCCGATGGCGGCGGCATCGGCATTGGCCAGCACCACGGAGCTCGCGCCGGTATCGACCAGCATGTGGATCGTTTTGCCTTCAATGCTGACATTCGCCTCGAAATGGCCGCTCATGGATTTGTGCAGTACGATCTCCTGTTCGCCGCCAGCGGTCGTCACCACCACCGCACGGCCGGGCATCAGGCCACCCAGCAGCCGGTCGGCGAAGGATTGCAGGTCGTAGCGATAGAGATAGACGGATACGAGGCCGAGGATAATCACGAGCCAGATGGCGAGTTGCCGGACAACGCTTGCGAAGCTGCCGCGGCTTCCCGCCAGAATGCCGACGGATAGCAATCCCGCAATCGGCAGGAGATAGACGATCTGCCCGAATTTCTCGTTGTCGATGCCGAAGGTGCGGCCGCTGTCGTGATTGACGAGAAGCAGGCCGAGACCCACGGCCAGCAAGAGGAGAACGAAAGTCAGCCTGTTCATGCGGTGTGCGTCTCCCTGGAGGTGTCCTTGCCTGTTTTTGCCAGTCTTTCGGGAAGCGCCTGCATGATCATGCGGCGCTTTTCGTCGCTATAGGTTGCCCAGCCGCCGATCTCGTCCAGCGTGCGTCCGCAACCGATACAGAGGGTTTTTGTGGCGTCGAGGGAGCAGATATGAATGCAGGGTGTTTCCATGGGGATCTATATCAGTCTGTCACGTCGCAAGGGCAAGAGCGACGAGAGTAACGATCTCCGTGATCTGCTGGCTGGCGCCGATCGTGTCGCCGGTGTGGCCGCCGATCTTGCTGACACAGAGCCTGCCGAACAGCAYCGTCGCGAGGCAGGCAGCCGCCAGAACGACTACGATCGACACAAAGGGCAGGGCATGCAGCGTGAAAAGCACRAGCAGCAGCAACCCTGTTGCGAGCGCGATGTTGCGCTCGCTTTCCCCGGGTTGGCCGGCGCCGGCGGCGATGCCGGAGGTTTTTGCGGCGGGCAGTGACTGCCAGTGCCATACCATCAGGGCGCGGCTCACCACCAGCGCGGCAATCAGGCAGGCGGCGGCGGTCTTGGCAGGCAGGGTTTCTATAAGCGATACGAGTGCCGTGGCGCGCAGTGCAAAGGACAGGACCATGGCGATCGTGCCATAGCTGCCAATGCGACTGTCCTTCATGATCTCAAGCGTTTTCGACTTGTCCTTGCCGCCGCCGAAGCCATCGGCCATATCCGCCAAGCCGTCTTCGTGCAACGCACCGGTTATGAGCGCGGTGACGGCGATGGCAAGCCAGCCGGTGAGCTGCGGTGAGGCGTCGAACTTCGCTAATGCCACCACGAGGACAGCAGCGGGCAGGGCGATCAGGAGGCCTGCGGCGGGAAAAGCGCGTGCTGTCCGGCGCATCGATGGACCGTCACCTTCACCGAAGAAGCGCGATGGGACCGGCAGGCGGCTGAGAAAGGCAACGGAATGCATGACATCTGTTATAAAATCCCCGGCCTTCATGCTCTCTCCGCTGCTGTGCTTGCATTTCCGGTTGTTCCGCGGCGCGTCCGCGATTATGAGAGGCGCAACAAAGACCGATTTGCCGGAAAACACAAGTTTCCGCCAACCCGACGACGAGAAAGACAGATACCATGAGCATGAGCGGATTGCCCTTCGACGATTTCCGCGCGCTGCTGCGCGAGCTTCCCGGCCCGGATACGCATGCGCTGGTCGCGGCCAAGGAGCGCAATGCGCAACTGACGAAACCGACCGGTTCGCTCGGTCGGCTGGAAGAAATCGCCATGTGGCTTGCCGCATGGTCGGGTCGCTCGCCCGCCGTCACCCGTCCGCTGGTGGCGATTTTCGCCGGCAATCATGGCGTCACCCGGCACGGCATCACGCCCTATCCGACATCCGTGACGCAGCAGATGGTGGAGAATTTTGCGGCAGGCGGTGCGGCGATCAACCAGATTTGCGTCACCAACGATCTCGGTCTGAAGATTTTCGATCTGGCACTTGACTACCCGACCGGCGACATCACCTGCGAGCCTGCCCTTTCCGAGCGTGATTGCGCCGCCACCATGGCCTTCGGCATGGAGGCGATTGCTGGCGGYACCGACCTTCTCTGCGTTGGCGAAATGGGCATYGGCAACACSACCATCGCAGCGGCGATCAAYCTGGCGCTCTATGGCGGYACGGCGGAAGARTGGACCGGTCCCGGYACYGGCTCCGAAGGCGAGGTCATGGCGCGCAAGATCGCGGCGGTGAAGGCTGCCGTGGAGTTCCACAAGGACCATCTGTCCGATCCGCTCGAAATCATGCGCCGTCTCGGTGGCCGTGAGATTGCGGCGATTGCCGGCGCGATCCTTGCCGCCCGCGTGCAGCGCATTCCCGTGCTGATCGACGGTTATGTGGCGACTGCCGCTGCAGCACTTCTGAAGGCTGCCAATCCTTCGGCGCTTGACCATTGCCTGATCGGCCATGTCTCCGGTGAACCGGGCCATCTGGCTGCCGTCGAGAAACTTGGCAAGACGCCGCTGCTGGCGCTGGGCATGCGGCTTGGCGAGGGCACGGGTGCCGCTTTGGCCGCCGGCATCGTCAAGGCTGCCGCCGCCTGCCATTCCGGCATGGCGACTTTCGAAGCTGCCGGTGTCGATACTGGTACCCATTCCCACACTGAGCATTGAGGCCGAAGATGGACGCAACGCCGCAGAAGAAGCAACCGGAACCTGCCTTCCGTAAGGAAAAGGGATGGCGGCATCTTTTTGCCGCTGCCCGCTATTCCTTGCAGGGGCTTGGACGGCTGTGGCAGGAAGCGGCGTTCCGGCACGAGGTTCTCGCCTTCGGCGTCGGCCTTGCCCTGCTTCTGGKCGCCCGCGCGCCGTTTGCGCATCTTYTCGTCTTTACGGTGCTGATGCTGCTTTTGTTCGCGGTCGAGGCGCTCAATACCGCGATTGAGGAGTTGGTGGATCGCATCTCGCCGGAAATTTCTTCCGTCGGGCGGCACGCCAAGGATCTCGGTTCCTTCGCCGTCTTCTGCCTTTTGACGGCAAACGGATTTTTCGTGCTTTATTCGCTGGTGACGACGCTGTTCTTCTGAACGGCAGATTTGACGCTTAGGCGAAGGACCGGCGGCGTGGCTGGATGGCGTGGGTTTCCTCCACGGCTGGCAGGCTTTGCAGCACGCGTTTTGCCGGCAGGATGGCGATGCCTTCGGTGCCTTCGCGCAATTTCGATTTCAGGATGAACTGGCCGTCATGCTTGGCAAGGATGGCCTGAACGATGGGCAGGCCGAGCCCGGTTCCCTGTTCGGCGCTCTTGATCGCGATCGATCCCTGACCGAAGGCCGACAGCACCACGGGGATCTCTTCCTCTGGAATGCCGGGGCCGTTGTCCTTGATCGACACATATTGCCCGCCACCCGCCGTCCAGCCTGCCTTCACGAGGATTTCACCGCCCTGCGGGGTGAATTTGACAGCGTTGGAGAGCAGGTTGAGGATGACCTGGCGGATCGATTTTTCATCCGCCCAGACCTGCGGCAGGCTGCTCTCGAACTGCTGCGAAATCCTGATGGTCTTGGCGCGGGCGCGAAGCTGGATCATGCCGATGCAATCTTCGGCGATCTCAAGCATCGAGACCGCTTCCTCATTGAGGTCGTAGCGGCCGGCCTCGATACGCGACAGGTCGAGGATTTCGTTGATGAGGTCGAGCAGATGCTGGCCGGAACGGTGGATGTCGCCGGAATATTCCTTGTAGAGCGGATTGTTGAGCGGACCGAGTACCTCTGCGGACATGACTTCGGAGAAGCCAAGAATGGCGTTGAGCGGGGTTCGCAGCTCGTGCGACATGGAGGCGAGAAAGCGCGATTTCGCCAGATTGGCCTCTTCCGCACGCCGCCGCGCCTCATCCGACATTGAGTTGGCGACTTCGAGTTCGGCGATCAGATCATCTTTTTCAGTCTGYGACGACAGCAGCTTGATGCTGGTCTGGTAAAGCCTGCTGGTGATGCGATGACAGAAAAGAATCGCCATGCCGAACATCAGGGCGAGGCCAACATCGAAGGGATCGCGGGAGACGACGGAGGTGACGCACAGCGCCGCCAGCACCGGCAGGAAGGTCATGAAGGTGGCCCGCCGCAGCATGAAATTGGCCATGGCGGTAAGCGAAAGCGCGATCAGCAGCGTCGCGCCCTTGAAGAAAAGAACGAGTGTCGGGTTGTTGCGCACCGGTTCGGCCAAGGCGAACATTGCCCAGGCGCAACCGATGAGGATCTGCATGGCAAGGAAGAGATTGCGCCACTTCGGCAGATTTTCGGCCGTGATCCCCTGTTTGGCGGCTCTTTTGGCCAGCACCAGAGACATGGCATGGAAACTCAGCGCAATGAGCGACCAGATGATCAGCCCTATGTCACCCGTGATATACAAACCGATGATAGAGGCTAATACGATGAAAAGCGGCATGATCATCGCGCCCTGAAGGGCTTCTGCGATGTGCATCGTCAGCATTTCACGTTCATAGGCTTCGCTGCCGCCAGCGCCTTGCTGCAAGCGTTCACGCGTCGTCTTCACCGTGTCGAAAACAGCCTTGTTACGGTGCTTTCGTGAACGGTCGACGATGATCTTATCGGTGGACGTGCTGACGCTTTTACTCATTGTTACAACGCAGGTGACATGAACCCTTTGCAGGCTACGCACAAAATCTTAAGAAGATGCTGCCGTGAAAGGATTTGTTTGCCATTTCTGACAAGGGTTTGTTGTGACATGAGACGAAATGGAGGCAGGCGCGGCTTTTTSTCGACGTTTCGCGACGGCGGGCTTTTCCTTGCCACCGTTTTTCTCGGCATTCTGATTGCCGCCAAGCTCGATCAGATCAATAGCGAGACCCATACCGGCCGTTTCTTCGTGATCGATGGCGATACGCTTTCAAAGGGCGAGGACCGGTTCCGGCTGCTCGGCATCGATGCGCCGGAGCTTTCGCAGACGTGCCGACGCGGCAGTGAAACCTGGCCATGCGGCGCGGAGGCGCGACGCGTTCTGCAACAGATGATCGAAGGCACGACCTTTTCCTGTTCCGGCAGTTCCAGGGACCGTTACGGACGGCTGCTGGTCTATTGCTCGGCGGGAGACCGGGATGTGTCCTCGGAAATGGTGGCGTCGGGTTTTGCCATCGCTTCAGGTTATTTCCTGTTCTCCGGCGAACAGGCGCTGGCGCGCAAAGAAGCTCGCGGCATATGGGCCGGAGAATTCGAAAAACCGGCGGAGTGGCGGCGCGAACATCGCGCAGCGGATTTGCAAACGCCCGCAGCGGGTTTCCTCACCATCATCCGTCATCTTCTGGGATGGAATCATGGCTGAGGCGGATCGAGCGCTGCCGATGAATGACGACGGGTTGGACGGGCTGAGGGGCGCGATTGCCCTCTGTCGCATCTGTCGCGACACCCCAACCTACGGACGCCTGCCGCACGAACCCCGACCGGTSGTSGTGATGTCGACCAAGGCGCGTATCATGATTGCAGGGCAGGCGCCCGGGCTTCGCGTGCATGAAACGGGTGTGCCTTTCAACGATGCCTCCGGCGACAGGCTGCGCCAGTGGCTGAATGTGGATCGTGAGACMTTCTACGATCCGGACCGCTTCGCYATYGTGCCCATGGGGTTCTGTTTCCCCGGCTATGACGACAAGGGCAGTGACCTGCCRCCTCGWCGCGAATGTGCGCCGCAATGGCGGGAGAAGGTGCTGGCGGCGATGCCGCAGGTGGAGCTGGTCCTTGCCATCGGTCAATATGCCCAGGCCTTTCATCTCGGCGAAAGACGGCGGAAAACCATGACCGAGACCGTGTACGACTGGCGCAGCTATTTTCATTCAAATTCGGGACCGGCCATTTTGCCGCTGCCGCATCCGAGCTGGCGCAACACCGGCTGGCTGAAGAAGAATCCATGGTTTACCGAGGAGCTGCTTCCTGTTCTGCGAGAACATGTGGAAATGCGACTTTAGTGAAACAATTTTCTGTTTTTCTCTAAAAATTAGTGTATTGAAAGGAAATTAATTCAGGAGGGTAGACGCATTGGATCGCCTAGACCGTAAGATTTTGCGCATTCTGCAAGAAGATTCCACGCTGGCTGTCGCTGATCTGGCGAAAAAGGTCGGCCTTTCCACGACGCCCTGTTGGCGGCGTATCCAGAAGATGGAAGAGGACGGTGTCATCCGCCGGCGCGTGGCGCTGCTGGATCCGGTCAAGGTCAACACCAAGGTCACCGTTTTCGTCTCMATCCGCACTGCCTCCCATTCCATCGAATGGCTGAAGCGGTTTTCCGAGGTGGTGTCCGAGTTCCCCGAAGTCGTCGAGTTTTACCGCATGAGCGGCGATGTCGATTATCTGCTGCGCGTTGTCGTGCCTGACATCGCGGCCTACGATGCCTTCTACAAGCGGATGATCGCCAAGATCGAAATTCGTGACGTGTCGTCTGCCTTTGCGATGGAACAGATCAAATATACGACGGAACTGCCGCTCGATTACATGCTGCTGGATAATCCCAAATCCGGCGAGGAATGATCCCGGCTGATCAGGCTTTTTGAACAATGCCCTTTCCGGCTGCCGGGGAGGGCATTTTTCGTTGCGCAGTTTGCTTTTCCCCAAGCACTCAAGTCGGCTATCCGGCGGTTGTCCGGGGAATGCACACTACTGGCGTGCCGAGGCGGCCAGGCAATCTTATTCCGCCTGCGACGGCAAATTAGCACATTCAATTCTCTTTGCACTCGCGCCGCGCAAAGTGGGATTTTGATAAAATCACTCGAATATCTACGCTTTGTATATCTGATGATGGCAACAGCGAAGGATATCCACATGCTCACACGACGCGGAACATTGGGAGTGATTGCGGGTGCAACGGGGGCGGCGTTCCTGCCGCATATCCGGCGGGCTGGAGCCGCGACCACCACATTACGGATCGGCTGGCAGAAGAATGGCGTGATCGCGTTGGCAAAGAGCCAGGGCGCGCTTGAAGCGCTGTTGAAGGATCGCGGCATTGAGGTCAAATGGTCGGAGTTTTCCTCCGGGCCGCCGCTTCTTGAAGCGCTGGGCGCAGGTGCGCTGGATATCGGACCGACGGGCGATGTGCCGCCACTTTTCGCGCAGGCTGCCGGTGGCAATCTGCGCTATGTGGGAACTTACAAGGGCGCCGCCGGCGGATCGGCAATCCTTGTGCAGAAGGATTCGCCGCTGAAGACGCTGGCCGACCTCAAGGGCAAGAAGGTGGCTTTCAAGCGCGGCTCCAGCGCCCATAACGTTACTGTCAAAGCATTGCGAAAGGCCGGTCTGACGCTGAACGACATAACATCCATCGACCTTGCCCCGCCGGATGCGGCGGCCGCGTTCCGCAGCGGCAGCATCGATGCCTGGTCGATCTGGGATCCTTATTTTGCCGTGGCGGAACAGGAGCCGACGACACGGGTTCTCGCGACTGCCGAAGGTATTGTCGATCCCTGGAGCTATTTCCTCGCCAATGGCGACTTCGTGGAAAGCAATCCCGACCTCGTGCCGCTGCTCCTCAAGGAACTCGCAAGCGTCGGCGCAAAGGCTCAGGCCAACATCGATGAGACTGCAAAATTGCTGGCGGCGATAACCGGCGTCCCGCAGGATGTAACCAAGGTGTCGCTGACGCGTCCGGGAGCGGATCTGGGGCGTGTCTCGCTGGTTTCGGATGAGGCCATCAGCTATCAGCAGGCGCTGGCCGACGAGTTCTACGATCTGAAAATCGTGCCGAAGAAACTCAAGGTTACCGATATCGTCTGGCGTCCGAAAGCGAGTTGAGCCTGGCGAAAGCTGAGTCTCTTCAATCGTCTGGCTGTTGTTGCTGAGAGATTGATTCAGGCAAGCGCTCCATGTCAGGAGCGCTTGCCTCTGCCTCAGCCCTTGAGCCTGGCAATCGCCAGATGGCCGGGTGTGGGGTTGCCGTCCTGCATGCGCACGTTGATGTCGGTGACTTCGACTATGTCGAAACCGGTCGCTGCCAGTCTTTCTCGAACGTAGGTTTCGGCGTGGGCGAAACGCTGGTGCGGGCCTACCATATAGGGGCGTCCGGCCATTGTTGCCTCGGGCAGCGTTTCCGACGAGAAGATCAGCAGGCCACCAGGGACGAGGTTTTCAGCGGCGCCGAAAAACAGCGGTTCCAGCGCGCCGAGATAGGGCAGCACATCGGTTGCGGTGATGATGTCGAAGGGCTCGTCGTCATTGTCTTCGAGAAAGTCCTCGGCTTCGGCGACATAGAGCGTCTCGTAGAGATCCTTCTCATGGGCGATCTCGACCATGTTTTCGGAAATGTCGATGCCGGTGATGTCATCAGCCATGTCRCGCAGCGCTTCGCCGGTGAGGCCGGTGCCGCAGCCGAGATCGAGCAGGCGCTTGAAGGGGCCGAGTTCAAGCGTTTGCAGGCGCTGGCGCACCATCATCGGCACTGCATAACCGAGCTGTTCGACAAGAATATCCTCGAAGGCTTCGGCGTGCTGGTCGAACAGGGTTTCGACATAGGCGTCGGGCGCTTTGGAAGGCGGTTCGCCGCGGCCCATGGCGGCGATGCGAACGGCTGCGCCGCCGTGATCGTCCGGGTCGATGGCCAGAACCTCTTCATAGGCCTTCACCGCCGCGTCAACATCGCCGGCTTTTTCAAGCGCGAGCGCGCGGTTATAGGCTTCGGCAAGCGCCTCTTCGTCAATTTTCTGGTTCTTCGTCATCGTGCGGTATCCGTCAGCATCTTCAGTTGAAGTCTGCTGTAAGCCGCAAGACGGACGGGCGCAATGCTTATGTGGCGATGGGCCTCAGTGGAGAATGAACTCTCCTTTCAATGCGCGCCATTCCTGCGCCGAGATCACCTGCCGGTGCACATAGCGGACCGAGTGCAACGGACCGTCTAGCTTCTCCTGCCAGAATTTGAGGAAACCGTGCATTTCGGGGAAATCCGGGGCGAGATCATAGTCCTGCCAGACGTAGGTCTGGAGAACCAGCGGATGGTCCGGCATGCGATAAAAAATCTGGGCGGTGGTGAGGCCGTAGCCCCTCAGCATCATTTCCATTTCCTTGTTCATGTCGGCTGTTCCCGTTCTCATGATTGCCGATCACAGCGTTGTCGCTGTATCTGATATGGGAACACGACAGGGTTAACCCAACCTTGCCAAAGGTCTGGGTTGTCACAAAATAGTTATATTTTTCAAAATGTTGTCAGTCTTCTCTGTTGAGTGCTGCCAACCGTGTCCCTAGCGCTTGAGATGGCGTGTCAGGCGGGCTTCGAGCCATGCCCAGACATGCCGGAGCGTCTCGACGATCGTCAGGTAGAAGATCGCCGCCCAGAGATAGGCCTGATAATCGAATGTGCGGGAGAAGGCGTAGCGCGTCTGTCCCATCAGGTCGAAGACCGTGACGATGGAGACCACTGCCGAACCCTTGATCATCAGGATGATCTCGTTGCCGTAGGGGCGCAGAGCCACGATGAGGGCCTGCGGCAGAATGACCTTGCGGAAGGTGACGAATTTCGACAGGCCGAGCGAGGCGGCACCTTCAATCTGGCCGCGTGGCACGCTTCGGATCGCGCCCCTCAGAATTTCGGCTTGATAGGCGGCGGTGTTGAGGGTGAGCGACAAGAGGCCGCAATACCAGGCCTCACGGAAGAACCACCACAGGCCAACGGTTTCCAGCCCCTGACGGAAACTGCCGAGGCCGTAATAGATCAGGAAAAGCTGCGCCAGCAGCGGSGTGCTGCGAAAAACGTAGACATAGGCATAGGCCAGCGCGCTGATGACGCGATTTTCCGACATGCGGGCGAAGGCGATCGGCACCGAGAGAAGTGCGCCGAGGATGATCGAACTGCCAACYAGCGTAATGGTGGTGATGAGGCCATCGATATAACGCGGCCCGTAACGTTCGAATTTCGCCCAGTCCCAGCCTTCGATCATCGCAAAGATCAGCCCGGCGGCCAGCAGCAGCCAGAGCGTTATGACGGCGATGCCGACGACGCGCGATATGTTGAGGGGCTTGTCTGTGGCAACCGGCGCGGGGCGCGGCGGAATGAGTTCCTGAACATGGCTCATCGGCTTGCCTCCGACTTGCGCGACCAGCGATCGATGAAGCCGATGCCGATGGAGGAGAGCAGAGCGAGGATGAGGTAGAGCAGACAGGCGATGCCGTAGAAGAAGAAGGCTTCCTTGCTGACGCGGGCAGCGATGCCGGTCTGGCGCACGATATCGGCAAGGCCGATGATCGAGACGTAAGAGGTATCCTTGAGCAGRATGACCCAAAGGTTGGTCATGCCGGGCAGGGCGATCCTGACCAGCTGCGGAATGATGACGAGTACCATGGTGTGGCCGCGCGAGAGGCCGAGTGCATGTCCAGCCTCATATTGGCCCTTTGGGATGGCCTTGAAGGCGGATAGCAACACTTCCGAGGAATAGGACGAAAACACCACTGACAGCGCGACCATGCCCGCCACGAAGGCGTTGATCTCTACCGGGCCGGTTATCCCGACATAACCGGCGGCCGATTGCAGCAGCATCTGTATGCCGTAATAGACGATGAACAGCGTCAGGAGTTCCGGCAGGCCRCGGAAGATGGTGGTATARACACCGGCCGCCAGCCGCAGCGATTTTTCCTCCGATTGCGCGGCGAGCGCRATGAGGAAACCGATCACAAGCCCGACGGGCAGGGTGGCGAGCGCCAGCGAGATCGTTACCTTGACGCCGAAGGCGATTTCGTCGCCCCAGCCGGCATCGCCACAGGTGACGAGGGTGCCGTTTCCGAAAAGCGTGAAGAGACCGACCGGCCCACAGAAAGGGTCGAGAAGTGTCGAGACATAGGTCCAGAACGCACCTATGGCGGAAAATGCTCCGCTCATGCCAGTTTTCCCCCGCGGTCTTAAGCCGCCGTGATTGTTATGGTTACGTTTTCAAACAAAAATGGCGGAAGGGCAAGCCTTCCGCCACCAGATTTCAACAGGCGACGCGCCGCTTACTGGCCGTAAACGTCGAAATCGAAGTATTTCTTGTTGATTTCCTGGTACTTGCCGTTGGCGCGGATGCCGGCGATGGCAGCCGTGAACTTGTCGGCGAGCGCCGTATCGCCCTTGCGAACGGCTACGCCTGCACCATTGCCGTTGATCTCGACATCCACCGGAAGCGGCGTCAGGATCTTGCAGCACTTGCCTGCATCCGACTTCAGCCACTCCGACAGGACGACGATATCGTCGATGACGGCGTCGATGCGGCCGTTGGCGATGTCGAGCTTATATTCGTCGGCGGTCGGGTACATTTTCAGGTCGGAACCCGGGAAGTGCTTTTCGGCATAGTTGGAGTGGGTCGTGGAACCCTGAGCGCCGAGCGACTTGCCCTTCAGGTCGTCGACGGACTTGATCGGCGAATCCTTCGGTACGGCGATTGCCGGCGGGGTGTTGTAATATTTCTTGGAGAAATCGACCTTCTGGAGACGCTCCGGCGTGATCGACATGGACGCGATGATGGCGTCGAACTTCTTTGCCTGCAGGGCGGGGATGATGCCGTCCCAGTCATTGGTGACGAAGGTGCATTCAGCCTTCATTTCGACGCACAGCGCCTTGGCGATGTCGATGTCGAAGCCGGTCAACGTACCGTCGGCTTCCAGATTGTTGAAGGGCGGGTAGGCGCCTTCCGTGCCGATGACGATCTTGTCCTGCGCGAGGGCCGCGCCGGAAAACAGGGAGATGGCGGCAATCGATACGGCTGCGAGCAGACGGGTGGAAATAGGCATTTCGATCCTCTCTTTTGGTCGTTCATCCGCAGTCTGTTGTTGTTTTCAGTGCGGACGTCGTGAGCGCAGGCGCAACAGAACGGGTTGCCATTCGTGGCCTTCAGCGCGCGGCAATTATTCGTCCGGTTGGTCAAAAAATGCAACTGCAATATTAGCGCCCTCTTTTTCGTCGCGGAGCTTTCACGAAATGGCCTTGATCTGTTCATTTCCGGTACAGAACGCGTTGGTCATCATGGGAACCKAAGCGTATGCAAGGCGTTGACCAGCGCCTGCACGCGCGGCCGGATTCACAATGTCGCGGCATAAGCGGCGTACAACGATTGGCAGATGAGGAAGCACCGATGCTGAAGAAGAACACATTGCTGACGGGGGTGGTTTTCCCCCTCATGTCGCTGGCGATCGCGGTGGAGCCGGCCGCCGCCGGTTATGCCGGCGCCGCACGGACGCAAACGCAAATGCCCCAGGCACAGGCCCCGGTGATATTGGCGCAGGCGCAGCCGCAAGCGGAGGAGCAGAACCCGGAAGAGCTGCTGCGCAAGCAACGCCAGCAAGCAGAAGAGGCGCAGCCGAAACCAGAGCCAGAGCCGAAAAAGCAGGAGCAGGCTCCGGAACCGCAGCGCGAACAGCCGAAGGCTGAAGCCGCACCGGCCGAACCGCGTCCTGAACCTAAGCGTGAAGCTCAGCCCGAGCCGCAACGCGAGCCTCAGCCAGAACCGAAACGGCAGCAGCAGCAGCGCGAAGCCCAACCGGAACCGGCGCCAGCTGAACAGCCACCCGCCCGCAAGCAGCGCCCGCAGCCTGAGCCCGAAGCCGCACCTGCACCCGCCGAGCAGCAGCCGCAGGAACGGCCGCGCAAACCGGCTAGAGCCGAGCAGCCGGCAGGCGAGGGCGAGCAACGCCCCGCACGTCCGCGCAAGCCGGAGCCGGCGGCCGAACAGCCAGCCGCACGCCCTGAAAATACCGAGCAGCCGGCGAAACAGCGCGAGCCCGCCGCCGAGAAAAAGCCGGTAGAGGAAAAGGCTCCAGCACCGGAACCGAAATCGGAACCCGCCGAAAAGGCCGTTCCGGAGAAAAAGCCAGCGGCTCCTGAGCCAGCTGTAAAGGAGGCTCCTGTTCCAACGGAAGCGCCGACACCGGCACGGCCACCGGCTCCGGAAGCTCAGCCCAATCCTGCGCCCGGCCAGCAGCCTTCTGAAAAGCAGCCGGTAGAAGGCCAGGGCAAGACGGAGCCTGCAGCGCCGCTGCCGGGTACTCCGACACCTCCGCCGCCAAGCGGTGCCACGACAGGACAGGCGCCTGCCGGCGAAGCCGTTCCCAATCAGGTCGCCATTCCGCAGACGGAAGCGCCTCCGACGACGAAGCAGGAACTGGACAAGGCCAAGGCTATCGCCAAGGACCCGTCCAAGACTGCCGACACCGTCATTCTGCCCGTCGACAAGGGTGCCGCCGTTCTCGACAGCGACAAGGAAGTGGAGCGCTCCGGTAACAACCAGGCACGCGAGCAACGCCGCCGCGAGCGYGAGCAGGCCGGTGACGTGAAGGTGCCGACTTCCGACGCCGAAGCGCAGCGCGCCGGTGCTGCCGGAGGCAAGGCTCCGCCGCCCGTGAAGATGGAGGCGATTACCTCTCAGCAGGGCGAGCGTGTCGACCGCCGTCCGCAATATGACCGGCCGGAAGGTGCGCGGGAATGGCAGCCGCGCGAAGGYGGCCGGCGCGATCAGGATCGCGATGCGCCGATCATCCTGCARTTYGGYGACCGMGTGGTTGTGCGCGGYGACGACAATCAGCGCTTCATCCGCGATGGCGGCGAGCCCTATTACGAGCGCCTGCCCGGCGGACGTGTCCGCGAGACCGTCGAGCGTCGCGACGGCACGCAGGTGGTGACGATCCGCAACCGCTATGGCGACGTCATCCAGCGTTCGCGCATCGATGACCGTGGCCGGGAATATGTGCTGTTCTATGCACCGGAACTGATGGACGAACCGGACCGTGAATATGTCTATCGCGATCCCGGCCTCGACCTGCCGCCGATGCGTCTGCGCATTCCGGTTCGTGACTACATCATCGACACGTCGAGCGATCCGGACCGCGATTATTACCGCTTCCTGGAGCAACCGCCGGTCGAGCCGGTGGAGCGTGTCTACTCGCTGGATGAAGTGCGTTATTCGGCCCGTATCCGCGACAAGGTGCGCCGTATCGACCTCGATACGATCACATTTGCCACTGGAAGCGCTGACATTCCGATGGCGCAGGCCCGTTCGCTGCGGAAAGTAGCGGATGCGATCAACAAGGCGCTGGCAAAGAACCCGGCGGAAACCTTCCTGATCGAAGGCCACACCGATGCCGTTGGTTCGGATGAAAGCAACCTCGTTCTTTCCGACGAGCGCGCCGCTTCCGTCGCCAATGTCCTGACCGATGTTTACGGCATTCCGCCGGAAAACCTGGCGACGCAAGGCTACGGCGAGCGTTACCTGAAGGTTCAGACACTCGGCCCGGAACAGCAGAACCGCCGCGTCACCATCCGCCGCGTGACACCGCTGGTAAGACCGGTCGCCCAGAACTGATAAGGTTCAGGAACTGAAAAATGAAAGCCCGGAAAGCGCAAAGCTTTCCGGGCTTTTTTATTGGTAGCAAAGTTCCCAGGCCGACACATTATCCGTAACTCCGGACCAGATCCGGGGTCCAGCGTGATCAAGTCCGGCATGACTGGGATGCTTCTCACCCTGCCATCATCCTCAAATTTGAGGATAATCCAGCCTCTAACGCTTAGTTAAGCGCCACAGCAATCTCTGCTGCGAGCTGGGCATTGTTGCGTACCAGCGCGATATTGGTCGCGAGGCTGCGGCCGTCGGTCAGGCGGAAGATATCGCCGAGCAGGAAGGGCGTGACGGCCTTGCCGGTGATGTCCTCGCGCTCGGCGTGGGAAATGGCGCGATTGATGTAGATTTCCATCTCCTCGCGCGGAATTTCGTCCTCTTCCGGCACGGGATTGGCAATCAGCATACCGCCATCGATGCCGAGCTGTTCGCGGGTCGTCTGGAAATTGGCGATGGCTGCAGGGCTGTTGAGCGACAGCGGGCTGGGAAGGCCCGAAGAACGCGACCAGAAAGCCGGGAACTCTTCCGAACCGAAAGTCACGACAGGCACGCCGTTGGTTTCGAGAACTTCCAGCGTCTTCGGGATGTCAAGAATGGCCTTGGCGCCGGCGCAGACGACGATCACGCCGGTTTTGGCAAGCTCGGTCAGATCGGCGGAAATATCGAAGGTCTCCTCCGCGCCCTTGTGCACACCGCCGATGCCGCCGGTGGCGAAAACGCGGATGCCGGCGCGGGCAGCGGCAATCATGGTGGCTGCCACTGTCGTGGCACCGGTGCGGCGCTCGGCAATCGCAAAGGCAATATCTGCGCGCGAGACCTTCATGGCGTCGGTGGTCTGGGCAAGCGCTTCGAGCTGCTCCTTCTCGAGGCCGATATGCAGCGTGCCGTGAATGACGGCGATGGTTGCCGGAACGGCTCCCTGATCGCGGATGATCTGTTCGACGCCTTCGGCCATCTCGATATTGCCGGGATAGGGCATGCCGTGGGTGATGATGGTCGATTCCAGCGCGACGATCGGCGCGCCGCGCTGTTTGGCAGCGGCAACCTCTTGCGAATAGACGATGGGCAGGAGCGGGGAGATGGGGCGGGTCATTCTGTTTGTTCCAGACTATAAAAAAACGGGTTCATGCCAGCATTTCGGCCTTGGGGACAAGCCCCAACATGGTCTCGACACTGTATTTTGACAGGTCTTGGGCGGTGGCGAAAGGCGATTGCACGGTGATGGCGGCCGCCGCGGCACCCAGTCGCAGGGCCTCAGTGATGGTTTTGCCCTCCGTAATCGCGGCGAGATAACCTGACGCCATGGCGTCTCCGGCGCCGGTTACGTCTTTCACCTCGCGGATGATGGGTGGGTGGAGGCTTGCGGTTTGCGTCGCGTTGAAGGCTACCACTTCGCTTGCGCCACGGGTGATGACGCCGCCGGCAAGGCCTGCCCTGCGGAGAATRYCCGGCCAGTCGCGAACATTGTCTGCCGTCTGTCCCGTCAGCGCGCGCGCCTCTGCCTCGTTCATGAAGAGAATGTCGATATCGGCGAGCATGTCCTTCAGCTTCACCGCCTTGGCGGGCGAAATGGCGATGGCCGCGAGCGGCTTTTGGCAGGCGCGGGCAATGAGACCGAGCGCCTTCAACGTATCCTCCGGCAGATTGGCATCGCAAAGCAGAAGGTCGCTCGCGGTAATCGCTTCACGCACCGCGCGAACTTTGAGTCGGCGCGGCGAAAACAGCTTGTAAAGGTCCATATCCGCAAGTGCGATGACAAGATTGCCGTCGCGCTCCAGRATGGCGGTGTAGCTTGGCGTGCGGCGATCGAGGAAAACGAAGGGCGTATCTTCCACGCCCGCCTGCCTTGCTGCCTCCGCCACCGCTTCGCCGGTCACGTCGCCGCCGCGCGGTGCGATGATACGGACGGCAAAACCGAGCCGGGAAAGATTGCGCGCCGCRTTGAAACCGCCGCCGCCAGCCTCTTCCATCCATGAGCCAGGATTGCTGGCGCCGGGCGCCGTTTCAGTCTCGATCATGCCGCGCCTGTCTATATGCGCGCCGCCCAGAACGAGTATTTTCTTCACGCTTGTGTTTCCCTCTTTCGCGGATGGAAAAGGTGGACGATTCGCCCCAATCTTTTGTTTGTTCCCCTTCACATCCGGTTCGTAGCGATAGGCCGGACACGGAAAAACGAAAGCAGAACAAACCACTTATCGCTATTTGTTTTCAATATGCTGGCTGCGCCTTGCGATATGAGAACAAATAGAGTACATCCTATTTCCATACTGCTTCATTGCCTGTGCGGCTTCAATAACCTAAAGGTGGATCGGATGGCACAAAATTCTTTGCGTCTCGTAGAGGATAAATCGGTGGATAAAAGCAAGGCACTGGAAGCGGCGCTCTCCCAGATCGAACGGTCGTTCGGCAAGGGATCGATCATGAAGCTCGGTTCCAATGAAAACGTGGTTGAAGTAGAGACCATTTCGACGGGTTCTCTCAGCCTGGATATAGCGCTCGGTATCGGCGGCCTGCCGAAGGGGCGTATCGTTGAGATTTACGGCCCGGAAAGCTCCGGTAAGACAACGCTTGCGTTGCAGACGATCGCGGAAGCCCAGAAGAAGGGCGGCATCTGCGCCTTCGTGGATGCCGAGCACGCGCTCGATCCGGTCTATGCCCGCAAGCTCGGTGTGGATTTGCAGAACCTTCTGATCTCGCAGCCGGATACGGGCGAGCAGGCGCTTGAAATCACCGATACGCTGGTGCGCTCCGGTGCCGTCGACATTCTGGTGGTGGACTCGGTTGCGGCGCTGACGCCGCGTGCCGAAATCGAAGGCGAGATGGGCGACAGCCTGCCGGGCCTTCAGGCACGTCTGATGAGCCAGGCGCTGCGCAAGCTGACCGCCTCGATCTCCAAGTCGAAGTGCATGGTGATCTTCATCAACCAGATCCGCATGAAGATCGGCGTCATGTTCGGTTCGCCGGAAACGACGACGGGCGGTAATGCGCTTAAATTCTACGCCTCGGTGCGTCTCGACATTCGCCGTATCGGCGCCGTCAAGGAGCGTGAAGAGGTTGTCGGCAACCAGACCCGCGTCAAGGTCGTCAAGAACAAGATGGCACCGCCTTTCAAGCAGGTGGAATTCGACATCATGTATGGCGAAGGYGTTTCCAAGACCGGCGAGCTTGTCGATCTCGGCGTGAAAGCCGGTATCGTCGAGAAATCCGGTGCATGGTTCTCCTATAACAGCCAGCGTCTGGGACAGGGGCGTGAAAATGCCAAGACCTTCCTGCGCGACAATCCGGAAATGGCAAGCGAGATCGAACTGGCGCTGCGCCAGAACGCCGGTCTGATCGCCGATCGGTTCCTGCAGAATGGCGGCCCGGAAGCCGGCGAAAGCGACGACGGTCCCGACGAGGGCTGATGCATTCGAAGGTCCGGGCGTTCGCGTCCGGTGGCTTTGCCGGCATGAGCCGGTATGGATAAAAAGGGTCGTGCGATTTTCCTCGCGTGGCCCTTTTTCTTTGCCTAGACGCCTTGGTGCGCCTCCATGGCTGGACAGGGCAGGATGCGGACGATAAAAGCCTTTGATTTTGCAAGATAGCCATCATTCGGGATGGCGGTGATGGACTCCAGCTGTGAGCGGTGTGTGGGCATGAGCGGTGTGAATGAAATTCGGTCGACCTTTCTCGACTACTTCAAGAAGAACGGACACGAGATTGTGCCCTCCAGCCCGCTGGTGCCGCGCAACGATCCGACGCTGATGTTCACCAATGCCGGCATGGTGCAGTTCAAGAATGTCTTCACCGGTCTCGAAAGCCGTCCTTATTCCACCGCTGCCTCGGCGCAGAAATGCGTGCGCGCCGGTGGCAAGCATAACGACCTCGACAATGTCGGTTATACGGCCCGTCACCATACGTTCTTCGAAATGCTCGGCAATTTCTCCTTTGGCGATTACTTCAAGGAAGAGGCGATTACCCATGCCTGGAACCTGATCACCAAGGAATTCGGSATCGATCGCAACCGTCTGCTGGTCACGGTCTATCACACCGACGACGAGGCTTTTAATCTCTGGAAGAAGATCGCCGGTTTCTCCGACGATCGCATCATCCGTATTCCGACCAGCGATAATTTCTGGGCCATGGGCGATACCGGTCCGTGCGGTCCCTGCTCGGAAATCTTCTATGACCACGGCGATCATATCTGGGGCGGACCGCCCGGCTCGCCGGAAGAGGATGGCGACCGTTTCATCGAGATMTGGAACCTCGTCTTCATGCAATATGAGCAGCTGACGAAGGAAGAGCGCATCGATCTGCCGCGCCCTTCTATCGACACCGGCATGGGTCTCGAGCGCATTTCGGCGTTGTTGCAGGGCAAACACGACAATTACGACACCGATCTGTTCCGGGCGCTGATTTCGGCCTCCGTCGAAGCGACCGGCGTTCCGGCAGAGGGCGAGAAGCGCGCCAGCCACCGCGTCATTGCCGACCATCTGCGCTCCTCCGCTTTCCTGATCGCCGATGGCGTTCTGCCGTCGAATGAGGGCCGTGGTTACGTTCTGCGCCGCATCATGCGCCGCGCCATGCGCCATGCCGAGCTTCTCGGTTCGCGCGAGCCGCTGATCTACAAGCTGCTGCCGGCGCTGATACAGCAGATGGGCCGCGCCTATCCGGAACTGGTTCGCGCCGAGGCGCTGATCTCCGAGACGCTGAAGCTTGAGGAAACCCGTTTCCGCAAGACGCTGGAACGCGGACTGTCGCTGCTGTCCGACGCGACTTCGACGCTGCACAAGGGCGACATGCTGGACGGCGAAACCGCTTTCAAGCTTTACGATACCTATGGCTTCCCGCTCGATCTGACGCAGGATGCGCTGCGCGCCCGTGAGATCGGCGTCGATATTTCCGGCTTCACCGATGCCATGCAGCGCCAGAAGGCGGAAGCACGCTCGCACTGGGCTGGTTCCGGCGATAAGGCGACCGAAACGGTGTGGTTCGAACTGAAGGAAAAGCTCGGCGCGACCGAATTCCTTGGTTACGACACTGAAACCGCCGAAGGCGTTATTCAGGCGATCGTCAAGGACGGCAAGTCGGTGGATAGTGCTGCCGAGGGCGAGACGGTTCAGATCGTCGTCAACCAGACGCCATTTTATGGCGAGTCCGGCGGTCAGATGGGCGATACCGGCGTAATCTCTGGCGATAACGGCACCTTTACCGTTTCAGAAACCCAGAAAAAGGGCGAGGGCCTTTTCGTGCATTCCGGTACGGTGTCCAAGGGTGGATTGAAGCTCGATGACGCCGTGCAGCTGACGGTCGATCACGACCGCCGCTCGCGTCTGCGCGCCAACCACTCCGCCACCCACCTGCTGCATGAGGCGCTGCGCGAGGTGCTTGGCACGCACGTTGCTCAGAAGGGTTCGCTCGTCGCACCCGAGCGTCTGCGCTTCGACGTTTCGCATCCGAAGCCGATGTCGGCCGAGGAGCTGAAGGTCGTCGAGGAAATGGCAAACGAGATCGTCTTGCAGAACTCGCCTGTCGTGACGCGTCTGATGAGCGTTGACGACGCCATCGCCGAGGGTGCTATGGCACTGTTTGGCGAAAAATACGGCGATGAAGTCCGCGTTGTGTCCATGGGCACCGGTGTTCAGGGTGCGAAGGCCAACCGTCCGTACTCGGTCGAGCTTTGCGGCGGCACCCATGTTGCCGCAACCGGCCAGATCGGCCTTATCCGCATTCTCGGCGAAAGTGCCGTCGGTGCGGGCGTGCGCCGTCTTGAGGCCGTAACGGGTCARGGCGCGCTTGCYTATCTCTCCGAGCAGGATGAGCGCGTAAAGGCACTGGCSTCGTCGCTGAAGGTTCAGCCGGGCGATGTGCTGTCGCGTGTCGAGGGACTTCTCGACGAGCGCAAGAAGCTGGAGCGCGAGCTTGCGGATGCCCGCAAGAAACTCGCAATGGGCGGCGGCTCGTCGGATGCCGGCGCAAACGACGTACAGCAGGTTGCGGGCGTCAATTTCCTCGCAAAATCCCTGTCCGGCATCGATGCCAAGGACCTCAAGGGTCTTGCAGATGAAGCCAAGGCCAACATCGGCTCCGGCGTCGTGCTGCTGATCGCCGTGTCCGAAGACGGCAAGGCAAGTGCTGTTGCTGCCGTGACCGAGGATCTGACTGGCCGTTTCAGCGCCGTCGATATCGTCCGCACGGCCTCTGCGGCCCTCGGCGGCAAGGGCGGCGGTGGACGCCCGGATATGGCGCAGGCCGGCGGCCCCGATGGCGCCAAGGCACAGGACGCCATCRACGCGGTGGCRGCRGCSCTSGCGGCCTGATCTGGATGAATTGAAAAAAGGCGGGGTTCTACCCCGCCTTTTTGATTCTGGATGTTGAAWTCCGAAAGGAACGTGATGCGCTTWGTAAATCCCATCCCTTTCGTGTGCGATATCAACCGCTCCARGGAGTTTTATCGTGAAAGGCTCGGCCTGAAGGTTTTGGACGATTTCGGAAATTTCGTCCTCTTTGAAAGCGGCTTTGCAATCCATGAGGGGCGTTCGCTCGAACAGACCGTCTGGCGRACATCGCCGGACACGGACAAACCTTACGGCAGACGGAATCTGCTGCTCTATTTCGAACAYGAGGATGTCGATGCGGCATTTCGGAATATTGCGCCGCATGTGGAGTTGATCCATCCCGTTGAGCGGCAGGCATGGGGACAGAGAGTGTTCCGTTTTTATGATCCGGACGGGCATGCAATCGAGATAGGCGAACCACTCGCCCAGTCCAACGAATAAGCCCGCTTCCAAAATCCGTTTTGTGACCCTTGCGAGCGCTGGTGCTCCGCTGTCAGGCGAAATGCCTGTCAGTTTCCTCAACCCGCCGCCTGCATATCCTTCGCTGCCGCTTCGTCAAGCTGKGTGGCCCGCTTGAAGGCGGGGCGGTCGGTCAGATGCGCMATATAGTCCGTGAAGGCCGGACGTTTTTCTATTGTGCCGAACTGCAGGCCCCAGCCGACATGGGCACCTACATAGACATCCGCCGCAGTGAAGTGATCGCCGGCGATGAAGCGGTTTTCGCTGACGGCACGTTCGAGCGTGTTGATCGCATCCGCATAGCTGCCGCAGCCAGCCATACGCAGCTTTTCCTGCGGCACCTCGAACCCCATCGCCTTCATGCTGGTTGTCATTTCCAACGGACCGGCAGCAAAAAACATCCAGCGGTAATAAAGTCCGCGCGCTTTGGGCGTCGGCGCAAGGTTGGCGCCCGGAAAGGCATCCGCCAGATAGGCGCAGATCGCTGCCGCTTCGGTGACAATGGTGTCGCCGTGTTTGATGGCGGGCACCTTGGCCATCGGGTTGATCAGCCGATAGGCCGGCGATTTCATCGACGTCGAGAAGCCCAGTATCTCTGTCTTGTAGGGAACGCCCACTTCCTCGAGCATCCATCGCGCAATGCGTCCGCGCGACATGGGATTGGTGTAGAAGATCAATTCACTCATTGCTTTGCCTCCCCAAGCAAAATTGCAAAAGCATCATTGAAAACCCGCGCGCAGTTCGCGCTGACACGGTGCGTTTTTATAGTCCACAGCATTATCGGTTTTCCCGAAGGATCGCGCTGGTAACCACATGAATTTTTGACTGTGCCGGACAAGTTATGTGTCGTTTTATGCTGTTTCAGCTATATATTTTTATTTTTCTGACTGCGGCACGCTGTGGAATCGAAGTCTGCGCCTAGTGCAACATCTAAGCAAGATACTGTGAACAAAAAAAGAAACCCGGCGTTGCGGCCGGGTTTCCTTTTGTCGATATTTCAAACGGGCAGTGCGCTGTTCTTTTAAGCCGCCATCGCCGTCTTGAGGTTTTCATCGATCTTGTCGAGGAAGGCGGTGGTGGAGAGCCAGGGCTGGTCCGGACCGATGAGGAGCGCGAGGTCCTTGGTCATGAAGCCGCTTTCGACGGTGTCGACGCAGACGGTTTCGAGCGTTGCTGCGAACTTTGCGAGTTCTGCATTGTCGTCCAGCTTGGCGCGGTGGGCGAGACCACGGGTCCAGGCGAAGATCGAAGCGATCGAGTTGGTCGAAGTTTCCTGACCCTTCTGATGCTGGCGGTAGTGGCGCGTGACCGTGCCGTGTGCCGCTTCAGCTTCAACCGTGCGGCCGTCCGGCGACAGGAGAACGGAGGTCATCAGGCCGAGCGAACCGAAGCCCTGGGCAACCGTATCAGACTGCACGTCGCCATCGTAGTTCTTGCAGGCCCAGACGTAACCGCCGGACCACTTCAGAGCGGAGGCGACCATGTCGTCGATCAGGCGGTGCTCATAGATGATGCCGATTTCATCGAACTTCGCCTTGAACTCGGTCTGGTAGACTTCTTCGAAGATGTCCTTGAAGCGGCCGTCATAGGCCTTCAGGATGGTGTTCTTGGTGGACAGGTAAACCGGCCACTTGCGCATCAGGCCGTACATCATGGATGCGCGGGCGAATTCGCGGATGGATTCGTCAAGGTTGTACATTGCCAGCGCAACGCCTGCGCTCGGCGCGTCGAAGACGTCCTTTTCAATGACCTGACCGTCTTCACCGACGAACTTGATCGTCARCTTGCCCTTGCCGGGGAACTTGAAATCGGTTGCCTTGTACTGGTCGCCGAAGGCGTGGCGGCCGACGACGATCGGCTTCGTCCAGCCAGGAACGAGGCGGGGAACGTTCTTGCAGATGATCGGCTCGCGGAAGATGACGCCGCCCAGAATGTTGCGGATCGTGCCGTTCGGGCTCTTCCACATCTGCTTCAGGCCGAATTCCTCGACGCGCTGCTCGTCCGGCGTGATCGTCGCGCACTTGATGCCGACGCCGTGCTTCTTGATGGCRTGTGCCGCATCGACGGTTACCTGGTCGTTGGTAGCATCGCGGTTTTCGACCGAGAGGTCATAATATTCGATGTCGAGATCGAGGTATGGCAGGATCAGCTTGTCCTTGATGAGCTGCCAGATGATACGGGTCATTTCGTCGCCGTCGAGATCGACGACTGGATTGGCTACCTTGATCTTTGCCATGAATTCCTCACCTTCGAAGCTGTGGCGCCTGGTGACGCCGGTATTCGGAAAAATATCCGGTGCGGCTATAGCATCGCGCGCGCCTGAGGCAAAGCCATGGGGGGCGCTTTTTTGGCGCGGTGCAATAACGCTTTGCGCATTGCCAAACCATATTGCCGGAATACAGTCAGGCGAATCGCTTCGCCCGCGCGTCGGGCCTACCTCCGGGATCACATCATGCGGAATATTCTGCTTCTGACTGCCGCCGTCCTCTTTTCCCACAGCGCCCTTGCGGCCGGCCCTGCCGATCCCGTCCAGAAGGTGATGGACATTACCGTCAAGAACTGGTCCGGCGATGCGGAAAACTGGAAATACATCTTCGACGAGGACATGCTGACCAGCCTGTTCAGCAAGGACTTCGTTGCCCAATACCGCGAAGCTTCCAAGAAGCCGGCTTACGAGGCGGAAAGCGGCGAGACCGGCGATCCCTTCGGCTACGATGTGGTGACCAACTCGCAGGATGGCTGTCCGCTGGTGGATGTTTCGGTAACGCCCGGTGAGGTGAAGGACGGCGTGACTGACGTGACGGCGAAGTTCAAGCTCTGGGCCTGCATGGATGAGGCAGAGATGAAGGCAACGGTCGATGAGGTGCATTTCGATGTCATCGAGGAAAACGGCCAGCCTGTCATCAGCGACATTCACCGGGTTGGAGACGAGGGCAGGGATTCGCTGCGCGCAGAGATGGCGGCGATCATCAAGGGCGAATAACAGGGCGTTCTGCCTGCCCCGGCTTTGATTTTGGCGCCGATCTGTGCCAGTGAAGCGCGCTTTAGAGCATTTTCAGGAAAAGCGGCGACCGGTTTTCAGTCTGGAAATGCGCGAAAACCATAAAACGCATCGGCCTGAAAATCGATGCGGCGCTTCAGAAACTGGAAAACGACGATGGCAGGCACAAACAGCGAGCTTGAACTTGTGGCGGAAGGCCCGGCGATCATTCTGGTCGAACCGCAGCTCGGCGAAAATATCGGCATGGTGGCACGGGCAATGGCCAATTTCGGTCTTGCCGAACTTCGCCTCGTCAAGCCGCGTGACGGCTGGCCGAACGAGAAGGCGCGCGCCGCCGCTTCCAAGGCCGATCATGTCATCGACGGGACGAAGGTGTTCGAGACGCTGGAAGAGGCGATCAAGGATCTCAATTTCGTCTATGCCACGACCGCGCGGGAGCGTTACGGTTTCAAACCGGTTCGTGCCCCCGTCACCGCAGCCGGCACGCTGCGCGCGAAGTTCAAGGCGGGTGAAAGAACCGGCATCCTGTTCGGGCGTGAGCGCTGGGGCCTTACCAATGAAGAAGTGGCGCTGGCCGATGAGATCGTGACATTTCCGGTCAACCCCGCCTTCGCCTCGCTCAACATCGCGCAGGCCGTTCTTTTGATGTCCTATGAGTGGATGAAATCCGGCATGGACGATCTGGACGAGACGCTTTTCCAGCCTATCGAGCAGCGGCCCTCGACCAAGGAACAGGTCTTCGGCCTGTTCGAACACATCGAGGAGGCGCTCGATGCGCGCGGATATTTTCATCCGCCCGAAAAAAAGCCGAAAATGGTGGACAATCTGCGTGCGGTGCTGTCGAGACGCGGCTTTTCCGAGCAGGAAATCAGTGTTTTCCGTGGCGTGATCAGGTCACTCGATCGTTTTCCCCGGCAGTGGCCTAAGCAGGCAGGCCGGGCCGGAACGGCGGAGGGACCATTGTCGGAGAGGGCTGGGGAGAATGCTGAAGACGACTGAGGCTCTGGCCGATGTTCTCAAACCGGTGCTGGTATTCGATTCCGGCATTGGCGGGCTCACGGTACTGCGCGAGGCGCGCGTGCTGATGCCCGAGCGCGGCTTCATCTATGTGGCCGACGACGCCGGTTTCCCCTATGGCGGCTGGGAAGAGGAGGCGCTGAAAGCGCGCATTCTTTCGCTCTTCGAAAAGCTGCTTGAAGACTATAGCCCTGAAGTCTGCATCATTGCCTGCAACACCGCCTTCACACTGGCAGGCGCCGATCTTCGGGCGCGCTTTCCTGATATGACTTTCGTCGGCACCGTTCCAGCTATCAAGCCTGCGGCCGAACGCACCCGCTCCGGTCTCGTTTCCGTGCTGGCAACCCCCGGCACCGTCAAGCGCGCCTATACGCGCGATCTCATCCAGTCATTCGCCACGCAATGCCATGTTCGCCTCGTGGGATCGGAAAATCTGGCGCGTATGGCCGAAAGCTGGATCAGGGGCGAACCGATCTCCGATGAAGCCGTGCTGGCGGAAATCGAGCCCTGCTTCATCGATAACGACGGCAAGCGCACCGATATCGTTGTTCTCGCCTGCACTCATTATCCCTTCATGGCCAATGTGTTTCGCCGGCTGGCGCCATGGCCGGTGGACTGGCTCGATCCGGCGGAAGCGATTGCCCGTCGCGCGCGCCACCTGGTGCCGCTGCCGCAGGATGCGGAGCATCCAGATGGTTTCGATTTCGCCGTCTTCACTTCCGGCAAGCCGGATTTCGCCACACGGCGGCTGATGCAGGGTTTTGGCCTCAGCGTCTCGCTGAGCTGAACAGCTTGTTGCATTTTTGCATCTATTCTGCCKGACTTTTGCAATTCGAGATTGCGACCTCTTGTCGCGTCCGGCATCTCGTGTAAGATGCATCTTGTCTGTAACCGCTATAAAAAGGAGGCGTGGAATGACTGACTATATGAATATGCGCCTTACCGGCATGTCTGGCTTTTCCGGCATGGTCATTGGCGGTTACATGTCCCGAGGCATCGACCTCCGATAAGGCTTCCTGCCTGATTTCCCCGCCGTTTGGCATCTTCACTTCGTCTGACAGCTGAATTGTGCGTCCGCGCTACCGCGTGTTGCGCCCGCCGTTCCTGCATGTCGTTTTATCATCGATAAAGGACCTGGCTGCTTCGCCGCGCCGGGACGGATTYCCCATGCAGAAAAATCAACCATTGGTAGCATATGCGCTGCCGGATGCGGTCGACCGCCTGTTCGTCACATTCGGCGTCTGGAAAACCCTGAAAGCGGTTCTCGTMGCGGCAATGGTGCCGCGCCCGCCGCCGACCGATCTTTCCGATCTGCCGGAGCGTCTTCTGGAYGATATCGGCCTGGAGCCGTCCGACCGCAAAATGCGGCGGGAGTGGGCSCCTCCTTACTGGGCGCCGCGGTTTTGATGGCGACAGTCTCTCCGGCGAGAAAATGCCGGGGAGGCTCCGTYGTCCGTTTCACACTTCTAATGATGTTCGAAATGCGCGCCTCCRTCATGCSGGACTYGACCCGTCGTCCACCCACGGCGCGTCTGTGAGGAGTTCATTGCCGCACTTCAGTTTTCCGTAACGGAAGCTGCGGAAAGGCCTGGCATATAGCGCGTTGCACTATTCTCGGGAACGTCCGGGCGGGCGATACCCCTGATCTTGCCCTGCGGCTGGAGCGGGCAGGGGGCAGCGCGGCGCGGCATGGCTTGCCATGCCGTCAAATTACGATCTTGCTCAGGCGATGAAGCGGCGGCAGCAGCCTGTTCGTCCGCGGATGACAAAGCGGCATAGTCTCCGAAAATTTGGCTTGATACCGGGCGCTTTTGGTGGCTTGCTCCAAAGACCGAACGGGGGAGATTGCATCATGCCACTGGAGAACTGGCTGGCCTTCGTGGCCGCATCCGCCATCATGCTTGCCATTCCGGGGCCGACGATCCTGCTGGTGATTTCTTATGCTCTGGGGCATGGCCGYAAGGCGAGCACCGCGACGGTGACGGGTGTGGCGCTTGGTGATTTCACTGCGATGACGGCCTCCATGCTGGGGCTCGGCGCGCTGCTTGCSACATCGGCGGCCCTTTTTACCGGTCTGAAATGGATCGGCGCGGCTTACCTCATCTATCTCGGCATCAAGCTGTGGCGTTCGCCGGTTGGCGTTGAAGGTGGTGAAGCCGCAGGCGTGACCGGCCGTGAGCGGCCGCTCAAAATCTTCCTGCATGCCTATGTCGTCACGGCGCTGAACCCCAAGAGCATTGTCTTCTTCGTCGCCTTCCTGCCGCAGTTTTTGGTGCCGACKCTGCCTTTCTGGCCGCAGGTGCTGATTTTCGAAGCGACATTCCTTGTGCTTGCCAGCTGCAATGCGGCCCTTTATGGACTTCTGGCAAGTGCCGCMCGCAATACGATCCGCAAACCCARGGTTCAGCGCATCGTCAACCGCACGGGCGGCGGTCTCCTGATCGGCGCCGGTCTCATTACATTTGGCTGGAAGAGGGCGGTTTCGGCGTAAAGCGCCCGTCGATCGCCTGAAATTCGGACATAACAAAATGGCGTTGCCGCATATTCTTCTTGCCCTGATCACCGTGTTTTTGTGGGGCTTCAACTTCGTTGCCATCAAGATCGGCGTCGCCGACATGCCGCCTCTGTTTCTGACGGGGGTGCGCTATCTGTTTGCAGCCGTGCCGTTGGTGTTCTTCTTGCCCAAACCCAATGTGCCGTGGCGGCATATGATCGTTTACGGCATGGCGATGGGTTTCGTGCAATTCGGCCTGCTTTACCCGGCCATCAAGCTCGGCCTGCCGGCTGGGCTTGCTTCGCTCGTCATGCAGTCGCAGGCCTTCTTCACGCTGGCGCTGGCCGTGGTGTTTCTCGGCGAGCGGCCGTTGCCGTCACAGATCGTCGGCGCAATCGTTGCCTTTGGCGGGCTSGCGGTCATCGGCGTGGAGCGCATGACGGCTGCAGCGTTGATACCGCTGCTGATGGGCGTCGGCTCGGCYATTGCCTGGGCCTGCGGCAACATCGTCAATCGCCGCATCGGCCAGGTGAATGCGGTCTCCTTTGTCGCATGGACGAGCCTTGTTCCCGTTCTGCCGTTGGTCCTGCTTTCGCTGGTGGTGGAGGGACCTGATGCGATTGCGGAAGGGCTGCACAATGCGACGCCTACGATGGCTCTCGTGGTGATCTACATGGCCTATGGTGCGACCATCGTCGGCGCGGGTATCTGGAGTTACCTGCTTCTGCGTTACCCGGCCGGAACGGTGGCGCCGTTTTCGCTGCTGGTGCCGATTGTCGGTTTCGTCAGCGCCTATCTCGCTTTTGCGGAGCATATTACCGTCTTCGAAGTGGTCGGTGCCGCATTGGTCATCATCGGGCTGATGCTGAATGTGTTCGGCAGGCGGCTATCATTTTCGCGCGTCTCGTCCGGGGCCGCATAGATGTGGCGCAATTGCCTGTGCATTATCGGCACGGGGCAGACGCAATCGGTGATTTTTTGGTAAAGAGCATGTTCGGCCGCCGTTACGGGAATCGGCCGGATGACATGCAGCACGAGGAACGGAACATTGCAGGTCGGCATCGACATGGGAACCCTATCGGGCGGGCAGCAGGCCAAGCTCGATATTGAGGAATTGCTTGCAACGCGTTTGCTGGTGCAGGGCAATTCCGGGTCCGGCAAGTCACACCTCCTGCGCCGGCTCCTGGAGCAATCGGCGCAATGGGTGCAGCAGGTCATTATCGATCCCGAGGGTGATTTCGTCACGCTGTCCGACAAGTTCGGCCATGTGGTGGTGGATGGAGAGCGCACGGAAGCCGAGCTTGCGGGCATTGCCAACCGCATCCGCCAGCACCGCGTTTCCTGCGTGCTGACGCTTGAAGGTCTTGATATCGAACAGCAGATGCGGGCCGCTGCCGCTTTCCTCAAYGGCCTGTTCGATGCGGATCGCGAATTCTGGTATCCCGTGCTTGTCGTTGTGGATGAGGCGCAGATGTTTGCGCCCTCCGTCGGCGGCGAGGTGACCGAGGATGCGCGCAAGGCGTCGCTGGGCGCCATGACCAATCTGATGTGCCGTGGGCGTAAACGCGGGCTTGCGGGCGTTATCGCCACGCAGCGCCTTGCCAAGCTTGCCAAGAACGTAGCGGCGGAAGCCTCGAACTTTTTGATGGGCCGCACTTTTCTCGATATCGATATGGCGCGCGCTGCCGATCTGCTCGGCATGGACCGGCGGCAGGCGGAAATGTTCCGCGATCTGCAGCGCGGCAATTTCGTGGCGCTTGGACCGGCGCTGTCGCGCCGCCCGTTGCCCATCGTCATCGGTGCGGTGGAAACCTCGGCGCGGTCTTCCTCGCCGAAGCTCATGCCGCTGCCGGATGCACCGCAGGATGTGGAGGATCTGATCTTCACGCCGGACCCGGAAGAGTTCACGCGACCCGCCACGCGCCGCACGCCGCCAGCGCCGCGCCCTACAACCGATATTCTCGCTGAACTCTCCCGCTCCACCCCCGCCGCCGCCGGTCCTTCACCGGAGCAGTCGGCGCGTGCAGGTCAGCCGGAGCTGACACCGGAGGAGCGCGAAGAGAAGATCGCGGCAGTGCTGGTCGAAATTCTCGACGATCCGCAATCGGCCTATCGCACGGACGCCGTGCTGTACCAGGATTTTCTGGTGCGCGCGCGCATGCGCCGTATTCCCGGCACGCCGATGACGCTGGCGGATTTCCGCCGGCAGGTGGCGATTGCCCGCTCCGGCGTGGATGCGGCAATGGCGGCCAGCGAAGGCTGGGAGAAGGCGCTGGAATTGTCGWTGTCGGTCTCCGACGATCTGCAGGGGGTTTTCCTGCTGTTGGTCAAGGCGGCGCTCAATGAGGAGCCTTGCCCATCCGACGCCCGTATTGCCCGCGCTTACGGTACCCATTCCGCCCGCCGTGCGCGCCGTCTTCTCGGTTATTTCGAGGAGAAGGAGCTTGTGGTGGTACACGCCGATTTCTCCGGCAAGCGCATCGTGGCGTTCCCCGATCTCGACGCGAAGACCGCACCCGGYGATGCGGATGCGGCTGAGGATGATGCGAGGCTGGCGGCGGAGTAATCGCTATTCAGTCAAAGTCCGCACCGCAAAACTGATCGTCGTGTAGAGACCACTGAGGCTCAGAGCCAGTACGCAAACAATAACGGCTATAAACAGTGCCGAGGTCAATCGATGCGGCCGTTGATAGGGGCGGGTGCTGACATGTGTTTGCAAGGGGGCGAGCCGGGAGAGCTGGGTCGCTGTCCATCCGTCACGTTCGAATTCCGGCGAAGCGATAAATTCAGCAAGATGCCGTTGTCGTCTAATGGAAGAAGGCAATTGCGCCAGAAAGCGTTGCGGTTCACGCCTGTTGCTTCTCGACAGGAATATAGTGATCGCTTCCCTGAAACGCTCGTCGCGTGCACCTGAGCAGAACAACATCCGTCCCGCTTCAATGAGATCGTTCATCTCAAGCAGCACTTCACCGTATTTTTGAAGGAGTGCCAGATCGACGTCGGGATGGCTGAGCCTGCCCTGAAGGATTTCCTTCGCTCGCCAAAGTTTCTTTTCTGAGATTGCCTGATCAACGGTTTCAAAAGTCATTTTTGCGATGAATTGGACATTTGTTTTAATATTGAGAAAATAGATTTCGGTCTAGCTAACAATAATACAGATTATATATTTCATCATCAAAAAAGAAAGAGGAGGCGTAATCGCCTCCTCCTTGCTCATCATTACTCGATAGCCTTTGTTTCCTTGCGCGTTGCAATCAGCGAACCGATGATGCCGGTTGCGAGGATGGCGACGGTGACGCCGAGCGAGACGGCGGGCGGGATCTTGGCGATGCCCAGCATATCCGCGACGAAAATCTTCGAGCCGACGAAGACCAGAACTGCGGCCAGCGCATATTTCAGATAGGCGAAGCGGTGGATCAGGGCGGCAAGTGCGAAATAGAGGGCGCGCAGGCCGAGGATCGCGAAGATGTTAGAGGTATAGACGATAAACGGATCGGTGGTGATCGCGAAGATCGCCGGGATCGAATCGACCGCGAAGATGAGGTCGGCGATTTCGACCATGATGAGGGCCAGAAACAGCGGCGTCACAAAGGTCTTCAGCTTGCCTGTGGCAGCATCGGTCTCCTTGACGAAGAATTTCTCGCCATGCAGCTTCTCCGTTACCGGAAGGCGGCTGCGCAGGAATTTCAGGATGCGGTTATTGCCGATGTCGTTCTCGTCATGGTCGGATGAAAACAGCATCTTGAGGCCCGTGAAGACGAGGAAGGCCGCAAAGAGATAAAGCACCCAGTGGAAGTTTTCGACAATGGCGGCGCCGCCGGCAATCATGATGCCGCGCAGAACGATCACGCCGAGGATGCCCCATAGCAGCACGCGGTGCTGATATTGGCGGGGAATGGCGAAATAGGAGAAGATCATCGCGATGATGAAGATATTGTCCATGGCGAGGCTTTTTTCGACCACGAAGCCGGTGACATATTCCATCGCTGACTGTTCACCGGACTGGTACCAGATCCATCCGCCGAAGGCCAAGCCGATGGCGATATAAAAGCCGGACATCAGCAAGCTTTCACGGATGCCGATTTCCTTGGAATTCTTGTGCAGCACGCCGAGATCGAGCGCCAAGAGGCCAAGGACGAGAGAAATGAAGACCGCCCACATCCATGTGGGGGTACCGAGAAAATCGTTGAGGAGGAACTCCATCAGTCAACCTTTAGCCGGACGAGGTTGGCTTTGCGGATGGGGACGCGTATCAGGAATAAACGTGGGCCCCAACCTTCAAGAGACTCGACATCGCGTGTTGTCCGGTAACACGCCAGAGGGGCCCGAGTCCTGATTACGGCTTAGAAGTGGGTGGGCCTTCCAGCTTTTCAAGGGGTGGTTCGAGAAAAAAGCGGCGGGCTTTGTTTGACAAATTTGTAAAACGTGTTTAGAAGCCGCTCCAACGCCGGGCAGTCATGTCCGGTGTGTTTCGTTGACTGCCTTGCAGTTTATAAGCTGACGTTCGGCGGTCAACATCACCGACATGTCCCGTGGTCTCTCCATTCGCATGTGAGAAACCTGTCAGAGGTCCTGAAACGGGCTTCAGAGGAGGGCGTGTTTCCTCAAACCGGTTTGGCAACAAACCGGCATAACCTATTGAGAAGGAAATACGATGAGCAAGCGCGAATCGGCTAAGTATAAAATTGACCGCCGTATGGGCGAAAACATCTGGGGCCGTCCGAAGTCCCCGGTAAACCGCCGCGAATACGGCCCGGGCCAGCACGGTCAGCGCCGCAAGGGCAAGATGAGCGACTTCGGCACGCAGCTGCGCGCCAAGCAGAAGCTCAAGGGCTACTACGGTGAACTGCGCGAAAAGCAGTTCCGCGCCACCTACGACGAAGCAAACCGTCGCAAGGGCGATACCTCCGAGAACCTGATCGGCCTGCTCGAGTCGCGTCTGGACGCCATCGTCTACCGCGCCAAGTTCGTTCCGACCGTTTTCGCATCGCGTCAGTTCATCAACCATGGCCACGTCACGGTTAACGGCGTTCGCGTCAACATCGGTTCTTACCGTTGCAAGCCGGGCGACGTTATCGAAGTTCGCCAGAAGTCCAAGCAGCTGGTGACCGTTCTCGAAGCTGTTCAGCTCGCAGAACGCGACGTTCCTGATTACATCGAAGTCGATCACAACAAGATGGTTGCGACCTATGCTCGCATCCCGGCTCTGTCTGACGTTCCGTACCCGGTCGTCATGGAACCGCATCTGGTCGTCGAATTCTACTCGCGTTAATCGGCGCGTTTCAGTATTGAGAAAGCCGCCCCTCGGGGCGGCTTTTTTGTTTGCTGGGGAAGGCTTTGCATGCAGGACATTCAGGCGATCGTCGATTCCATTTACGACAGCATGGTGCCGCGCCTGGGCGAGGGCAAAGTTGCGGATTACATTCCGGAACTCGCCAAGGTCGATCCGAACCAGTTCGGTATCGCCATCACCACTGTCGACGGAACCACCTATACGGCCGGCAATGCGCTCACGCCGTTTTCGATCCAGAGCATCTCCAAGGTCTTCATGCTGACGCTGGCGCTCGGCAAGGCGGGCGAGACGGTATGGAACCGGGTGGGGCGTGAGCCGTCGGGGTCGTCCTTCAACTCCATCGTCCAGCTGGAGCATGAGCACGGCATTCCGCGCAATCCCTTCGTCAATGCCGGTGCCATCGTGGTGACGGATATCGTTCTTTCCGGCCACCAGCCGCGCGAGGCGATTGGCGAGCTTCTGCGTTTCGTCCGTTATCTCGCTGACGATGACACGATCAGCATTGATGACACCGTGGCGAAATCCGAGCAGGCGACGGGTTTCCGCAATTTCGCACTTGCCAATTTCATGCGGTCCTTCGGCAATCTGCATCACCCCGTTGAATATACGCTGGGCGTCTATTTTCATCAGTGCGCGCTGTCCATGACCTGCGCGCAGCTTTCACGGGCCGGTCTTTTCCTTGCCAATCGCGGCCGCAATCCGCTGAGTGGTCATACGGTTGTGTCAGACCGACGCGCGCGGCGCATCAATGCGCTGATGCTGACCTGCGGCCATTATGACGGATCGGGCGATTTCGCCTATCATGTCGGCCTGCCGGGCAAGAGCGGCGTGGGCGGCGGCATCATGGCAGTGGCGCCAGGCAAGGCGTCGATTGCGGTCTGGTCGCCGGGTCTGAACAAGGTCGGCAATTCGGCGCTTGGGTCGCATGCRCTGGAAATGCTGGCGACGAAAACCGGCTGGTCGGTATTCGGGGCTTGATATTGCGGGCGGATGCGGGCATTTCCTGCATTGAAAATGGCTGAACGCCAGAGCGGGCTAATCATGAACATTGTCACCAGCATCGCAGATGAGGTCGAGGCCGATCAGGACCTGGCCGGAGAAAATGGCGCTTCGCATCCGCTGTTCGACGCGGCGCCCCGTTCCGTCTCCTTCAACAAGCTGCGCAAGCGGCTGTTGCGCAATGTACGTCAGGCCTTCGGTGATTTTGGCATGCTGAACGGCCAAAAGCGCTGGCTGGTAGGCCTTTCCGGCGGCAAGGACAGCTACGGTCTTCTGGCRCTGCTGCTTGAYYTGAAGTGGCGCGGCCTTTTGCCCGTGGAACTCATTGCCTGCAATCTGGATCAGGGCCAGCCGAATTTCCCAAAGCACGTCCTGCCGGAATATCTGGCGAARATCGGCGTCGCACATCGCATCGAATATCGCGACACTTATTCCGTTGTGAAGGAAAAGGTGCCGGCGGGTGGCACCTATTGTTCGCTCTGTTCGCGGCTGCGGCGCGGCAATCTCTACCGTATTGCGCGGGAAGAGGGCTGCGACGCGCTCGTGCTCGGCCATCACCGSGAGGATATTCTCGAGACCTTCTTCATGAACTTCTTCCATGGCGGCCGTCTGGCTGGCATGCCGGCAAAGCTGATGAACGACGAGGGCGACCTGATGGTGCTGCGCCCGCTTGCCTATTGCGCCGAAGAGGATATGGCGAAATTCGCGGCGGCGATGGAATTCCCGATCATTCCCTGTGACCTCTGCGGCTCGCAGGACGGGCTTCAGCGCAATGCCATGAAGGAGATGCTGGCTGACATCGAAAGGCGTATGCCGGGCCGCAAGGACGTGATGCTGCGGGCGCTTGCCCATGTCAATCCATCGCATCTGCTCGACCCGAAGCTTTTTGATTTCTCGGCGCTTTGTGTCACCGGGGCGTCACCTGAAGAGCGTACGGAGGCCAGCCCTCCCTTATGAAGAAGTGCCCTTAGCGATGACCCTTTCCGATAAAGATATCGACTTTCTGATTTCCACCGTTGCCGCTGCCGGCCGCCAGGAAATCATGCCCCGCTTCCGCAATCTCGACGCAGGCGCGATTTCCGAAAAGACCTCTGCGGTCGATCTCGTCACCGAGGCGGATATTCTGACGGAAAAGGCGATAACCGCCGCTCTTCTGCAACGGTTTCCGAAGGCCCATATTGTCGGCGAAGAGGCCTATGACGCGGATCAATCCGTTATTCCTGCCCTTGCCGATGCACCATTTGCCTTCGTGATCGATCCAATCGACGGCACTTTCAACTATGCTTCCGGTTTTCCAGCTTTCGGCACGCTGCTCGCCGTCACCGTCAAGGGTGAGACGGTCGCAGGCATCATCCACGATCCTGTCATGGGTGATACCATCCTTGCTCTCAAAGGCGAGGGCGCTTATCTCCACCGCAAGGACGGCTCACAGGCAAGGCTCAAGGTTGCCGATCCCCTGCCATTGTCTGAAATGGTCGGCATATTTTCCTGGGGTCACAGCCATGAGGATCGCCGCCCGGTGATCGCCGCCAATATGGCCAAGATCAAGATGGCGCTTTCAATCAATTGCTCGGCTCATGAATATTGGCTTGCCTCGACTGGCAAGCTGCACTTCATCGGCCACGAAAAGCTGATGCCCTGGGATCATCTCGCCGGCGTTCTCATTCATCAGGAAGCGGGCGGCTACACGGCCCGTTTCGACAATACGCCCTACCGGCCAGGACAGACGACAGGCGGCATCCTGTCGGCACCCGACAAGGAAAGCTGGAAGATGCTGCGCCGGGAAATCGTGGCCTTATAATATTGATGCTTAAATAGAAGGATATCGCCCATGGCTATCGAACTCGACATCGCCTCTCTCGCCAATGCGCTTCAGGAGGCGGCGGCAGTGGAAATCCTGCCGAGGTTCCGTAATCTGGGTGAGGGCGACGTCAGGATAAAGAGCGAGGCGATAGACCTCGTAACCGAGGCTGACGAGGCTGCTGAGCGGCTGATCCGCGCCCGCGTGCAGGAAATCATGCCGCAGGCGCTGTTCATCGGTGAAGAGGCGGTTGCGGCGGATGCCTCGCTGCTTGGCAAGCTTGCGGATGCGGATCTTGCCGTGGTGGTCGATCCGATCGATGGCACCTACAACTTCGCGTCGGGCCTGCCGCTGTTTGGCGTGATGATGAGCGTCATCTCCAAGGGCGAGACCGTTGCCGGTCTCATYTTCGATCCGATGGGCAATGACTGGGCGATTGCCGAAAAGGGTTCCGGCGCATGGCTTTGTGCCGCCGATGGTTCGCAGACGCAGATGTCCGTCGTGCCCGCACCGGCACTGTCGCAGATGGTCGGCATCGCCAACACCGGTTATTTTGACGTGGAGACCCGCCGCAAGATTCTCATGAACCTCGCGGATGTGCGGCTCTTCACCAGCTACCGTTGTGCTGCGCATGAATACCGCGTGTTCTGCGGCGGCCACATGCATTTCCTGATGTACAACAAGCTGATGCCCTGGGATCATCTCGCTGGCACCCTGCTTTCGCAGGAAGCGGGCGCCTACGCCGCCCGTTTCGACGGCTCGCCTTACCTGCCGCGCCACCTTGAGGGTGGCCTGCTGCTTGCTCCTGATCAGGAGACATGGGAATTGCTGCGCGAGAAGATTTTCACGGTTTGAGTGAAGTTCGGCTTTGATCAACAAAAAAGGGCGCGGAACCGAGTTCCGCGCCCTTTTTATTTGTCTGTCCGCCCTTAGTGCGTCGGCTTGTTGTGGGCCTGAAACAGCACGCCCTTTTCTCCGATCAGCACGAAGACGAGGCCGATAATGGAGACGGCGAAGAAGCCGGCTACCATTGGCAGCGCCGTGCCATCGAAAGCCTGACCGATAACRGCACCGATCAGCGAACCGCCGACGGTTCCCATGAAGCCAATGACGGACGAGGCCGTGCCGGCGACATGGCCAAGCGGCTCCATGGCGAGCGAGTTGAAGTTCGAGCCGATCCAGCCGAACTGGAACATGGCAAGCGCGAAGAACACGATGAAGATCGCAAAGGGCATCGGTTCCGGCCCAACCATCTGTACCACCAGCCACACGAAGGTGATGGCGATGAAGCCGAGCAGCGACCCGTGCGACAGCTTGCGCATGCCAAACCTGCCGACAAGCCTTGCATTGATGAAGGACGAGAAGGCCATGAACAGGGCGACGCCCGCAAAAGCGGCCGCAAACCATGCGCCCAGCCCGTAGATGCCCTTATAGACCTGTTCGGCGGAATTGATGAAGCCGAACAGCGCACCGAAGATGAATGTGCTGGAGAGCGTGTAGCAGAGCGCGATACGGTTGGTGAGCACGATCTTGAAGCCACCGAGGATCGAACGAACCGTGAAAGGCCTGACGTCATCGGCATGCAGGGTTTCCGGCAGGCGGAAATACATCCAGGCGGTCACGACGGCGGCAATTCCGGCCATGAAGGCGAAGATAAGGTGCCAATCACCGAAAAACAGCACGATCTGGCCAGTGCCGGGTGCGATGACCGGAACGACCATGAATACCATCATGATCAGCGACATGACTTCCGCCATCTGACGTCCGCCATAGATGTCGCGCACGATCGAAATGGTGATGACGCGCGTCGCCGCAGAGCCGATGCCCTGAATGAAGCGCAGAACCAGCAGGCCAGTGAATGACGGTACGAAGACGACGGCAATGGCCGAGACGATGTAGATTGCCAGCCCGACGAGCATCGGCTTGCGGCGCCCGAAACGGTCCGAGATCGGTCCGTACAGAAGCTGGGCAATGCCGAARCCTAGAAGATAGCTGGAAATGACGTATTGACGGTGGTTTTCATTCACGACGCCAAGTGACGCGCCGATTTCCTGAAGGCCGGGAAGCATGATGTCGATGGCAAGCGCATTCAGCGCCATCAGCATCGCGGCAAGCGCGATGAATTCCGTGCGCCCCATCGAAACGGCGCGCGAAGTGGTGGATTGTGAAAGTTCTGTCACAGGATTGCCCCAAAAAGAACGGCAAAGGCGTTGCATGAAGCAACGCCTGGCATAAGTTTTCTGACAATCAGGGTGGGCCGGATGAACCGGCCGAAATCAGGCCGCGCCGCGGACGCTGATACCCTGTTCTTGGAAGTGATTTTGAAGTTCACCGGACTGGAACATCTCTCTTACGATGTCACAGCCGCCGACGAATTCGCCCTTGACGTAGAGCTGCGGGATGGTCGGCCAGTTGGAATAATCCTTGATGCCCTGACGGATGTCGGCATCGGCGAGCACATTGACGCCCTTGTAGTCGACGCCGAGATAATCGAGGATCTGTACGACCTGACCGGAAAAACCGCACTGCGGGAATTGCGGGGTGCCCTTCATGAAAAGAACGATGTCGTTGCTCTTCACTTCGCTGTCGATCATATCGTGAATGCCGCTCATAGGCCTATTCCTTTCACATGCGGTTCAAGGCCGCTGCTTTGACTTTGTCCCTAAATAACATGTCGCGGCGCGATTTCCACCCGGGAAGCGTAAAAAATGCGCTGGTGTGGTATCGCTAAGTGAAGGTCGCAACCCCGCTACCAGCGCGTCGTCCCGGGCGGGTAAGAAAAGTTGAGCATTATCTTCCCGATAGGCTCCCGCCGCCTGAAGACTGATTTTATTATCGGGCCTGATCTGCCGTTATAAATATTGAGTTCCTGTTTGTTGTCGAACGTCATGGTTTCGTGCCCGCTATTCAGTGAGCAGTCATCCTTGCACTTGATTTCGATCTCGCTAGAGAAGCGACCCGCTTTGATATCGATAATTAGTTTTGGACTTTTCTGGTCCACCAGGCGGCAGGTGTTGCCGGTTTTGCAGAAGGCTGTGCCGGATATCCGATCAGCACCATCAAGCTCCACGACGAAGCCGATCTTGATCTCTTTGCTGCTCTTAACCTCTGCGGCACCTTGTAGCGGCCCCGAAATCGCCAACACTAAAAAGGTGGGAAGCASGCKGAGGTGATGCATCATCGAAGCCGCTGTCTGCTGCGGGCGGCGGCGGTGCGTCTTTTGCTCACCTGTTTTTTGGCCGGCTTGGGTTTGACGGCTGCTTTGATTGCCGCTTCCAGCACGGAGCCGACGATGCCGCCTGCGAGGGACGTGTTGCTTTTGGTCCGGCGGCGGATGCGGCGGGTTTTGCGAAGACCTGTCTTGGCGAGGACTTCGGACAGAGCGCCTTTGACGACGCCGTTTAGCAATTGATCGACGATCCCAGACAAAATTCCCTCGCAACAAATAAATCATATTTCCGTCGCGTTTTTTACTATACGTGCATCGCCCACTGTATCAAGCGATCCTTTCGGGTGTCTCCAGCCCGAGGGTTTATGCATGCCGACCGTCAAGTCACGACTTGTTCTTTATTTCCCGGGCTTCGATCCGCTCGATGCGGCTGCGCATCATCTGCGCTATCAGCGGGCGGCAGCGCTTGCTGGCAAGACGTGGGATGTCAATTATGCCGTGGGTGCGCTGGAGAACTCTCCGGCTGGCGAAACATTCTCGGTTGAGGCCTCGGCCGGCGACTGGCGGACGCGTTCCACGATCTTCGTCTACGACCACAATGCGGTGATATCGCGCCTGCGGGATGCGCCACTCTGGCGGCAGATCGCACTAGGCTTTGCGGCTGCGGCCGGTATCGTCGCGGAAGGTGGGGCAGGGCGTTACCTCCGTCATGCCTGGCGTTTCGGCCTGTTCTTCATTTTCCCGTTTCTGCTGATGCTGGTGGGTGGTGCGCTTGCGGCGGGGATCGCGCTCTCGCCATGGCTGTTCGGTTTGCCGCTCTGGTTGCTTGCGATCAGTCTTCCCGCTGCGGTCTTGTTCTTCGTGAAGGCGTTTCTGCCTTTCGCCGAGTGGTTTCATACGTTGCATCTTTATGCCGATTGGCGCTTTGCGCTGGCCGTAGGGCGCGATCAGCCGATTGCCCGCAACTGGATCGAAGAGAAGGCAGCCCTCGTTCTCAAGGCGCTGGAGCAGCCGTCTGAGGAGGTTCTGGTCGTGTCGCATAGCATGGGCGCCAGCCTGGCGCTCGCCGTGATAGGCCGTGTGCTGGAACTGCGGCCAGATGCGCTGGATGGCCGGAAGCTGTCCTTTGCGACGCTCGGTGGCGCTGCGCTGCAATGCGCGCTGCTGTCGAGTGCGGACAGGCTTCGCCAGAGCGTCGGCGTGATTGCGCGTCACCCTGAAGTGACATGGTTCGATATCCAGTGCCTGACGGATCCGATCCACCTCTACCGCTGCAACACCGTGGCGCTGACCGGGCACAAGGATGCGCCGCAGCCGAAGATCGTGCCGATCCGTTTCAAGCACTCGCTTTCACCCGATCGCTACAAAAAGAACAAGCGCAACTTCCTGCGCATGCACCGGCAATATGTTCTGGGGCCGGACCGCAAGTCCGGTTACGATTTTACCCTGCTGACGGCTGGGCCGTTGCCGGCTGCCTCCTTTGCCGATCTGGAATCGCAGCAGCCACCTGTTTTGTAAGCGGCACGCGCCATTTGCCGGAAAAGAAAAGGCCCGCGTGACAGTCTCACGCGGGCCTTTTTCAATCCATGGCTTCAAGCGTTACCGCGGCAAGGACAGTGAAACCGTCCTGCCGGAGACGCTTTTCCGGGCGCAGTCATTCGGGAGCCGAGGTCTGCAGGGCAAGGGCGTGCAGAACACCGCCCATATTGCCCTTCAGCGCGTCATAGACCATCTGGTGCTGCTGCACGCGGGTCTTGCCCTTGAAAGCATCCGCGACGACTTCCGCCGCGTAATGATCGCCATCACCGGCCAGATCGCGGATCGTGACCTTTGCCCCGGGAATTCCCGCCTTAATCATGTCTTCAATGTCGCCGGGTTTCATGGGCATGGTGTATCTCCTTAATTCATTCTGTGGCGATTAGAGTTTCGCCATCCATGAATTGAGGGAACCACGATTCATAGGCCAAGTGCAATTCTTTAATCTCGATAGCGCGTGCCGTGCCCAGCTTTACGCTTGAGCCGCCGGTGACGCCGATCGCCGGGCAGGAAACGCCCGCTGCCTTCGCTGCCGCGCGCACTTCATCCAGATCGCTCTTCTTGACGGTCAGCACATAACGTCCCTGATCTTCGCCATAGAAGGTGAGGACGGGGTTATGGCCCTCGACCGCGTCGATCGTCGCGCCGATGCCGGAGGAAATTGCCATTTCGGCAACCGCGAGAGCCAGGCCGCCCGAGGAGCAATCGTGAACCGCTGTGGCAAGACCGTCTGCGATAAGGGCGCGGACGAAATCGCCATTTCTCTTTTCAGCTTCCAGATCGACATGCGGTGCCGGGCCATCGATGCGGCCATGCACGTCGCGCATGTARACGGACTGGGCAATATGGGTGCCAAGACCGGCAGGCGCGCCCGCCAGCAGCACGACTTCGTCCGMGGCGGCAAAGCGGATGCGCGCCATACGGCCCCAGTCCTTCAGCAGGCCAACGCCGCCGATGGTGGGGGTGGGCAGGATCGCCTGACCGTTGGTCTCGTTGTAGAGCGAGACGTTGCCGGAAACGATCGGGAATTCCAGTACGCGGCAGGCTTCGCCGATGCCCTTGATGGCATGGACGAGCTGGCTCATGATCTCGGGCTTTTCCGGATTGCCGAAATTGAGGTTGTCGGTGGCCGCGAGCGGCAAAGCGCCGGTTGCGGTGATGTTGCGCCAGCATTCGGCCACGGCCTGCTTGCCGCCTTCAAAGGCGTCTGCCTCGACATAACGCGGTGTCACGTCGGAGGAGAAGGCCAGCGCCTTCTTGTCATGGCCTTCAACGCGGACAACGCCGGCATCGCCACCCGGCAGCTGCAGGGAATTGCCCTGGATCAGCGTGTCATACTGCTCGTAGACCCAGCGGCGCGAGGAGTTGTTGGCAGAACCGACCAGCGACACCAATGCGTCGGCAATGTCTGCATCAGGAACGTCGTTCTCCGCAAGCGGAGCCTGAACCCTGGCGGGCGTCCACGGGCGGTCGTATTCCGGAGCCTGATCACCGAGATCCTTGATCGGAAGGTTGGCGACTTCCTCGCCATTGTGCAGCACCCGGAAACGCAGGTCGTCGGTGGTCTTGCCGACGATGGCGAAGTCCAGGCCCCATTTGACGAAGATCGCCTTGGCGACTTCTTCCTTGGAGGGCTCGAGAACCATGAGCATGCGCTCCTGGCTTTCCGATAGCATCATTTCGTAGGCCGTCATGCGCTCTTCGCGCACCGGTACGGCGTTGAGATCGAGTTCGATACCGAGATCGCCCTTGGCGCCCATTTCGACGGCCGAGCAGGTAAGGCCGGCGGCACCCATGTCCTGAATGGCGATGACCGCACCTGTTTTCATCAGCTCGAGGCAGGCTTCCAGCAGGCACTTTTCGGTGAAGGGGTCGCCGACCTGAACGGTTGGGCGCTTTTCTTCGATCGACTCATCAAATTCGGCAGAGGCCATGGTCGCGCCGCCGACGCCGTCGCGGCCGGTCTTCGCACCGAGATACACCACCGGCAGGCCGACGCCCTTGGCTTCCGAAAGGAAGATCGCATCGGACTTGGCAAGTCCGGCGGCAAAGGCGTTGACGAGGATGTTGCCGTTATAGCGGGGATCGAATTCCACTTCGCCGCCGACGGTCGGCACGCCGAAGGAGTTGCCGTAGCCGCCGACACCGGCGACGACGCCAGCCACGAGGTGGCGGGTCTTCGGATGGTCGGGTGCGCCGAAACGTAGCGCATTCATGGCTGCGATCGGGCGTGCGCCCATGGTGAAGACATCGCGCAGGATGCCGCCCACGCCGGTTGCCGCACCCTGATAGGGCTCGATGTAGGACGGATGGTTGTGGCTTTCCATCTTGAAGACGACGCAGTCGCCATCATCGATATCCACCACGCCGGCATTTTCGCCRGGGCCTTGAATGACGCGCGGGCCCGTGGTGGGCAGGGTCTTCAGCCATTTCTTGGAGGACTTGTAGGAGCAGTGCTCGTTCCACATGGCCGAGAAAATGCCAAGCTCGGTAAAGCTCGGCTCCCGTCCGATCAGGTCGAGGATACGCTGGTATTCGTCGGGCTTTAGCCCGTGGGATGCAACGAGTTCCGGGGTGATCTTGATGGAGTTTGGAATCGACATAGGTCTCACGCGGTTCGAGCCGAGGAAAGTTTCCGGTTCTTTAGCGCAAGAGGCCTCTCCGTGCGACAGGAAAATGCGCAGTTTTGCCAGCAAAACGCTGCTTTGTTGGGTTATTCAGAACTTGTAGCCGACCATAAGTCCGACACGCGTCAGCCCGTCATTGGGGCCGTCGCACAGATTGGCATGGGAGGCATGTTCGATCTGGGTCGAAATATTCCAGTTGCTGTTGAAGCGATATCCGATGGCGGCATATTCATGAAAAAGCACGCGGCAACCGAATTCCGCGCCAGTTTCGCCTGGACCGTTTCGCAGCCTGCCGTCATGCCACAGGCCGCCAAAGCCTAGGTCGACGAAAATCTTCGGATTGAGGTCGAAGGTCCAGTTGATACCGCCGTAAATGGTATTTGCTTCGCCCTCGGTGCCGATTTCCGCACCCAGATGCAGACGCGGTCGGGCAAGCTTTTCGCCAAAGGTGACGGCCGAGGCGCTCGCGAAAGGATCGAAATAGGCAGTGAAGGCCGGGAATACACCATCTTCGCCGCCACCACTGCGATCGGCGAGCGAGGTTGTGACCCCGAAACGCAATTCATCGAACACCGTGCCGTCTGCGGCGGCGGCCGGCGTCATGTCACTCAACACACATGCTGCGAAAACCATCGCGAGAGCAACAAATGCCCTGGCGGATATGGAACTGAATGCTGCCATCGAATCATTCCCCGCTCCGAAGTAGGGAAAGGATGGCAGATTCGTCGGCGTGGTAAATAATGAGTTACTGAATTAGGGGGCGTGTTGCAGGAAAGACTCGTTCCCGCTCACGCCTCGCTTTCGTAACCGGCTGAACCATTGTCGAGCAAATGCCGCAGGATACCCAGGGCATGCTTCAGTTCTTCCTGGTTTGACGGCCCGGAAAGGCTGATGCGGACACGGTGGTAAACCTTCTCCGTGCGCCCGGCCTTGAACTCGTCCTCGTCGTCTATCAGCACACCTTCCTTCATGGCRGCGCTGCGGAAGGTTCCAGACAGCCACGGTTCAGGCAGCCTCAGCCACAGAAAGGCGATGTCYGGCAGGGAGTTGAATTCCAGCCCSGCAAARATGCGTCTAGCGAGGGCCTCGCGCTGGTTGATCTCGGCGATACAGTCCTTGCGTATGTCGTCTGCGTCGCCGCTGTTGACGAGGCGTGCATTCAGTTCGGCGAGCATGAACGGTAGTCCGCCGGTTATCATCGAATGCGAAATGCGAATTCTCGAGGCGAATTGCGCCGGGCAGGCGACCCAGCCACCCCTGACGCCGGCGGAAACGGATTTCGACAGGCCGCCGACGACGAAAGTAAGATCGGGCGCGAATTCCGCAATGAGTGGGATCGCATCCCGCGTCATGGCGCCATAGAGATTGTCCTCCACGATCCATACGCCGTATCTGCGGGCGATATCGGCGATCGCCCGCCGCCGCTCCTCGGGCAGGGTGGCGCAGGTCGGGTTCTGGCCCGCCGACATCAGGAAGATCATTTTTGGATGCTGTTGGGCGCAAACGCGCTCGAAATCATCGGGGATGATGCCTTTCTCATCCACTTCCACCAGTGTTACCCGCCGTCCGGCAAGGGCGGCGCTGCGGCTGATATGGGAATAGGTGAGGGGTTCGAAAACGATACGGTCGCCCGGCGCGGTCATTGCCGTTACCACACTCATCACCGCAGCATGGGCGCCAAGCGTCGAAACGATGTTTTCCGGTTTCGGCGACCAGCCGTTCTGTGAAAGCCAGCGAACGCCCGCCATGCACCAGTTGTCGGGAAAGGAGCGGGTGTAGTTGGAAATTTCGAACGGATGCTCTCTCGTCACGGCCTCGACGTGTTTGCTGACCAGCGCGCTCTGCCCGACATCGGGAGCAGCCGTGGTGTTCAGGCGGAATTCGGCGCTGGTGTCCACCGCGTAGCGCGTGCCGCCGAATGCCGATGCCGTCGGTTCCACGCGTGATAACGGGGCGGCAGCCTTACGCTCGTTGACATAGGTGCCACGGCCGACTTCGCCGCTGACGAGGCCGCGTTCGTGGATGAGGGCATATGCCCGGCTGATTGTACCGATTGTAACGCCCAGATCGAAAGCGAGATTGCGTTGCGGCGGCAATTTCGACCCGGCCTGCAAGATGCCATCCGAAATTGCGCCTTCGATCTTGTCCGCGAGGCGAAGGTAGATGGGGCCGTTGCCCTCGGTGATATCAGGAAGCCAATTTGTCATGGTGACAATTTATGCATTGTATCTATCCGCAAGTCAATTGTATTTATCGGATGCAGTCAATGAGATCAAACGCACGGAGACAATAGGTGCAATATGCGCAAGATGGATCAATACCTTTCGACAGCGGATACGCTTTATCCTGACGGCTACGAACGGGAACGCGTGTTCCGCGATACCGGCGACATGGTCGCACCGTCGCCCTTTCCGGCCCGGATCGCTCACACGCTTATTGGCCGCCTGATTGCGGGATTGTCCAACTGGCATGGCAAACGTCAGGGACGGCTTGCCTTGCGGGAATTGTCCGACGATCTTCTGGACGATATCGGCGTTACGCGGGACGAGGCCTTGAAGGAGGCCGCGAGATCGCAGCTGTTTTCATGGCCGTCGCGGCCGCTTTGATTTTCTGCCGGAGAGCGGCGCCATCTTTCCCCGGTGCCTGAACAGCCATTCGGCAGGCCCGCCACGCCAGTCCCAACCGGCGTCGGCGGGTCTTTTTTGTATTTGGYMRGCTTTTAGCGCAGTTTTGCTCGATCAGCAGCCCTTKCCGCCATTCGCCCAGCGTTTGACGTCGGTTGCGATGCGCCCGGAGATGGCTTCGTTCATAACGGGGCCGAAGGCGTCGAGCTTTGCCGGGTTGCCTTCTGCCTGAATAACCAGCATCGGGCGCGATTCCGGGCTGTTGCGCGGTACGAGCAGAATGCGCGGACGGCCCGAGAAGGAGTTGAGTTCGGGCGCCAGGCGATAGGCCTTGAACGCCGGATCGCCCGATTTGAACCAGCAAGCATTGGCGCCAAGCGCGATTCGCTCCATCGTCGGTAATGCCGCACGGGATGCGGAGGACGATGCCGGCTGCGGCTTGGGCTGGCACGCAGCAAGCGCTGCTGCGGCGAGAAGCAATCCAGCGGCCTTCGGGCTGTGGGAACGGAGCAGGCGGTTCATCGCGTCATCCAAGGTAAGGGCCAAAAACTGGAGCCATAAAGAGCATCATCGGGAAGAGGGCAGGCGGATGGCCCGCCCGCTTGTCAGGCTGCGATAACGCCAAGCGCCGAGGCGAAGAGGCCACGGCCGTCATTGCCGCCATGGGCAGCTTCGATCAGGTTTTCCGGGTGCGGCATCATGCCGAGAACGTTGCCCTTGGCGTTGATGACGCCGGCAATGTCGTTCAGCGAACCGTTCGGATTGGTGCCATCTGCATAACGGAAAACGACCTGACCGTTGTCTTCGACGGACTTAAGCTCATCCGTATCGAGGAAATAGTTGCCGTCGTGGTGGGCGACGGGGCAGCGCAGAACCTGGCCCTTGTCATAGGCGCGGGTGAATTCGGTGTCGTTGTTGACGACTTCGAGTTTCACTTCGCGGCAGACGAATTTCAGCGAGGCGTTGCGCATCAGCGCGCCCGGCAGCATGCCCGCTTCGACCAAAATCTGGAAGCCGTTGCAGACGCCGAGAACCTTGACGCCCTGTTCAGCCTTTTCGCGAATGGCCTGCATGACCGGCATGCGTGCAGCAATYGCRCCGCAACGCAGATAGTCGCCATAGGAAAAGCCGCCCGGAATGACGATCAGGTCGACATCCGGGATAGTCGTCTCCGTCTGCCAGATGGTGACGGGCGCCTTGCCGGAGATTTTCGTGAGTGCCGCGATCATGTCGCGATCGCGGTTGAGGCCGGGAAGTTGGACGACAGCGGATTTCATGGTCGGCGGCTCCTGCGGCTTAGAGAATGGCGATAGAATAGTTTTCGATAACCGTATTGGCCAGGAGCTTTTCGCACATCGCCTTCAGGTCGGTCTCGGCCTTGGCCTTGTCTGCACCTTCCAGTTCCAGGTCGAAGACCTTGCCCTGACGGACATGGCCGACGCCACCGAAACCGAGGCTGCCGAGTGCGCCTTCGATTGCCTTGCCCTGCGGATCGAGAACGCCGTTCTTCAGCGTAACAGTCACCCGTGCCTTGATCACCTGATCTTCTCCTGATTTTACCTTGCTAGGCCGATATTATTTCACGAGGCCGAAATTACTTTACCAGGACAGGGCCGGTGCCGCGGATCGGTTCGTTTTCATTGATGATGCCGAGACGGCGTGCCACTTCGGAATAGGCTTCCACGAGGCCGCCCATGTCGCGGCGGAACAGGTCCTTGTCCATTTTTTTCTGGGTCTCGATGTCCCACAGGCGGCAGCTATCGGGCGAAATCTCGTCGGCGAGGATGATGCGCATCATGTCGCCTTCGAACAGGCGGCCGCATTCGATCTTGAAGTCGACCAGCTGGATGCCGACGCCCAAGAACAGGCCGGACAGGAAGTCGTTGACACGGATCGCCAGCGCCATGATGTCGTCAAGCTCGGCAGGGTTGGCCCAGCCGAAGGCCGTGATGTGCTCTTCGGAGACCATCGGGTCTTCAAGCTCGTCGGACTTGTAGTAGAACTCGATGATGGAGCGCGGCAGAACCACGCCTTCATCGATGCCGAGTCGCTTCGACAGCGAGCCGGCGGCGACATTGCGCACGACGATCTCGAGCGGGATCATCTCGACTTCCTTGATCAACTGCTCGCGCATGTTGAGGCGGCGRATGAAGTGTGTGGGAATGCCGATCTTGTTCAGATGCGTGAAGACATATTCACAAATCCGGTTGTTCAACACACCTTTGCCGTCGATGACTTCGTGTTTTTTCTTGTTGAAGGCAGTCGCATCGTCCTTGAAGAACTGGATAAGCGTGCCTGGCTCCGGACCTTCGTAGAGGATCTTGGCCTTGCCTTCGTAAATACGGCGGCGACGGTTCATAATGGCAGGTCTCTTGGTTCACGCCGATTCTGGTGGCGTTGCGTTTCTGTCTTTGAGCGGTCCCATAAAGGAAAAGAGTGCATTCTACAATGCGGCTCGCATATCTTCCCTTCAATTGTTGTGTCGGGCGGAAGAATGTTGCCCGGCCGAAAATCGACCGGCTTCAGCGGCTGGCCACGATGGTCAGGGCTCGTTCACCTTGAGGCGGCTCAGGAACTGGGCAAATACCATGCCACCCTCGGGCCAGGGGCCATGGCCAGACTCGGCGTTGATATGGCCGGACATGCCTGCATCCACCAACATCGCACCCCAGGCGGCGGCAATATCGTCGGCATGTTCGTAGGATCCGAAGGGATCGTTGCGGCTGGCAATTGTGATTGCCGGAAACGGCAATGGATCGCGCGGATAGGGACCGAAGGTCATCAGATGTTTCGGCCTGATATCGGGATTGGCGACATCCGGCGGCGCCACCAGAAGCGCGCCTGCAACCTTCTTGCCGATTTCCGGAAGGGCGTGGATGACGGTCGGCACACCCAGCGAATGAGCGACGATGACAACGGGCTTGGTCGAGGCGTTAACCTCTTCCACCAGCCGCGCGATCCAGTCTTCCTTCACCGGTTTTGACCATTCAGCCTGCTCGACGCGGCGCGCTGTCGAAAGCTTGCGCTCCCAGCGTGTCTGCCAGTGGTCAGGACCGGAATTGGTGTAACCCGGTACGATGAGAATATCTGCTTCTGAAACTTTCATGGGCCCATATCTGTGGTTTCATGCCGTCGCGATCAAGGTCGCGACGGCATTAACTTCGGGAGCCTCGCCTCAGGCGTTGCCGAAGACGCGGGCGAAGATCGTGTCGACATGCTTGGTGTGGTAACCGAGGTCGAATTTTTCGCGGATGACGCTTTCGGGAAGGGCGGCGCGCACTTCCTCGTCGCCCAGCAGTTCCTCAAGGAAATCCGCACCCTGTTCCCAGACCCTCATGGCGTTGCGCTGCACCAGACGGTAGGCGTCCTCGCGGGAAACGCCGGCCTGCGTCAGCGCCAGAAGAACGCGCTGCGAGTGCACGAGGCCGCGGAACTTGTTCATGTTCTTCAGCATGTTGTCGGGATAGATCACCAGCTTTTCGATGACGCCGGCAAGGCGGTTCAGCGCAAAATCGAGGGTGACTGTGGTGTCGGGGCCGATGGCGCGCTCCACGGARGAGTGGCTGATGTCACGCTCATGCCAGAGCGCCACGTTTTCAAGCGCGGGAACGACCGACATGCGCACCAGACGGGCAAGGCCCGTGAGGTTTTCGGTGAGAACCGGGTTACGCTTGTGCGGCATCGCCGACGAACCCTTCTGGCCGGGAGAGAAGAACTCTTCCGCTTCCAGAACCTCGGTGCGCTGCATGTGGCGGATTTCGATGGCGACGTTTTCAATCGACGAGGCGATGACGCCGAGGATGGCGAAGAACATGGCGTGGCGGTCACGCGGGATGACCTGCGTGGAGACCGGCTCGGGCACGAGGCCGAGCTTTGCGCAGACATGTTCCTCGACGCGCGGATCGATATTGGCGAAGGTGCCGACAGCACCGGAGATCGCGCCCGTGGCGATTTCCGCGCGCGCATTGACGAGACGCTCGCGGTTACGATGCATCTCGGCGTAGAAGCGGGCGAAGGTCAGGCCCATCGTGGTCGGCTCGGCGTGGATGCCGTGGCTKCGGCCGATGCGTACCGTGTTCTTGTGTTCGAAAGCGCGGGTCTTGAGCGCCGCCAGCACGCGGTCCATATCGGCCAGCAGCAGATCGGCGGCGCGGACGAGCTGGATGTTGAGGGTTGTGTCAAGCACGTCGGACGAGGTCATGCCCTGGTGGATGAAGCGGCTGTCGGGACCGACGAATTCCGCAAGGTGCGTCAGGAAGGCGATGACGTCGTGTTTGGTGACGGCCTCGATCTCGTCGATGCGGGCGACGTCGAAAGTCGCGCTGCCGCCTTTTTCCCARATGGTCTGTGCGGCCGATTTCGGAATGACGCCGAGYTCGGCCAGCGCGTCACAGGCATGCGCCTCGATCTCGAACCAGATGCGGAATTTTGTTTCCGGCGACCAGATGGCGACCATTTCCGGTCGGGAGTAACGAGGGATCATGGCAATGACTTTCTTTGTGGAGGAATTTTGCTGCCCGTTTAGCAAAGTGTTCCGCGAATCTCAATCTATCAAGCCTTCGCATCGGCTCGATGCGTACATTCAAAATGCTAGAGCGTCCGGTGTACGTCCGAACGGAYGCGTGGCGYTCTGTGCGCACGGCGGCAAAGGATGGCGCCTGCCAGCGCAAGCGGAATGGCGGCAAACGGAAAATAGAGGCCGAGGCCGAGAATGCAGAACTGGTAGATCGCGCCAAGCGAGGTGAAAAATTGCTGGAAAAACCAGATGCGGGAAAATGCCGGCGCGTGCCATTGCGCATAAAAGATGCGGTACTGGAGCGCGAAAAATGCCGCCGCGACCGCGATCGTGAAAAAAGCGATGGCAAGACAGCTTGCCGCAAAACGCAGCGGCAGGCTGGTGGATGCGGGCAGGAAGCGCAAGGCAACCATGGCCAGCGGCCAGCCCAGGAGACCGCCGAAGAAGAACAGCACGGCGATATCGGCGGCATGGTCGGTTTCCAGCCGGTTGCGGAGATAGAGGCCGAGGGTAGCGGTGGCTGCCGAGATGGCGGCCCAGACAAGCGGAGCGAGGAGCGAAAACAGCGCTGCCGGGATGACGTCGTGGAAATTCCGCCTGTCGCTGTTCATCAAAGCCCCCACCCAAACGYCCTGCCGTCCCGTCTCCGGTGTATCCGGCTGCTGTGGCGGGTCAGGACCGGGCGGCTTCCGACACCGAGCGCAACAACGAAACCGTCTTGCGATAGTCTGCGACACCATCGCCCTTGAAGACGGCCGAACCGGCCACSAGTGCGTTGGCACCGGCTGCGACGATGGCGCCGGCTGTCTCCGCCGTCACGCCGCCGTCCACTTCAAGTTCGATCGGCCGGTCGCCGATCATGGCCTTTGCCGCACGGATCTTGTCGAGCATGGCCGGAATGAATTTCTGTCCGCCGAAACCGGGATTGACGCTCATGATCAGCACGAGATCGACATCGTCAAGCACGTTTTCGATGACCGAAAGCGGCGTGGCGGGGTTGAGCGTCACGCCGGCCTTCCTGCCGAGCGTGCGGATGGTCTGGAGTGAGCGATGGAGATGCGGGCCTGCCTCCGCATGGACGGTAATGCCGTCGCAGCCGGCCTTGGCGAAGGCTTCGAGGTAGGGATCGACGGGGGCAATCATCAGGTGGCAGTCGAAAAAGGCATTGCTGTGCGGGCGGAGCGCCTTGATGACGTCAGGACCGAAGGAGATGTTTGGCACGAAATGGCCGTCCATGACATCGAGGTGGATCCAGTCTGCGCCCGCTTCCGTCACATCGGCGACTTCCTGTCCCAGCTTGGCGAAATTGGACGCCAGAATGGACGGTGCAATCCGGATGGGCAGGGACATGGGGCAAACTCCTCTCGACGCGTTGCGTAAGCTGCCTTTAGCATCAAGTATCAGGGTTTGAAACGGCTTGTCGCGCGGTTGCCGCCGGTTTTCAGCCGCAGCTTACTGAATTTCCAGCGATACCGGCTTCACCTATTGTCTTTCGGCCTTGTCCGCCTGTTCGAAACGCTGGCCGTTCCAGCGCTGCAGGCGATAGGGATTGTCTGCAAGCTCATGCGAAGGGTTGAAAGCGATATCGCCTAGCACGGTTTTGAAGACGGTACCGTTCGCCAGTATCTCCGGTGCGGGTTTCCCTTGGGATTGGGCTGCTTCGGCAAGCGCCGCAGTCAGTTCCGCAGCCGCATAGGAGGGCAGGACGTAACCTTCCGGCTCGATATTGGCGGCACGCAATTCGCCGGCGACGGCCTGTGCCGAAGGCAATGTGTCATAGGCCGGGCGCGTGACCGCTAGCACATTTGCCGCAAGTGGCACGGGGTTGTTTGCCGCATTCATGGCGTCGCCGCTCATGATGGTGAGCGGAATGTTTTCGGAGCCGGCGTCTCTGGCGACAATCGCGACGTCGTTGCGTTCCGCGCCGATGAACACATGGGTGATGCCGGTGCGCCCCAGCCGGCGCACAAGCGCCACCTGTTGCTCCTGTGCCGGGCGCAGCGTATCGGTGAGTGTCGGTTTCAGCCCGTTCTCCTCCAGCGCCGAACGGATGCGATCTACCAGATCGCGACTGAAGATCGTGCCATCATCCACGAGGCCAATGGAATGTCCCTTCCAGTCGCGCAGGATGATTTCTGAGGCCCGGTCCGATTCGGCTTTGTCCGATGGCGCTAGGCGGAAAAGCGGCCAGCTGTATTTCAGAGCGTCTTCCATCAGGATCGGGGCACGGCTGGAAAGCGTGATTGCTGGAATGGCGGCTGACTTCAGAGGCGGCAGAACGCCCTGAAGCGTTTCCGTGCACAAAAAACCGATTGCCGCGCTGACCTTGGCGGCCACGAGACCATCGGCAATCGCGCCGCCGCTGCCGTCTTCGCAGCTTTCATGGATTTCGACGACATCTAGCCCGAGCTTGGCGGCCGCGGCCTTCGCGCCCTGCCTGACCTGTTGCCCCAGCAGTTCGTATGGGCCGTTCTGTGGGGCAACGATGCCGATCGACGCCGCGCATGCTGAGCCCGCAAAGGCAAAACCGGCGATGATCGTTAGCAGGCGAAGTGAAAGCATGACGTGCGCGAAATCCTGTTGTCCCGGTTTGATGTTTATCGGCAACAACTGGTTTTCCAAAGGAAAAATCGCTGATACCCATCATAATCGCACATCATCGTTCACTGCACGGCGGTTTTGATCGCAACTCATCCAATTTGAAACAACAGTCTGCAATGACGCGTTATGGTTGTATATATTCAATGTGATCGCGCGCGATTGTTTTTTGCCGAGATTCATCTTTTTTAAGGTCGGCAATTCACTCTGTAATTTCATAARAGCGGAAGTACTGCTCGTCATGGTTTAGAGCATTTTTACTTTATAAAACTGTAACATGCAGTGCGTATAAGCACAGTTTTATAAGGGCGGGTTTGCGATTTTGCCTTTTATAGTGCACCCCAATAAAATGCACATTTTATTTCCACTCATCTAATTTATTGATATAAAAAGAGAATATACATATTTCTCTGCGCKTTATTTGTGCTTTGCCATGTTTTTTTCGCATTTGCGAGAAGATCTGCTTGACGAAAAGTAAATGGTTAGATTAGATATAGGTGTTTCAGGGGACGACTGAAATTGGCTGTAACAAGCCTCGGAAGTGTTCCGAACGTAAGCACTGCCAAACTATATTACATTCTATATTCTATTATTTTCATTACGTATAAACCGCTTCGGGCAACCGGGGCGGTTTTTTATGTGATGCTAATTTAAGCAATTTTAAATTGCATTCGAAAAGCTTCGCGAAAAGATATTCTTCCAGCATTGGGTTTTCCGAAAGCAAATCGCGCAGGAGCGTCGCGTCTGTCGCAGGCGAGGCCTGTTTTTAGTGTAGCTCAAGGCGCTGTTGAAAGCCGCGAAAAGCCTACGCCGGTCAGCGCTGATGCCGCTTCCGTTCGCTAGCGGCTTTATTTTGTCAGAGCAGCCAGCGCGTCTTTTGCAAAGGCAGAGATGGGTTCGGGAAGGTTATCGGGGTCGAACCAGCCGATATCGGAAAGCTTGTCCGGTTCTGTCAGTACCGGCTCACCCTGCGTGTCGTGGGTGACGAAGATCAGCGAGACCCAATGGTGACGGTCTGCGACATTGATATATTCGCTATGACAGAGAAATTCGACCTTGCCGATTGTCAGCCCGGTCTCTTCTTCAGCTTCTCGCCGTGCTGCGGCGAGGGATGATTCAAGGTGATCGACTTTGCCGCCCGGAATATTCCAGTAYCCGGCTTCCGGCGCTTTCAAGCGCCKGCATAAAAGCAGGCGGCCATCACGCAATATGGCAAGCCCAACGCCGACGCCTGGAAGATCTTGTCCTGGCTTGATCGTCGGCGTCATGCGTATTGTTTCCTGCGTCAGGCCGTCGGGGCTCAGCCCTTGGCGTTGGCCACGATCAGCATGAAAGCGGGAATGTCATCGCCGAAACCAACAGGCGTCGGGCCATCGTCATGGTCACGGTAATGGCGACGACGGTCGCGGTTGTCGTCATTGGCGTGCAGCGGGTTCAGGTTGCGGCTGTTGCGCTCGGAATTGCGCGGGGTCTTTTCCGGTCTGCGTTCTGCCTTCACCTTGTCTTCTCCGTGAGCCGCGATGTCCGTATCCACAGTGGTGGATTGTGCACCCTGATTGATGTTTTCGACCGGCGATGCAGGTGCATCGCGACGGTTTCTGTCGCGGCCTCTGCCGCCACGTTCCTTGGTGCCCCGGCGGCCGGTATTGCTTTCAAAGCTTTCCATGGGCGCGGGGAGGGAGGACAGGTCACCGTTCAGCCATTCGACCTTCTCGGTGATCAGCTTTTCGATCGCGTCGAGATATTTCGCATCGCTCTTGGTGACGAGGGTGAAGGCCTTGCCCGARCGGCCAGCACGACCGGTACGGCCAATGCGGTGGACATAGTCTTCGGCATGAATGGGAACGTCGAAGTTGAAGACGTGGCTGACATCGGGAATATCAAGACCGCGGGCTGCAACGTCGGAAGCGACCAGCAGCGTCAGCTGACCGTCCCGAAAGTTCTGCAGCATGGTCGTGCGCGAACGCTGGTCCATGTCGCCATGCAGCGCGCCAACGGAAAAGCCGTGACGATCCAGCGAACGGAAGAGGTCGGCAACGTCCTTTTTGCGATTGCAGAAAATGATCGCGTTCTTGAGTTCGGCTTCTTCGGCACGGACGAGATCGCGCAGGACAGCGCGCTTCTCATAGTCCTTGTTGTGCGAAGCGACGATGCGCTGGGTAACGGTCTTTGCCGTGGAGGAGGGCTTGGCAACCTCGATACGGGTCGGGTTCTGCAGGAACCTGTCGGCAAGCTTCTGGATTTCCGGCGGCATGGTGGCCGAGAAGAACAGGGTTTGCCGGGTAAAGGGAATCATCTTGGCGATGCGTTCGATATCGGGAATGAAGCCCATATCCAGCATGCGATCGGCTTCATCGATCACGAGGATTTCAACGCCGGTCATCAGGAGCTTGCCGCGCTCGCAATGGTCGAGAAGGCGGCCGGGCGTGCAGATGAGAACATCGGCGCCACGCTCAAGCTTGCGGTCCTGATCTTCAAAAGAAACGCCACCAATCAGAAGGGCGACGTTCAGCTTGTGATTCTTGCCGTATTTCTCGAAGTTTTCGGCTACCTGTGCCGCCAGTTCGCGGGTCGGCTCGAGGATCAGCGTGCGCGGCATTCTGGCGCGTGCGCGGCCTTTTTCCAGCAGTGTGAGCATCGGCAGAACGAAGGATGCGGTTTTCCCCGTGCCGGTCTGTGCGATACCGCAGATATCACGCTTTTCGAGAGCGGGCGGAATTGCGCCAGCCTGAATGGGTGTCGGCGTCGTGTAGCCGGCATCTGCAATAGCGGAAAGAACTTTTTGGCTCAGGCCAAGATCAGAGAATGTTGTCAAAGGAAGAACTTTTTCCGTTCTGGTTCGGTAAGAATACCTGCGTGCCGCTGCGACACTTGCAAAGACTTGGCGCGGGGATATGCCCAAATTGCCAGAAAGTCAAGGAAACAACCGGAAATGCGCGCGAAACGGCAAGACGTTGGCGAGGCTTTTGAGCCTTSGRCGCGGTTTCKGGCGATTTATCGCAAAAAGGGCGAAAAAAAGCGTTAAAATCGGACTGCTATTTGAGATAGGTTTTAAGCTCGGCCCCGGCGACCAGAAACCGCATCGGATCAACAGGCGTGTCGTTGCGGCGGACCTCGTAATGTACGTGCGGACCGGTGGAGCGGCCGGTGCTSCCRGCACGGCCAACGATGTCGCCGGCCTCCACCTTGTCGCCGGCTTTGACCAGAATGGTGGAGAGATGGCCGAATCGCGTCGATACGCCCTGGCCGTGATCGATCTCGACCATATTGCCGTAGCCGCCGGARTTTTCCGCAACCGTCACCTTTCCAGCGCCCGTCGCCTTGACGTCGGCGCCTGTTTCGGCGCGAAAATCGATGCCGGTATGTAAGGCAGGCCGTCCAAGGAAAGGGTCGAGCCGGTTTCCGAATCGGCTGGTGATCGCCCTGCCGGGAGCCGGATTGCCAAAGGGCAGGGCGGTTGCGGTTTCCTTGACGATATCCAGCCGGTTGAGCGCATTATCTAGATTGGTCAGAGACATATTGAAGGGATCGGTTTCATTCCCCTGCGGGTCCGCATAGGGGCCGCCGACACCGTCCGTGCCACTTTCGTCGATTTTCAGACCCGCCTGCCGGATGATATCCTGCATCGCGCTTGCCTTGTTCTCGGCGTCGCTGGTCAGTCTGGCGATCCGTGATATCTGCTGGCGTTCGATATCCTTCAACGACAGCGTGACCTTGGAAAACACGCGGTCGGCGCGGTCGGAAGGCGTTTCGCCGTTTTCGGGCACATAGGACGCCCGCTTGTCGGTTCCGGCTGGCTTTTCCGGCTGCGACGGGCGGGGCGCCATCAGATTTTCTATGGCGGAGAGGCCACCTGTCAGATCGGCGCGCTTTTCCGGYGCCATCGCGTTCGAGAGCGAGGAGGGCGCGGTTGGAATGGGTGCCGTGGYCGTGGAGGCGGCGATGCCGGAATTTTCCGCGCGCTCCAGCAATTCGCTCATSCGCCCGTGTCTGGACGTGAGTGCCGCCTGCTGTTGCAGCAGYTTTTCCACTTTCTTTTCAACCACCTGCTGGTCGAGCAATTGTCTTGAGGTAACGCGGTCCACCTGCGCCCTCAGCGCGGCGATACGGTCTTCGTAATCGTGCTGCATGCGGGTCTGGCGCGCCATGGTCGCGCCGATCAGGTCGTCACGCAGGATGAGATAGCCGGTGGCGCCCAGATAACCGAGCGAGAAAAGGCCGATCGTGCAGCCGGCAAGCGCCGTCATCCACGGCCGGATCGTCATGTGCCGGACCTTGTCACCGCTTGCCAGCACCAGAACGTGCTGCTGCCGCTTTTTGCCGAATACCCGGTTTTCCGCTGTATCAGTCAAAATCTCTCTCCGGACTGGCCGATTTCTCACAGGAAATCATACTTCGTTAAGGTTAACGAAGTTTTGCACCATGCGCCGGGCTGCGGGCGTCAGCCGCTGTTGCTGACAGCGGTGAGGGAGCGGTAAAAGGATGGCGTCAACCCGGCTTCGGCACGGGCGAGGTCGTTGAAGGGTGGTTTCAGCGGTCCGCGGAAATTGGCACGCACCAGTTGCCTGAAGGTTGCTGCCGGGTCCTTCTTTTCGCGGGCGCACAGGAAGCGAAACCATTTGGCGCCGATGGCGACATGACCCTTTTCGTCATTGTAGATGACATCGAGAACGGCGGCGCTTTCAAGGTCTCCGGTTTCGCGCATCTTCGCCTGCAGGGAGGGCGTCACGTCCAGTCCGCGCGCCTCGAGGATGAGCGGTACGACTGCGAGCCGCGCGGTGAGGTCGTTGCGGGTTGAATGCGCCGCCTGCCAGAGCCCGTCATGGGCGGGCAGATCGCCGTAATCCGCGCCGAGGTTTCGCAGCCTTTCCCGCACCAGCCGGAAATGTTTCGCCTCCTCGAAGGCAACCTGCATCCAGCCGTTGAAAAAGGAATGCGGCACCGGCTCGCTGGCATAACGGGGACGATGTCGAGCGCGAGGTCAACGGCGTTCAGCTCGATATGGGCGATGGCGTGCAACAGCGCTATGCGACCCTTGACGCTGTGGAGGGAGCGGCGCTCGACGGCGGTCGGCGGAACGAGTTCCGGTTTATCCGGCCTGCCCGGACGTTCGGGCAKGGGTGGATCTAGGGGGGAGCGCAGCGACAGGCGGTGCTCGAACCATCGTGTCGCCGTTTCCTGCGCCAGTGCGGTTTTTCTGTCGAGATCGGCGCAGGCAATCGCCTCGGTGGCGCCGCCGCGCAGCGAGATGATCCTGAAGGTGGGCGTCACGACAGGGGCGTCTCTCAGAGCTTCCGTGCGGCGTCGAGAACGGCCTGTGCGTGGCCCGGAACCTTCACCTTGTTCCAGATTTCCGCGATCGTACCGTCAGGTGCTACGAGGACGGTGGTGCGTTCGACACCCATGTATTTTTTGCCATACATGCTTTTTTCCTTCCAGACGCCGTAGGCCTCGAGCGCCTTCCGTTCCTCGTCGGCGGCCAGCATCACCGAAAGCTTGTGTTTTGCAGCAAACTTGTCGTGGCTTTTGACGCTATCAGGGGAAATGCCGATGACGACAGTATTGGCGGCCTCGAATTCCGCGCCAAGGGCACTGAAATCTATCGCTTCGGCGGTGCAGCCGGATGTGTCGTCCTTCGGGTAGAAATAGAGAACGACCGCCTTGCCTCGCAGGCCGGACAATGTCACCGTTCCTTCACCGTTGCGGGGCAAAGTAAAATCCGGGGCAGGGCTGCCAATCGTCAGTTCTGTCATAATCATCTTTCTTTCGCCGGGATGTTGAGTGAAAGTCGCCACATTCGATATATAGCGAAACCGGGCGTCGTCCAGTGTTGAGGCGAAACAAAAGCTATTCAGGGGCAAACACGGGCGTATGGCTGAAGTAAGGGGTGAAAAGGTCAAGTTCAGCAAGCGCGATATCGTTGCGCTGCATGATCTTCCTTCGGCGCAGGCCGAAGATCCTCTCATCGTGCATTGCCCGGCGCCGCGCTCCATGGCKCGTGCTCTCATCAAGATTTTCGCTGCTCTTTTCGTACTGGCCTTCCTGTCCATCGGCGGCATCATTGTCTCCGTCGAAACCGGATCGATCGACAATGCCCTTTCCAGCCAGGCGCAGCAGGCGCTCGAACGGGCGCTCGGACCCCACTACAGCGCGCGAATCGGTTCTTCGGCCATCAGGTTCTCGACCGGGCTGCGGCTTGCGCTGGTGGCGGAGGATGTGGATATCGTCGAGAAGGAATCCGGCCAGCATTTGAGCCGGGCAAGGGCTATCGGCATGGCGCTCGATCCGCTAGCGCTTTTGACCGGACGCGTCTCCGTGCAAAGCCTCGAGGCCGACGGGATGGAACTCGATACGGCCCTTTTGCCCAAGGGTAACGGTTTCGATCTCGCCAGCATCCGGCTGGACGCGGTGCCGCAGCAGTTGCAGGCGGCGTTTTCCCAGCTGGACAAATTGGCGCAGGCGTTTTTAAGCAGCGGAACAGAGGAAATCGATATTTCCAGCGTTTCGATCCACTTGCCGCCGAGCGAAGCCGGCAAGCCACGCGTCGTTGAAGTGCGTGAACTTTCGTTGACCCCTGACCAGCAGGGCGGATATTCGCTTGAGGGTGAAACGCTGTTTAACGGCGAAATCGCCAGCCTGTCGCTAAAGACATCGGGATCAGGCGGTGTGATCGACGGTTTTGACGCGCGCATCGACGGTTTCGACATCGGTCCTTTTCTGGAAAAATTCGATCCTGAAGGCAATCTTCATGAGGGGCTGAACGTCAAGACCGGTGTCAGCATCCTCGCCCGGCGTTCCATGCCCGGACATGAGCCGCGGCTGGAAATCTCGCTCGGCATGGGCAATGGAATGCTTCTTATCGGCGGCGAGGCTCAGCCCTTCACGGCCGGCACCGTCAATGCGCGCTACGATTTTCAGAAAAGCAGTCTTGTCATTGCGAATTCGCGGATCGATCTCGGCCGAACGGCTATTCCGGTCACTGGGGAAATCACGGATACCCAAGAGGGCTTCGGTCTTTCGCTGCGGATCGACAATGCGGTTGCCTCGGCTGAAGCCTCTGGCGAAGAACCCGTTCCTTTCAGCTTGAAGGCGGACGGGCAATTCAATGTCGCGACCAGGCAGCTTGAGGTTCCCTCRCTCTACGTTACCGGCCCGCTTGGAGACATGGCAGGCTCGCTGAAAATCCGCTTCGGCCAGGGCTCGCCTGAAATCAGTTTCGCCGGACAGATTCCCAAGATGGAGGCCACGGCGGTCAAGCAGCTCTGGCCGTTCTGGATGGCGCACAAGCCGCGCGAGTGGGTGGTCTCCAATCTTTATGGCGGCACGGTCACGAACGGCTCGATTGCGATCTTCATTCCTCAGGGACGGATGTGCGGTCCCGGTTGCCCGCTGGTGCTGGGCGAGAGCGAAATGCAGATCCGCTTCGATATCGACGGTACGCGTCTCAATACCACCGGCGACATTCCGCCGCTGCGCGACGTTGATGCGCATTTCAATCTCGTCGGCGGCCGGATGAATGTCGATCTCAAGAACGCGACATCCTATTTCGCCTCCAATCGGTCGCTTGCGCTGGAGGACAGCCGGTTCTCCATGTCCGACGTCTATGCAAAGCCCCTGCTTGGGAATCTCGAGTTGAACGTTTCGGGCTCGGCCGATGCCGTGGCGGAGCTTGCGACGCTGAAGCCCATCAATGCGCTCAAGGATACGCAGTTCAAGCCGGATGACTTCACCGGCGACGTGACGGCGAATGCAAAGCTGACCGTCGGCATGCTTTCCAGCCAAAATCCACCGCCGCCGGTGTGGACTGCCGATCTCGATCTGAAGAACCTGTCGCTGACAAAGCCGTTTGCCGGCCGCAAGGTGACCGCGCTTGACGGTTTCATGTCCATCAACGACCGGCAGCTCAAGCTTGAAGGCAAGGGCCGGGTGGACGATGTGCCGATGTCTATCGAGATGACGGAGCCGGTGCGCAAGAACAGCGACGTTGCTCCAACGCTGTCGCTGAGAGCAACCCTGAACGAGACGCAGGTCGCCAAGCTTGCACCGGAGCTTTCCACGGTTCTTGGCGGCACGACCGTTGTGGAAATCGATGGCGCGGATACGAAAAGTCAGGAGATACAGCTCGATCTGGCGAAGGCGTCTATCATTCTGCCGGGGCTTGGATGGAGCAAGGGCGTCGGTATTCCGGCAAAAGCGACCTTTACCCTGGAAACCAGCGATGGCCGCACGACGATCAGTGATTTCTCCCTAACCGGGGACGGCTTCGGCGCTGCCGGAGATGTCACCTTCACCAAGAACGGGCTGATTTCGGCCGATCTCAGCCGCGTGCAATTGTCACCTTCCGACAATTACGCCGTCGCCGTCAGTGCCTCCAAAAACGGATACAGCATCAACGCTTCGGGAAAATCTGCCGATCTCCGGCCTTTCCTCTCAAAGCTTCGCAGTTCCTCAGGGGCAGGTGATGGCACATCGCGTTCGCAGCCGTCCCTTGCCATCAAGGCGCAACTCGACAAGGTCTACGGCTTTAATGACGAGATCCTTTCCAATGTCAGTGCCGATGTCAGTGTGCGTGACGGCAAGGTCCGTTCGGTTGATTTTCGCGGCGTCACMGGCAGGGGCCAGGCGGTTGTGGCKCAGACGACCAATCGCGGCGCGACGGGAACCGTGACGCTTACCAGCAGCGAYGCCGGTTCTCTTGCCCGTTTCACCAATATCTACACCCGCATTCGCGGTGGTCTTCTCAATCTCGCACTCTCGACCGTCAACGGCAGCGACTGGAGCGGCTCGCTCGATCTGCGCAATTTCGCCGTCGTCAACGAAGCGAAGCTTCAGGATATCGTCGCCACGCCGACGGGCGATGACGGCCGGAGCCTCAACACGGCGGTCCGCCGCAATATCGATGTCAGCTCGGAGAAATTCCAGCGCGGTTTTGCCCGGCTCGTTTACGTCAACGGCTCGGTTGCGGTGGAAAACGGCGTGGTGCGCGGCGAACAGATCGGTGCGACCTTCCAGGGCCTGCTGAAAGACCAGAACGGCCGTATGGACATGACCGGCACCTTCATGCCCGCCTATGGCCTGAACCGGCTGTTCGGCGAGCTGCCCTTTATCGGCATCTTCCTCGGCAACGGCCGCGACCGGGGGCTGCTCGGCATCACCTTCAAGCTTTCCGGCCAGACGGACCAGCCGAAGCTGACTATAAACCCGCTGTCGCTGATAGCGCCCGGCGTCTTCAGGCAGATTTTCGAGTTTCAATAAAAAGGGCCGCTTCCGCGGCCCTTTATCTGATGATTTGCGCGGGTGTTACGCCGGGCGAACGAGAACGTGCTTCTTCTTGCCAACCGAAAGCTTGATGAGGCCATCGCCGGTGATCTCGGCGGAACCGATCATCTGGCGATCGTCGGATACGCCCTTGTCGTTGATCTTTACCGCGCCGCCCTGAACGTGACGGCGGGCTTCGCCATTCGAGCCGGCAAGGCCAGCSCGGACGATGAGCGACAGGACGCCGACGCCGGCATCGAGTTCGGATGCCGGAACCTCGATGGAGGGCAGGTTTTCAGCAAGCGCGCCTTCCTCGAAAGTCTTGCGCGCCGTTTCGGCAGCTTCTTCGGCAGCGGCACGGCCATGCAGRATRGCCGTCACTTCCGTTGCGAGGATTTTCTTCGCCTCGTTGATCTCAGATCCGCCAAGGGCGGCGATGCGTGCGATCTCATCCATCGGCAGCGTGGTGAAGAGCTTCGCGAAGCGAACCACGTCCGCGTCTTCCGTGTTGCGCCAGTATTGCCAGAAATCATAGACCGGCAGCAGGTCCTTGTTGAGCCAGACGGCACCGGACGCGGACTTGCCCATCTTCGCACCCGAAGACGTGGTCAAAAGCGGGGAGGTCAGCGCATAGAGCTGCGGTGTCCCCATGCGGTGACCGAGRTCGATGCCGTTGATGATGTTGCCCCAYTGGTCAGAGCCGCCCATCTGCAGGCGGCAGCCGGTACGCTGGTTCAGCTCCACGAAATCGTAGGCCTGGAGGATCATGTAATTGAATTCGAGGAAGGACAGCGACTGCTCGCGGTCGAGGCGCGTCTTCACGCTGTCGAAGGACAGCATGCGGTTGACCGAGAAGTGGCGGCCGACGTCGCGCAGGAATTCGAGGTAGTTGAGTCCACGCAGCCAGTCGGCATTGTTGATCATCAGYGCCGGATTTTCCGCGCGATCGTAATCGAGGTAGTTGGCGAAGACGTGCTTGAGCGAGGTGATGTTGTCCTCGATCATGTCGATTGTCATCAGCTTGCGGGCCTCCTCCTTGAAGGAGGGATCGCCAACCATGCCGGTGCCGCCGCCCATAAGCGAAATCGGCTGGTGACCGGTCTTCTGCATCCAGTGCAGCATCATGATCTGGGTGAGGTGGCCGACATGCAGGCTGGAGGCCGTCGGGTCATAGCCGATATAGGCGGTCACGGTTTCCTTGGCGAACAGTTCGTCGAGACCCGACTCGTCGGAGATCTGGTGAATGAAGCCGCGCTCATCGAGCGTGCGGAGGAAATCGGACTTGAACCTGGACATAACCTTTTTCTTTCTGGTTGGACCTTTGCCGTCATTGTCTGTCAATGAACGCGGGGGGCTTTACCATTGTTTTTTGAAAAGTGCACCCGTTTCGGCCATGAATAACGGCGATTCATCTCCGCATGATTCGATATTGAAAGGGAGCAGCGCGTGGGCGAGGTCAAAACTGCAATCGGGCTGATGAGCGGGACGTCGATGGACGGCATCGATATCGCCCTGTTGCGCACGGATGGCGAAAACGTGGTCCGGCATGGGCCGAGCGGTTATTTCCCCTATGATCCGGGCCTGCGCGCCACGTGGCAGAAGGCGCTGGTTACGGCCAAAGCCATTCGCGAACGGCACGAGCGTCCGGGTGACCTCGCGGATGCGGAACGCAAGCTGACGCTTGCCCATGCGGCGGCRGTCAAATCCTTCCTCCACCGCCACCGGCTTGAAGCCAGCGATATAGACGTGATCGGTTTTCATGGCCAGACGGTGCTGCATCGGCCGGATGAGGCGTTGACCGTGCAGATCGGCAACGGCGCGCTTCTGGCCGAGGAAACCGGTATCGATGTGGTGTACGACATGCGTGCCAACGACATGGTGCATGGCGGGCAGGGCGCACCGCTCATTCCTGCGTACCACATGGCGCTCTCCGCCAATCTGCCTGATGGCTTCGAAACGCCCGCCGTCTTCGTCAATATCGGCGGCATATCCAATCTCACCTATATCGGCGAGGCAGGGCGGCTTGCGGCTTTCGATAGCGGTCCCGGCAATATGCTGATCGACCAGTGGATCGAGGCGCATACGGGCAAAGCCTTCGACAAGGGCGGCAGGACGGCGGCGGGCGGCAGCGTCGTWGCCTCGCTCGTCACGCGCTACATGGAAAGYCCGTTCTTCTCGGCCAATATCCGCCGCTCGCTTGACCGCAGCGATTTCGTGCCGCCGCRAAAGGGCGAGGTTTCGCTRGCGGACGGCGCACGCACGCTRTCGCATCTGACGGGTGCCGCGATCCTCAAATCGGCGAGCTATCTGCCGGAAGCGGCTAAGACCTATGTGATCTGCGGCGGCGGGCGGCTCAATCCTGTTATCATGGAAGAGTTTGCGAGCCTTGCTGCCAAGCAGGGTGCGCGGGTAATCGCGGCGGAAGAGGCGGGGTTCGACGGCGGGGCGATGGAGGCGGAGGCCTGGGCCTATCTGGCGGTGCGATCGCTGAAGGGGCTGCCGCTAACATATCCGGGGACGACCGGTGTGAATGAGCCGGTTACGGGTGGGGTTTTGGTCAGGGCGTAATAGACGACGGCGAGCCAAGCCCGCCGTCGATCATTGTAGGTAGATCAACAATGACCTAAGCTGCGCTCCTAAATCACCGAATGCGCTTCGCTGCCGGTTCCGGAACCAGTTCGCCATTCAGGCGGCGGTCGAGGTAGTCCTCACATTCGCTCATCAGCTCATCAACCTTGCCGTTGAAGAAGTGGTTGGCGCCGGGAAGGGTGCGGTGGGTGATGAGGATGCCCTTCTGGGTCTTCAGCTTTTCGACCAGACCGTTGACATCCTTCTCAGGCGCGACCTTGTCGGCGTCGCCATTGATGATGAGGCCGGAAGACGGGCAGGGGGCGAGGAAAGAGAAGTCGTAGGTGTTGGGCTGCGGCGCAATCGACATGAAACCTTCGATTTCCGGGCGACGCATCAGAAGCTGCATGCCGATCCAGGCGCCGAAGGAATAACCGGCGACCCAGCAGCTTTTCGAATCGGGATGCAGGCTCTGCACCCAGTCGAGAGCGGACGCGGCATCGGAAAGCTCGCCGGCGCCATGGTCAAACTCGCCCTGGCTGCGGCCGATGGAGCGAAAGTTGAACCGGAGCGTCGTGAAACCGCGCTTCTGGAAAAGATAGAAGAGCTGATAAACGATCTGGTTGTTCATCGTGCCGCCGAACTGCGGGTGCGGATGAAGGATGATCGCTATCGGCGCGCTCTTTTCCTTGGAGGGTTGATAACGGCCTTCGAGGCGACCCGCAGGGCCGTTAAAAATGACTTCGGGCATTGGTACTCCGGTCGTGTTTTTTCATTCTCCAACCGCATTCTTCCGACGAGAAGACTTGACGAACTGTGTCATCTTTTCTAGAACGCAGTTTAGAATAATTCGAAACTTTGCGTGTGCTTAAGCACTCGGACCGTGTCATAAGGCAAGCGCAACTGTAATTTCAAGAAAAATGCGTTTTGGCGCATGGAAGATTGAGCGAAGCTTTTCCGCGATGACGGTTTTGACGCGCACATATATGGACTGGAACGCCACGGCGCCGCTTTTGCCTGCCGTGCGGGATGCTCTTGTCCACGCTCTCGATATCACGGGTAATCCGTCCTCCGTACACCGGGAAGGGCGCGCAGCCCGTGCGGCCGTCGAGGCCGCGCGTCGTGACGTTGCTGTGGTCTGCGGCGCCCAGGCGTCGCATGTGACCTTTACGAGCGGTGCGACCGAAGCGGCCAATCTGGTGCTTTCGCCTGAATTCAAGATGGGGCGCGCTCCCGTACGCTATGGTCGTCTTTACGTTTCGGCGATCGAACACCCGGCTTTTCGCGAAGGGGGCCGGTTCGACAAGGCTGACGTTACGGAAATTCCCGTTACGTCAGCGGGTGTCATCGATCTTGCGGCCCTTGATGCGCTGCTGTCAGCGCACGACAAGTCCACTGGTCTGCCGATGGTCGCCTGCATGCTGGTCAATAATGAGACCGGCATTCTTCAGCCGGTGGCTGAAGCGGCGCGGCTTGCACATGCAGCTGGGGGATTGATGGTCGTCGATGCCGTGCAGGCTGCCGGCCGCGTTCCGCTCGATATCAATGCATTGGAGGCCGATTTCCTTGTGATCTCGTCCCACAAGCTTGGTGGCCCGAAGGGTGCTGGGGCGCTGGTGTCCCGCGGCGAGGTGATGATGCCGAAGCCGCTGATTCATGGTGGCGGTCAGGAAAAGGGACATCGTTCCGGTACTGAAAATACCCTGTCGGTCATCGGTTTCGGTGCCGCCGCCGCTATTGCTGCGCAAAACCTCGAGACCGAAGCGACGCGTCTTGCAGCGCTGCGCGCAAGGCTGGAAGACGGCATGCGGGCAGTCGCGCCTGACGTGATCATCTACGGTGAGGATGTCGGCCGTGTCGGCAATACCACGTTTTTCACCTTGCCCGGTTTGAAGGCGGAAACGGGCCAGATTGCATTCGATATCGAAGGCATTGCGCTYTCGGCCGGTTCGGCCTGCTCTTCCGGCAAGGTGGGTGAAAGCCATGTGCTGACGGCGATGGGACGCGATCCCAAGCTTGGCGCACTCAGGATTTCCCTTGGTCATGCGACTGATGAGGCGGATATCGAGCACGCGCTCGCAGCCTTTACGAAAATTGCCGGGCGGCGCAGGCTGACCGGTCAGGCCGCTTAAAATGCGGCAAAGAATTGCGGAATAGCAATTTTCCGCTTGCCGGGATGTGTGAAAAGCGCCATCCCGCACTTACATGGGTATAAGCTCCGCCCCGTTTATACGGGCCCGGATTATTTGCCCGAAGATGGATGAAGGCGGCTATCCGCCTTGATACGTTGACAAGCCACCGGACCTTGGCTCCGGCGAGATTGGAGAACGACATGGCAGCGGTTCAGGAAACGATCGATCAGGTTCGCCAGATCGATGTGGACCAGTATAAATACGGCTTCGAAACCGAAATTGAAGTCGACAAGGCCCCGAAGGGCCTTTCGGAAGAGGTGATCCGCTTCATCTCGGCCAAGAAGCAGGAGCCGGAATGGATGCTGGAATGGCGTCTTGAGGCTTACAAGCGCTGGCTGACGATGGAAGAGCCGACATGGGCGCGCGTCAGCTACCCCAAGATCGACTTCAACGATCTCTATTATTATGCCGCACCGAAAAGCACGCCCGGCCCGAAGTCGCTGGACGAAGTCGATCCGGAGCTGCTGAAGGTTTACGAGAAGCTGGGTATCCCGCTGAAGGAACAGGAAATCCTGGCCGGCGTGGAAAACCGTCGTGTGGCCGTGGATGCGGTGTTCGACAGCGTCTCCGTTGTCACCACCTTCAAGGCGGAACTGGCAAAGGCCGGCGTGATCTTCATGTCGATCTCCGAAGCCGTGCGCGAATATCCTGATCTGGTGAAGAAATATCTCGGTTCGGTCGTGCCGCAGACGGACAATTTCTACGCAACGCTGAACTCGGCCGTCTTTACCGATGGTTCCTTCGTGTTCGTGCCGAAGGGCGTGCGGTGCCCGATGGAGCTTTCCACCTATTTTCGCATCAACGAAAAGAACACCGGACAGTTCGAGCGCACGCTGATCATCGCYGAAGARGGCGCCTACGTCTCCTATCTGGAAGGCTGCACGGCACCTCAGCGCGACGAGAACCAGCTTCACGCCGCCGTGGTGGAACTSGTGGCACTCGACGATGCCGAAATCAAATATTCCACAGTCCAGAACTGGTATCCGGGCGACAAGGACGGCAAGGGCGGCATCTACAACTTCGTGACCAAGCGCGGCGATTGCCGTGGCAACCGTTCGAAGATTTCGTGGACGCAGGTTGAAACCGGTTCTGCCATCACCTGGAAATACCCGTCCTGCATTTTGCGCGGCGACGACAGCCGTGGCGAATTCTATTCGATTGCGGTTTCCAACGGCCATCAGCAGATCGACAGTGGCACCAAGATGATCCATCTCGGCAAGAATACGTCGAGCCGCATCATCGCCAAGGGCATTGCCGCCGGTTTCTCGGAAAACGTCTATCGCGGACAGGTCTCGGCTCACCGCAAGGCGACCAACACGCGCAACTTCACGCAGTGCGACTCGCTTCTGATCGGTGACAAGTGCGGCGCGCATACCGTGCCCTATATCGAGGCGAAGAACTCGTCTGCTCATTTCGAGCATGAGGCGACCACGTCSAAGATTTCCGAAGACCAGCTGTTCTATTGCCTGCARCGCGGCATTCCCGAGGAGTCGGCCATCGCACTGATCGTCAACGGCTTCGTGAAGGATGTCATCCAGCAGCTGCCGATGGAGTTTGCGGTTGAAGCGCAGAAGCTGATCGGCATTTCGCTGGAAGGTTCGGTCGGCTGATCGTCATACGAATACGCACTTTGAGTGCGCGGTTTCGCGCACCTTCGCTCACACTATTCTTAGGATAAAACCATGCTTGAAATCATCGACCTGCACGCAAAGATCGCCGATACCGAAACCGAGATCATCAAGGGCCTCAACCTGAAGGTTGCTGCCGGTGAAGTTGCGGCCATCATGGGCCCGAACGGTTCCGGCAAGTCGACGCTGTCCTACATCCTGTCGGGCCGCGAAGATTACGAAGTCACCTCCGGTGACATCCTCTATAACGGCGAAAGCATTCTGGAACTGGATGCCGCCGAGCGCGCTGCCAAGGGTATTTTCCTGGCCTTCCAGTATCCGGTCGAAATTCCGGGTGTTGCCACCATGCAGTTCCTCAAGGTTGCTATGAACGAGCAACGCAAGGCGCGCGGCGAGGCCGAGCTGACGACGCCGGACTTTATCCGTCGCGTCAAGGAAGCTGCCGGCGATCTGAAGATCGACATGGACATGCTGAAGCGTCCGCTTAACGTTGGTTTCTCCGGCGGTGAAAAGAAGCGCGCCGAAATCCTGCAGATGGCGCTGCTGGAGCCGAAGCTGTGCGTTCTCGACGAAACCGATAGCGGCCTCGACATCGACGCGCTGAAGATCGTGGCTGATGGCGTCAACGCGCTGAAGTCGCCGGATCGCGCCACTGTCGTCATCACCCACTACCAGCGCCTGCTCGATTACATCGTGCCTGATAGCGTTCACGTTCTTTACAAGGGCAAGATCATCCGTTCGGGCGACAAGGCCCTGGCGCTGGAGCTGGAAAACAATGGTTACGCCGACATCATCGGTGAAGCGGCCTAAGCCAGAGGCCAGGAGGTGATGTCCATGAACATTCAAACGACCAATCGGCTGACGCCAGCGGAAACCGCGCTGATCGACGCCTATACCGCCAAGTTCAGCGAATTGCCGGGCAATGGTGCGGTTGTCGCCGCCCGTGACGTGCTGTTCGACGATCTGAAGACCGGCGGTCTTCCGACCCGCCGCATCGAGGCGTGGCACTATACCGATCTCAAGAGCCTGTTGCGTGCCATTCCCGAGGACCAGCCCGCACCTGTTATCGACGAGCAGGCGTCTGTTGTCGCCGGCTCGTCCGTCGCCTACGTGCTGCATGGCACGGCCAATGTCGGCAAGATCGAAGACATCGGCGTTTCCAGCTTTGCCGAGAGCCTGCTTGACGGCTCGGCCGCCACAGGCCTTGCGGAAGCCAGCAAGGACGACGTGATCGGCCGTATCAACGGCAGCTTCGTGCGCGACGGYCTGAYGCTCGACATTCCCGCYGATGCCGAGATCGAAAAGCCGATCGAATTGCAGGCGATCCATGGCGCAGGTCAGGTTCACAGCCGCTTCCCGGTGCGCTTCGGCAAGGGTTCCAAGGCGACCGTCATCGAGCGTCACCTTTCGGTGACTTCGGATGCCGCCCTGGTTTCCTCCGTCACCGACATCGTTGTCGAAGACGGTGCGGAAGTGACCTGGATCATCCTGCAGCAACAGGGTGCGGCCGATATTCATCTTGGCCAGCTGCGCATGAAAATCGGTGCGGACGCCAAGATTCGTCTATTCGTCATCAATGCCGGCGGTAAGCTGGTGCGGCAGGAACTGCGCATCGACGTGGACGGCGAGGGTACTGACCTCATCGTTCGCGGCGTCAACCTGTTGGGCGGCGAAACCCATACCGACGTGACGATGGTTCTTGGCCACAACGTGCCGAACACGACCTCGACRGAAGTGTTCCGCAACGTGGTCTTCGACCGTGCAAAGGGCATTTTCCAGGGCATGATCCGGGTTGCCCCCGATGCCCAGAAGACCGATGCGAAGATGGCGTGTAATACGCTGCTGATGTCTGACGATGGCGAGTTCTCGGCAAAGCCGGAGCTTGAAATCTTCGCCGACGACGTTCAGTGCGGTCACGGTGCGACGGTTGCCGATATTGACGACAACCATCTCTATTATCTTATGGCGCGCGGCGTGCCGCGGGCAAAAGCGCGGGCGATGCTCGTCAATGCCTTCGTCGCTGAGATCGCCGAGGAACTGGAAGAAGAAAATCTGGTAGAGGCGCTGGAGACTATCATCTCCGGCTGGCTGGAACATCATGCCTGAGAGCGAACGCGCCGCATTGGCGGCCCCTTATGACGTTGAAGCCGTGCGGAAGRATTTCCCGATCCTGTCGCGCGAGGTCTATGGCAAGCCGCTGGTCTATCTCGACAACGGCGCGTCCGCTCAAAAACCGCAGGTGGTGATCGACGCCGTTTCGCATGCYTATTCCAATGAATAYGCGAATGTGCATCGTGGCCTGCATTTCCTCTCCAATGCCGCAACCGACGCCTATGAGGCGGCGCGCGAAAAGGTGCGCCGTTTCCTGAATGCCGGTTCGGTGGACGAGATCGTCTTCACCAAATCCTCCACCGAGGCGATCAATACGGTTGCTTACGGTTACGGCATGCCAAAGATCGGCGAGGGCGACGAGATCGTCATCTCGATCATGGAACATCACTCCAACATCGTGCCGTGGCATTTCATTCGCGAGCGGCAGGGCGCGAAGCTCGTCTGGGTGCCTGTCGATGACGACGGCGCGTTCCATATCGAGGCTTTCGAAAAAAGCCTGACGGAGCGCACCAAGCTCGTTGCCATCACCCATATGTCGAATGCGCTGGGCACCATCGTGCCAGTCAAGGAAATCTGCCGCATCGCCCATGAGCGCGGCATTCCGGTGCTTGTCGATGGCTCTCAGGGCGCGGTTCACATGCCGGTCGACGTGCGCGATATCGATTGCGACTGGTACGTCATGACCGGCCACAAGCTTTACGGTCCCTCGGGCATCGGCGTGCTCTACGGCAAGGCTGACCGCCTGAGCGAGATGCGGCCGTTCCAGGGCGGCGGCGAGATGATCCTCGACGTGTCCGAAGACAATGTGACCTATAACGAGCCGCCGCATCGTTTCGAAGCGGGAACGCCGCCCATCGTGCAGGCTATCGGTCTTGGCTATGCGCTTGATTATATGGACAATCTCGGCCGTGCCGCGATTGCAGCCCACGAGGCTGATCTTGCGGCCTATGCTGCCGAGCGGCTGCGCGAGGTCAACTCACTGCGAATCATCGGCAATGCGCCTGATAAGGGCGGTATCTTCTCCTTCGAACTCGAGGGCATCCATGCCCATGACGTGTCGATGGTGATAGACCGGCGCGGCGTTGCCGTGCGTGCCGGCACCCATTGTGCCATGCCGCTCTTGAAACGGTTCGGCGTCACCTCCACATGCCGGGCATCGTTCGGCCTTTACAATACCCGCGCCGAAGTAGATCGTCTTGTCGAGGCGCTTGAYTATGCGCGCAAATTTTTCGCCTGATATCAGGATTGAGGTTCAGGACCATGACTGCCGAAGCCACTGCAAAGACMCATGATGTGACCGAAGACGCTGCAAAGCCGTCTTCCATTGCGCCCGACGAACTGGCGCGTCTTAGCGACGACGTGATCGCGGCGCTGAAAACCGTGTACGATCCGGAAATTCCGGCCGATATTTTCGAACTCGGTCTCGTTTACAAGATCGACATCGAGGACGACCGGATGGTCAAGATCGTCATGACGCTGACAGCRCCSGGCTGCCCGGTGGCCGGCGAAATGCCGGGCTGGGTGGAAAAYGCCGTCGGCGCKGTCGAAGGTGTTTCCGGTGTCGAAGTGTCGATGACCTTCGATCCGCCGTGGACGCCGGACCGCATGTCGGAAGAGGCTCAGGTCGCCGTCGGCTGGTATTGAGACTGACGTGATTTTGACAGGCGTCATCCCTTGATGGCGCCTTCAAGCGCTATTAAATTGAAATCCATAAACATCGAGCCTTGAACTCGATTGTCGAAGGAGAATTAAGCCCATGGGCTTTGCGATCATGACCATGACCGGCGCTGCTGCCTCGCGCGTTAAAGCAATCGTCGAGAATTCCGGCCCGGACGCCAAGGGTGTRCGCRTCGGCATCAAGAAGGGCGGCTGCGCGGGCATGGAATATACCATCGACCTCGTGACGGAAGCGGATGCGAAGGACGATCTGGTCGAATTCGATGGAGCCAAGGTGTGGGTTCAGCCCTCCGCCGTGCTCTATCTGCTCGGCACCCAGATGGATTTTGAAGTGACCAAGATGCGCTCCGGCTTCACCTTCAACAACCCGAACCAGACGTCCGCTTGCGGCTGCGGTGAGTCGGTGGAACTGAAGCCTGCCGATCTGGCGGCGCTGGCGAAGCAGCGCGAGGCTGAAGCCAGCGTTTGATTGGCTGCGCCATTTTTCCGATCAGCGGGATGTTTGCTGTTTCAACGTATCGATAAAATCCGCCAGCGGATGAATCGATGGCGTCGTTGTCAAAAGCGGCTCGAGAGCTGCTGCAATCTTCCCGCAATCCTCCTCGGCAAGTGGTCGAAGGCTGGAGCTGACTTTGTTGTAGTCGGGCGTTCCGCGTGACGCGAGGGAGCGATTGATCACAAACAGTTCCGTTTGTCCGTCAATTCGTTCCACGAAGAGCGCAAGCGAACCGCCGTCTGCAGCAGCGGCGCTATCCGATACCGATTTGAACATCGAAACTCTCCGTAAATCATGAACCTATTCGGTCGAGGCCGTTGCAGCCTCGACGGCTCGTTTCACTCGTGTCGCAGCGCCTCGATCGGGCTCAAACTCGCTGCCCGCCGCGCCGGGAAATAGCCGAAAATCACGCCGATGGCAGCCGAGAAGGCGAAGGCGAGGAAGATGATCGACGGGCTGGTGACGAAGGGCACGTTGAGGAAGCTGACGACGCCATAGGCAAGGCCAAGGCCCGTTAATATGCCGACCGTGCCGCCCAGGGCAGAGAGCATGACGGCTTCCACCAGAAACTGCGTCAGTACCTGTTTTTCCAGTGCGCCGATGGCGAGGCGAATGCCGATCTCRCGGGTGCGCTCGGTTACCGAAACCAGCATGATGTTCATGATGCCGATGCCGCCGACCAGCAGGCTGACGGCTGCAACCGCACCCAGRAGCCCGGTGAGCAGCGTCGTCGTGCCGGTCATGGCAGAGGCGATCTGCGTCATGTCGTTGACGGTGAAATCATCCTCGCGGCCAATGTTGATGCGCCGCCGTTCCCGCAGCAGGTTCTGCAGGTCGCTTTGCACCTTGGCGGTGGAAACGCCGTCCTGCGCGGAGACCATGATGGAGGAAATGGTGGTGGTGCCGCCGATGCGCCGCTGRTGGATTTTGAGCGGCATGATGATCGTGTCATCCTGATCGTCGCCGAGGCCGGATTGGCCTTTTCGGGCGAGAACACCGATGACGGGGCAGGAGATGTTGCTGACGCGGATCGTCTGGCCGACAGGGTTTTCCGCACCGAACAGTTCCTGCCGCACCGTTTCGCCGATGATGCAGCCTATCTGCCCGCCGCGATCTTCGGCCGGCTGGAAGTCACGGCCCAGCGCAAGCGTCCAGTCCTGTGCCACAAGATAATCATTGGTGGTGCCGATGACGCTTGTCTGGTGGTTCTTGCCGCCGAAAATGACCGTTGCGGCGGAGCTGCGGTTTTGAGGAGCAACGGCGCGCAGGCCGCTGATCTGGTTGCGGATCGCCTCAACATCGCGATCATCGAAACGTTTGGCTTCCGTGCTGGCGCGGCCGGGCCCGAACTGGCCGGGGCGCACGAACAGCATGTTGGTGCCGAGCCGCGACAATTCCGATTTCACCTGTTCAGTCGTGCCGTTGCCGATGGTTACCATGGCGATGACGGCGGCAACACCGATGACGACGCCGAGCACGGTGAGGAAGGAGCGGAGCAGGTTGCGGCTGATGGCACGCAGCGCAAGACGCGACGTTTCAAAGAACATCGGAAGTCTCCTTGTTTTCCGCTGCGCTGTCGGAGGCGAGATGGCCGTCCACGAAACGCAGGAGGCGTCCTGCATGGGCAGCGATATCCTCTTCATGCGTGACCATGACGACCGTAATGCCCTTGTCGCGGTTGAGCGTGGTGATCAGCTCCATGATCTCGGCGCTGGTTTTGGTGTCGAGGTTGCCTGTGGGTTCGTCGGCCAGAAGCAGAGCGGGGCGGGTGACGATGGCCCGTGCAATGGCCACACGCTGCTGCTGACCGCCGGAAAGCTCCTGCGTCGTGTGGTGCTCGCGGCCCTTCAGACCCACCTGTGCAAGCGCCTCCATGGCGCGCGCGCGCCGTTCCGAGGCTTTCATGCCCCGGTACACGAGCGGCAGCTCGACATTTTCCACCGCCGAGGTCCGCGACAGGAGGTTGAAGCCCTGAAACACGAAACCCAGCATGTGGCGGCGCAGCAGCGTCAGATGTTCATTGTCGAAACCGCTGGTCGGCACGCCCTGAAACAGATATTCGCCCGATGTCGGCACATCCAGGCAGCCGATGATGTTCATCGAGGTGGATTTGCCGGAGCCGGATGGCCCCATGATGGCGACGAATTCCTTCTCGTGGATCGACAGGCTGACGCCGTCAAGCGCGCGGATCGTCGCTTCGCCCCGGCCATATTGCTTGACGACATCGCGGAATTCTATGAGCGGCGGCTGTTGCATGCGGTTTTCCTCCGTCAGCCGGCGTTGCGGGCTGAGGCGTCGGTAATCACCAGRTCGTCGGCCTTCAACTCGCCCGATTTTACCACGGTATGCTGGCCATCGGTGGAGCCGGTTTCGATCGAAACCGAGACGGGCGTGTTGTTACGCAGCACCCACACCGTTCTTTTGCCTGTCGCGGCTGGACCGGCATCGCGGTTCTGTGACCGGCCCATGCGGGGCGGGCGGAACAGGCTCATCAAGCCACCGCCACGGGAGGCGGATTCGCGCGGCGGCGTATATCGGAGCGCGGAATTCGGCACCAGCAGCGTATTCTTGATCTCCTCGACGACGATATTGGCGGTTGCCGTCATGCCGGGGCGCAGCAGCAATTCCTCATTGTCCACCGTCAATATGCCCTTGTAGGTCACTACGTTAGACACGGTCTCGGAGGCGAAACGCACGGTCTCTATTTCAGCCGGGAAGCTACGGTCGGGATAAGCATCGACGTTGAAGGTGGCCTTCTGCCCGGTTTCAACCTTGCCGACATCCGCCTCATCCACCGACACCTGCAATTCCATATGGCGCAGATCGCCAGCAATGGTGAACAGAACGGGAGCGTTGAGCGAGGAGGCAACGGTGGCGCCGGGATCGACACTGCGGGTGAGGATGACACCATCGATGGGCGAGACGATCTTCGCCTTGCCGAGATTGACCTCGGCCAGTCGCAAATCCGCTTCCGCCGAAAGCACGGTCGCCTCATTGACCTGTAGCGTGGCGCCGGCGGCATCGTGGTTGAACTGCGCGGCATCCAGATCCTGCTGGCTGGAGACCCGGCTCTGGACGAGGGACCGCAGACGCTCCATCGATGTTTTTGCCGAGCCGAGATCGGCGCGCGCCTTCAGTACATTGGCCTTGGCGGAGGCAAGCTTGGCGCGGGCGCTCTGCACGTCGGCCTCCAGCTTGTTGGTGTCCAGTTCCGCCAGAATATCGCCTGATTTGACCGGGCTGTTATAGGTAACGTTGACCTTGCGAATGGTGCCGGACAATTCGCTCGATATGTCGACCTGATCGGTCGGCTGGACTGAGCCGGTGGAGGTTACGATGACGGAAAGGTCGCCCTGTCTCGCCGCTTCCGTGGTGTAGGTATAGGCGACGCCTGCGGCACGCGACTGGTAATAATAACCAAGGCCCCCGCCGATCAGCACCACGGCTGCTGCGGCATAGAGATAGCGGCGCGACTTCTTCTTTCTACCTGACCTGCTGGTACCCAGAATGTCCCGCAGATCGGGCTGGCTGTTTTCCGTGTCGCGGCCATTGGTGTTGGCGTCATTCATTTTCGTCACCCGCAAAATTCAAAATACCACAGAGGATTGTTTCCAACCCCTGTTTCCGGTCCGTCTGTCGCTGTTTGTATTCCTCTGATTGTGGGAAGTGACATAGCTTGCCTAAAGGGGGAAGTGAAAACTTGGTAATATTTATGATAGCTCTGGTCTGCTAGAGATAAATCCGAAAAGGCCGATGCCATTGATGTGGCGCCGGTTTCAGCAGCGACATGCAGGACGATGATATAATGAACGACAATGTGGTGAAGTTCCGCAAACCGGCGCCCCCGAAAAAGCCGCGCCAGCCGCTTGGGCCAAAATCGAAAAAAGCCCTGACGATCGCCGCCATCATCGCTTTTTTYGCCGCCGCCTGGGGGTATTTTACGCTGTTCGGGCAGGGGTGACGCTCTGAAAGCCGTATTGGGTATAGACGCCGCATGGACTGTTACCCAGCCAAGCGGGGTCGCCTTGGTCATCAACGATGGAACAGGCTGGACGCTGCGTGCCGCCGCATCTTCCTACGTTGGCTTCCTTGCCTGTGGAACCGATATCCCGGTTCTCGCTGATCGCCCCAGGGGATCAGTTGCCGAAGCATCGGCGCTTCTGGCGGCCGCAGAAGCCCTTACGGGATGCAAGATCGATCTCGTTACGATTGATATGCCGCTCTCGCATCAACCGATTACTGCCCGCCGTGCTTCGGACAATCTGGTGTCTTCCGCCTATGGTTCCCGGCAATGCGGCACCCACACCCCAAATGCAATCAGGCCCGGCAAGGTCAGTGATGACCTCAAAATGGGGTTTGAACTTGCGGGATATCCGTTATTAACCAGGGAAATCAGCAGTCCCGGTCTGCTCGAAGTCTACCCGCACCCTGCGCTCGTTGAACTGACCAACGCCGCGAAACGGCTTCCGTATAAGCAGGGAAAAGTCGGCAGCTACTGGCGGTCGGATACGTCCGCAGACCGTCGCGCCAAACTCCTCGAGGTCTGGTCTTTCATCATCGCACATCTGGATCGACGGATAGGTGGTGTTGCCGATGCACTCATCATTCCCGCGACGAACGCAAAGGGATGGGAGATGAAGGCTTTTGAGGACAAGATGGATGCCGTCGTGTGCGCYTGGGTCGGGATTTGTGCTTTGGAGAGTGARGCASTGCCGTATGGCGACGACATTTCCGCGATCTGGATCCCGAAAGCGGCAGTTTAGATGGAGATGGCGACCCCTGCAGGATTCGAACCTGCGACATTCGACTTAGAAGGTCGACGCTCTATCCAGCTGAGCTAAGGGGCCGTCGTGCCGGACTATTATTGCTCCGGCTGAAAATCGTTCAGTGCGTCTTCTTCAATGCGTCCAGGGCTGGGTGCGGTTGAAGCGGAAATTATCCGTGTAGGATACAACCTTGCGGGTTGCTTCCTTTGGCTGGATGACGCGGTATTCGATGCCCTTGCGCTGCGCATAGGCTTCGGCCTGTTCCTGCGTCTCGAATGTCAGCTTGACCTGCTGCTTCATGTCGGATGTCGAGGTGTATCCCATGATCGGATCGATCTTGCGCGGGACCTCAGCGTCGAATTCCAGAACCCAGACATTGGTTTTCGCCTTGCCGGATTGCATGGCGGTCTTTGCAGGGCGGTAAATCTTCGCAGACATGTCGAAACTGCTCCGGTTGGGCGGTGGGGCATGCGCCCCGGATTACTATTCACGTACCTGAATAGAATAACCAAATCGTGTCAGGAACGCTGAATTTGAAATGGACCGACTCCATGTGAGAGTCAAGACGATTATCCCTTGCGGCCTCTTAACGGTCCCACCGCGTTGCATGAGTTTTCAACAATCGAGGCAATGGGCTCAACAAAGATGAATTTCCCTGTTGCGGACTGCGGGTGAACCGTGTATTCCCCAGCCATCGCCTCGGCGGAGTGTAGCGCAGTCTGGTAGCGCATCTGGTTTGGGACCAGAGGGTCGGGAGTTCGAATCTCTCCACTCCGACCATTTAAAGCRAAACATTCGCTTGTCGGTGTAACCCTTTCAAATAATAGCTTCCGTTCAGTCCGCTGAAGGTCCGGCCAATGTGCTTTCGGCCGTGCCGATCGTCATGACATTGCCGCGCCATGCAACCGCGCTGCCGATCCAGCTGCGTACCCAGACGAATGGCATGATGACATCCCGCGCGACCATTGCCGGAAGGGTATAGAGTGATACCGGCCACCGGTTGAGAGCTGCGAGCGCCAGTTCCGGGCCGTACATGATGGCGAGTACGGCAATCGCGGTGACGGCAAGGTTCGCATCCGCGGCAACCGCGGCAGCGAGYGCGAAGAGGAGCGGSGGAAGCGCGCCGGTGAGGATTTCCGGGGCGAAATATTGCGGGAAGGTGACGCGCCGCAGCCGCGCCCAGCGGGTCTGCCGCGACCAGATCTCACCGGCATGGCGATGTCCGAGCGGCTGCTCGAACGGGGCCGACACCAAGTGTACCTTGCGACCGGCGTTTCTGACCAGCTTCGTGGAAGCGGCATCTTCGGCGATTTCGGCGGCGAGCGCGCGGATGCCGCCGCGCTCTTCCAGGAATGGCTTGTTCCACAACATCGATTTGCCCTGCGCGAAGCCCATGCCGATGGCTTCCGCCGCATATTGCCAGCGGCCTTGCGAGCCGTTGAGGAAGGCGCATTCCACATGCGCCCAGAAGCCATCCGGCCGGGAGCCGAGTGGCGGCGAGCAGACCAGTCCGCTATCCGGCCGCCAGGCCGACATCATGGTTTCGATATAGGATTGCGGCATCAAAACATTGGAATCGGCCAGAATGACCCATTCGTGCCGGGCAGCACGCCAGCCCTTGACGCAATTGTTCAGTTTGGGATTGGCGCTGATGCGATCATCGCCGATGAGCAATTGCGCTGAAACTGCGGGGAAGGCCGCGCTTGCCTTGCGCACTTCCTCGATCACGGGATCGAACTCGTCGGCGACACAGAACAGCAGCTCATAGTCCGGCCAGTTGAGCTGGAAGGCGCGCGACAGCGTCAGCGGCGTGAAAGTTTCGATGCCGCGCAGCGGCACCACCAGCGATACCGGCGGTTTCTGCCGGACAAGTGCGTTGTCCGTATCGCGTCTTTTCAGCCGCCAGCCTGCCAGAACGACGCCGAGAAGATTGAAGGCGAGGAGCAGAATTGCGCAAAGGGCAAAAACAGTTTCCATGCTGGCCAGTTTCACTCCCAAGCTTTCAGCGGTTTACCCGCCAACCGATTCCATGGAATTCGTCATTGCGGATTATAACGTTTGCATGACAGTTACATGTCATGTTCCGCAGGCAGGATCCGACTTCGGTCGTTCATGCGCCTCTGACGCACGGGTCGATGCCGCGTTTGTTACTGAGAAAGCGTGAACGGTTTTTGCAGACTACCTCTTCACTAGGGGAGACGGTCGTTTGCCTGGTTGAATGCCATAACGACGAAGCGGGCGTGTCGCGCTATCAGGAATAGTCATGTCGAAACACCGATTGTAAGACAGAAATTTATCCGAGTATTGACTGCCGGTGCATGGGGAAAATTAAGACGGTGTATCTCACAGCAACCTCCCGATCCCTGTTCGCCCGGCCATTTGAATAGGACGAAGCTCAGGCTTCAATCAAACGGGCGATCCACGCAGGTGGATTGCCCGTTATTTTGACCCCTGGAGCCATGTTGATGACGGCAGATCGACTTGCCGCTCATCCGGTTGTCATCACCGTAAGTGATTGATATTTAGTCGATAATATCCACAAAGCCTTCCGTGTGACGACCTAGTGGATGTTCAGAATATGCGCGTGGCTGCTTGCGACGAGAAACGATTCCCGCGCTTTTTCGATGTCGCATTTTCCAGCGATAGCATCGAGACAGTTTCTGCGTGCGTCCTCATATTCCGGTCCGTGTTCGTCGGGCCAGCGGTACATCAGCATGTCCAGCGCCACCAGAGGGCTGTAGATTTCCACCGCTGCGGATAGCGGCAGGTGGATCGCCACCGGCTTCATCCACGAGGCGTGGTGACACGGCTCCGTTTTGTTAATCAGCATGTCATTCTCCTCCCTGTTTCATGCGCCTTGACGGCAGATTTCACTCCCATGCGCGAAATGCTCACCTCACGAAATGGTTCCCGATCACCTAAAATGTGATCGGGAAGGGGGTTCCAATTTGCCAAGATGAATGGAAGATGAACGAATTGATGAACCGGAGATGAACAAAACCGTGATTCGGGCGTTGTAATAGCCAAGAAGGAGAACGCACATGTTCAATTTGTCAGGCATTCAGGAAAGCTTCTTTGGAGACCGCATGGCGGGTGTGTGCGAGGCCATCACCTCTGCACTGGCTTTCGAAAACGGTCTCGAGAAGTCGCGGATTTCCGCAACCGTCGAAAATGACGTGATCTATCTTGAAGGGACGGCGGATTCGGTCGAGGCAATCGACATTGCCATCAATCTTGCCGCATCCATTTCCAATTGCCGGATTTTGAGCCATATCGAGCCGGTTTACTGAGATCTTGCCGGCCGGGCGAAACGTCGTCCGGCCTTTTCAGACGCAGTAACGCGGCAATGTCATTTCCGGTTGCCGATTTGTGCACTGCGAACCACATCGCCCGGTTTGATGCCGTAGCGTTTGGCAGTGCCGCCATTCAGTTCAAGCACGAATTTGACCGACCCACGGGAGCTTATGATCGCTTCTGAATGTGGCACGGCGTTTTCGTGGATATGGGTTATGCGCCCGTCCCGGGCGATGAACAGCATGTCGAGAGGAATGAGAGTATTCCTCATCCACATGGCCACATCCCGCTCCTTGCCGAAATCGAACAGCATACCGCTTCCAAGCGGCATGGACTTGCGAAACATAAGGCCCTGTTCGCGCTGGGCGTTGTCCAGCGCCAGTTCCGCAACAAATTCGTGGGTTTCTCCGGAGGCGGTCTCTATCGTCAGCGGTTCGGATTGAAACGTCTGCTGCTGTTGAGCCTGCGCTGCGCTTGAGAGCGTGAAAAAAAGAAGCGCCAGAACGGCGCTCTTCATCAAGTTGCGAAACACAGCGGCCATCAGTGCGACATCCCGATCGGGGCCGGGTTGTCGGGGTGGATTTCCGCCGCCATCAAACCCTTGTCGCCATCGCCAAAGCGCACCAGCACCACCTGGCCCGGACGCAGTTCCGTGAGGCCGAAACGGCGCAGCGTCTCCATATGCACGAAAATATCTTCCGTGCCTTCGCCGCGCGTCAAGAAGCCGAAACCCTTCGTGCGGTTGAACCACTTGACGATTGCACGCTCAAGCCCGCTTGACGGCGTGACCTGCACATGGGTGCGCACCGGCGGCAGCTGCGACGGGTGAACGGCGGTGGACTGATCCATCGACAGGATGCGGAAGGCCTGAAAGCCGCGGTCACGCCGCTGGATGAGGGCAACGATGCGCGTACCCTCGAGAATGGTCTGATACCCATCGCGGCGCAGGCAGGAGACATGCAGCAGCACGTCCTGCATGCCGTTGTCAGGCACGATAAAGCCGAAACCCTTGGCAACGTCGAACCATTTCACCGCCCCGGTGATTTCGGTCAGGTCCACGGCATCGGCCGAAAGGTCCTCGACATCGACTATCGTTTTCGATGACATCCTATCAGCCATATCCTGCCAACCCCTCGATTACGCGCCACACACCGGTCAACTGATTCCTGTGTACCAGATTAACATCTTGGTAACGGTTCCACGCAAGCCCTAGTTTTTGATTTGCGTAGCTGCTTTTATGTCGCCGTCCTTGTCCGGGGCTTGCGATCATGCGTTTATGGCCCGGAAAAGCGTATTGGAGAGGAAGAAAATGCGGTATCTGCACACGATGGTTCGCGTCAAAGACCTTGGCGAATCAATGAAATTCTATTGCGACCTGATGGGTCTCGAGGAAATACGCCGGATCGAAAACGAAAAAGGCCGTTTCACTCTGGTTTTTCTTGCAGCGCGCGACGATGTCTCTGCGGCGCGGGAAAAAAAGGCGCCTTCCCTTGAACTCACCTACAATTGGGACACCGAAGATTACACTGGCGGCCGCAATTTCGGGCACCTGGCCTATGAGGTCGACAATATTTACGACTTCTGTGCCCACCTTCAGCAAAATGGCGTCGTGATCAACCGGCCGCCGCGTGACGGTCACATGGCCTTCGTTCGTTCGCCCGACGGTATTTCTTTCGAAATCTTGCAGAAGGGCGAAAGCCTCGCGCCAGCCGAACCGTGGATATCTATGCAGAATACGGGTTCCTGGTAGGGGTTTTCCCGACCAGAAGCGACGATTTCGGTCACTCTTGCCTTGTCCGGATGGGTTGAGGCATAGTCCGCGAATCGAAACGGCATGTYCTGTTTTGAAAAAGCAGACGATTCCGTTCCCGTGCTGCTGTTGTAAATGCAAGATACGGAGGCCACCCATGAAAGCTGTCGATAGCGCGAAAGGACGCGTTGCCTGTCAGCGTCTTGTTGTCGCGGTTTCGTTGCTCGGCCTTGCCGGATGCGTTTCAGCGGTGACGGATGACGACATGGCTGCCAACAGCAAAAAGCCGGCARTTTCCGCCGAGCAGAAGGCGCWGGCSGCATCGGCGGTTCATAATCCGGCCGCCAAACAGCAGCAGGGGCATTACGTGGATCCCGCCGTGGCCTCCGCAACCGGCGGGGCCGTTGCGGCCCAGCCGCAGGCGCCCGGTGGCCCCGCACAGGGTTACGGTGCCGCCGCCGATATCGGCGGCCTGACGACGCAGCCGACGGCGATTTCCGCGGGTACATCAAGCATATATTCAAGCAGACCTGCCGTTGCGGCGGGGGCTACAGCCGCAGCGGGTGCACCTTCCCAGGGAATCGCGCCCGCCGTCAGCAGCGTCTACTCGGCACCGGTGCAGGCGACACAGCCGCAACCGGTATCCGCAACGGGACAAGCGCCGACTGCCGTGCCGGTACCGGCAGAACAGCACAGCGAAAACCGTCAGGCGGTTCCCGTACCAGCGCCGCAAAATGCGTCGGAACAGCTCGCAGCTGCTTCAGCACAGTCTTCTGGAGCCGGRAAACGGGCAGGCGAGGGGCAGGAAAGTGAGGGCACAGTCGTGCCGCTGGCAGCTTTCTTCGCCGGWGCGGCCAAGAAGCGCCTTCCGAAAATGATCGAAAACGGTACGGCGGAGAATACGCAGGTTGCSGCGCTYTCCGGCGGGTCGGACAGGACGATGGGTATAGCGCTTTCCGGCCGTTCGATGATGTCTGACGAATTCGACGATGCGCATCTYGAAGACGAGGATGACCAGCCGGCCGGCCTGATGAAGCTTGCCTCGCTCTCCGGCCTCACTCGAGTTTCTCCGAACGGGCTTTTCCTGCAGACCGATCATGTTGAAGTCGGTTGTTTCAAGCCGGAACTGGTGCGCATGATCAAGGATGTCGAGCGCCACTACAACAGCCCGGCCATCGTCACCTCGGGTTATCGCCCGCCAAAGGGCATAAGGCAGGGTTCCAAGCACTACACCTGCGATGCAGCCGACATCCAGATCAAGGGCGTTTCCAAATGGGAGCTTGCGTCCTATCTGCGCTCGATGCCTCAACGTGGTGGTGTAGGCACCTATTGCCACACCGAATCGGTTCACATGGATACSGGCGAAGCCAGAGACTGGAACTGGCGCTGCCGCCGCACCGCCCCGCGTAAATAATCTCGCGCCGCATTCTCRAACCATCARAGCTTGCGCGTTGCTCGCCCGAAATTTTGCCGGCGTGGAAATCACGGCATGCAGACAGGGTGCGCCACATGCTGTAGGAGACGGTTTCCCGACCCTATGCGCATGGTGCTTTCCGAATGCTGCCGATATCCGCTTTTCCCGTTTACATCATCTCCATCGCCAGAGCGCGCGCCCGTCTTGAAAAGATGCTGAACGGAGCATCAGGTCTTGGGCTGGATTTGCGCCCGGTGGAAGGTGTTGACGGTAAGACCATTCCCGCTGCCGAATGGACGGATTTTAACAGGCGCGGCTTTGAGCTTCGCAACGGCCGTCATGCCTTGCCTGGGGAGTATGGCTGTTATGCCAGCCATATCAAGGCACTGGAGATWTTCCTCGCCACGGATGCGCCGGTKGCCGTGATCGTTGAGGATGATGTTGCCTTCACGCCTGACTTCTCCGATCGGGTCAAGGCAATGGTCGCGATCATGCCTGAGAATTCCATCGTAAAGCTGACCAATCACCGCCACAGAGGTTTCAGAGCCAGGAAGACCAGCGCTCTCGGAGACAAGCTGGGGCGCTGCATATACGGGCCACAGGGATCGTCGGCCTGCTATATCATCTCACGCGGTGGAGCGGAGGAGTTTCTGAAAGCGGCAAGGGTGATGACGCTGCCTTTCGACCGGGCGCTGGAATGCGGCTGGGGTTACGGCACGCATGTCTACGTCACCGAAAAGGATTTTCTGCCTTTCGGCGATCCGGACACGCTGGTCGGCACGCGCGCGGAATATCGCGGCAGCAAATTTGCCCGGTTGAACCGGGTGCCAGCCTATCTCTCCAGTTTTTATGACAATATTGCGCGGTATGTGTACGCCTATCTGTAGAGGGAGGCCGCTTAACGCACGAAATCTTCCCTCTGGACCGCTTTGCGGCCCGTGAGGCTTTCTTTTTGGATGCTGAAGAAAATCGGCTTGGTGGAGTCCGTTCCATTTTCGTGCGGATGGATCGTTGAGCCTCCCGGCTCCCACCAGTTCGGGTGTTTCTGGATCAGAGACCAGGCGTAGATCCGCTCGCTTTGCCATTGCTCGTTATCTTCAAGCTCCTGATAGAGGCCATGGAGAATTACGCTTGTCCATGTGCTGGTGTTTTTGACCTCATCGACCTGAAGGCAAACATGAGGGTTCAGGCGCATATTCTCTATCTTGGCTCCCATCATCGAGAAGCTGTAGACTCCACCCTCGTGAAACACGAAATGGATCGGCACCACATAGGGCCTGTCATGATCGATACAGGCAAGATGCCCGAAGCTCATCCGGGAAAGGAATGCGATGCATTCCGCCGATGTCATTTCTTCTAGATGGACACTTGACGCCATGATGATCACTCCGTTCTGGGCAGGTGACAACGATCATCTGATCGCGCCGCCTTCATTTTCCCATCTCTCGACAGCCGGGCTTCCGGATTTTTGGGTAGACTGAAATATGTCCCGGTTCTTATGGTGAGGAGCCGACGCAGCCGGGATTGGTTTACGCCTGCCGGAACCACGTCGAATGGCGGCGATCAGAACTGGCCTGCACGCGTCGAATTTCGACGAACCGCATAACGTTGCAGCACCTTTTTCAAGCCTGTCGATCGCCTTGACGAGCAGTGGCGCACGATCTGGATCGACATTTCGTTTTCGATTGATGGAAGACATTTCGTCCTCCTTTGGTTGGGGCCAAGGCAGATGCACCTTTACACAACAGCGCCCGCTTCAAATGCTGCCATTGATTTATTCTGCGCTCTATATGAGGGATGCGCAAGCACATAGCTTGTCTGGAAACCATCCATGAAGTGCTGCAGCTGCTACTGTACGACCGGCACACCAAGCGCGTTCCGTTGCACATGGAATCGGCGCGCGGGCGCGATTTTCCGTATTYTGWCGTAAATTTTCTAGCCTGTTTGTTTCAGCACGAGTTTTGTCAAAAGGTCGATCTGCTGCTGCTGTTTATCGACGAGAGCTTTCAGCTCGATAGAGCGCATCCGATCGAACTTATCGTGCAGCGCCATGATTTCGATCTCTGCCTTCAGATTGACCTCGTAGTCATGTGCGGCGTCGATCCGATCCTTGGCCGCATGGCGGTTCTGGCTCATCATGATCACCGGCGCCTGAACCGCTGCGAGCATGGATAAGATGAGATTGAGGAAAATGAACGGGTAGGGATCGAAGGCGTTCGAAGTCGCGATAATGTTTGCGCTCAGCCATATCGCAAGCAAAGCCGCAAATATAAGGATAAAGGTCCAGGAACCACCGAATTTGGCAACCGCATCCGCAAGCCGCTGGCCGGGCGTCAGTCTCTCGTCGAAAACCGCATTCGCGTCAGTCGAGATGGTGCGCCTTGCTGCAAGACGACGAAATATTGCTTTTTCCCTGTCTGGCAGCAGCTCAAGCGGTTTCCCCAGATAACGGCTCGCTCCCTGCGCCAGGTCCTGAGGTATGAGGATGTCACTGTCGTCTTCGATAYGGGTTGCCATYGTTCTTTCTCCCTTGGCTCGCGYCAMTCCGACRACCGMCTCCGGACCGAAGGYCGCCCCTACACGGATCAGGTATTAGCACACGCCATCGTACCATGCTTTGCATTGAGCKGCCTTATCGGCCGGTTCGCGAGCCAGGGGACGGCGTGTCGGGGAGGGCGGCGATTTGCGTTCTTCTGGGRGGCAGTTTCAGGGACGAGRTCTGTCGKRACGCAACTTCAWGTCACGCGGCGCAAGCGCATATCGTTACCGCCAGCGAACATATCGATGAGCATTATGCGTCTTAACTTACTGATATCTTTGATGAAGGTGGTGAGAGCGCAGGGATTCGAACCCTGGACCTACTGATTAAAAGTCAGTTGCTCTACCGGCTGAGCTACGCTCTCCCGTGTCGGGGCTGGGATGCCCTTCGGAAGTGCGCGGAACATAGGTAGAGCGATCCGTTCGGTCAACCCAAAAAAAGCGCTTTCTACAATCAATCCGKTTTTTTTTGTCGCACCCCCGAAAAGGTGATTGGAGAGAGGGGGCGGCTGGGGATAAAAGCGGCGTCAGACATGTCTGGCAAACGGGTGAAATCGTTTTGCGGCAATGGCATGCGCCAAAATGAGAGCGTGAAACGCGGCGAATCTCGGGAATCGCGACGTGCCTTGCTGATCTTTTTGCGCGTGACGTTATCCCAAAACCGATTCCCGCTTTTGGGAGACATGCGTCAATGCGGAGTTCTTTCTTGTCGATTGCCGATATTTCCCTGTTCAGCGCGCTTCTGGCCGGTGCCCTGTCATTTCTGTCGCCCTGCGTCCTGCCGTTGGTGCCGCCTTACCTCTGCTATATGGCCGGTGTTTCGGTGGAGCAGTTCAGGACGGAGAATACCGCGCCGCGKCCTGAAATCCGCCGGGCCGTGCTGTTTTCGGCTTTCTTCTTCACGCTCGGTTTTGCCACGGTCTTCGTGGCGCTGGGTGCCGGTGCTTCGACGATCGGCACGCTGTTGCGCCAGAACCTCGATATTCTCGCCAAGATTGGCGGTTTCATCATCATCCTGATGGGCCTTAACTTTCTCGGTGTTTTCCGCATTGGCCTGTTTTCGCGTGAGGCGCGGTTTCAGGGGGCGGGCAAACCGGCCACGCTTTCCGGCGCCTATGTCATGGGCCTYGCCTTTGCCTTCGGCTGGACGCCCTGCATCGGTCCTGTCCTCGGCGCGATCCTCGGCGTTGCCGCCTCGCGTGACACGGTTGGMGATGGCGCGATGCTGCTTGCGGTCTATTCGCTTGGCCTTGCGGTGCCATTCTGGATTGCTGCAGCCTTTTCCGGTTCCTTCATGCGTTTCCTCGTCCGTTTCCGCCGCCATCTCGGTCTTGTGGAAAAGCTGATGGGTGTGTTGCTGGTGCTCACCGGCCTCGCTTTCATGACCGGTTTCATCACCAATGTGGCGATCTGGTTCCAGGAGACCTTTCCGATCCTGATGAAAATCGGCTAAGCCTCCCCGCGTATTTCATACGCGGGGGAAAGACTGTGGCCGATATCGTCGGATTGCTTTTGCCGTTTTTCGGCCTGATCTTCATCGGCTACGGCGCGGCGCGCATAACGAAACAGCCGGTCGAGGCGATGGGCTGGCTGAACACCTTCATCATCTATGCGGCGCTTCCGGCGCTGTTTTTCAAGCTGGTGTCGAAAACGCCGGTGGAAGAACTGACGCGCATGGATTTCGTTGCCGCCAGTCTTGCCTGCACCTACGGCATTTTCTTGGCTGTGTTCCTGATCGGCCGGTTCGTGAGAAAGAACAATCTCGCCGAAACGACGATCCAGAGTTTCGCGGCAAGCTACGGCAATATTGGTTATATGGGTCCGGGGCTTGCGCTTTTGGCGCTCGGTGAGAAAGCGGCAGTGCCCGTCGCGCTGATCGTCTGTCTCGAAAACGCCGCYCATTTCATCGTCGCACCGGCAATGATGGCGGTTGCGGGCGGTGACAAGCGCTCTGYAGCAAGGCTTGCGCTGGATGTGGCGCGCAAGGTCATTACTCACCCGTTCATCGTGTCGGTAATCGCCGGTTTTCTGGCCGCTTCGCTGTCATGGCAGCCGCCGGAGGCGGTGCAGCGGCTGGTGGATTATCTGGCGCAATCGGCAGCACCMTGCGCTCTGTTTGCCATGGGTGTCACGCTGGCGCTGMGGCCAATGAAGCGGGTGCCGGTCGAAATCAGCTATATCGTCCCGGCAAAGCTTATCCTGCATCCGCTTGCCGCTTATCTTGTGCTCTCGTCGCTCGGGCGGTTCGAACCGGTATGGATATATTCCGCCGTGCTGCTTGCGGGCTTGCCGACCGCGACAAATGTCTTCGTCATCGGTCAGCAATATCACGTCTGGCAGGAGAGGGCGTCGGCGACGATCCTGATCTCGACGGTGCTTTCGGTCTTCACGCTGACGGGCGTGGTTTATTTCATCCAGCCTTTTTGAAGCTGCCGAACAGCAGCGAGGGCAGGGCCTTCAGCCCGCGCCCCGGCTCGATGCCTTCGCGCATGACTATGCTTCTGAGCGTGCCGATGCCGGATAGCACATGCAGACCAGCCGCACGCGCCATCTGCACCGGCAGTAGATCGGAAAGCAGCGACCGGTTGAGGAGATCGACGCTGAGGGTGCGGGTGTAGACATCCGCCCGCCGCTTGCGGTCGAAGCTGCTGCCGGCATCCGCCGCAATCGGGCGGTCGGAGACGGCGCCGAGCAGTTCGGTGAGGGCGATGATGTCGCGCAGGCTGAGGTTCAGACCCTGTGCGCCGATGGGCGGGAAACCATGTGCAGCCTCGCCGATCAGGGCGACGCGGCCCTTGCCGAAGCGATGCGCGGTCATGGAAGACAGCGGCCATGCCTGCACGCTGTCTTCCACCGTAACGGCGCCGAGCATGGATTGCATGCGCTCCTCCACCCTGAGGCTGAGCGCTTCAAGCGGCAGTGCCATCAGCTCTTCCGCTTGCGCTGGAGTGACAACCCAGACGAGGCTGGAGCGGTCGCCGGGCAGGGGAACCTGCGTGAAAGGTCCCGTGGGTGTATGGAATTCTGTCGAGACATTGCCGTGCGGCCGGCTATGGCTGAAGTTCAAAACGATGGCCGTCTGCGGATAGGACCAGGATYTGACGCCGATTGCGGCTGCATCCCGCACCATCGACTTCCTGCCATCCGCGCCGATCAGAAAATCGGCGGAGAGCGCTTCACCATCGCCAAGTGTTACCGATACACGGTCGTTGCCGATATCAATCGTCTCGGCGGTGGTTTCGAAGCGGGTAATATTGTGTTCCTGTTCGACCGCTTCGCTAAGCACGCCAAGCAGCGCCTCATTGGGAATATTCCAGCCGAATGCATCCAGCCCGATTTCAGAGGAGCGGAACTGCACGGTGGGCGCGCGCAGCAGGCGGTCGGTGCCGTCAATAATCTGCATGGTGGAAAGACGGGCTGCGGCAGGGGCTATGCGCGACCAGAGGCCAAGGCGGTCCATGAAGCGGATCGACTGGTCCATCAGCGCCGTCGTACGCCGGTCCTTCTTTTTGCTGGGGGGCGCAACAAGCGCCACGTGGCGGCCCGCCCGCGCAAGAGCTATGGCCGCAATCTGGCCCGCAAGTCCCGCACCGGTGATGGCGATATCGAAGTGTCTCATGGTCCTGATCCGTTGTTATTTCCAAGGCATCATAAAGGCTTTGCGCGGGTAAATCCACTTTGACCCCGGAACATCCCGGCGTAAACATTCGTTGGTTGTACCGCTATATTAGTCCTAGGATAAGCCAGATCAGCCGGTTGCAAAGCGTGGTGAATGGCCGCATACCGGAATGAACAGGGCGGATGAAAAGCGGGGCGCAGACGCTGACCATGAAAATTTTCAACTACAAGCGTGTTCCCTACGCGGAAATCCGCGCCTTTTCCGTTCATATTTTGACGGCATCCGGGTCATTTCTGGCTTTTCTTGGCGTCGTCGCCGCTTCCGAACACCGCTTTGTCGACATGTTCTGGTGGCTGGGGCTTGCGCTGCTGGTGGATGGCATTGACGGACCCATCGCCCGCAAGGTTCGGGTGAAGGAAGTTCTGCCCAACTGGTCCGGCGATACGCTCGACAATATCATCGACTATGTCACCTATGTGCTCTTGCCCGCCTTTGCGCTTTACCAGAGCGGCATGATCGGCGARCCGCTATCCTTCGTTGCGGCTGGCATGATCGTGGTGTCGAGCGCCATCTATTATGCCGACATGGGCATGAAGACGGACGAATATTTCTTCTCCGGCTTTCCGGTGGTGTGGAACATGGTGGTGTTCACGCTGTTCGTCATGGATGCCAGCGCCACAACAGCCATGACTGTTGTTACCGTTTCGGTGTTCCTGACATTCCTGCCGATCAATTTCCTGCATCCGGTGCGCGTGAAGCGATTGCGGCCGCTTAATCTGGCAATCGTGTTCGTCTGGTGTGCGCTTGGCGGTTATGCGTTGCTGATGCATTTCGAAACGCCGACCTGGGCGGTGATCGGCTTTGTAGCGAGCGGGCTTTATCTCTATTGCATCGGCGGAATATTGCAGTTTTTTCCCGCGCTCGGCGCGAAATAAGAAAAGCGTAAAGCCGTTTATTGCTTGTGCAAATTGCATTTAAGCAACGTCTTTTTCAGTTGTGCGCAGCAGCAAAACAGTTATCAATAAATCATGATCGCGCAGCATTGCATACGTGTTGTAGCCTGATTGGGAACAATGACCACGGTTGCTGAAATGCTTCGAAGAAAGCATGGGTAGCCGGTGTAGAGAGGGAATTCGTGACTGGAACTATGGCGCCGGAGGCCGTGCCTCTCCTGTCCGTTCGCAAGCTGACCAAGCTGTTCGGCAATTTCGCCGCATGCAACGGCATCGACCTCGATATAGCGCCGGGCGAAATCCACGCGCTTCTGGGTGAAAACGGCGCGGGCAAGTCCACGCTCGTCAAGATGCTGTTCGGCGTGCTCTCGCCGAGCGAGGGTGATATCGTCTGGCAGGGTCAGCCGGTTTCCATAGGTTCGCCAAGCGAGGCCCGCAGGCTCGGCATCGGCATGGTGTTCCAGCATTTCTCCCTGTTTGAGGCGTTGACGGTTGCTGAAAACATCGCCCTGTCGCTGGACCCGAAAATTTCATTGAAGGAAATCGCCAAGGAAGCGGAACAGCTTTCGCGCGCCTATGGCCTGCCTCTCGATCCCAATGCGCATGTCGCAGATCTTTCGGTTGGCGAGCGCCAGCGTATCGAGATCGTGCGCGCCCTGTTGCAGAACCCGCGCCTTATCATTCTCGACGAGCCGACCTCGGTTTTGACGCCGCAGGAGGCGGACAAGCTGTTCGAGACGCTGGCGAAGCTGAAGGCCGAAGGCCGTTCGGTGCTTTATATCAGCCACCGGCTGGAAGAGGTGCAGCGTATCTGCGACCGCGCCACCGTTCTGCGCCACGGCAAGGTTACGGGCGCCTGCGATCCGCGCAAGGAAACACCGGCATCTCTGGCGCGCATGATGGTAGGCAGCGATGTCGCAAGCGTTTCGCGACCGACGGGCGAYGCCCTCGGTCAACCGCAGATCGAAGTCATGGGGCTTTCCGTTRCGCCACGCACGCCCTTTGCCGTGGCGTTGAAAGCGGTTTCCATGACTGTGCGCGCCGGCGAAGTGCTGGCGATTGCCGGGGTTGCCGGAAACGGGCAGGGCGAGTTGTTCGATGCACTCTCCGGCGAATATCCTGTCTATAATAATGATGCGATCCATCTCCGCGGCAAGCCGGYCGGYCGCATCGGCATCAATGGCCGGCGGCTGATGGGCGCCGGTTTCGTACCCGAGGAGCGCCAYGGCCATGCCGCCGTTCCCGGCATGAGCCTTTCCGACAATCTTCTGCTGGCGCGGGCGCGCTCCGACCGCAAGGCRTTTCTGACGGGYGGTTTYCTGCGCATCGTCAGGGGTTCAGCTATCAAGGCGGCGGCGCGGCGCATATCGGAAACCATGGATGTGCGCAAAAGCGGGGGAGATCCGCTGGCGGGATCGCTGTCGGGTGGCAATCTGCAAAAATTCATCGTCGGGCGCGAACTCGATCGTCAACCGGCCGTACTTGTTGTCAACCAGCCGACATGGGGTGTGGATGCGGGGGCGGCGAGCCGTATCCGGCAGGCGCTTGTCGATCTCGCCAAAGCCGGCTCTGCCGTCATCGTCATCAGCCAGGACCTCGATGAAATCTTCGAGGTCGCCACCAATATCGCGGTCATTTCCGATGGGCAGCTTTCGCAGGCCTATCCGGTGGAAGACATGACGCTTGAAAAGATCGGCCTGCTGATGGGCGGCGTCCACACACAGTCAGGAGCCGCCCAGCATGCGCATTGAGCTTGAAAAACGGGCAGGGATCTCGAAGCTATTTACCCTTCTCTCGCCGCTTCTGGCACTGGTGCTGACGCTGCTTGTCGGCGCCATCATGTTCGCCATACTCGGCAAAAATCCGCTCGATGCGCTTTACGCCTTTTTCATCGAGCCTCTGCTGGAGGTCTGGTCGCTGCATGAGCTGGCGATCAAGGCCGCACCGCTGATCCTGATCGCGGTTGGCCTGTCTATCTGTTATCGCTCCAACAACTGGAACATCGGCGCGGAAGGACAATTCACCATCGGCGCGATCACCGGTTCCATCCTGCCGGTGCTTTATCCGGAYTGGCATTCGCCACTCATCCTGCCGTTGATGCTGGTTATGGGCGCCATCGGTGGCGCACTCTATGCCGGTATTCCGGCGCTGTTGAAGACGAAGTTCAACACCAACGAAATCCTCGTCAGCCTGATGCTGGTCTATGTCGCGCAGCTTTTTCTCGACTGGCTGACGCGCGGCATCTGGCGCGATCCGGGCGGCTATAACTTCCCGCAGACGAAACCCTTCAACGAGAGCGCAGTGCTGCCGGAAATGCTGGCATCGGGCCGGGCGCATTGGGGTTTCGTGTTTGCCATCGTGGCGGCCATCGCGCTGTGGTTCATGATGCGTTACATGCTGAAAGGCTTCGAGGTCACGGTTCTTGGCCAATCGGCGCGGGCAGGGCGTTTTGCCGGTTTCTCATCGAGCCGCATGGTCTGGTTTTCGATGCTGCTTTCCGGCGCGCTTGCCGGGCTTGCGGGCATTTCGGAAGCCTCCGGCTCCATCGGCCATCTTCAACCCAGCATTTCTCCGGGTTACGGCTTCACCGCCATCATCGTCGCCTTTCTMGGCCGCCTCAATCCGCTCGGTATCATCCTCTCCGGGCTGGTGCTTGCACTGACCTATCTTGGTGGTGAGGCGGCGCAGCTTTCCATCGGTGTGTCTGACAAGGTGACGCGTGTGTTTCAGGGGYTGATGCTGTTCTTCGTACTCTCCTGCGATACGCTGATCTTTTACCGCATCAGGGTCGTCTTCACCGGCAAGGCGCATAACAGCCAAGGAGCGGCATGATGGATATGCTTCAGGCCATCCTTCTCACGGTCATCACTGCCGCCACACCGCTCGTCCTTGCCGCCTCGGGCGAGCTGGTGGCGGAACGCTCCGGCGTCCTCAATCTCGGCGTCGAGGGCATGATGATCATGGGTGCGGTCTGCGCTTTCGCTGCCGCGCATATGACCGGTTCGCCCTATCTCGGCATTCTGGCCGGTATCGCGTCGGGCGCGGTTTTCTCGCTGCTCTTCGGTTTCCTGACGCTGACGCTCGTTACCAACCAGGTGGCGACGGGACTTGCGCTGACCATTCTCGGTCTTGGCGTTTCCGGCATGCTGGGCGAAAGCTTCGTTGGCCTGCCGGGCGTCAAGCTGCAGCCCATCGTCTTTCCGGTGCTGTCGGAGATACCCTTCATCGGCCCCTTGCTGTTCCGGCAAGACCTGATCTTCTACATGTCCATCGCGCTCGTTGCCGGCATAAGCTGGTTTCTGTTCAAGAGCCGCACGGGTCTCAAGATCCGCGCCATCGGCGACAATCACGGTTCTGCCCATGCGCTTGGCATCAACGTCATCCGCACACGCTATCTGGCTGTCATGTTYGGCGGTGCGTGCGCGGGGCTTGCYGGCGCGCAGCTTTCGCTGGTCTATACGCCGCAATGGGTGGAAAACATGTCGGCCGGGCGTGGCTGGATTGCACTGGCGCTTGTCGTCTTCGCGTCCTGGCGTCCATGGCGGGTGCTGGCAGGCGGTTATCTGTTCGGCGCTGTCACCATCGGGCAGTTGCACGCCCAGGCATTCGGCATTGGCGTGCCGTCGCAACTGCTTTCGGCGCTGCCCTATATCGCAACTATTGTCGTGCTGGTCATCATCTCGCATAATCGCCGCACGACCTTGATCAACACGCCGGCATCACTGGGCAAATCCTTCGTGCCGGACCGGTGAGAAAAACTTCCAGTCTCCAAACCAAACAGGGGTAAAAATGAAAAAACTGGTCATCGCACTTGCTGCTTCCATAGCGGCTCTTGGAGGCGTCGTTTCTTCGGCTGAGGCCGCCGACGCAAAGAAGGTCTGCTTCATCTATGTCGGCAGCCGCACCGATGGCGGCTGGACGCAGGCGCACGAAATCGGTCGCGAAGAGCTCCAGAAGCATTTCGGCGACAAGATCGAAACGCCGTTCCTCGAAAGCGTTCCGGAAGGCCCGGATGCCGAACGCGCCATCGAGCGCATGGCACGTTCCGGCTGTGAGCTGGTCTTCACCACTTCCTTCGGCTTCATGGATGCGACCATTAAGGTTGCCCAGAAGTTCCCCAAGGTGAAGTTCGAGCACGCCACCGGCTTCAAGACCGCCGAAAACGTCGCGACCTACAATTCGCGTTTCTATGAAGGCCGCTACATTCAGGGCCAGATCGCCGCAAAGATGTCGAAGAAGGGTGTTGCCGGCTATATCGCTTCCTTCCCGATCCCGGAAGTGGTGATGGGCATCGACGCTTTCGTTCTGGGCGCGCAGTCCGTCAATCCTGAGTTCAAGGTCAAGGTTGTCTGGGCCAACACTTGGTTTGACCCCGGCAAGGAAGCCGATGCCGCCAAGGCGCTTATCGACCAGGGCGTCGATATCCTGACGCAGCACACCGACACGACGGCTCCGATGCAGGTTGCAGCCGAGCGCGGCATCAAGGCCTTCGGTCAGGCTTCCGATATGATCAAGGCCGGTCCGGAGACACAGCTGACCGCGATCAAGGACACCTGGGGCGCCTATTACATCAAGCGCACGCAGGCCCTGCTTGACGGCACGTGGAAGTCCGAATCCATCTGGGACGGCCTGAAGGACGGCATCCTGACCATGGCGCCTTACACCAACATGCCTGATGACGTGAAGAAGATGGCTGAGGAAACCGAAGCCAAGATCAAGTCGGGCGAGTTGCACCCCTTTACCGGTCCGGTGAAGAAGCAGGACGGTTCGGAATGGCTGAAGGCGGGTGAGAAGGCTGAAGACGGCGTTCTGCTCGGCCTCAACTTCTACGTTGCCGGCGTGGACGACAAGTTGCCGCAATAATATGACACGCAGGTACTAGCTGCTAACGGGACCGCGCATGCAATTCATGCGCGGTCTTTGTTATTTTGATGTGTTTTATTGTTCGAACGAAGTTTGGCTTTGCTTTTCAAGCGCGTTGATGTTTTTCACTGTATTCTGCGTTGAAAATCGGGCTGCTTTCCTAGATTACACAAGTCAGGCGCGATTTTTACATCTTCAACCGAACGGAAGGACATGGAATTTGCAGCGCGGAATGCTCGATGCGGCGATCGGTTTTCGAAAGTTGCGGACAAATCATGCTCAGGTCGTTCACAAGCTCGGTCTCGATATCGTGTCCGGAGTTTTCAAGACGGGTGACATCCTGCCGGGCGATGCCGAGYTGATGGAGCGGCTGAAAGTCTCTCGAACGGTGCTTCGCGAGGCGATGAAGACGCTCACCGCCAAGGGCATGATCTCCCCCAAGGCGCGCATCGGTACCCGTGTGACGGAGCGCGAAAGCTGGAACATGTTCGACAGCGAGGTGCTGCTCTGGCACTTCGAGGCTGGTGTCAGCGAGGAATTCCTGGTGCATCTCTACGATATCCGCCAGGCGTTCGAACCCTATGGCGCGGGTCTTGCTGCCGCCAGGGCAAAAGACGCCGATATCGCAAGGCTTGTCGCTTACGCCAATGAGATGGGCAACACGGCTTATTCCAAGGAAAAGCGCGCGCTTGCGGATATGAATTTCCACGTTCTCATCACCGAAATGTCCGGCAACCCGTTCATGCGCACCGTCGGTTCGCTGATAAAGGCGGCGCTGGCGGGCATTTTCCGGATGAGCAACCCGGAAGCCGATCCCAACGAGATTTCCGACGTGTCTGCCTCTCACCTGCGACTCGTTGAAGCGTTTCGCCTACGCGATGAGGGGGCAGCCCGGCGCGAGATGGAAAGGCTGATTGAAAACGGCCGTCAGCAGATACTCGAATTCACGGCCCGTAACTCCCGCCCATAGATCATGCCAGCCTGCCGCTGATCACGTTTGATGAAAATCGGCGTGGAAATTTGGTGGAGATTTGCATGGTTTCTTAAGTGGGGCGCCGTTATAGCAGTGCCGGAAAGAAATCACCCATACGCCCGTCCGCARTGCTGGCCGGCGTAAAGTCAAACATTGCCCCTGTCCGGGCCGCCTGTGGCCGGTGACGGGGTGTTGGAGGTCTTATGGAGCGCAGCTCTCTAGCCGTTATTCTCGCAGCGGGCGACAGCACGCGCATGAAGTCTTCGAAGTCCAAGGTGCTTCATCCGGTCGCTGGACGCCCGATGATCGGGCATGTGGTGGAGGCTGTTGCTGGAGCGGGCGTCGGCGCGGTGGCGCTGGTGGTCGGGCGCGATGCCGACAATGTCGCTGCTGCGGCAAGTCTCAAGGGCCTCCAGGTCGAGGCTTTCCTGCAAAAGGAACGCAAGGGCACCGGTCATGCGGTTCTTGCCGCACGCGAGGCGATCGAACGCGGTTTTGACGATGTCATCGTGGCTTATGGCGATGTGCCGCTCATCACCTCAGCCACGCTCGACAGGGCGCGCGAGGCGATTGCCGACGGTGCCGATGTCGCCGTTATCGGGTTCCATACCGACCGTCCTACGGGTTACGGGCGGCTTCTGGTCGAGAATGGCGAGCTGGTCGCGATCCGAGAGGAAAAGGATGCCACCGACGAGGAACGCAAGGTCACCTGGTGTAACAGCGGATTGATGGCCATCAACGGCCGCAATGCGCTGGATCTGCTGGATCGGATCGGCAACAGCAATGTGAAGGGCGAATATTATCTGACTGACATCGTCGAGATCGCCCGTTCTCTCGGCCGCCGCGCCATTGCCATCGATGCGCCGGAAAAGGAATTGACCGGCTGCAACAACCGCGCTGAACTCGCCTTCATCGAGAGGCTCTGGCAGGAGCGCCGCCGTCACGAATTGATGGTCGACGGYGTTTCGATGATCGCGCCTGAGACAGTATTCCTTTCCTTCGATACGAAGATCGGTCAGGATGTCCTGATCGAGCCCAACGTCGTTTTCGGTCCCGGCGTGACGATCGAGCCGGGTGCGATCATTCATGCATTTTCGCATCTGGAAGGGGCCTATCTGGCCCAGGGTGCGGTTGTCGGTCCATTTGCGCGGTTGCGTCCGGGTGCAAACCTGCACGCCAACGCCAAGGTCGGCAATTTCTGTGAGGTCAAGAAGGCCGAGATCGGCGAGGGCGCAAAGGTCAACCATTTGACCTATATCGGCGATGCTTTCGTGGGTGCAGGCAGCAATATCGGCGCGGGTGCCATCACCTGCAATTATGACGGTTACAACAAGTCCGAAACGCGGATCGGAGCCAACAGCTTCATCGGCTCGAATTCGTCGCTGGTTGCTCCCGTCTCCATTGGAGAGCGGGCCTATATCGCCTCCGGCAGCGTGATTACCGATGACGTGCCTGCCGATGCGCTGGCTTTCGGGCGCGCGCGCCAGGAGGTGAAACCGGGCAGGGCGGTCGCSTTGCGCGAGCGGGCGAAAGCGCTGAAGGAAGCGAAGAAAAAATCCTCTTAGATGACGTTACCGAGCGATACTGAAAGTGACCGGCGGGATAATTGCCGATTTCAGAGAAACGGTTAAAGCATTTCCAGTAAAGGTGCGCAGCGGTTTTACGTCCGGAAATGCGTCAGAACAAAAAGGTGGTGTATTTTCGCATTTCAGGCAAAGGCGGAAATACTCTGGAAGTTTCGGTGAAGAGATCGCCGTCTGGAGAAATATATGTGCGGAATTGTCGGAATTGTCGGAACGCAGCCCGTTGCTGAACGGCTTGTCGATGCGCTGAAGCGCCTCGAATATCGCGGTTACGATTCGGCGGGTGTCGCCACCATCGACAATGGCGCGATGGACCGTCGCCGGGCGGAAGGCAAGCTGTTCAATCTGGAAAAGCTGGTCTCTGAAAAGCCGCTGCCAGGTGTCGTCGGCATCGCGCATACGCGCTGGGCGACGCACGGCGTGCCGAACGAAACCAACGCCCACCCGCATTTCGTCGAAGGCGTTGCCGTCGTTCATAACGGCATCATCGAAAACTTCTCCGAATTGCGCGAGGAACTGAGCGCCGAGGGTGCAACCTTCACCACCCAGACCGACACCGAAGTGGTGGCGCAGCTTCTGGCAAAATACACCCGYGAAGGGCTTGGCCATCGCGAGGCGATGCTGAAGATGCTGAACCACGTGACCGGTGCCTATGCGCTGGTGGTGATGTTTCAGGACGATCCCCATACGCTGCTTTCGGCGCGCTCCGGCCCGCCGCTTGCCGTCGGTTACGGCAGGGGCGAGATGTTCCTGGGGTCCGACGCGATCGCGCTTTCGCCTTTCACCAATGAGATCACCTATCTGGTGGATGGCGACTGCGCCATCGTGACCCGTGACGGTGCGGAAATCATYGATTTCTCCGGCAAGCCGGTGAAACGCGAGCGCCAGATTTCGCAGGCGACGGCTTTCGTGGTCGACAAGGGCAACCACCGCCATTTCATGGAAAAGGAAATCTATGAGCAGCCGGAAGTCATTTCCCATGCGCTCAGCCACTATGTGGATTTCGCCTCCAAAACCGTGAAGGATGCCGATAAGGCGATCGATTTCGCCAGGCTTTCCGGCCTTGCCATTTCCGCCTGCGGCACGGCCTATCTTTCCGGCCTGATCGGCAAATACTGGTTCGAACGTTACGCGCGCCTGCCGGTGGAAATCGATGTCGCATCGGAATTCCGTTACCGCGAGATCCCGCTCGTTCCCACGCAGGCCGCACTGTTCATTTCGCAATCGGGCGAAACCGCCGATACGCTGGCGGCCTTGCGTTACTGCCAGCAAGAGGGACTGAAGATCGGCGCAGTGGTCAATACACGTGAATCGACCATGGCGCGCGAATCGGATGCGATCTTTCCGATCCTCGCCGGCCCGGAAATCGGCGTGGCCTCCACCAAGGCCTTCACCTGCCAGCTTGCCGTGCTCGCTTCGCTCGCGGTTGCCGCGGGCAAGGCGCGCGGCACGCTTAAGCCGGGCGAGGAAAAGGAACTGGTGCAGCAGCTTATCGAGATGCCGCGCATCATGAGCAAGGTGCTGAACCTCATCCAGCCGCAGATCGAGGCGCTGTCGCGCGATCTGTCGCGCTTCAAGGATGTACTTTATCTCGGCCGCGGCACCAGCTTCCCGCTGGCGCTGGAAGGCGCACTGAAGCTCAAGGAAATTTCCTATATCCAYGCCGAAGGATATGCAGCCGGCGAGCTGAAGCATGGGCCAATCGCACTGATCGACGAGAACATGCCTGTCATCGTCATCGCGCCGCATGACCGCTTYTTTGAAAAGACCGTTTCKAACATGCAGGAAGTGGCCGCGCGCGGTGGCCGCATCATCTTCATCACCGACGAGAAGGGCGCCGCTGCSTCCAAGCTCGACACCATGGCGACGATCACGCTGCCCAATGTCGACGAGCTGATCGCGCCGATGGTCTTCTCGCTGCCGATCCAGCTGCTGGCCTATCACACCGCCGTCTTCATGGGCACGGATGTGGACCAGCCACGCAATCTGGCGAAATCGGTGACGGTGGAATGATCATCCGGCCGGAGCGGCAAGGTGATGAAGAGGCGATTGCTCGCGTTACGGAAGATGCCTTCCGGAACGTCGATTACAGCGACAAGACGGAACATGTGATCATCGAACGGCTTCGCAAGGCCGGTGCGCTGGCTGTTTCTCTGGTTGCCGAGGACAGCGAAGGCATCATCGGCCATATCGGTTTTTCACCGGTAACACTGTCGGGCGGCGAGACCGGCTGGTTCTGTCTTGCGCCCTTATCGGTGGCGCCGGACCGGCAACGGCAGGGTGTTGGCTCAGGGCTGGTTCGGGAAGGGCTTGCCGCGCTGGACCGTCTGAGTGCTTCTGGCGCAGTTGTCGCTGGCGATCCGGACTATTACGGCCGCTTCGGTTTTCGCCATGTTGAGGGCCTGAGCGGCAAGGGGATTCCTGACGAATATTTCACAGTTCTTCGCTTGCATGGCGGAACTCCATCCGGCATTCTCGGTTTTCATCCGGGTTTCGATAGCGACAACGCTTAATTCCGAACGGTAAATGACCGATATTCCAGTCAAAATTTCATTCGCAGCCCGTCTGCGCAACAGCTTCCTCACGGGCGTCCTCATCCTTGCGCCTGTCACCATCACCATGTGGCTGGTATGGAGCTTCCTGCAATGGGCGGATAGCTGGGTTAAGCCCTATATTCCCGCCCGTTACGATCCCGAGCAATATTTCGATGTGGCGATCCCCGGCTTCGGCCTGCTGATCGCCGTCATCGGCATCACACTCATCGGCTTTCTCGGCAACAACCTCATTGGCAAATGGATCGTCGGCGTCGGCGAATCCGTGCTCAACCGCATGCCTCTGGTGCGGCCGATCTACAAGAGCATCAAGCAGCTGTTCGAATCCGTCCTGAAAGAGCATTCGAACTCTTTCAAGAAGGTCGGCCTGATCGAGTTTCCGTCACCCGGCACCTGGGCGATGGTATTCGTATCCTCGGAGGTCAAGGGAGAGCTTGCCCATCGCTTCAACGAGATGGGCCAAGAGATGGTTGCCGTCTTCCTGCCACCGACTCCGGTGCCGACGGCGGGTTTCCTGCTGTTCGTGCCGAAGGACAAGATCGTGATGCTGGACATGACACCGGAAGACGCGGCGAAACTGCTGATATCAGGTGGCCTGGTGGCTCCGGATTTCACGCCGCCGAAAATGATTGCGCCGGTTTGAGCSTTACAGGAGGCCGCTGATATCTGTTTGCGAAAAGTCGTTGCCGACGTAAAGCAAAGGGCAGCCTTCAGCTTTTGCCAGCTCATAGGCAAAGCAGTCTCCGAAATTCAGCCCGGCGGGGTGGATACCCTTTCCCCAGATGCGATAAGCTTCCGAAATGCCACGGATTGATTTAGCAGTAACGGGCTTGATTTCGACGCTCAGCCCTTCGATCAGCATCTCGAGTTCCCGGCTGCGGCCACGTCTTTGCGCTACGATCACAGCTTCGGCAAGCGTACCGGCGGATATCAGCAATGATTCATCCGTATCGAGAGCCATGGCACATGCATCTGCTGTGGGTTCATCAAGCAGGATTGCAAGCAGAGCAGATGTATCGATGACCATCATTTTGGAAGGCCGTGCTCGTCATAAAGGAAATCCTGACTATGCGCGGCATCCGGGCCATCGTCGCTCTTGGTCGCGACGGCCGCGCGCACTTTATCAAGCACGGCCCTGCGGGATTTTTTATCCGCCACAACAACCACTGGAACCAGCCGCACTGCTGCATGACCATGCCGGGTGAGAATGATTTCGTCCCCGGCCTCGGCGCGTCGTACCAATTCTGTCAGTTGGCCTTTTGCATCAGTTACGGATATCTGCATGGCTAACCTTAAGCGTTAAATCTCGCTTTAGATTAGTCTATTGAATGGACCAAATCAATCCTCGTCATCGAGATCATCCACCTCTGTTCCCGTCGTGGTCGCATGGAACACGGGGACGAAAAGCCGCATRTAGACCAGCCGCACGCTCCAGCCCTGTTCCAGTGCCTCKGTCCATGCCTTCTTGCGGCCKGGCTTTTTGAAGGCCTTGCCGATCGCTTTCTTCTGGCTTTTGGCGAAGGTGTCGGGTTGCAGGATGTTTTGCGGYGAGCAGAGCGCGTAGCCCTTTCTGAAGGCGGGCGGTGGGCGGCGTGGGTCGATCATGTTCATGGCGGTTCACTTTCAGCCGGCGTGCAGGAAGCGGATAGCTTCGTCGCGGCGGTGCAGATAGAGCAGGGTGCGCAGGCTTTCGCCGCGCGGGCCGGTCAGTTCGGGGTCGCGCTCGATGACATAGGCGGCRTCCTTGCGGGCGATTTCCAGGAGGTCGGCATGGGCTTCGAGGCTGGCRATGCGGAAGCCCGGGGTGCCGGACTGGCGGGTGCCGAGGAGTTCGCCTTCGCCGCGCAGCTTCAAATCCTCTTCCGCAATCAGGAAGCCGTCCTCGCTGTCGCGCAGGATGGAAAGTCGGGCGCGGCCGTTTTCGCTGAGCGGCCCCTTGTAGAGCAGGATGCAGGTGGAGGCCTCGTCACCGCGTCCAACCCGGCCMCGCAGCTGGTGAAGCTGGGCCAGGCCGAAACGTTCGGCATGTTCGATGACCATGATCGTGGCGTCCGGAACGTCGACACCCACTTCCACCACTGTCGTTGCCACCAGCAGCCGGGTTTCGCCGTTCTTGAAAGCCAGCATGGCGGCGTCCTTCTCMGGGCCGCTCATGCGCCCATGGATGAGACCGATATTGGCACCGAGCATCTGCGAGAGAACCGCATGTCGTTCTTCCGCCGACATCAGGTCGGACTCTTCCGTCTCCTCCACCAGCGGGCAGATCCAGTAGGCCTTCTTGCCCTCCTTCAGCGCGGCGCGCAGCCGCTCGACGATATCGCCGATGCGCTCTGTGGGGATYGTCACGGTCTGGATGGGTTTTCGGCCGGCCGGTTTTTCGGTGAGTTTTGATACATCCATGTCGCCGAAGGCGGCCAGCACCAGCGTGCGCGGAATGGGCGTGGCGGTCATAACAAGCATATGCGGCGTGATGCCCTTGGCGGTGAGACGCAGGCGCTGGTGTACGCCGAAACGGTGCTGCTCATCCACCACGGCCAGCACGAGGTTCTTGTAACTCACGCTGTCCTGGAACAGCGCGTGGGTGCCGATGACGATCTGTGCCTCACCGGAGGCCACGCGTTCTTCGATCTCGCGACGCTCCTTGCCCTTGGTGCGGCCGGTCAGCACCTCAACCGTGATGCCCGCGGCATTGGCGAGTTTGGAGATGGTGGCGAAATGCTGCCGGGCAAGAATTTCGGTTGGGGCCATCAACACCGCCTGTCCGCCGGCCTCGACGGCGGTTGCCATAGCCATCAGCGCCACCAGCGTCTTGCCCGCGCCGACATCGCCCTGCAACAGCCGCAACATACGGTCCTCGCTGGCCATATCGGTCAGGATATCTTTCACCGAGGCATTCTGGCTCGGCGTCAGGGAGAAGGGCAGTTGCGACAGGATTTTTGCAGCAATGTCCCCCTTGGCGCGGATCGGCTGGCCCGCGACCTTGCGCAGTCTTTGCCGCACCAGCGCCAGTGACAACTGCCCGGCCAGGAATTCGTCGTAGGCGAGCCGTCTGCGTGCCGGGGCCTGAGGATCGATATCGGCGCTGTCGCGCGGATCGTGCAACTCACGGAAGCTCGATGCCACGTCGCCGAACCCCTGCCGGGTCTTCAGCGTTTCGTCGATCCATTCGGGAAAGACCGGCAGTTTCAAAAGTCCGCCTTCAATTGCCCGCCGCAGCACCTTCGGAGACAGCCCGGCTGTCATCGGATAAACGGCTTCGACCAGCGGCAGGTTCTCTGCCTCGGAGAGTTTCACCATGAAATCCGGATGCACCATGGAGGCGCGGCCGTTGAACCAGTCCACCTTGCCGCTGACGAGAACCTCTTCATCGACGGGCAAGGCCTTGGAAAGCCAGTCTCCCTTGGCGCGGAAGAAGGTCAGCGCCAGTTCCCCGGTCTCGTCATGCAGGAAAACACGGTAGGGCGCGGAACGATTGCCTGGTGGAGCTGGCTGATGCCGGTCGACACGTCCCTGRATGGTGACAATGGCGCCGGGAGCGGCAAGYGCGATGCCCGGGCGGTTGCGCCGGTCGATGACGTTTGATGGTGCGTGGAACAGAAGATCGATCACGCGGGTGTCGTCAGCATTTTCCCGGCTCAGCAGTTTGGCCAGAAGGTCGGCAAGCTTCGGCCCCACACCGGCAAGGGTGGAGACGGAAGCAAATAGCGGATCGAGAATGGCGGGACGCATGCTCAGCAAAATCGGGGAAGGGGACGCGTTATGCAAGACGTGGCGCCCGACAAAGGCTGTTTATCACCGGCAGATTTTAGCCGCCGTGGCATTATTTCGATAAAAACCGGTTCCAAGCGTTCGCCTCCTGTTCTATAGGAGGGCGCAATCAACATCCTGTTGAATAGCCAACCGAAAGGTGAATGCGATGACTGGACTGGTGCGCACGAGCGCCGACCTCGATCCGAGGCGCAGGCGGATACTTTACCGCTGCTGGCACCGGGGCATTCGCGAGATGGATCTGGTGCTCGGGCAATTTGCGGAAGACAATATTGCCGGGCTTTCCGACGATCAGCTCGACGAGCTGGAAATCATCATGGCGGAAGAGGATAACGACCTCGTCAAGATGGTGACGGGTGCCCTGCCGGTGCCGGAAAAATTCCAGACCCCGTTGTTCGAGAAGATCGCCTCTTACCGTCCCGATTTCGATCTCGTCACAGCCGAAACCCTGAAGGCCTGAAACATGATAGCCGGATTCGATGCAAAGCTGGTGGCGTCGGCCGATACGCCGCTGACCATCGGAAACGTGCCCTCCGGCATGGAAGCCCTGCTGCTCGCCGATATGGCGCGGGCGGGAACATCGGTGGCTTACGTGATGTCGGACGGCCAGCGGGTCGCCGATCTCGAACAGATTCTTGGTTTTGTCGCGCCGGATATTCCGGTGTTGACGCTGCCGGCCTGGGATTGTCTGCCTTATGACCGCGTGTCACCGAGTGCGGACACCTCGGCGCGCCGGCTCGCGGCACTTGCCGGCCTCATCAATCACGCCAAGAAACCGCATCCGGCCATCGTTCTCGTCACCGTCAACGCCATGCTGCAGAAGATGGCGCCGCGCGACGTTATCGAGAGCCTGGGCTTTTCGGCCAAGCCCGGCAACCAGATCCGAATGGAGGACATCGCCGCGCGGCTGGAGCGCAACGGTTTCGACCGGGTGGCGACGGTGCGTGAAGTGGGTGAATTCGCCGTGCGCGGCGGCATTCTCGATGTCTTCGTGCCGGGCACCGAAGAGCCGGTGCGGCTCGATTTCTTCGGCGATACGCTGGAAAGCATCCGCACCTTCGATCCGGCCAGCCAGCGCACCATCGCACAGGCGCGCTCGCTTGATCTCAATCCGATGAGCGAAGTGACGCTGACGCCGGATACGATCGGCCGGTTCCGAAAGAACTACCTGTCGCTATTCGGTGCGGCGACGCGCGACGATGCGCTTTATCAGGCCGTCTCCGAAGGCCGCCGTTATGCCGGCATGGAGCACTGGCTGCCGCTGTTTTACGAAGAGCTGGAAACCGCCTTCGATTATCTCAGCGGTTTCCGTATCGTCACCGACCATACGGCGCGCGAGGCGGCGAAGGAACGCTCCAAGCTGGTCCTCGATTATTACGAGGCGCGGCGGGCCTCCGGCGAGACCAAGGGCTCGACGCAGGGCGCGCCTTACAAGCCGGTATCGCCTGGGCAAATCTATCTCGACGGCAAGAGCTTCGAGGCGGCGCTTGCGAGCGTCAATGCGGTGCGGCTGACGCCCTTCAACGAACACGATAGCGAAGGYCGCCCGGTYGCGACGCTTGATGCCCATGTTGGTCCGCGCTGGGCACGTCCACCGACGGAAGGCGACAGCGAAGAGCGGGTCAATGTTTTCGATCTGGCGGTAAAGCACATTGCCGAGCGCCGGGCCAAGGGCTGGAAGGTGTTGATCACCGGCTGGTCGGAAGGTTCGCTCGACCGGCTGTTGCAGGTCTTGAACGAACACGGGCTTGAAAAGATCAAGCCGGTGACATCGCTGAAAGAGGTGGAGAAACTCGGCAAGGGTGAGGCGGCTTCTGCGGTGCTGAGCCTCGAAGCCGGGTTTGAGACCGGAACGCTCGCGATCATCGGCGAGCAGGATATTCTTGGCGACCGCATGGTGCGCCGTTCCAAGCGCCGCAAGCGCGGCGCGGATTTCATCGCGGAAGTGGCGGGGCTGGACGAAGGCTCGCTCGTGGTTCACGCCGAACACGGCATCGGTCGCTTCGTCGGTYTSCAGACCATCGAGGCAGCGGGCGCGCCGCGCGCCTGTCTGGAACTGCATTATGCCGACGACGCCAAGCTGTTCCTACCGGTCGAAAACATCGATCTTCTCTCGCGTTATGGTTCTGATGCCGCGGAAGCCACACTCGACAAGCTCGGTGGCGGCGCATGGCAGATGCGCAAGGCCAAGCTCAAGAAGCGCCTGCTCGATATGGCTGACGAGCTTATCCGCATTGCAGCCGCGCGTCTGGTGCGCCACGCGCCGGCGCTTATCGCACCGGACGGGCTTTACGACGAGTTTGCCGCCCGTTTCCCCTATGACGAGACCGAGGACCAGCTGAACGCCATCGACGCTGTTCGCGACGATCTCGGTGCCGGGCGGCCGATGGATCGCCTGATCTGCGGCGATGTCGGTTTCGGCAAGACCGAAGTGGCCTTGCGCGCCGCCTTCCTTGCCGCCATGAATGGCGTTCAGGTGGCGGTGGTGGTGCCGACCACGCTTCTGGCGCGACAGCATTTCCGTACCTTTTCCGAACGGTTTCGCGGTCTGCCGATCCGGGTGCAGCAGGCCTCGCGCCTTGTGGGTTCGAAGGAGCTTGCGCTCACCAAGAAGGAAGTGGCTGATGGAAAGACCGACATTGTCGTCGGCACCCATGCGCTGCTCGGTGCGGGCATCAGCTTCGCCAATCTCGGCCTGCTGATCATCGATGAGGAGCAGCATTTCGGTGTGAAGCACAAGGAGCGGCTGAAGGAGCTGAAAAGCGACGTGCATGTGCTGACGCTGTCGGCGACGCCCATTCCGCGCACCTTGCAGCTGGCCATGACCGGCGTGCGCGAGCTGTCGCTCATCACCACGCCGCCAGTGGACCGCATGGCGGTTCGCACCTTCATTTCGCCCTTCGATCCGCTGGTAATCCGTGAAACGYTGATGCGCGAGCATTATCGCGGTGGCCAGAGCTTTTATGTCTGCCCGCGCCTTGCCGATCTCGCTGACATCCATGCATTCCTGCAGTCGGATGTGCCGGAACTGAAAGTGGCGGTGGCGCATGGCCAGATGGCGGCGGGTGAACTCGAAGACATCATGAACGCCTTCTATGACGGCAAATACGATGTGCTGCTTTCGACCACCATCGTCGAATCCGGCCTCGACGTGCCGACCGCCAATACGCTGATCGTGCATCGTGCCGACATGTTCGGTCTCGCCCAGCTTTACCAGCTGCGTGGCCGTGTCGGTCGTTCCAAGGTCCGCGCCTTTGCGCTGTTCACCCTGCCGGTCAACAAGGTGTTGACGACGATGGCGGAGCGGCGGCTGAAAGTGCTGCAATCGCTCGACACACTCGGCGCCGGTTTCCAGCTTGCCAGCCACGATCTCGATATTCGCGGCGCTGGCAATCTGCTTGGCGAAGAACAGTCCGGCCACATCAAGGAAGTYGGYTTCGAGCTTTACCAGCAGATGCTGGARGAGGCCGTGGCCGAAGTGAAGGGTGACGAAGAGGTGCGCGACAGCGGCTGGTCGCCGCAAATCTCGGTCGGCACCTCGGTSATGATYCCGGAAGACTACGTGCCGGATCTGCATCTGCGCATGGGTCTCTACCGCCGTCTCGGCGAGCTTGCGGATATAGGCGAGATCGACGGTTTCGGCGCAGAAATGATCGACCGTTTCGGCCCGCTGCCGAAGGAAGTGCAGCATCTCCTCAAGATCGTCTACATCAAGTCGCTCTGCCGCACGGCCAATGTCGAGAAGGTGGATGCCGGGCCGAAAGGCGTGGTTGTGCAGTTCCGCAACAAGGAATTCCCCAATCCGGCAGCGCTTGTCGGTTACATYGGCAAGCAGGGCTCGATGGCGAAAATCCGCCCGGACCACAGCCTGTTCCTGAACCGCGATCTGCCGACGCCGGAAAARMGGCTGGCGGGTGCGGCGATGGTCATGACGCAATTGGCGGAGCTGGCTCGGTCGTAGATTTAAGCCTTTGGGGGGCGGTGGGTGKGGCTTACCCCCCKCTGCCCTGCCGGGCATCTCCCCCACAAGGAGGGAGATCGGCAAGACGCGCTGTCACCACTTCATTCTCTAACGTTGATATAGGCAAAACCTTKCYGCATATCGATCTCCCCACCTTTGGGGGAGATGCCCGGCAGGGCAGAGGGGGGTAAGCCACACCCACCTTCGACTCACTTCCGTTAGCCAATCCCTCGAAAACTACACTCACTGCCTTCAGCGAAAATTACCGCGATGTAACGAAACAGACATGTATCGGTAGTCTTCGCGGGCGTAATCTTTCCTTCATACTCGGTGCGGCGGATCGTAAAGCCGCCGGGTCTTGAAGGAGCAGGACGATGTGGACCAACATCAACAGGTTTGCCACCGCTGGTCTGGTTGCTTTGACAATTGCGGGCACCACAATTGCCACCACCAGTCAGGCGGAAGCGCGCAATAATTTCGGCCGCGGCCTTGCCGCCGGGATAGCAGGAACGATCATTGGCGGAGCGCTCATCGCCGGGGCAAGGCATCCCGGTTACGCTTATGGCCCCGCTTACTATGCACCGGCCTATGGTCCACCCGTCTACGCCGCGCCAGCTTATGGACCGCCCGTTGTTTACCAGCCGGTTTATCCTCGCTGCCACGTGGCCTGGCGACAGAACGCCTGGGGCGACATGTATCGGGTCAGGGTTTGTGATTGATCGAATGCCATGCCAGCGACGCAAACATGCGTCGCTGGTTCTCATGCATTTTCGACTTTAGCGCTCGTCTTCCGGCGTGATCCCGACAGCCACATTCTGGTCAGTCGCGGCGATGGAGGCGGGAAGCGGCACTTTTCGCTGCTTCTCGCGGATCAGCGTCAGCAGGCCGGAGCCGACGATCAGGGCGATGCCCATCAACATCCAGCCATCAATACGGTCGCCGAAAATCAGGTAACCGAACAGAATCGCCCAGAGCATCTGGCTATATTGCGTTGGGCCGATCATGGCGGCGGGCGCATATTGGGCAGCATACATGACAAGCACGTTGCCAAGCGCGCCGAGCAGGCCGTATCCCGCCAGTAGCAACCATTGTTCGCCGCCCGGCATGATGAAGGTCGGCACCATGGCGATGCCGCTGATGGCAAGACAGCCCAGTACGCCGGCCCCATACAGCGAGACGTTCTTTTCCGACGGACCCATGGCGCGGAAGATGACGATGCTGAGTGCGCCGCTGAAGCCACCGATGATGGCGCCGATATGGCCGATGCCGAGTTCACGGAAACCCGGCCGCAGGATGACCAGCACCCCGAGGAAACCGATGATKACCGCAGACCAGCGGCGGATGCCCACCTGTTCCTTCAAAAACACCACCGACATGATGGTGACGAAMGARGGAAGMAGGAAGATCAGCGCRAAGGCTTCGGCCATGGAAAGATGGGTGAAAGCGGTGACGCTGCCGACGGCACCCGTACCGGCGGCAAAAAATCGGATGATCCATAAAGGCCGGTTGGTCGTCTTCACCACATCCACCCAGCGATCATTGCGCTTGCGGATGAAGGGCAGGGCGATGAGGCCGAACAGGGCGCCGAAGAAGGCCGATTCGATCGGCGAAATCTGGCCTTCTATGAGTTTAACGCTCGCGTCGCTCCAAGCGTAGGCAGCGAAGGCGGCAAAGGCAAGCAGAATGCCTTTCAGGGTCTGGTCGGACACGGGAAAACACCAACAGTTTATGGATTACGGCAAGCTGCCGGTGTTCGACCGTCAGTTCATCGACTTATGCTCGTCCGCCTTGATTTTTGCAATATCCCGCAGTGCAGCAATCAATACATCAGGCGTTTGTGCACCGCTGATGGCGTATTTCTGGTCAACGATAAAGAACGGTACGCCGGAAACACCCATTTGCTGCGCCGCGTCAATTTCGGCAATCACCGTGTCCTTGTCTGCATCCGACGCCAGAAGCCGTGTTACCACCTTGGCGTCCATGCCTGCCTTTTCGGCGATATCGGTCAGCACGGCGTGATCGCCGATATTGCGGCCTTCCTCGAAATTCGCCTTGAACAAAGCGGTGACGATCCTCTCCTGAACGTCACGGCCTTCAGCATGGGCCCAGAGCGACAGGCGATGTGCGTCGAGCGTGTTCGGGCCAATCTTGATTGCATCGAAATCGTAGTGGATGCCGACCTGTTTTCCGAGTTCCACCAGCGAGGCATGGGCCTGCTCGAGACGCTCCTTGCCGAGCTTTTCCTCAAGCGCGGCCTTCTGATCAACGCCTTCAGGCGGGTAATCCGGGTTGAGCCGGTAAGGTCGCCAGTTCACGTCGACGCTGATTTCGTCCTGCACCTCGGCAATGGCAAGATCGAGCCTTGCCTTGCCCAGATAGCACCAGGGGCAGACCATATCCGATACGACGTCGATAACGATGCGTTCCATGGCTTTATCTTCCGTTGTCTTGGACCGGGCAGGGGCGGATTATTGCGCCCGCGCATCCCACCAGGTCTGTTTCTGATTGCCTGATATCGGGGTCATATCCGGGCGGTCGATATATTTCCAGCGGGCTATCCATTGCGCGCCGATGTAGTAGAGCGGAATGACATAGTGGCCGGCGACGAGAAGACGATCATAACCACGCACTGCCGCCTGAAAATCCTCCGTGGATCGGGCCTGCAACAGGGCCTCGATCATGCGGTCGATGTCGGGGCTGGCCGCACCCGCATAGTTRAAGCTRCCCTGCGCATCYCGCGACAATGAACTCCAGCGGTTGAGCTGCTCGGCGCCCGGCGAGAGCGATGAGGGCAGGGACCGKATGATCATGTCGTAATCGAAGCTGTTGGAGCGTGCCTGATATTGGCCATCGTCAACGGAGCGGATGCCCATGGCGACGCCGATCAGGTTCAGCGAACGCTGATAGGCAAGCGCTATGCGTTCCTGCGCCGGGTTCTGCGTCATGATTTCGAATGCGAGCTGGCGGCCATTGGCGTCGGACATCCTGCCGTTCTTGATGCTGTATCCGGCCTCTTTCAGCTTATCGACGGCGAGCTTCAGGACCTTGCGGTCCGCGCCGGTTCCGTCGGTGGTGGGCATGACGTAGGTTCCCGCCAGAAGTTCCGGCGGCATGCTCTTGGCCGCATCGCCAAGCAGCGCAAGTTCGCGCTCATCTGCGGCATTGCCATAGGCRCCGAGCGCKGAGTTCTGCCAGTAGCTTTGCGTACGCTTGAAKGCGCCGCCGAGAATGTTCTTGTTCATCCACTCGAAATCGAGCGCATAGGAYAGGCCCTCACGCACCTTTTCGTTTGCAAAGACCGCGCGGCGGGTATTGAAGACAAGGCCGAACATGCCCGATGGCAGGCGCGGCTGGAACACATCCTTGACAATATCGCCGCGATGAACGGCGGGGAATTTGTAGGCCTGGCCCCAATGGGACGTATCGGAGGTGCCGTTGATGGCGTCGCCTTCGGGATAGATGTCGATATCGCCTTTCTTGAAGGCCTCGAACATGGTGGTGACCTGAAGGAAATAGGTGATGCTGATCTCGTCGTAATTCTCGAAGCCGACCTTGCTCGGGATATCCTTGCCCCAATAGTCCGGGTTTCGCTCCCAGATGATTCGTTCACCCGGYCGCAATGTCTTGATTCGGTATGGACCCGAGCCAACGACAGCGCCAAGGCCCGCCTGCTCGAATTTTTCCGGATCGATCGCGTGTTTCGGCAAAATCGGGGTGGAAGAGGCGAGAATGAGCGGCGTTTCGCGGTTCGCCCTGTCGTTAAAGGTGAAGCGGACGCCGTGTTCGCCGATCTTTTCCAGCTTCGCCACGCCGTCTAGGCGGCTGTTGAACGGCGGACGGCCTTTTTCCTTCAGGAGATTGAATGTGAAGATRACATCGTCAGGCGTCACCGGCTCGCCATCCGACCACTTGGCCTTGGGATTGATGTTGAACTGGGTGAAGGTGCGTTCCTCGTCCCACTCCACGGTTTCCGCAAGCAGGCCGTAAAGGCTGAAAGGCTCGTCGCTCGAGCGCTGCATCAGCGGCTCGTAGAGGAGATTGCCGAATTCAGGGTCCCAGACGCCGCGCGCCGTTGTGCGCATTCCCTTGATAACAAAGGGGTTGAGGCTGTCAAAGGTGCCGACGACACCGTAGGATATGCGACCACCTTTTTTCACGTCCGGATTGACATAAGGGAAGTGCCGGAAGTCGGCGGGAAGTGCCGGCGTGCCGTGCATGGAAATGCCGTGAAGCGGCTGCGCTACGGCAATTTCCGGAGAAAGCAGGGCCGTTCCCCAAAGAAACAATGCGGGGATGAGGGCCGCAAGCTTGCGCATGTCACTATCCTGTCTCAACTGTCGGTCCGTTTTGTCGTCGTGGTCGGTTATCGTCATGATTGGTTTTTTGTTATGATTCTGGCGAATATGTAGCACAAGCCCATGGCTGGACCCATGCGAGGGCGGGAAATCTTGGGTTGCCTCAAGAAAAAGTTAAAGAAGTGCTGGATATCGCCGCGAACGGCATGTAACAGGGTGGCCGGAAGAGACGGGTCACGCATTTGCCTCATTTAAACGACAGTTGAACGGGCAGAAGGATACCGCCATCGGCGAGCAGGACCCGCGGTTCTGTTCTGGCAGACATTCAGGAGACGGAACTCTTATGATGCAAAAGGCAAACACATTCACCCGGACAGCTCTGTCCGCTCTCGTTCTTTCCCTGGGCGCGGTTTCCGCTCCGGCCATCTCGCAGGCACAGGATGCTCCCGCCAATCAGGGCGCTGGCGCTCCGCCGCTTGGCTGGTTCAAGACCTGCTCCAAGCAGGAAGACAACGATGTCTGCGTCGTGCAGAACGTGGTTCTTGCCCAGAACGGCCAGATGATCACTGCCGTCGGCCTCATCACTGTCGAGGGCAAGGTCAACCGCAAGCTGCTCCAGGTTTCCGTTCCGACCGCGCGCCTCATTCCCCCGGGTGTGATGATGCAGATCGACGGTGGCAAGGGTCAGAAGCTCGATTACGCTGTTTGCCTTCCCGACAAGTGCACGGCCGAAGTTCCGCTGACGGACGCCATGATYGCGTCGCTGAAGAAGGGCAACGAGATCGTCTTCACCTCGATMAACTTCCGCCGCGCGCCRAACCCCATCAAGATCGCGCTTACCGGCTTTACCGGCGCTTATGACGGYGCGGCTATCACCCAGTCGCAGCTCGCAGAAAGCCAGCGCAGCCTTCAGGAAGGCATGCAGAAAAAGGCCGAAGAGGCTCGCAAGAAGCTGGAAGCTGCTCAGGACGCCGCAAAGGGCGCGCCGAAGCCCTGATCTCTTTACGAGAACACGAAAAAACCGGCCTGTTTTCAGGCCGGTTTTTTTATGCGCGGTTTTGATCCGACGTATTTTCATTAAAAGCGCACAGCGCCCTTATGATTGTTGTCAAATCGGGCGTGCGCTAATGCGCCAGCGACATCTTCGGCCGCCACTCGCCGTTGGGCGCCTTGTCGAACATCCGCTCGATATTGCGGTTGCGGAGCGGCGCCTCGTTTTCATCGTGGACGAGGTTCTGTTCGGAAACGTAAGCGACATATTCCGTCTCATCGTTTTCCGCCAGAAGATGGTAGAAGGGCTGGTCGCGCTCCGGGCGAATATCGGCGGGGATGGCGTTCCACCACTCTTCCGTATTGGCATATTCCGGATCCACGTCAATCACCACACCGCGGAACGGAAACACCTTGTGGCGGACGATCTCGCCAAGCGTAAATTTTGCGTCTCTTTGTTTCATGGTATGAACTTCCTTTCCCACTAATAGTTGGGTGCGGAATGGGAAATATCAAGGGCTAGCGGGTATCCGGCCCTTGTTCCCGTGATGCTCTTAAGCGACCCTGCGGCCGATCGGTGCGGTGGCGATGACGACGCCGCCGGTAACCAGTACGATGCCGATGGCGTGATATGTTTCAAACGTTTCACCAAGGAAAAGCGTGGCCATGACAATCGAGACGGGTGGCATCATGTAAAGCGTGATGCCTGCCGTGGCGGGGCCGAAAACGCGGACCGTATGGGTGAAGCAATAAAAGGCAAGCAGTGAGGCGAACAGGATGATGCCGCCGATCTTGGCCCAGGCGATGGCCGTGGCCGGCAGCAAGCCACCATGCGCCAGTTCGACCGCTGCCGGCGGGAGCAGGACCAGCGCGCCGGAGAAGGCGATGAGGCCGAAAAGGCTGAACGAGGCCATCTGCCGCGCCGCGGGATCGCGCAACAGCAGCGAATAGACCGCAAACGCAATCGCTGCCGTCAGAATAGCAAAATCGCCAATGTTGAATTTCATCTGCCAGAGAGCCGACATATCGCCCTTGAGCACGATTGCCGCCACGCCCGCAAAAGCGATGATCATGCCCGCCACTTCGAGCCTGCGGATCGGGCGGCCCTGAAAGATGCGCTGGAACAGGATGATGAATAGCGATGAAGTCGTGTAGATCAACGTACCGTTGGCAGCCGTCGTCATTGTGAGGCCCCAATAGACCACGCCRCCGCAGACGCCCATGCCGAGAATGCCAAGAACGAGCCAGAGCAGCGTTTTCTGGCGCACGAAGGCGAGGCAGTTCCGCCAGTCGGCGATCATGAACGGAGCGATGATGAGGCTCGATCCGATCCAGCGAATGAAGGCGGCAATGAAGGGCGAGACCTCTCCGATGACGCCGCGGCCGAAAATGATGTTGCTGGAGAAAAAGAACGGTACCGCCAGAAAGATGAGCCAGTCCGTGAGGCGCGTTTGCTGAGAGGCTGGCTTGATCGACATTGTTCGCGACATGGCTGGGCATCAAAAGAAAACGGCGGCTTTCCAGGGGAAAACCGCCGAGCGGGAAGGGACGCCTCTAAAGGCGTCCCAAATGCCGGTCAGGCMGAGTAGTACATGTCGAATTCGACCGGATGCGGGGTCATTTCGAAGCGCATGACTTCCTGCATYTTCAGCTCGATGAACGAGTCGATCTGGTCGTCGTCGAACACGCCGCCGGCGGTSAGGAACTTGCGATCCTTGTCGAGGCTTTCCAGCGCTTCGCGCAGCGAGCCGCAGACGGTCGGGATCTTTTTCAGTTCCTTGGCAGGAAGGTCGTAAAGGTCCTTGTCCATCGGCTTGCCGGGATGGATCTTGTTCTTGATGCCGTCGAGGCCGGCCATCAGCATGGCCGCAAAACCGAGATAGGGGTTCTGGGTCGGGTCCGGGAAGCGGACTTCGACGCGCTTTGCCTTCGGGTTGGAGCCAAAGGGAATGCGGCACGATGCGGAGCGGTTRCGGGCGGAATAGGCCAGCAGAACCGGAGCTTCATAACCCGGYACCAGACGCTTGTAGGAGTTGGTGGTGGGGTTGGTGAAGGCGTTGATGGCCTTGGCATGCTTGATGATGCCGCCGATGTAGTACAGGCAGTTTTCAGACAGGCCGGCATATTCGTCGCCAGCAAAGGTCGGCTTGCCGCCCTTCCAGATCGACTGGTGCACGTGCATGCCCGAGCCGTTGTCGCCGAAGATCGGCTTCGGCATGAAGGTTGCCGTCTTGCCATAGGCATTGGCGACCTGGTGCACGACGTACTTGTAGATCTGCATCTTGTCGGCGCTGGATACCATGGTGTCGAACTTCACGCCCAGTTCGTGCTGCGCGGAGGCGACTTCGTGGTGGTGCTTTTCGACGACGACGCCCATTTCAGCGAGAACCGTCAGCATTTCGGAACGCATGTCCTGCAGGCTGTCGATCGGCGGAACCGGGAAGTAACCGCCCTTGACGCGCGGACGGTGGCCAAGGTTGCCGGTTTCGTAATCCGTGTCGTCGTTGGACGGCAGTTCCGATGAATCCAGCTTGAAGCCGGTGTTGTAAGGGTCTGCCTTGTATTTCACGTCGTCAAAGACGAAGAATTCCGGCTCGGGGCCAACGAAGATGGTGTCGCCGATACCGGAGGCCTTGAGGTAGGCTTCGGCCTTCTTGGCGGTGCCGCGCGGGTCGCGGTTATAGGCTTCGCCGGAAACCGGGTCGAGAATGTCGCAAAGGATGACGAGGGTCGACTGGGCGAAGAACGGATCGGTATGGGCAGTTGCCGGATCGGGCATCAGCACCATGTCGGATTCGTTGATGGCCTTCCAGCCGGCGATCGAGGAGCCGTCGAACATGACGCCATCGGCGAACATGTCTTCGTCTACGCAGACAACATCCATGGTGACATGCTGCAGCTTGCCCTTGGGGTCGGTAAAGCGCAGGTCCACGAACTTGATGTCGTTATCCTTGATCTGCTTCAAGATATCGTTTGCGGTCGTCATTTAAACGTTTTCCTTGAGTGTGGTGGTGACGAGGTGAAAAACCTGAGCCTCCCCGGCTCAGGACCTGGTTCCGATTATATGGCGTCCACGCCTGTTTCACCGGTACGGATTCGGATGACTTCCTCGACGTTGGAAACGAAAATCTTTCCGTCGCCGATACGTCCGGTCTGTGCCGCATTGCGGATAGCCTCAATGACGGCTTCCGCATTTTCGTCCGCCAATACGACTTCGACTTTCACTTTCGGCAAAAAGTCCACGACGTACTCTGCTCCGCGGTAGAGTTCCGTGTGGCCCTTCTGACGACCAAAGCCTTTTGCTTCCGTGACCGTGATTCCCTGAAGTCCGACTTCCTGAAGGGCTTCCTTCACTTCATCGAGCTTGAAAGGCTTAATGATCGCTTCGATCTTTTTCATGAGAAAATATCTCTCCGCTTCTCCCGTTAAAGCAGGTTATTCCCGCTCTGCCACAAGAATGCACGTATTGTGCCAGATCGGAAGCGGGCTTGAAGAAAAAACTTCGCTTGCCCGGCTTTCTGGCACAAAATGCATTCGCTTTTTGTGGTTTTCCAGCCAATTTCTCGCCAAAACCCGAAAAATCCGTCATCAATTCTGTCGGTTTTCCTTATTTTAGTTATGTTGAATATTYYGGAATKCRCTGACRGCGTTTTGTTGATTTGTTTATATTTTATGCATTTGATTATTATTTCGCCGCAGSCATTTGCTTATTTTTGTATCGATTGCCTTTCCGGCGTTTTGAAGGGATGATCGCTCCATGAAATCCCTATTGAATCTCTCTCTTATCGACCCTGCTGTGATGGCCCGCATCGATGCGGCCTCAGGCCAATCCGGCATTCCCCTATACGATCTTATGGAGCGGGCAGGGCAGGCGGTCGCTGCTTCGGCCCTTCGCCACTATCCGGACGCGCTGCGTTTCGTCGTGCTCTGCGGAGGCGGCAATAATGGCGGTGATGGTTACGTTGCGGCACGCTCGCTTGTGCAAAGCGGGGCGACAGTTGCGGTTCATCATCTTGGCCAAGTCACGGCCATGAAAGGCGATGCCCGCACGGCTTTCGAGGTTAGCGGCGTCACAGCCCTGCCGCTTGGCGACTATGTACCCATGGCTGGAGACGTGGTGATTGACGCGGTGTTCGGTGCCGGATTGTCCCGCGAGATTCCGTCGGAGCTTCGGCGCGTGATCGATGCGGTGACGCAGGCAGCCGTGCCGGTTCTCGCCGTCGATCTGCCGTCTGGTCTTTGCGGCAGGAGGGGCGTGCCTCTGGGCGCATCGTTCAAGGCGGTGCGGACCGTAACCTTCATGGCGCGAAAACCCGGCCATCTGTTGATGCCGGGGCGGGAACTGTGCGGGACGCTTGAGGTGTTCGATATCGGTATCCCCTCCCGTATTCTCGCCGCTCATGCGGGATCGGTTGCGGAAAACGATCCACTTGTCTGGCGCGACGCCTTGCCCCGCTCCGAAATGGAAACGCATAAATTCCGCCGTGGGCATCTGACCGTCTTTTCCGGACCGCCACATGCGACGGGAGCAAGCCGCATGACGGCAATTGCAGCGCTGAAGGCGGGGGCGGGCATCGTCACCATTGCCGCGCCGAAGCAGGCGCTCGACGTGCTTTCGGTGACATTGACGGCGGTGATGAGCTCCGGTCTGGATGATGCGGACGATCTGCGCCACTGGCTGGACGACAAACGCCACGGCGCTTTCGTCCTCGGTCCCGGTTTCGGCGATCTCGAAAAGGCGCGGCAATTCGTGTCCCTGCTCGGGGACAAGGTGGTGGTGCTGGATGCCGACGCGATCACCGCTTTCAAGGACTGCCCGGAAACCCTGTTCGACCGGATGATTTCAGGCGCGGGGAAATTCGTATTGACGCCGCATGAGGGCGAGTTTGCTCGGCTCTTTCCCGATCTCGCCGCTGACACGTCACTGAGCAAGATCGAGAAGGCGCAGACCGCATCGGCGCGCAGCGGCGCAGTGCTGGTCTACAAGGGGGCGGATACGGTCATCGCCGCGCCGGACGGCCGCGCGCTGGTCAATACCAATGCGCCGTCGAGCCTTGCGACGGCGGGGTCAGGCGATGTGCTGGCTGGCATCATCGGCGCATTGCTTGCGCAGGGAACGCCTGCCTTTGAGGCCGCCGCTGCCGGTGTCTGGCTACATGGCGTGGCGGGCAGCAGGGCTGGTGCAGGTATGACGGCAGAAGATCTCGCCCACGCGGTGCGGCCGTTTGCGTGACCTTGAGCTGGTGTCCACTCCGTCACCGGACTTGATCGCAGGAGATACCTTTCGCTGCGCAGACGCGTCGTGGCTGTATGCCGGATCTAGTCCGGCATGACGGAGGAAAGGTTTTCATYMCTGAAGCGAGGGCTTTTTCGCCCTAGAGGTTTAAAGCCGCGTCAGTGCGCGGCTTTGCCCTGGCTCGCGGTTGCCATCCGCGAAGCGCTGATCAGCAGCTTGCGTTCCGCCCGTTCCTGTTGCGGCGTGCGATTGTAGATTTCGCGATAACACTTGGAGAAATGCGAAGCGGAGACGAAACCGCAGGCAACGGCAACCTCGACCACCGGCATGGCCGATTGCACCAGCAGGTGGCGGGCGCGGTCCAGGCGGATTTCAAGATAGTAGCGGGCGGGTGAGCGGCCCATTTCCTGCCGGAAGAGACGCTCCACCTGTCGGCGCGACAGATCGGCCGCATCGGCGATGTCGAGCAGCGACAGCGGCTCGGACAGATTGCCTTCCATCAATTCGATGATCGACAGGACCTTGCTATTCTGAACGCCGAGGCGCGCACGCAGCGGCAGGCGCTGGCGGTCGTTGGGGCTGCGCACCCGGTCCGTCAATTGCTGCTCGCAGACGCGGTTGACAAGATTTTCGCCGAAATCCTGACCGATCAGGCTCAGCATCATATCGAGCGATGCGGTGCCGCCGGCGCAGGTATAGATGTTGCTGTCGACCTCGAAGAGATCGGCATAGACTTCCACCTGCGGGAAGGCCTCGGAAAAACCAGGCAGGTTCTCCCAGTGGATCGCACAGCGTTTGCCATTTAAGAGACCGGCCTGCGCGAGGATATGCGCGGCGGTACAGAGGCTGCCGATGGCGATGCCGCGATTATAGGCTTCACGCAGCCAGGCATTGACGGATTTGTTGATGTGCTGGTCGACATCGATGCCCGAACAGATGATCGCCATTTCAACGCGGTTTTCGCCGCTGACATATCGTCGCTCATCGGCAAGACAGGTGTCGACCTCAAGACAGATGCCGCTTGATGACATGACCTTCTGGCCGTCGAGCGAGGCGAGGCGCCATTCGTAAGCCTGATACCCCAGCATGCGATTGGCGATGCGAAGCGTTTCAACCGCTGCGGCGAACGGCAGCATGGTAAATTGCGGAATGAGAAAAAAGACGATTGAGCGTTTCTTCTGGGAGTTCCTGCTCATTTGCCCGTGCTCCGTTGCGAATACGCAATTCCTCCCTTGGAATCGGTCTTCTGGATGTCCTGTTTCCGACATCTTTAACGAAAAATACGCCGTGAAATCCGGGCTGTCAAAAAATAGCTTTTGAAATATGCAAAATTTGCGACAAGCCTTTTTAAAGGGCGTCGTGTCGCATGTAAAACAGGCAGGTCATTTTACGCCTCTGCCGGGGCGTCTCGGGATTGACGGGGATGGCTCGCAAGTCCTGGGACGGTTGCGAGCCATGGGGTTGCGCATCATTTGCGGACGACCCTGATGCGATTGCTGTCGGTTGTCGGCCATCCAATGTCCTTCAATGTTTCAGGCGGCAAACCTTCCAGCGCGCGGAGCATTCTTGCGCGCTTCCATGACGTATGGAGAGCGGAAATCTGGCCGGACAGGCGCTGGAGCCAGCTACCGGTCGAGGGGCGTTGCGATGAACGGCTCGCTGCGGGGTGATAATGTATCATGGCCATGTCTTGATCCTTTCGTGAACCACGATCCTGTTTACGACTTCGGTATGCGCTTACATATCTCATCAAACAAGAGAATGAATTTTATGTCATTCATCAATTTTAGGAATGACTCGCGCTCGCCGCCTGCCGGAATTCCTGTCGTTCCGTGATGGGCCAGCGCTTCATTCCGACAAGGCGTTAGTTGCCCCGTCATTCGATGTCCCGGATGGTGCGCCTGTGTTGACATTCAATCAAACGAAATGATATCCATCTATAAATCAAAATATTTGAAGGTTCGTGCCATGACCGTAACTTTCCGCCAACCGTTGCCGCTGCTGGATAACGACATTCTGAGAACCTTCGTCGCGATTGCCGAGACCGGGAACTTCTCCACCGCTGCAGAGGTGGTGTTCAGAACGCCGTCCGCCGTTTCCATGCAGATAAAGAAGCTGGAGGAACAGCTGAAGACGACGTTGTTCCTGCGCGATGCCCGCTCGGTGACTTTGACGGCGCATGGCGAAACGCTTCTTACCTATGCGCGCCGCATGATCGCGCTGTCTAACGAGGCCGTGTCGCGTTTCGTCATGCCTGAACTGTCTGGCGTCGTCAGGCTCGGTGCGCCGGAAGATATTGGCGAGCGCGGTTTGCTCCCGGGTATCCTCAAGCGTTTTGCCGAGGTTTTCCCCGGCATCATGATCGATGTCACGATCGATTCCAGTTCCAATCTCTACAAGCGCATGGATGAACGGCGGCTGGATCTGGCACTGGTCAACTGTGCGTCGCATCCGCTGCGGGATACGGGCGAGGTGCTGATGCGCGAACGTCTCGTCTGGGCCGGGGCAAAATGCGGTACGGCCTATCTGCGCGATCCGCTGCCCATATCGATCTGGGAAGAGGGCTGCATCTGGCGTTCGGAAGCGATCAACTCGCTTGAAAAGCGGGGTCGCAATTTCCGCGTGGCCTATCTCAGCGGCCATACCATGGCGCAGCGCGCAGCAATTGCCGCCGATCTCGCCATCGCTCCCCTGCCGCGCTCCTATGTGCAGAACGACATGGTCATTCTGAGCGACAAGGAAGGCCTGCCGGAACTTGGTTATTTCGATATTCGCCTGATCACGGGCGAAAGACCCTCGCGCCCCATCCTTGCGGTCGCGGAAAGCATCCGCAACGCCTTTGTCGAGGTCGCCAAGGCGGCCTGAGGTAGATCTTTATAACGGGAATGCGCGACGGCGAGCGTCCGTCGCGCCATAGGCAAAGGTGGGCCTAGATCGCTACCGTGCCCCGTTTTGCGGAAAAGTCCGCATCGCCGATTTGCCAGCTTCCACGACCGGCCAGCCAGTCTGCCGAATTCTGTAGCCCACCAAATGGGAAAACGTGGATTTGCCGGATCGGCCCTGCCGGATTTGCCTGCCAGTGCCGTTCGATAGGGCCGACCACGCTTTCCGGTGAATGCCCCTTGGCCAACGTCGTCAGGGAGAGCGCGTTCTTTTTCAGATAGGCRATGGAATTGCCGACGCCGCAGAGAGCCGCATATTTCAGCAGCGTCGTGATCCTGGCCGGACCGGAGACGCCGATATGCACTGGCAAGTCGATGCCGGAGGCGGCGAGTCCTTCCGCCCAGGCGATGAAGCGCGCGGGGTCGAAGCCGAACTGGGTGACGATGCGCATTGCCGCATCGCTTCTTTCGGCAAAATCATACTTCAACTTCAAGACGGCCGTCGCCGTCTCATCGCTGAAATCGGGGCTGCCTTCGGGATGGCCGGCGATTGCAATCTGATTGATCCCGCAGCGATCGAAGATGCCGGTCGACAGCATATCCATGCTGGATGYGAAGGGACCAGCCGGCGTGGCGACGCCACCGCCGACTACCAGCACATCCGACACACCCGCTTCGCCTGCCAGCCGCTTCACCTGCTCCTCGAATTCCACGCCAGACGATATGCGCCGTGCCGCGAGATGCGGCACTGGTGTGTAGCCGAGATCGCGAAGATGTTTTGCAGCGTCGACCAGCCTGTCCTGCGAGGCCTGTCCGGTGTCTGTCAGATAAACACGCACGCCCTGTGGAAAGATACCGGCAAGACTTGCCGGGCCGAGCACCTGTGCGGGTGAGGCTTCAATGGAGGCGGCAATGGCGGGAGAGGTCGAGATATCGTGCAATTTGAATTTGGTCCTTTTCCCTTATCATGCACCCGTTTGTTGCCCACGTCTTTGCCTGTTGCGGCAAGACAGCCCTGCATCTGCGACGAAGCTTGATTTCATCTGTTTGGCTAGCGGCAATGGCTGGTTGTTCTCACCAGACACGTTTGGTGAGGCCGTTCCACAGCCATGTCCAGATCGTCGGCGGAAACCGCAGCACCGATTTGCCAGGCAAGGGCGGTTGCGGCGCAAGGCTGCCGGAAAGGGCGTCCTCGATAGCGCTGACCGCAATATCGACCGAGGCGGCGGTCAGAAGCAGGGGGTAGGTGGCTATGGTATCGGAAGGCGAGGGCTTCAGCCGCTTTTCGTAAAGGGTTGCGCCGGTATCCACGCCCTTGTCGACCAGATGCACGGTCGCACCGAAATTACCCCGGTCCTTTTCCACCAGCGCCCAATAACCGCCCATCTGGCCGCGATAGGCGGGATTGATGCCGGCGTGGAAATTGATGACCGGGCAGCGCAGAGCTTGAAGGGTTGCCGGTGTCAGAAGGCGGCAGGAAATGGTGAAGATCGCCGCCGGTTGCAAGGTGTTGATGGCCTTGTGGCACTCTTCGTCGTTCAGGGAGGCCACGTGTGTAACAGGAACTGCCTGGCCGAGATCGGCAGAGAGGCCATGTTCGGCAATGATCTCATTTGTGCGCCGAACAGTGAAGCGTTTGCCGAGCCGGGAGGCGATCATCGTCGCCATCTGGCCTGCGGCTGTCATCCAGCCAAGCCGCCGCGCCCGTCTTTTCAGAATGGCCGATTTGCTTTCCGCCTGCTCCACGATGACATGGATATCCGGAAACCGGGCGGCCAGCGCATTGATCATGACATTGGGGTTCAGCCCCCCCGCCGTCATCACCAGTAGCCGATTGTTTATCTCAGTCATGTCACCCACACGATTTTCCCGATCATGATCCCTGCGCCCGAGTTTCCCTCGCGAAGTTMAAAACCATGTTAATTTTCACCGACGGGATTTTTTCAAACGCCGGTGGAACCGATTTCCAATGCTCACGTTATTGTGACGCATATCACATCGGCGCTTGCCTTTGGACGGCAAGTCATAGGGGAGTTATTTCAAATGATCACACGTATTCTTTCGACAGTTTTCGTGGCTTTGTTGACCGTCGTGACCTTGAGTTCCTGCGGTAATACCATTCGCGGCGTTGGCCGGGATACGGCAAATGCAGTGGACGCCACGCAGGACGCAGGTCGTAGCGTAGACCGCGCCGCGCGTCGCTAAGTCTCTCCCCTCCAAGGTCTGGCGTTTCCCTGAATGAAGGGGACGCCTTTTCTTTGACCTGATTTCACCGTCACAGTTCATGTGTAAGAATCGCGCCGTACTAAGATGGGGCGAGAGGGCATGAGCGGGCGCTGATGAAAAGACTGGTGACGAAAAGACTGATTAGCTTGCTGCTGCCATTGCTTTTGCCGTTTTCGGCTAAGGCGGGCGGACAGGCGGATTTCTGCAAAACCATGGAGCATGCGGGCGGACGTTACATCGTCTGCAGTTTCGATCCTGCGAAAAGCATGATCCGGATTTACGACCGCGATCATGTCTCGGGTGAGGGATATCGCTCCTTCTCCGATCTCTCCTCCGCCCTGTGGCGGCAGCACATGTTCAGCGTCTTCGCCATGAATGGCGGCATGTATCATTCCGACTATTCCCCCGTTGGCCTTTTTGTCGAAAACGGCGTCGAACGTTCGCCGATTATTACCGGCGGCGGGTGGGGCAATTTCCATCTTCTGCCGAATGGCGTGTTTTATCTAAAGGGTGCAATGGCGGGCGTTCTGGAAACGCAGGGCTATGTCTCTGCCGGCTTGAAGCCGGATTTTGCCACCCAGTCCGGCCCGATGCTGGTGATCGATGGAAAGCTGCATCCGCGATTTCTGCCCGATAGCGACAGCCTGAAACGCCGCAACGGCGTCGGCGTGTCGCGCGATGGCATGGTGCATTTCGCGATTTCGGAAAACACCGTGCGTTTTTACGACTTCGCGACGTTGTTCAGGGATGCGCTGGATGCGCCAAACGCGCTGTATCTCGACGGGACGATTTCCAGTGTCGACATTCCCGCGATGAAAAGGCGCGATTCCCTGTTTGCCATGGGGCCGATTATCGCTGTCGTCGACAGGGTGCCTGACTAAGTCAGATCGGCGCCTTGGGGTAGGCTTTTTCGAGGCCTGCCGATGCCGTCAGTCCCTTGCGGAAGGCCAGATAGGCAGGGTGCTGGCTGGCCTTGGCCGCTTCGGTGATGCGTATCTGCAGGCGGGCAGGGGCGTTACAGCCCAGCCATTCGCCTGATGTCTCCAGTTTCAGACTGTTGAGGAAGCGGGCATTGGCCTGTTGATCGAGATAGAGATTGAGGCCGGCCAGCAGGTTTTCATCCTGCAACACGTTTTCCATCAAAAGCAGCACCCACGCCTTGTCCTCGCTTGCAAGCGAGGCAAGTTTCGATGCGACCGTCTCGCGGTCCGGAAAAGATGATGCCTGCTGCATGTAATGACGAATCCCGTTGCCGTTTTCTGTCGATAAGGCAGAGCCGAAAGGCTTTCAAGGCACAACAGTCCGAACACCGAAATTCAACTCTGGAATGCCGATTGCCGCTGGCTTCAACAGGCGTTTGTGCGAAACCTTGATAAACCAGTTACACTTTGGTTCAAATTGAGGCGAACAGCAAAAAGGGGTAACCCGAAAGCCTCGATCTAAAGCCTTGTTTTTTCACACACCTATGCAACTGACGAATGGCAGCCCGTCAAAAACGCCTTCATTTAGCCGCTTTTTGCATTTGCGTTCTGCGCCGGATTTTAATAAATGCTTCCCCCAACGGGCCCGGTCTTGAAGATCGCCCGGAGAGTGAATAGCTGGAGTAATCATGGAAGAAACCGCTCAGAAATCCTGTTGGGCCGTCACCTTGCGCGCGCTTGCAGGCTTTGCCGCATTTCTCGCATTGACGTACATTTTTGGCAGCCCATAAGCACTTCTCATGAATGACGGGTTTTGAAACGGCGCGGTTTCCTCTGGAAACCGTGCTGTTTTCGTTTCTGCGGCCTGTATGTCGCAGCTGCAAAAGCCGGTGCCGCTCTTTTGTGGCGATCCGTCGCGGCTTTGGATATGATGGCGGTGGAATCCATTCTTATTCAAGGTAAGCCTCATGTTTCTTTCGGTCTTCGACGTCTTCAAGATCGGTATCGGTCCTTCCAGCTCGCATACGATGGGGCCGATGACGGCGGCGAACCGCTTTCTTGCGCTGATCCTCGGTGATGAATGGCCGCGTCCGGCGGGTGCTTCCGTGTCGCGCCTGAAGGTCAGACTTCACGGTTCGCTTGCCTTTACCGGCATTGGCCACGGCACCGGCCGTGCGGTCATCCTCGGCCTGACGGGCGAGCGGCCGGATCTCGTCGACCCCGACGCCATGGACCCGATCATCGAAAAGGTTGAAAAGGCCGGTACCGTGTCGCCACCCGGCCACCCCTCCTATGAGTTCAACCCAGCCGAGGATCTGGTCTTCGACAAGAAGAACCCGCTGCCCGGCCATGCCAACGGCATGACCTTTTCCGCCTTCGACAATCAGGGCAGGCTGCTTCTCAAGCGCATCTATTATTCCGTCGGCGGCGGTTTCGTCGTGACCGATACGGAACTGGAAGCGATCAAGCAGCGCGGCAAGACCATCGATAATGGTCCGCGCGTGCCTTATCCGTTCGCCACGGCGCGGGAAATGCTTGAGATGGCGGGCCGCTCCGGCCGCACCATCGCCCAGATGAAGCGCGCAAACGAAGAAACGGTAATCTCCCGCGACGAGCTGAACGAGCGCCTCGACCAGATCTGGGAGGCGATGAACGGCTGCATCGAGCGCGGGCTGAAGGTGGACGGCATAATGCCGGGTGGCCTGAAGGTGCGCCGCCGTGCCCGCTCCATCTACGAGAAGCTGAATGAGGAATGGCGCAGCAACCGGCTCAATCCTGTCATGGCGAATGACTGGTTGAGCGTCTATGCCATGGCCGTGAACGAGGAAAATGCTGCGGGCGGGCGCGTGGTGACAGCGCCGACCAACGGTGCTGCGGGCGTCGTTCCGGCCACGGTCCGGTATTTCCGGCATTTCCACGAGGATGCGACCGTTGACGATGTTCGCGATTTCCTGCTGACGGCCGCCGCGATCGGCGGCATCATCAAGCATAATGCATCTATTTCAGGTGCCGAGGTCGGCTGTCAGGGCGAGGTTGGGTCCGCTGCCGCCATGGCGGCCGCAGGCCTTGCCGCCGTCATGGGCGGTTCGCCAGAACAGGTGGAGAATGCCGCCGAAATCGCGCTCGAGCATCACCTCGGCATGACCTGCGACCCGATCGCCGGTCTGGTGCAGGTGCCCTGCATCGAGCGCAATGCGCTGGGTGCGGTGAAGGCGGTAACGGCGGCTTCCCTGGCGCTGAAGGGTGACGGCCAGCATTTCGTGCCGCTCGATGCCTGTATCGAAACCATGCGCCAGACCGGCAACGACATGAGCGACAAGTACAAGGAAACTTCCACCGGCGGTCTTGCCGTGAACGTTGTGGAATGCTGAGCGGGCAGGGCGTCAAGCATGGTCCACATGCTTGACGCCCGACGCAAAAAGGCATTGATAAGCATATGCCTCTACATCTTATAAAACTTTGCGTCGGCGCGGATTCACTCCAGGACTTGAGAGACTGGGTCGCGCATCGCTCGCTGACCGCGATCGCMGCTGGCCTTGAGCCGCACAGCGTCCACACCACGCGGATGATCCCGAAACGGCTTGAMGAATTGCTGGAAGGCGGTTCGCTCTATTGGGTCATCAAAGGCCAGGTGCAGGCACGGCAGAAACTTCTCGACATACGTTCTTTCAAGGGCGACGACGGCATTACCCGCTGCGATCTCATTCTCGGCCCCGAGGTGATCGAGACGTCGCCTGCGCCGAAGCGGCCGTTTCAGGGCTGGCGCTACCTCAAGGACAACGAGGCCCCACGCGATCTCGGCGGCGGTGATTTCGGCGGCGAGGAGATGCCCTCCGACCTCAAGCGGGAACTRGCCGARCTAGGYCTGCTCTGATCGTCAATGRATGTGATTGAAATGAAAAAGCCGGCTTCCTTCGCGGAGCCGGCTTTTTCATTTGGGGAGACGGTATTTGCKTGGGTTTGGGTGGCTTCAGTTGATGCCGCCAACCGCAGTGGTGGCGCGGCCATCCTGTATTTTCACCCAGCGTCCGGGATTGGCGGTGTCCTGACGCTTCAGGTAGGTATATTCGGTCTCCGACCAGTTCATGACCTTGTTGCGCATGTTGTCGAGGACGAAATCACCGCGATCGGTGCGAACGGTCAGAACTGCATGGCCTTCGCCATTCGGCTGCAGAACAACCGTGATCAGCAGGTTGTTGGCGGAGAAGCCCTTGTTCATCAGCATTTTGCGCTTCAGAAGCACGAAATCTTCGCAATCGCCGACCGTGGTGGGGTAGGCCCAGCGCTCTTCGACGCCGTAGATTTCCATGTCGGTCATCGGCGTGATCGTGGTGTTGGCGGTATAGTTGACGTCCAGCATCGTCTTCCAGCGCTCTTCGGTCAGTTTCATCGGGCCGTTATCCAGCGATGTCGGCTGGCATTCGCTCTGATAGGTCTGGCAGAACTCGTAGTGGCCGATCGGCGGGTTGGCCTTGCCGATCACGCGCATGGCGGCGGATGGCGAAGCGCTGGCCTGATGGGCGATGGCGCTGACGATGAATGCGATCAGAAAGAAACCGAAACGGTTGTTTTTGTTCATTGCTTGTCTCCCCGTGTTGAGGAGACACTCGCATGTATATTTTGACCCCGCGGAAAGATGCGCGTGTCAATTTGAGCTTATATTTCAGCAAATTAGCGCTTGTTTTGAACTGTATTCGAGTTAGTTTTTACGCGTGTTTGAAGCAAATTTTATTACAATTTTACGCATCTCGACCTTAGGTTTTTGGTAGCCATTTAGGTCGCTGTATTGAAAGCGATTTTCGGCACAGAGATATTTTTGCGATGCTGGGTAGTCAGGCCGCGGAGCGTATCGAAGACGCGGATTTCCCGTTTTGGGATTGGTGTTTCAAGTCGGGACAGGGCAAAAAGGCAGCGAAAAAAACTTGAAGAAAACTGTTTTTTTCTTGGAAAAAATGCCTGGAGCGGGATTTTCCAGTGCGGTTTTGCGCGAGAACTAACGCGAAATGGAGCGCGCCGGGCACTCTGACCGGATAGCACGGAAGTCAGCTTCAACGGAATCCAAAGTGCGGGAAAGCAGTATTTTAAACTGTCAGCGCAAAGGCACGAGCGGCATTTTTGTAGACGAAAGCAGTCTGCTCCCATCATTCTGGCCTTGAGCCGGAATCGGATCGATGTGCGCCTGCGTGACGGTTAAAGCTTTTTCGGCCAAAAGACCTGGGCTGGCTGTATTCCGGCTCACGGCCGGAGCGCCGGAAAGCGATAGCCGTGACAAGATCTGGCGAATGCCGCACTTGCCGCACGGACATACCGCTCCACGGTATTACGGGAAATGACCTAGAGAAATTCGATCAGGGCGTCGGGCGACTGGACCCGGTCGAATTCGACCGCAACGCCTTCCATGAAGTGGCGTACGATCTTGCCGCTCATGTTCTTGCCAAGCTGGACCCTGGTGCCGAGTGGAGGCCGGTTTTCGATCTCGATGGCTGCGCCCGACAAGGAAAGGTCGATCAGCCGGCAGGCGAGAAGCACGCCRTCTTCCAGCATCAGATGTGCCCGGGTATTGCGTGGTGTCAGGCGGTCGTGGCGGCGGTCTTCCGGCAGGCCGAGCAGCTGGCGCTTGGCGATCCATGCGAGCTGGGCGGCCAGCTTTTCTCGCTTGCGTTCGGGCGCATTGATGGCAATGACGAAGCCCGACGCGGTAAGCGCCGTAACCGTTCCTTCGATGCGACCGATATGCTGGAGATAGGAGATGACGCGATCACCGTTGCGCGCAATGCCCGAGCAGGCGAACAGCGCTCTTTCGGCGGTCATCTCGGTTGCGGTGCAATCATATTCCTGGTGATCGGGCAACATGAGGCGRCCRGTGAAGGACACACGGACGGGATCGTCGAAGTGAACCTCTTCAACCGGACGCAGGGTTTGGGCAGTGTTGACCGAACGTGATGAGAACATGGCAGCGCAATTGTAACCAGTGATGATGACAAATCTCTACGCCGCCCGGGTTAACAGACTGTATTGTTTAACCCTTACAATTTTTGCAATCGTCAAAATCGTTACAGCTTTGACGTATTTCGTACGAAATTCCGGCGCGATCATACGCGATCCACCCTCACCATGCGGGGTGGGATGCGGCAGTCAGCGGGTTACCGCATGCGGCATCACAGCGGTTCGCGCATTCGTAGAATACGTTGTCGGCGCGATATCCATGCGTAGCAGGCGGCTGCTTTTCATGACGAGGCAACTGATCGGTGCTGCGAATTCGTGACGGGGCCGCTCCGGCAGCAGCGCTCCGAGCAATCTCGGGGCTGTGTCATTATCCGAACTTAGTGGCAAGAGCAGCATTTCGAAAGCAAGCGGCGCCGCGCCATGGTCGTCCTCCGCTTCGATATCGAACACCACGGGCAATTGATGTTGCAGGATGCCGCGTGCGACGCGGCAGGGGAAGGTGGCACTTGCCGCCGGCCACAGATCCGAGAACGGGCTGTCGCGCAATTCCCGGCCGAACAGGTCGCACAGGTGCGTGCCTGCAAGGCGGAAGAATGGCGTCCTTTCTCCCTTGTCCGTCAGGATGAAGAGGTCGCCGAGATGATGTTTCAGCTTTGCGGGATCGAAGTCTTCTCGGCGGGGCGCAGGTTTATTGCCGCGCAGCGTGTCCCAATAGGCATATATCTCCAGTCCGGCCATGCTCTTCATAGCATCGTTCTCCATGTTCGTTTTTGGGACATCATGTCCATCCGAACGTCTGTTACTTGTGGTGTAGCGAATTTCATGCCAACCGATTTTATTAAGGTTAACAAATGGTTGAGATTGCGCGACGACCAAGGTCGTGGCATCGCTGCGGCCATGTCGGGGACATGCTCCCAGTCAGCACAATTGATGCTTTCGCCCGTAACTTTACGGCGGGCGCGCAGGCCGGACTGCCCCTGGGTACAGGCGCTTGAACCGATTGCGGTTTTTGCGTCGTGGCCCGAAAGGCAGGACGGCTTTTTTTTCGCCCGGGCTTCCTATATTGCTCGGGAGACGCAAATTTCCACAAAAACAGGGATGGAATCATGTCCAACGGCGACGGCGAACAGCCGCCGGTTTCGGAAAGTCAGGAACTGAAAGAGGACGCACATAATCCCGTCTTCAACCTGCCGCCGCTTCTGGTCGGCATATTGGCGGCGCTGCTCTTGGCCTTTGTGGTTCCGGCCTATCTTCTTTCGGAGGATGGCAACGGCTGGTTCATCTTCACCTTCGGCTTCATTCCGCTGCGTTACGCGGTGCCATTATCCCAGCAGGGGCTGGAATGGCTCTGGACGCCGGTGACATATTCTTTTCTGCACGGCGGCATCGAGCATATTCTTTTTAACGGATTGTGGTTGATGGCCTTTGGCGCACCGGTTCTGCGCCGGATCGGAACGCTTCGCTTCGTACTGTTATGGTGCATATCCGCCGCCGTTTCAGCTTTTGGCCACGCGGCGCTGAACTGGGGCGATGTGACGGTTCTGATCGGAGCATCTGGTGTCGTTTCGGCSCTGATGGGAGCCGCRTGCCGTTTCGCTTTCCCGTCRCGCGGYGGCTACAGCGCCTCTTTCGGCCATCTGATGCCGAGGCAGAGCATTGTCGCGGCGCTTTCGAACAGGACCGTGCTGATCTTCACGCTGATGTGGCTTTTCGGCAATGTCCTGATCGCGGTCGGTGTGCCGCTGTTTGGCGATGTCGGCGGTGAAGTCGCCTGGGATGCGCATGTCTTCGGCTTTCTSCTCGGCTTCCTGTTCTTCGGCCTGTTCGATCGCCCGATCCGCGGGAACCTTTCCRGTGRRAGTGTGGAACACCCGGTMTAGSGCGATCACGCTCCTTGTCGGCCGTGGCGCAAATTTGCTTGTGCAGGTCCCATCCGGGATTGCATTCGCATAGGCCTCAGCGCACCATGTTCCATGATTTGCAACCGCGGAGAGACTTCGCCGCGTTGCAGATTGCTGACAGGAGGAGGAAGGCATGGCAACATTCGTAAAAGATCTTCTCGACCGCAAGGGCCGGAATGTCGTGACTGTGGGWCCGAGCGTAAGCATCGGCGAGGCGGCAGCAACGCTGAATGCGCACAAGATCGGTGCACTCGTCGTGACCGATGCCGACGGCGTCGTTCTCGGTATTTTCACGGAACGCGATCTGGTGAAGGTCGTGGCAGGCGAGGGCGCTGCCTCCCTTCTGCAATCCGTTTCGGTGGCCATGACGAAGAACGTCATCCGCTGTCATCACAATTCCACCACCGACGAATTGATGGAAATCATGACCGGAGGGCGGTTCCGCCATATTCCGGTTGAGGACGACGGTCGTCTTGCCGGCATCATCTCCATCGGTGACGTGGTAAAGGCGCGGATCGGCGAGATCGAGGCGGAAGCCGAACATATCAAGGCCTATATCGCCGGATGAGGTTCCGTTTCCGGCGCGTCCGCAATAGTCATTTCGAAACGACTMCGTCATTCCTGTGACACGCGCAGGAATGACGGCCTAGGAGGTTGCGGATACCGCAAGCTGGAATGCTCAGCACGAATATTTGTAGTGTAGGTTAGCGTCGGAACGCCTGCTGCATGCGCTCCAGCTCGGGAACGCGGGCGCGTGTTTCCTCGTATCCCCTGTCGATGGCTTCGCTGGCGCGATGGAATTCCGACAGGCCGATATCGTTGATACGGGGATGCAGCATGAGGTCGGGCGGGTCGCCCGCCAGACGCGAGCGCGAAATCCGGTCCTGAATGATATTGAAGGCCTGCACCATGACGCCAGGCAGGCCGGGGCGCGGCGGACCTTCCAGGGAAGGTGCTGCGCCATTAGGGGGCGAAGAGGAATGTTTGACCACGGCAGAGCGGCCGAACAGATCGTAATTGAGATTGACGGCGACGACGAGCGCCTGCTCATAGGCCCTGCAGACCGAAACCGGTACGGGGTTGACGAGAGCGCCGTCGATCAGGGTGCGGCCGTTGCATTGCACTGGCTCGAAAATGCCGGGCAACGCATAGGATGAGCGCAGTGCGGTGACGAGGTCGCCCTGGTGAATCCAGACCTCGTGGCCGGTGCGCAATTCCGTGGCGACGGCGATGAAAGGGTGCTCGAGGTTTTCGACGCGCAAGCCTTCGAGATGCTCCTGCATGCGCTTGGTCAGCCGCATGCCGCCGAAGAGACCGCCGCCGCCRATCGTCAGATCGAGCAGGCCGGCAATGCGCCGCATCGTCAGCGAACGGGCAAATTCCTCCAGCTCGTCAAGCTTTCCGGCGAGATAACAACCGCCGACCAGCGCGCCGATCGAGGTTCCGGCAATCATGCCGATTTTTACACCGGCTTCGTCTAGTGCCCTCAGGACGCCGATATGKGCCCAGCCGCGCGCAGCRCCACCGCCGAGCGCAAGCGCAATCCGGCGAGTATCAACGATCTCGTTGACGATTGTTTCGGTGTTGCCAGCCGCAAGAGCATTRTGACGATTGCTTCCCCAGCCCAACATGACCGTACACTCCCTGCCTGCTCCCAGGACCCGGTCTGTTCCTCCCCGAATCCTGAATTATTGGTAGCAAATTGGTGCGGCGGATGGAAGGTGGCCGTTCACGTGCCTGAATAGGTAGTCGCCGGGTCGAAATGGCGGGTATCGTCGGTGATTCTGGTGACGGCATTGCCATCGGCCAACTCGACCGTGCGGTAGAAGCAGGAGCGGCGGCCGGTATGGCAGGTTGCGTCATGACCGGCGACGGAGACCTTCAGCCATACGGCGTCCTGATCGCAATCGGTGCGGAATTCCTTCACCGTCTGCAGGTTGCCGGAGGTTTCGCCCTTTTTCCAGATCTTGTCGCGCGAGCGGCTGTAATAGTGGGCGATGCCCGTTTCCAGCGTCARCGACAGGGCTTGCGCATTCATATGGGCGACCATAAGCAATTCACCATCACGCGCATCGGTGACCACGGCGGTGACAAGGCCGTGGGCATCGAATTTCGGTGAGAAGAGACCTGAATTTTCAAGCACTTCCTTGTCCGCAGGCGCGGACGGAAACGAAATGGACATTGCTACCCCGGGGAAAAAGCGGAACCGTTAGCGGTTCCGCACCATGGTCATGAAGCGCACCTGCTCTGCCGGGTCGTTCTTGAAGGTGCCGGTGAAGCTGGTGGTGAGGGTCGTGGACCCCTGCTTGTTTACGCCGCGCATGGACATGCACATATGTTCGGCGTCTATCATGACGGCCACGCCGCGCGGCTTCAGAGTTTCCTCGATGGATCTTGCGATCTGCGCGGTCATGTTTTCCTGTGTCTGCAGGCGGCGGCCAAAGATTTCGACGACGCGGGCGATCTTCGACAGGCCGAGCACGCGCCCGGCCGGAAGATAGGCGACATGCGCCTTGCCGACGATCGGAACCATGTGGTGTTCGCAATGGGAGAAGAAGGGGATGTCGCGCACCAGCACCACATCGTCATAACCGCCAACTTCCTCGAAGGTCGTGCCGAGAACGTCCTGGACGTTCAGCTCRTAACCGGCGAAGAGTTCGCGATAGGCCTTGGCAACGCGCTTCGGCGTGTCCAGGAGTCCTTCGCGGGCGGGATTTTCTCCTGCCCAGCGCAGAAGAACGCGCACTGCTTCTTCCGCTTCCGTCTGGCTTGGGCGAGCCTCTGCCACATCGGGTTTTGCGCCAGCGCCGGGGAAATTCTTCACGATCGCATCCATTCCGTCTCTCCCGATGCGGGTCAAGGCCGCACCTGAACTTTGTTTTTCGTAGCGGGGACTTCGTCCACCGTTGCTGCTATCTGGTTGTTTTACAGCATTTTGGCAAGGCCGATGCTGATATTTCGGTATCGGAGCCGTTAATTTCATATCGGCTTGATGTCCAGAAAGCTCGTTAGCATATAATGGGAATGAAGGGCAGGAAAGCTCCACTGCGACAAACGCTGTGTTTGAAAAAAATATCCTGTCCCGTTTTTGGGCATTCTTGAACGCCGGATACCTGATGATGGACGATATCTACAACAACCGAATTCTGGAATTTGCCGGAAATATTCCGCTGACCGGCGTGCTTGATGATGCCGATGCCAGCGCTGAAAAACACTCGCGGCTGTGCGGCTCCAAACTCAAGGTCTATCTGAAGGTGGAAGGCGGCATCGTCACGGCTTTTTCACATGAGGTTCGCGCGTGCGCGCTCGGCCAGGCATCCGCCTCCATCATGGCGCATCATGTCGTCGGCGCTTCCAGCGGTGAGATCCGGCAGGCGCGGGAAGACATGCTTGCCATGCTGAAACAGGGCGGCGAGGGGCCGACAGGCCGTTTCGAGGATATGCGGGTGCTTTCACCCGTCCGGGATTTCAAGGCACGCCACGCCTCGACCATGCTGACCTTCGAAGCGGTGGTCGATGCTCTCGACCAGATCGAAGCCCGGCCGGTTCTGAACGCTGCGGGTTAGGCGATGTGCGGTGAACCGGACTGCGGACATCAGAAGACAGGGGAGAAGGTCGGGCGATCCCGCAACTGGGGGGGAGTCTTTGCGAAGACCCCAGGCCGTCTTTTCGGCGTTGGCTTCATCCGGCTCTATCAGCTGACTTTGTCGGGTTTCGTCGGCAATTCCTGCCGCCACATTCCTACCTGTTCCGAATATGGSTATGAGGCGATCGCCCGCCACGGACTTTGGCCGGGCGGTTGGATGACGCTGTTTCGYGTCGCGCGTTGCGGTCCGGGCGGCACCAGCGGGCTGGACCCCGTGCCGGAAACGCTGGCCGCTGACAAGCACTGGTGGACGCCCTGGCGRTAYTGGATGCTGCATCGATGACCTATGTCGCTCTTCTGCACAGCATCGTGCTCGGGGCGGGCACGCGGCTCATCATGGCCGATCTGCGTGAAATGGCGCAGGAGCTGGGCTTTGAGGAATGCAGGACGCTGGTTGCGACCGGAAATCTGGTCTTCCGTGCACCGGAGGCGCCTGTCTGCGAAATCGAGGAGGCGCTGGAGCGCGCCTTTGAAAAACGGTTCGGCAAACACGTCGATATTCTCGTTCGCTCAGCGCCTGATTGGCTTGCCCTGACTGCCACAAACCCGTTTCCGGATGGCAATCCACCGGATGTCTGCGTAAGGGTGATGCGCAAGCCGCTTGCCGGGGATTATCTTGGAATCTTGGAGAAGTACCGCCAGAAGGAAAAGATCGCCATTGTCGGCGGTGACCTGTGGATCGACTTTTGCGGCAAGCCAAGCGAAAGCCGGCTTCTCTCTGCGCTGACCACGAAGAAGCTCGGCATCGGCACGACCCGCAACGCCAACACCGTCAATGGAATTGCCGAAATGCTTCGCTGAGCCGCCGTTCACCTTTGACTGGAACCGGAAAATTCTTTATCAGCCTGCCTGCCCATCTGCGAAAGAGGGCGTTCTTTTTTATTCCAACACCACCCGCATTCGTTGGCGGGACTGGATCAGGAGCATTCGACGATGTCACAAACCGTTTCCCTTACATTTCCCGATGGGTCCGTACGCAGCTATCCCGCCGGCACGACCGGCCGCGAGGTCGCCGAATCCATCTCCAAATCGCTTGCGAAGAAGGCTGTCGCCATTGCGCTTGATGGCACCGTGCGCGATTTGTCCGAGGCAATCACCGATGGCAAGATAGAAATCGTCACGCGTGAGGACAGCCGCGCGCTGGAACTCATCCGCCACGATGCCGCCCACGTCATGGCCGAGGCCGTGCAGGAGTTGTGGCCCGGCACGCAGGTGACGATCGGCCCTGTCATCGAGAACGGCTTCTATTACGACTTTGCCAAGAACGAACCTTTCACGCCCGAAGATCTGCCGAAGATCGAAAAGCGGATGAAGGAGATCATTCAGCGCAACAAGCCGTTTACCCGCGAAGTCTGGTCGCGCGAGAAGGCCAAGGAAGTGTTTGCCGCAAAGGGCGAAAACTACAAGGTCGAGCTGGTCGATGCCATTCCCGAAGGTCAGGACCTGAAGATCTATTATCAGGGCGACTGGTTCGATCTTTGCCGCGGCCCGCATATGGCGTCCACGGGTCAGGTCGGTACGGCCTTCAAGCTGATGAAGGTAGCCGGCGCCTATTGGCGTGGTGACAGCAACAATGCGATGCTGTCGCGCATCTACGGCACCGCCTGGGCGACCCAGGAAGAGCTGGACAATTACCTGCACGTTCTGGCCGAAGCCGAAAAGCGTGACCACCGCCGTCTTGGCCGGGAAATGGACCTGTTCCATTTCCAGGAAGAAGGTCCGGGCGTGGTCTTCTGGCACGGCAAGGGCTGGCGCATGTTCCAGACGCTGACGGCCTATATGCGCCGTCGACTTGCCAATACCTATCAGGAAGTCAACGCGCCGCAGGTGCTGGACAAGTCGTTGTGGGAAACCTCCGGTCACTGGGGTTGGTATCAGGAAAACATGTTCGCGGTGAAATCCGCCCATGCCTTTACCCATCCCGATGACGAGGATGCGGACCAGCGCGTCTTTGCCTTGAAGCCGATGAATTGCCCCGGCCACGTGCAGATCTTCAAGCATGGCTTGAAGTCTTACCGCGAAATGCCCGTTCGCCTTGCTGAATTTGGTAATGTCCATCGCTACGAGGCTTCAGGTGCACTGCATGGCCTGATGCGCGTTCGCGGCTTCACGCAGGACGATGCGCATGTCTTCTGCACGGAAGAGCAGATGGCGGCGGAATGCCTGCGCATCAACGACCTGATCCTCTCGGTCTATGAGGATTTCGGTTTCAGCGAGATCGTCGTCAAGCTTTCGACCCGTCCGGAAAAGCGCGTCGGTTCCGACGATCTCTGGGACCGTGCCGAAAGCGTCATGATGGAGGTTCTGAAGACCATCGAGGAACAGTCCGGCGGCCGCATCAAGACCRGCATTCTGCCGGGCGAGGGCGCTTTCTACGGGCCAAAGTTCGAATATACGCTGAAGGATGCCATCGGTCGTGAATGGCAGTGCGGCACGACTCAGGTGGACTTCAACCTGCCGGAACGTTTCGGCGCCTTCTATATCGATCAGAACTCCGAAAAGACGCAGCCGGTGATGATCCATCGCGCCATCTGCGGCTCGATGGAGCGCTTCCTTGGTATCCTGATCGAGAACTTTGCCGGTCACATGCCGTTGTGGTTCGCGCCGCTTCAGGTCGTGGTCGCGACGATCACCTCGGATGCGGACGATTATGGCCGCGAGGTTGCCGAAGCACTGCGCGAGGCGGGTATGGCTGTCGAAACCGACTTCCGCAACGAGAAGATCAACTACAAGGTCCGCGAGCACTCGGTGACCAAGGTGCCGGTCATCATCGTCTGCGGTCGAAAGGAAGCGGAAGAGCGCACTGTCAACATCCGCCGTCTCGGTTCCCAGAACCAGACGCCGATGTCGCTCGAAGATGCGATTACAAGCCTCGTGGAAGAGGCGACGCCGCCGGATGTGAAGCGCAAGCTTGCGGCGAAGAAGCAGGTTGCGTGACAAAAAACAACGGCCCCTTCGGGGGCCGTTTTCGTTACTGGCTGAGGGAAGTGCGGCCTATTCGAAATCGCCGGTCATGTCTTCCGGCGCCTGATCCTTCATCAGCACTTCCACATCGGCGTCCCGGCCGGACGTGACCTTGAAGTTGCGCTGGTAGACCTTGTCCTTGTTGCGTGCCATGGCGGTATATTCGCCTTCCGCCAGAACCATGGTCGAAAATGCGCTGACGCTTTCGTTCACAACGTCGCCGCCGCCGTTCAGCACCGACCAGGCCGTATCGGCAATGGCTTCGCCGCCCTGTTCGGAGACGAGTTTGAGCGTGATCTGTGCCGCCTGATGCTGCAGGGTCGCTTCGGTCAGCTTGCCTGCCTCCACCTGAATATCGGCGCGCACCACCGCATTGACGTTGCCGTATTCGGAAACGACATGATAGGTRCCKGCATTGAGGCGAACGACGGTGTTGGGCTTGATGTCGGCCATGACAAGGCCGCGCTCGCCATCCGGTCGGGCGTCGGAGGAATAGACGGAAAATTTGAGCTGGTTAGCGGAGATCTGTTTGTCGGAACCCGCGATCGCATTCAGAACGAAACCGCCAGCATCGAGAATCAGCACCTGTTTCTGGACATTACCGGAGCTCGGAACATTGAGTTTCTTGGTAACACCTGCGCGCCCGAAGGCAACGTTGACGAAATATTCGCCGGGTACCAGATGGAACTGCGCCGAACCACCCTCGGAGCTTGCCAGCATCGGCAACTTGCCGTCAGCGCCCGGAATGGGGCTGAAGACGCGCCAGGAAAGGCCTTCCTTCACCGCTTCGCCTTCACTCGTCAGTTTCGCTTCCATGTCGATATCACGGGCGGTGCTTGCGGGGGCATTCGGGGCGGTAGGAGCGGTGAAAGCATTGAGTTTCGGCATTTTAGGCGTGCCGCCAAGCTGCTTGAAGTCCTTGAAAGCGTCTTGCGAAAAGGCTGCCTGTGATAAAACGCCGATCGCGGCGAACGCAATGGCCAGACGTGCCGCGATTTTGATTGCCGACATTTTCGATACCGATTGACTTCTTGATTTTCCCGCATCACTTCAAAACCAATGCCGTGGCTATTTCAAGGCCCATAATTTCGCGATGACAGCACAATGGAAGAATTTTGATCATGACAAGTGACATCAAGCTCCTCGACTATCTCAAGGTTCGCCGCTCCACCCCCGCCCTGCAACTTGCCGAGCCGGGTCCATCGAAAGCGGAAATCGAGGAAATCCTGCGCCTTGCCGTGCGCGTGCCTGACCATGGCAAACTGGCGCCGTGGCGCTTCATCGTTTATCGCGGCGACGACCGCGTGCGTCTGGGMGARGARGCKCTCCGGATCGCGCTTGAGAAGAACCCGGAACTGGACCTGCAGCAGCAGGACGCGGAGCGCACCCGCTTCACGCGCGCTCCCGTCGTCATCGCCGTCATCAGCACCGCCAAGCCGCATTTCAAGATTCCGGAATGGGAACAGGTCATGTCCGCCGGTGCGGTGTGCCTCAATCTCATCTTCGCCGCCAACGCCAATGGTTTTGCGGCGAACTGGCTGACGGAATGGCTTGCCTTCGACCCGGCCTTCCTGTCGGAACTGGGGATTGCCGCAGACGAGAAGGTCGCCGGATATATTCATATCGGCTCAACGACATTCCCGCTTGTGGAGCGGCCACGGCCGGAGCTTGCGGATGTGGTAACCTGGGTTGGGGAYGTCTGATGTTCTAYACCACCGACACCAACCAGCACGGCCTGCCGCATGATCCGTTCAAGGCTATCGTCGCGCCCCGGCCGATCGGCTGGATTGGTTCTAAAGGCCGGGACGGCTCTTTCAACCTGTCGCCCTATTCGTTTTTCAACGCGATTTCGGACCGGCCGAAGCTGGTGATGTTTTCCTCCAGCGGGCGCAAGGACAGCCTTCGCAATGTCGAGGAGACCGGTGTCTTCACCGCCAACCTCGTCAGCCGCCACCTCGTCGACCGGATGAACGCGTCTTCTGCGCCGGTGAACTATGATGTCGACGAGTTCCGGCTTGCCGGTCTGACTGCCGTTGACGGGCGGGTGGTGGATGCGCCTTTCGTGGGGGAGGCGCTGGCCGTTCTGGAATGCCGCGTGACCGAGATCATCCAGCTGAAGGACATCGACGGYACGCCGGCGGACTCGTGGATGGTGATAGGGCAGGTCATGGCTATTCACATCGACGATRCGATMATTCGTGATGGTCGCATMGATATGGGACTGGCACGTCCGGTGGCCCGTATGGGTTACATGGACTACTGCGACGGCGGCAGCGACGTGTTTCAGTTGAAGCGTCCGTCTACTGCGCCGTAGAACTTCTTTGCCGGCAACTGTTAAATTTTATGGTGAACCAAACGTAAACTATTTGCGCCTAGAGTTTTATACATGGCGGCGGCAATGATGCCGTCGTCCATTGTTGCGAATGTGTTTCGAGGCTCAGGTGATCGTACAGGCATTTCTTCGCTGGTCTGAAAAGGCTGGATCGACCGAGCGGGCGAAGGCCGCCAATGCGCTCGGCCGTGCCTATCTGCATTCAGACATGGCGCGGGAGAACCGTGACGCCGCCTATATGGCGATGACCTATCTTCTTGACGACCCTTCTCCGCGCGTGCGGCTGGCACTTGCCGAGGCGCTGGCGGATGATCCCGATGCGCCGCGCGCCATTCTCGTTTCGCTTGCCGAAGACCAGCCGGAGATTGCCTGCACCGTGATYGCCCGCTCGCCGGTTCTYGGCGAGGCCGATCTGGTCGATCTCGCCGGGCGCGGCGAAAGCCTGACACGCGCCTTCATTGCGGCAAGGCGGGGCCTGCCGCGCGGTGTCTGCGCAGCACTTGCCGAAGTCGGTGATCTGCCGGAAACGATGATCCTTCTAGAGAACGACGACGCCTTCATCACACCGTTTTCGCTGCGCCGCATTGCCGAGCGGCATGGCTGCAACGCCGACATTCGCGACCTGCTACTGTGCCGAGAGGTGCTGCCCGCCGATACCCGCCATCTTCTGATGGCGCGCGTCAGCGAGGCCCTGGCAGGTTCGGCGCTGGTTCATGCCCTGATCGCGCGCAACCGCGCCGACAGTATTTTCCGCGAAGCGGAAGATTCCGCCACCATCCTCATCGCCGCCAATGTTTCGTCGCCGGAGTTGCCGGCGCTGGTGGAGCATCTGCGGCAAAGGCTGGAACTGACACCGGCGCTTCTCATCCATGCCGTCTGTTCGGGCAGGCTGGAGTTTTTCACGGCTGCGATGGTCAATCTCTCAGGTCTCGATGACCGCAAGGTGCGCGCCATTCTGGCGACCGGACGGCCGCACGCGCTGAAGGCGCTGTTCCAGTCCGTCGGTCTTTTGGGCGATGTGGTTGATGTCTTCATTGAGGCGACGCTGATGTGGCGCCGTGCCGCCCGATCGCATCTGTCGCAGGCCGCAGCCTCTGTATCGGCCGAACTGCTTGCGCATTTCCGCAACGTCGATGGTTCCGAAAYGCTTTTCGAACTCTTGCACGCCGTGCGTAAACTGACCATTGCCGAGGAACGGCAGAAAGCGCGGCACTATGCGGAAGCGCTGACGGTCGAGGCGGCCTGAGGCTTACTTCTCGAACCGCTTGGCAATCCACGAATAGCTGTTTTCCACCATTCTGACCGGCGTTCCGAGCAGGTGCTTCACGCCTTCAGTGGAAGGCAGGATGCGGCTGACGCGGCTGATCGCCTGTTTTGTCAGGCTCTCTTCTTCCTTTTGCGTGACCTGTGCCGGTGGCTCCTCTGTTCCGGCCGGGGCCGTGGCGACGGGAGGCTGCGTTGCGGGCGCGTTGCCCGCAGTCTGGGGYGTCTGCTCGCCCGGTGTCTGGCACACGGCCACCACGACCGGGTAGGACGCATTTGCGAAACGTTCCAGCTCTTTCTCCGACACGGCGTCGCATAGTTCGATGCTCGTCCAGCGCTGCTGCGAGGTGGCGAGGTAATGGCAATCGGTGGCGGTGTCGTCACAGCCTAGGAAGGTCATGAGAACGAGGGCTGTTTTCATGGTGTGTGTTGCCTCTGTCGGGAATTATGCTCTAGAAACTCATCTATCCCGATTGCAGTGACATTACGACGAAATACGCATTTTTTTGAGAGAAAGCAGGCATCGCATTGGCCCCCGAAATCAAGCTTGAAACACCCCGGCAGGAAGCGGTTCTGCGCCTTATCGATCTGTCTAACGTCTATATGGCGTCGCTTTATCCCGCCGAAAGCAATCATCTGGTCGATATCGGCCAGCTGGAAAAGGACAATGTCTCCTTTTTCGTGGCGCGGCATGATGGCCGTGTCGTTGGCTGCGGCGCGCTGGTGGAGGCGGGTGACGGTACGGCGGAGGTCAAGCGCATGTTCGTCGATCCGGAGGCGAGGGGATTGCGGATCGGCAAGCTGATCATGGATACGCTCATTGCGCGCGGCGCCGAGCTAGGGCTTACCGCCATCCGGCTTGAAACCGGCATCAGCCAGCCGGAGGCGATCGGTCTTTACCGCAAGGCGGGGTTTGTCGAGATTGAGGCGTTTGCGCCCTATAAGCCGGACCCGCTCAGCCTGTTCATGGAGAAGACGCTTTAAAGGCGAGGCGGGCGCTATYGGCGCGCTTTGCAGAACACTCGATGCCGCCTTTGGCGATGTCATCCTCGGCCTCGTGCCGGGGATCTGCCGACGTCTGGTAACATCGTTGGGTTGCAGATGCCAGGGACGGGCCCGAGCATGACGAAGACGAGTTTTAAGACGCTGCTTTTCGGAACGCCGTCGCTTCGTTGCTATCCTCTTCACGCGCAACGATGTCGTCGAGCGGGTCATTTTCAGCTGTAGGGGTCGGCGGAACGTCGACGGTGGMGCCAGYGGAGATTTCCACCTCTCGCACCCATTCCCGCCAGATTGCCACCAGCAGCGCCATCAGCACCGGGCCGATGAAGAGGCCGAGGAAGCCCATGGTCTTGACGCCGCCGACGAGGCCGAAAAAGGTCGGCAGGAAAGGCAGCTTGATCGGGCCGCCGACGAGTTTYGGACGGATSGTCTTGTCGACGATGAAAAGCTCGACMGARCCCCAGATGAATAGCCCMAGGCCATAAGCGGGAGAGCCGCTGGCGACCAGATAGATCGATACGAGAGTGAAAGAGAGCGGCGCGCCGCCCGGGATGAGCGCCATGACACCGGTGAGCACGCCGAGTGTGACGGGCGAGGGGACGCCGGCAATCCAGTAGGCAATGCCGAGGATTATGCCTTCGCCGATGGCGATCAATGTCATGCCGGTGACGGTGGAGCTGATGGTGGCTGGCACGACGCGGGAAATGCGCTCCCACCGCGTCGGCAGGATGCGTTCYCCCACAAGATCGACCTGATGGGAGAAGCCGGCACCGTTGCGATAGACAAAGAACAGCGCAATCAACATGAACAGCAGGGTCAGCACGAGGTGGAACGCGCCGTTGCCCGCGGCGAGGATCGCCCGGTAGATATTGCCGATATTGGCACCGCTGACGAGCTGGATCACTTCGCCGATCGCACCCGGTGTGCCGATATATTTCACCCATTGCTCGCCGAGCCAGGAGCCTACGCCGGGCAGCGCCGCGATCCAGTCTGGCACGGGTGCGCCCACCTTGTTGACATGCACCGCCCAGCCGAACCATTCGCGGATTTCGCTGGCCGTATAGGAAGCGGCGATGAAAATCGGCACCACGAGGAAGGTGAGGATGAGGATGATGGCGATGGAGGCGCCGAGCGTGGTGTTGCCGCCCACCTGCCGCAGAAGCCGCGTATAGACCGGCCAGCTGGCGAAGCCGATGACAAGGGCGGCCAGAACCGGAACGAGAAAGCCGTGGAAGAAGTAGATGCCCGCAAGGGCGACGAGAACCAGCAGCCAGCGCGCAGCCGATATTGGCGGGATCAGAGCGATCCGCGTCGGGCTTGCAGGACCAAGCCATCTCGGTTCGCCACTGGGCTTACGGCTGTCAATATTACTCACGGCAGGCTCTTTCTCGCATTCTCCCCGAAGGGTGCATTCACTCTGTCACACCAATACATATAAGTGCAATATAGCCGTATCACATTACCGTTGTGTGTTTATCGCTCAGCCTATTGAACGATTTTGGTAAAAATAGAACATCGGTCTTGGCGCGCGCATTGAAATATGACAATTGAACTCCGTTTTTATTGCGGCCTCCGCTTGCCGCGCCCGCTCTTCAGGTCACGCCATGCTGCGCCGTTTCTTCGCCTATTACCGTCCCTATCGCGGTCTGTTCATTCTCGATTTTTCCTGCGCGGTTCTGTCGGGCGTGCTCGAACTCGGCTTTCCGATGGCGGTGAAGGCCTTTGTGGACGTGCTGTTGCCGGGCGGTGAGTGGGGCATCATCCTTGCCGCCTCCGTCGGGTTGCTCGTCATCTATGTGCTGAATACTGGGTTGATGGCGACCGTCACCTATTGGGGACATATGCTAGGCATCAATATCGAGACCGACATGCGGCGTCTGGCCTTCGACCATCTGCAGAAGCTGTCCTTCCGTTATTTCGACAACCAGAAGACCGGCCATCTGGTCGGGCGGCTGACGAAGGATCTGGAAGAGATCGGCGAGGTGGCCCATCACGGCCCCGAGGATCTGTTCATCGCCATCATGACCTTCATCGGCGCATTCCTGCTGATGCTGTCGGTCAATGTGCCGCTGGCACTTGTCACCGCCGCCGTCGTGCCTGTCACCGCCTGGGTGACGAGCCGTTACGGTGGCCGAATGACGCAGAACTTTCGCGCGCTCTATGGTCGGGTAGGCGATTTCAACGCCCGTATCGAGGAAAATGTCGGTGGCATGCGGGTGGTGCAGGCCTTTGCCAATGAGGACCACGAACGCGCGCTGTTTGAGAAGGACAACCAGAAATACCGCCGCACGAAGCTGGATGCCTACAAGATCATGGCGGCCAGCACTTCGCTCAGCTACATGAGCATGCGGCTGACGCAGATGATCGTGATGATCTGCGGCGCCTGGTTCGTGCTGCATGGCGGCCTGACGGAAGGCGGCTTCGTTGGCTTCCTGCTTCTGGTCGGCGTGTTTTTCCGGCCGGTTGAGAAGATCAACTCTGTCATCGAGACCTATCCGAAGGGCATTGCCGGTTTTCGCCGCTTTACCGAACTTCTGGATACGGCGCCGGATATCATCGACGCACCGGATGCGATCGAGGCACCGGCGCTTTCCGGCGCCATTGAATATCGCCATGTCGGTTTCGGTTATGCCGAGGGCAAGCAGGTTCTCGACAATATTGACCTGAAGATCAATGCGGGCGAGACGGTGGCCTTCGTCGGGCCTTCGGGGGCGGGCAAAACGACGCTTTGCTCTCTGCTGCCGCGCTTTTATGATGTCACCAGCGGTTCGATCACCATTGACGGCATCGATATCCGCAAGATGAAGCTTGCCTCGCTGCGCAACCAGATCGGAATCGTGCAGCAGGATGTGTTCCTGTTTGGCGGCACGATCCGCGAGAATATCGAATATGGCCGGCTCGGCGCTTCCGATGTCGAAATCATGGATGCGGCGCGGCGTGCCCGGCTCGATGGCGTCATCGAAGCGATGCCGATGGGGCTCGACACCGTCATCGGTGAGCGTGGCGTGAAACTTTCCGGTGGTCAGAAACAGCGTCTTGCCATCGCTCGCATGTTCCTCAAGAACCCGCCTATCCTTATTCTCGACGAGGCGACCTCGGCGCTGGATACCGAAACCGAGCGGGCCATCCAGCAATCGCTGACGGAGCTTGCCAAGGGCCGCACAACGCTCGTCATCGCCCACCGGCTGGCAACGATCCGCGATGCGTCACGCATCGTTGTGGTGGACCAGACGGGTATTGCSGAAACGGGCGCCCATGCCGAGCTTCTGGCCGCCAAGGGCCATTACAGCCGCCTGCATGAGGCGCAGTTCAGCGGGCATCTTCAGGGTCTGAGTTAAGCGGCGCATCTTGCGCCGCATATCAGGCGTTYTCCGCTGCGTTTTCCTCGATGATGCCGGTATTCGGCTCGGGCTTGCCGGGATGGCTGGTGACGAGATAACCCATGGCGACAGCGGCGGCGACRATGACCAGCAGCACCACGCCGCTGATGGTCATCAGCCAGTCGCGCGGCCTTCGCTGYGCCATGATATATTTCGGCCACCGGTWMGGCTGGTTCGCCACGCTGAATTTATTGCCGTCTCGCATGAAYTTCCCCGGACTATCKTTGCTTCGTGACAGACAAACGCGGGCATGCACGCGGCTGTTCCGCAATGGCGGGGCAGAGGCGATGACAACGCCGTGAAGCCTGCTGCCTGACCGGCCGCAAAGGGACTGTCTTGATCAGGCAGATTGAACCGCGATGCGATTTCCCTCGCTATCGGAGATTTCGGCGACAAAGAGATTTTCTTTGACTAGAGTTTTTGGAAACAGAAGTTCACTGCCATTGGCAACAGCTTTGGCGAGGACATCGTCAATGTCCGGGACACTCAGATAAATGATCATCCCGTCCTGCGTGGGAACGTAAGCATCGCCCTGGGCAAGCGCGCCGCTGGCCCCATCCTTTCCTTCCTCGAAGGGGAAAAAGGCCATTTCGTTGTCATGGATCGTGACAACCTCTGCGAAGTTCAGATCGAAAACTGCGCTGTAGAAACGGATCGCTCTTTCAAGATCGGTCACCGGAATTTCGACGTGGGCAATGAGATTCACGCGGCAAATCCTCCTGAAACATTTGCTGAAAGCCTATCGGGCGTCTGTGTGCATATCACGACAGCCCATGTGTCGATGGCGGAGCCAATAAGGCCATGGCGCGGCGCGAAAGTCAGTCGCTTTCGTTGAGGTATCCACGGTTTTGAACGGTGTCCCGGCTCGATGGCGTTATGCACCACATTTCCGCTTTCCGATCAGCTGTCGCCAATTTGCCGCAGAGGCACACAGCCACAAAAGCCCGCTTGCCAGTTCGCATCCTTTATGCGAATGATTTGCAATTGCATAAACTCAATTTCCCATTTGAGAGTTCACGATATGGACAAGCCTGTCTTTGGATGGCGGCGGAATGGCGACGATCTCTCGCTGTCCGACGTTCACAGCTCGATCAAGATAAGCCCGAATGCCGGTACGTTTCGCCGGGCGATGGCGTTCTTCGGACCCGGATATCTCGTCGCGGTCGGTTACATGGACCCCGGCAACTGGGCAACGTCGCTCGCCGGCGGTTCCAAGTTTGGCTACACGCTGCTGACGGTTGCGCTGATATCGAACATCATGGCCGTTGTCCTTCAGGCGCTCTGTGCCCGTCTGGCGATTGCTTCCGGCCGCGATCTGGCGCAGGCCTGTCGCGATGCCTATCCGAAACCGGTGGCGATGGTGCTCTGGCTGCTGGCCGAAATCGCAATCATCGCCACCGATATTGCCGAGGTCATCGGCACGGCGATCGGTCTCAACCTGATTTTCGGCATTCCGCTCGAACTTGGCGTCCTCATCACGGCGCTTGACGTGTTCCTGATCCTCTATCTGCAAAGGCTTGGCTTCCGCTGGGTGGAGGCGCTTGTCATCACGCTTCTCGGCGTCATCGCGGTGTGTTTCGCCATTCAGCTGGCGCTGGCCGATCCCGACTGGAGCCAGGTGATTCGTGGTTTTGCGCCGACGACTGAGATCGTCACCAACCCCGAGATGCTCTATCTGGCGCTTGGCATTCTGGGCGCGACGGTGATGCCGCATAATCTCTATCTGCATTCAGGGATCGTGCAGACGCGCGCCATCGGCGAGACGCTGGCCGAAAAACGCGAGGCGCTCAAATTCGCGACACTCGATTCAACCATTGCCCTGACGTTTGCTCTCGTCATCAATGCCGCGATCCTCATCCTCGCAGCGGCGACCTTCAACAAAACGGGTCAGACGAATGTTGCCGAACTGGGGGAAGCGCATAGTTTGCTCGCGCCGCTGCTTGGCCTTGCGATTGCGCCGACGCTGTTCGGGGTGGCGCTTTTGTGCTGYGGCATCAAYTCCACCGTTACGGCAACRCTTGCGGGCCAGATCGTGATGGARGGYTTCCTCAAGATGCGGCTTGCCCCGTGGCTGCGCCGCCTCATCACCCGAGGCATCGCCATCATCCCCGCCGCCGGCGTCACCATCGCCTTCGGCGAAAGCGGCACGTCTCAACTGCTGATACTGACGCAGGTGGTCTTAAGCCTGCAACTTTCTTTCGCCGTCTTCCCGCTGGTCATGTTCACCGCCGACCGCGCCAAGATGGGYGAACTGTGCGCCCCGCGATGGCTCTCGGCGTTTGCATGGCTTATCGCCATCGTCATCGCCGCACTGAATGTAAAATTGCTGTTTGATTTTATCGGGTGAAAAAAAGGTCAGGCCGCGCCTTTTCGAAGCGCGGCCGCCGTTCCCTCGGGACTGACGGCGATGACTTCTAGATAGGCGCGAGCCGGTTGGTCCCAGTTAACGGAACCTTGCTCCCAATCGCTTAGGGTGCCGGCAATCAAACTGTGAGTACTGATCACTATAGGGTCGTATAAAATCAGCGCTGGCTGCTCGACATACGCGCCTCGACTATGTCGTCATCGGTCAGAACGATCATCTCGCTGTTAAACCCTGAAATCTTTGCGAGATGATGAAATAGCTCTATTACGCGCTGATATTGTTTAACGACGAGATCCAACACATCTTCGCCCGTTTCGGTCTGAAACGGGCGTCTATAGCGATATAACTGACCTGCGGGCGATAGCGAGATCGCGATACCCGAATGCTCTGCGAAACGACTGCCATAGGGACGTCTGTGGGTGAAGGTGTTTCTCAGGTCAGTTAGTTCCCACATCCAACCACCAGTTTCCCATTGCCCCTTCTGTTTGGATTCCTTGATGAGACCGCTCGCGACCAAGTAAGCAAGGAGAGGATCCGCATCTAGGTGGCGTGACCTGAGTTTCTTGCACAGCAATTTATACGAATCCAATTTGGCAGGATCTTCCCCGATCCTCAATGCTATAAATGATGCAAGGTAATCCCGAGCAGCTCCGGCATGCATGAAAAAGGAGTGAACGTGTGTGTTCAGCACCTGATCTAGTGTCACGGAAACGCGCTCTCCATTCAATTGGTCCGTCGCCATTAAATCTACTAGCTGTTCATAGTAGAAAGCGGAGATATGCTCGACGCTAATATCCATCCCTCGAAGACTGAGAGCAATGAATTGCGCTAACTTCTCGTCCGGCTGCTGATCGTCTATGATTGCTGCGATATCTGCGTGACTGGGTGTGGAAAGTGAATTCAGTCGGTGTCCGCATCGTTCATCGCCAATTCTGCTGGATATGTTCCTCCATAGGTCTGCTGCACCCAACATGTGATTGGACTGCCCAGGAATGATGGGAACCCAGTTGCTGTAGTAGGATCCATTGCTCCATCCTGAGTGCTGAAAGGCGATAGGAGTGATGCCCAACGAGCGCGCGATATTCCAAATCTCTTCTCTTGAGAAGGGTCCGAACGTGGCTAGCTGCCCTCGAATTAGAACAGGTTCAAATGCCCAGCGATCATCTTGGATGCGTGCGGCACGGATACCTCCCGAAAAATGGAGATAGAAGCTTTCCCCATCATTTAAACGTGGGATCCATCGCAGTGGCTGCCCGTCGAAGCGAAGACTTTTTTGTTCCTTCACCTTCGCTCCCTCATGCTTCCAAGTATTTGCTGTGCGACATCCGTTTTCACTGTTTGTTCTGGTAGGTTTATTCCGGGCACAGGAACGTGCCCGGAATAGGAGTTATATTGCGTTAGTTAGTCTTAGCTTCCGAAGTGGCCAGTTAGAGGTTCTTGTCCGGTATCAGCCTCGGTTTCTCAACCCTCTTGTTACCTGCTTAAATATTATCAAGAGCAACCGCTCGTCGCACCGCAAGTATCGCACTTCTCGCAGGTGCCGTTGCGCACCATCGTGAAGTTCTGGCATTCCGAGCACATGTTGCCGGTATAGCCTTGCGCGATCGAGCGCATGCGGCGTTCGTTTTCCTTCTTCTTGGCTTCCGCCTTGGCCGATGCCGCGTCGGCGGCGGCCTTGTCGGAGAAGAGGGCGGTGGCGGTCTGCTTGGCTTCCTGAACCACGTCGTCGATTACCTCTTCGGCAATCTCTTCCGCCAGTTCCTTGGCGCGTTCTTCATAATCGCGCTTGAAGGAGACGATTTCCGAGGTGGAGATCGCGACTGTCGGTTCCAGCTTGCGGGCGGCTGAGCCTGCAAAGGAAGTGACGTTGGCCGAGGCGCGGGCGGGGGCTGCCGTTGCCGAGCCCTTGGGTTCGGAAGCAGCACGTTCGCCTTCGTTGTTGGAAACCAGCGTCGGCTTGTAACCGCGTGTCCAGCCGGTGGAGAGCAGATTGGTCTTGCCTTCCTGTATACCCTTGCCGAGTGCGGTATTGGAGAAGTCAGAGGTATCGACATGAGCGAGGTCGTGGCGGCCGAGATAGGATACGGCGAGTTCGCGGAACACGTAGTCGAGGATCGACGTGGCGTTCTTGATCGCGTCGTTGCCCTGCACCATGCCGGCCGGTTCGAACTTGGTGAAGGTGAAGGCCTCCACATATTCTTCCAGCGGCACGCCATATTGCAGGCCAAGCGAAATGGCGATGGCGAAGTTGTTCATCATCGCACGGAAGGCAGCGCCTTCCTTGTGCATGTCGATGAAGATTTCGCCGATGCGGCCGTCACCGAATTCGCCGGTGCGCAGATAGACCTTGTGACCGCCGACCGTTGCCTTCTGGGTGTAACCCTGACGGCGGTTCGGCAGCTTTTCACGCTCGCGCGATACCCGCTCGATGACGCGCTCGACGATCTTTTCGGTGATCGTCACGGCCTGCTGGGCGAGCGGCTGCTGGATCAGTTCTTCAACGAAGTCTTCGTCGTCCTCATCTTCCACCAGCGAAGCGTTGAGCGGCTGGGAAAGCTTGGAGCCATCGCGGTAAAGGGCGTTGGCCTTGAGCGCCAGCTTCCAGGACAGCATGTAGGCTGCGCCGCAATCTTCCACGGTTGCATCATTCGGCATGTTGATCGTCTTGGAGATCGCACCCGAAATGAACGGCTGTGCTGCCGCCATCATGCGGATATGCGATTCGACCGAGAGATAACGCTTGCCGATCTTGCCGCAGGGGTTGGCGCAATCGAATACGGCCAAGTGCTCGTTCTTGAGGAACGGTGCGCCTTCCAGTGTCATCGCACCGCAGACGTGCACGTTGGCCGCTTCGATGTCCTTTTTGCTGAAGCCAAGGTGCTCCAGCAGGTTGAAGCTCATGTCGGACAACTGCTCGTCGGAAACCTTGAGCGTGCCCTTGAGGAAATCGGCGCCCAGCGTCCACTGGTTGAAGACGAACTTGATGTCGAAGGCGCTTTTCAGCGCGCCGTTKACGGCTTCGATCTTCTCATCGGTGAAGCCCTTGGCCTTCAGCGWCGAGGGATTGATGGCAGGTGCCTGGTTGAGATTGCCGTGRCCAACGGCATAGGCTTCGATTTCGGCGATCTGGCTTTCCGAATAACCGAGCGAACGCAGGGATTCCGGCACGGCGCGGTTGATGATCTTGAAGTAGCCGCCGCCGGCGAGCTTCTTGAATTTCACCAGCGCGAAGTCCGGCTCGATGCCGGTCGTGTCGCAATCCATCACGAGACCGATCGTACCTGTCGGCGCGATAACGGTGGTCTGGGCGTTGCGGTAGCCGTGCTTTTCGCCAAGCTCCAGCGCCTTGTCCCAAGCGGCTGTAGCGTGGGCGACAAGGTCCTGATCCGTGCAATCGGAATGGATGAGGGCAACCGGGTTCACCGACAGGCCTTCATAACCGTAGGAAAGGCCATGGGCGGCGCGGCGGTGGTTGCGGATGACGCGCAGCATGTTGTCGCGGTTCGGCGCAAAGCCCGGGAAGGGGCCAAGCTCGCCGGCCATTTCAGCCGAGGTGGCATAGGAAACACCGGTCATGATGGCGGTCAGCGCACCGGCAATGGCGCGGCCTTCGTCGCTGTCATAGGGAATGCCCGAGGACATCAGCAGGCCGCCGATATTGGCGTAACCGAGGCCGAGCGTGCGGTATTCGTAGGAGCGTTCGGCAATCTGGCGCGAWGGGAACTGCGCCATCATGACCGAGACTTCGAGAACGACGGTCCACAGGCGAACCGCATGTTCGTAATCGGCGATGTCGATGCGCTTCGTTGCCTGATCCTTGAACTGAAGCAGGTTCAGCGAAGCAAGGTTGCAGGCCGTGTCGTCGAGGAACATATATTCCGAGCACGGGTTGGAAGCACGGATCGGGCCTTCGGCCGGCGAGGTGTGCCAGTCGTTCATGGTGGTGTTGAAGTGCAGGCCGGGGTCGGCCGATGCCCAGGCGGCGTGGGAGATCTTTTCCCAKAGGTCRCGGGCYTTCAGCGTCTTCATGACCTTGCCGTCCTTGCGGGCGGTCAGGTTCCAGTCACCGTCGTTTTCAACAGCGCGCAGGAAGTCATCCTTCAGCGATACGGAGTTGTTGGAATTCTGGCCTGAAACCGTGAGGTAGGCTTCGGARTCCCAATCCGTGTCGTAGGTCTTGAACTGGATGTCCTTGTAACCCTGCTGCGCGAACTGGATGACGCGCTTGACGTAGTTTTCCGGCACCATGTCCTTCTTGGCAGCGCGGATTTCGCGCTTCAGGGCAGGGTTCTTGGCCGGGTCGAAGCAATCGCCGTTATCTGCCTCGCAATTGACGCAGGCCTTCATGATTGCCTTGAGRTGCTTGGCAACGATCTTGGAACCGGTGACGAGAGCGGCAACCTTCTGCTCCTCGTTCACCTTCCAGTCGATATAGGCTTCAATATCGGGATGGTCGGCATCAACGACGACCATCTTGGCCGCACGGCGSGTGGTGCCGCCGGACTTGATTGCGCCGGCTGCCCGGTCGCCGATCTTGAGGAAGCTCATCAGGCCGGAGGACTTGCCGCCGCCGGAAAGCTTTTCGCCTTCGCCGCGCAGGTAGGAGAAGTTGGAGCCGGTGCCGGAACCGTATTTGAACAGGCGTGCTTCACGCACCCACAGGTCCATGATGCCGCCTTCGTTGACCAGATCGTCTTCGACAGACTGGATGAAGCAGGCATGCGGCTGCGGATGTTCGTAAGAGGACTTGGACTTGGTCAGCTTGCCGGTGAAGGGGTCGACGTAGAAGTGGCCCTGGCCCGGGCCGTCGATGCCATAGGCCCAGTGCAGGCCGGTGTTGAACCACTGCGGGCTGTTGGGGGCTACACGCTGGGTCGCCAGCATATAGGCAAGCTCGTCGCGGAAGGCGAGTGCGTCTTCCTCGGTGGAGAAATATTTGCCCTTCCAGCCCCAGTAGGTCCAAGTGCCGGCAAGGCGGTCGAAAACCTGACGCGCATCGGTTTCGGAGCCATAACGCTCACCCTCGGGGAGGTCCTTCATGGCCTTCTCATCGGCAACCGAACGCCACAGGAAGGAAGGAACATCGTTTTCCTCAACCTTCTTAAGCACCTTCGGCACGCCGGCCTTGCGGAAGTATTTCTGCGCCAGAACGTCGGTCGCGACCTGGCTGAACTGCGCGGGAACGTCGATATCCGCCAGACGGAACACGATGGAACCGTCCGGGTTCTTGATTTCACTGACGGCCTTGCGGAATTCGATTTCCGCATAAGACGATTGGCCGGGCTTCGTGAAGCGGCGTTCGATGCGCATGGTTTCGTGTCCTCGTCCATTGGGCGCCCGGCAAAGGGCGCAAAAATTCGTTCCAGCCGTGCGAACTATGCGCGCAGCCGGTTGTTGCCGATCTGTAAGGGATGTTCATCCTTGGATGTGATCCCTGTATCTCGTGGCTTATTCGGCTGCAAGAGTCATGTGAATACTAAATATAGTATCAACAGCTTCCTGCCGCCAGTCCCCGCGTCATGTTTTTGGCGGTATCCGCAAGGCACGCAAAATCCACCGGCGAACCGCCCCCTGATGGTCGGGACGCCCCTTCTGGACTTGCGAACTGAGATTGAAAGGAACCGGCCTCGTTACTTTCCGGTCCGTTGCCGCCGCAACATAACTGTCACTTTCCTCCTGCGGCATAGATTCGTCAAGCCATAGATTGAAACCGTTTTTTAACCACAAGATATTGTGTGCAGCGCCTGTGGAAAACGGGGATAGCAAAAGCGTTCAAAAAAATCAGTGACTTGGCGCGAGACTTTGAAGCTTGCGCGAGGCTGGTTTCCGCAGCGGAAAGCGAAAACCCCGCATTTCCGGGGTGCGGCATAAAGGCGACACTGCGGTTTTTCCGTGTTTTTTTGCCGTTACCAAAAAAGCATTTCCACACAAAAAAACCGCCCCGAAGGGACGGCTTTTCAGGCATGGTTTTGGGTTGCGACAGGCGATCAGCCGCGCGATCCCTTGGCGATCGGTTCCTGATAGGTGAAGCCCATGTCCCAGGGAAAATAAATCCAGGTGTCCTGGCTGACCTCGGTGACGAAGGTGTCAATGGTCGGCACGCCCTTCGGCTTGGCGTAAACGCAGGCAAAATGCGCCTTCGGCAACATTTCGCGCACTTCCAGTGCGGTCTTGCCGGTGTCGGTCAGATCGTCAACGACGAGCACGCCTTCGCCGCCGTCGGACATCAGCTCCGGCGCCACGCCCTTCAGGAGAACCGTGTCGCCCTGGTTGACGTAATCGTGGCGGGTGGCGATGCAGACCGTATCGATCAGGCGGATGTTCAGCTCGCGGGAAATGATCGCTGCCGGCACGAGACCGCCGCGGGTGATACAGACGATCGCCCGGAACTCCCGGCCAAGGCCGGCAAGACGCCACGCAAGCGCGCGGGCGTCGCGGTGAAACTGATCCCAGGTTACGGGAAAGGCTTTATCGGGAAGGGACATGTCGTCTACCATCTGGTCAAAATTGTCGATGGCTTTGGCTAATAGCCGCAAGACCTGCAAAAAGGCAAGCATTGCGCGCAGGCTCTTGCGGCTTCATCCACGGCTACCGGTGTTTAACGCGACAAAAGCGTCATCGCCGTCATGGAATCGAGCAGCGTGCGCGTCACGCCGCCGAACAGCAATTCCCACCAGCGGGAATGGCCGTAGGCGCCCATGACCAGAAGGTCGATGCTGTGGTCTGACAGCCGGTTTTCGATAGCCGCCTGCGGCGAGATGCCGGCGATTTTTTCCTGCGAGGTTACCGTGACGTTGACGCCGTGGCGGGCGAGTGTTGCGGCCAGTTCGGTTCCGGCAAGTCCAGACGATTGCGTTTCGCTCTCGGCCTGATCGACGGAGAAGATCTCGACGCTCTCGGCTGCAATCAGGAAGGGCAGGGCATCGAAGGTGGCGCGTGTTGCCTCGCGGGAGCCGTTCCAGGCGATCAGTACACGCTTGACCGGTTTGGCAACCGTCAGCACATGCGGAACGAGAAGAACAGGGCGGCCGCTTTCATGGAGAAAGCCGTCTATATCCGAGCGGCTGTCGGAGAGTGCGGAGGAGTTGCTCTGGCGGGCGACGATGAGATCGGMGCAGCGCGCGCTATCGATTGCCGATGACGAGGCGTAACCCACYGAGGTTACAAAGCTGCGCCACTCATGCGAGATGCCATTGGCAGACAGCGTGTGTTCGAAGAGGTTTCCAACATCCGTGGTTTCCTTGTGCGCCACGTCCTGAAGCACCTGAACGGTAGCGGGGTCGGGAATTTCCATCGGCGCGACGAGCGGAACGGCGGCCAGCGTTTCCATGTGCAGGCCAATCACATGCGAGGAAAACTGGTTGGCAAGACTTACCACGAAATCGCCGAGCTTTTGCGTGTTCTCCACATTGTCGATCACTGCCAGTATCGTTTTGTAACCCATTTTTTAGCTCCTCGGTGACGCGTCGTTTTTGGGAGAGTGGCTGCCTTTGCCGGGTGCCACCTTGATTTTGGTCAATCCGCTTCCGTCTCAGGCGGTTGCATCGCCCTTGCTGGCCGACAGTGTTTTTTCCTGACCAATGGTTTCGATCATCGTCGCCACTGCATCCGCCGCCGCTTTCAGGACGGTGGCATCACGGGCGCGCACGACGATCTCCGTCGAAAAGCGTTGTCCGTCATATTTCGGGTAGGAGCCGATGCTGGTTTCCGGGTGCGCTTTCTGGATTGCGGTCAGCGGCGTGCCGATGTCACCTTCGCCATAGGGAGAGCGCACCGACTGCGACATGACTTTCGCGCCGGTGCGCAGCGTTGGCATGACATTGTCCAGCATGGCCTGAAACACCTGCGGAACGCCGGCCATGACGTGGACGTTGCCGATGACGAAGCCGGGGGCGACCGAGACGGGATTGGCGATGTGGCTTGCCCCCCTTGGCATGCGTGCCATGCGCTTGCGCGCTTCGGTGAATTCCATCTCGCGCACACGGTACATGTCACCCAATATCCGCAAAGCCTCGGCATCGTGCTCGCAGGGCAGGCCGAAAGCCACGGATACCGCATCAGCGGTGATGTCGTCATGGGTCGGGCCGATGCCGCCGGAGGTGAAGACATAATCATAGCGGGCGCGCAGCGCATTCAGCGCTTCGACGATTGCATGCTCCTCGTCGGCGACGATGCGCACTTCCTTCAGATCTATTCCGGACATGGTGAGCACATCCGCGAGGTGCCCGATATTCTTGTCCTTGGTGCGTCCCGACAGCAATTCGTCGCCGATGGCGAGCATGGCGGCGGTCACGACAGATGGGGTGGGTGAGGGATTGGACATGGGGGTACTCGTCAGCTGTTTTGTCCGACGTTAGTCCGCCGCCCGGTGAATGCAAAGCGGTTTTGAAAAAATGTCTATCTGTGAAAGGTTGACGTTCCGGCGTTTCGTTCACTGATTGCGAACAGTGCGTATGCGGATGCACCGCTGGTGTGGGACCGGCCTCTGGGCTACCTTTGCATCACATGCTTGTAACGGGTCACCACTAATGATCATCGCGTTCTTAAAAAGGCTTCTGGCTGGTACGCCTGAGACGATTAACCCTAAGGATACAAAGAAAATGACAAAAGTTCTGGTGCTTTATTATTCATCTTACGGCCATATCGAGACGATGGCATATGCCGTTGCCGAAGGCGTGAAGTCTGCCGGTGCGGAAGTTGTCGTCAAGCGCGTTCCGGAACTGGTTCCTGAGGAAGTCGCCAAATCCTCACACTTCAAGCTCGATCAGGCTGCCCCCATCGCGACTGTTGACGAACTGGCAGAATACGATGCCATCATCGTCGGCGCCGGCACCCGCTTCGGCACGGTTGCCTCACAGATGCGCAATTTCTGGGACCAGACCGGCGGTCTGTGGTTCGGCGGCAAGCTTGTCGGCAAGGTCGGCTCTGCCTTCACCTCGTCGGCCACGCAGCACGGCGGTCAGGAATCGACCATCCTTGGTTTCCTCCCCACCTTCCTGCACCACGGCATGGCCGTTGTCGGTCTGCCCTATGCTTTCCAGGGCCAGATGGGCGTCGATGAAATCAAGGGCGGCTCGCCTTATGGCGCCTCCACCATCACCGATGGCGACGGCTCGCGTCAGCCTTCCGCTATCGAACTGGAAGCCGCACGCTACCAAGGCGCACATGTCGCCAAGCTGGCCGCCAAGCTTTCCGCTTGAGCCTGCATTGCTGGAAAAAGAAATGCGGCCCGAAAGGCCGCATTTTCTTACCCCGGCATCTAACGTCGCCGGTACCGCAGGGAATAATTTTTAAGGCGGGTCAGATCGGCAGGTTAACCATGAAAAGGCAGCTTGCAATCACGACGCCGAGCATGGAAATTTCGAGAAAACCATTCAATCCGTCACGCATTTCAATCCTCCTTGTTGATCGAAGAGAGAACGGAAAAGATTTATCGCGGTTCCATAACAGCAGAATGAAATTTAGGAAATTTTAATGCCCTGCCGCTCCGCCACAATACGGAGTAGACATCGGTGCTTCAGCCGGTAACGACGAAGGCGACCACGAGGTGGCCGAGAAGGCCGATGGCGAGGCAGGAGAGGAGAAATATGAACAGGGCTTTTTTCATGTTTCCAGAAGCTTCCATCTGATTTAACCCTTTAAACCTGTTGTCCTGACTTGTTTCGCCTCAGGACGCCATTTTAATTCTCGACCATGGGTCTTGATGCCGTCAGGCCTTGATGTCGAGACCAGCCTCGATTGCGGCAGCGATGAAGGCCTTGCGCGCATCTTCCGGCTTTTTCCTGCCAGCATCGACGGCGGCGCAGACCAGCAACGCCGCGTCCAACGCATCGCCATCCTCCATCGGCCAATCCTCGATCATGGCCCAGGACGCCGCCTGCGTGGTCTCGATGCTCGTATAGTCGCCCGGCGTTTCGAACGCGATCAGGACGGGTTTTTGCCAGCGCGTGTTCATCGCTCATCCGTRTTGGTTRTCGTGCCCGGCTCTAAACCAAGCGGGCAGGATGCGCAATTGGTTTCGGTTGGCTCGCGGTGCGGTCAGTCGTCGCGTCCGAACAGCCAATCGCGAATGATGCGGCGGTCTATGAGTTCGAGCGAGCGATCGGGCGCAATGCGATAGGTTTCCACCGCCCTCGTGCTGCCGTCGATGCGGAACTCGTGGCTGAAGGTACTGCCGATCGGCGATTTCGTCAGCTTGGTGCGCGGCTGGCCCTTATAGGTGATGCTGCCGGGGATCGGTTCGACATAAGCGGCCGGGCCTGAGGTCGTGCAGCCCGCAAGCGTAAGCGCGATTGCGGCCAATGATACGAGCGTTTTCATCCTGTCCTCCGAAGTGCGTCTGCGAAAACGATATGGAGGCGCAACGGTTCCCCGCGAGTGATAAAGGGCAGAGCTATTCGCACCTGCTACTTGCGTCTCGGATTTTGAGTGTCGCGCGCGACCCAGCGGAAGAAAGCGTAGACGAACAGGCCGAAGATGAAAAGTGGGATGAGGTTCGCAAAACCGGACATATGATTCTCATTTCTCCCTCCCGATCCGGGGTCTAACCGGAGACAAAGAGGCAAGGCAAGCGTGGCGTGCAGCGCCGCAGGTAAAATGTCCGTGTGCCTGTTTGGGGAACGGTTTGCGTGCGGCGGGAAGATCGCCGGAGAAGAAGGAAACAGGTGAGACCTGGCGCACTGCCAGTGATACCAGGTCTCCCAGTCCCCCGCCAGTTTCAGGGAACGGGTGACTTGATTTAGTATGACGAACGGTACGCGATATACATAGACCGAGAAATTACCTCGAATAAATCGCTACCTTGGTCGATGACCAAGGGGCCGGAGCGTGGTGCGTAGCCAATYGCWGMCGCCATGCGCGCGCACGACCCGCCGCGTTGTCCGCAAATGCCGTTTAACCCGTTGAATCGGCTGGAGATGCATTCTCGGCCCACGCCATAAGCGGATGAAGTAAACGGAACTTTTTGCGTGTTTGATCATTAAATACAGCGCATACCTATTATTCATGGAGGGCTAAACATGATCGGCACCATTCTCGTTATTCTCATCATTCTTTTCCTGATCGGTGCTTTGCCAAGCTGGGGTTACCACAATTACGGTTATGGTCCCTCGGGTGGCCTCGGACTGGTCCTGGTCATCGTCCTCGTTCTTGTTCTGCTGGGTCGCATCTGATCGATCCGCATTGAAGATGCAGCAACTGCCCGCACCCGCGCAAATCGCCGGCTGCGGGCATTGTTTCTTCTGGAATATGAGTGAGATACAAAAAATGACGGAATCCGAAGGGCTTAGGACGTGGACGATTGGCCTTTGTTCATAGGATCGGAAAAAACAGCACATTCGGAACGAACCCTCTTGCGCGCATAATGGATTCGTTCTAAATGCCCGCCATCGCTCGAATTCATGAGCGTGTGAGGCCTCGTGGCGGAGTGGTGACGCAGAGGACTGCAAATCCTTGTACCCCGGTTCAATTCCGGGCGAGGCCTCCAAAAATTTCACCGAATAGAACCTGTTTTTTTGAACCTTTGGCYCACCTTGCGGTCATCGGCTGCCCTTGCTGTTCTAAAAAATCCCGGCCATTTCGCTTTTTCCAGCACTTAGGGCTCACCGCGCTTGAAAGCGCAGGCTTGGGCAATTATGAGATTGTTTAAAGGCGAGGGGAGACCCGTGCCGTTTTGAGCTTTTGGGGCCGAGGCTTCCCGACCGGCATCCGCGAAATTGAGGCGATAACGATATGATGGATTTCGAAACCGCACGCGCCAAYATGGTCGACAGCCAGTTGCGCACGACCGACGTGACGTCGCATTCTGTGCTGAAGGCGTTTTTGAGCGTGCCGCGCGAAGCTTTCGTGCCGGCGGGTGTGCGGCAGATTGCCTATGTGGACGAGGATCTGCAGATCTGTCCCGCCCGGGATGGTCGCCCGGCCCGTTACGTCATGAAGGCCTCGCCGCTGGCGAAGCTTTTGCAGCTTGCGGCGGTGACCAAGGAAGACGTGGTGCTGGAAGTCGGYGGCGGCGCCGGTTATACCGCGGCCATCCTGTCCCAGCTCGCCGGTTCGGTGGTTTCGCTCGAATGCGACGAAACGCTGGCGGCTGAGGCGACGGAGACGCTGGCCTCGCTCGGATATGACAATGTTGCTGTTGTCACCGGCGATCTCGAAAAGGGTTATGCGGGCGAAGCACCCTATGACCTGATTTTCATCAACGGCTCTGTAGAGGAAGTGCCGGCGGCACTGACCGACCAGCTGCGCGATGGCGGACGTCTGGTYGTCGTTGTCGGATACGGTAACGCTGCCAAGGCAACCGTTTACCGTCGCGATGGCAACAGCACCTCGGCTGCAACCTCTTTCAACGCGTCGATCAAGCCTCTGCCCGGTTTTGCCAAGGCGGCCGAATTCGTTTTCTGATCTTTAAAAGCGATCATTGTTTTGGACGCCGGGGTGGACTTTCCGCCCCGGCTTTTATTTTTGCGGGTGCCGCACCGGCAGACCCGCTTCGCCCACCCAATTGCCCCAAAAGMCCATYCTCACAAAGCTGTGCATCACGGCGAAACTTGTCGAATCAGTGATTTAGTTCCTGACTATGCTGCCCTAGACTAAGGGTGATTCGGGGTGTGCGTATTTCTACCCCTTTTCAGGCCATCGGCCCGAAAACCGGAAGCGATTTTCGACAGGAACGGTGTGCAGATTTAAAATTTTGGAGCGTCCTTTGGGCGTCCGTATGGACGCAAGGCGGTCTAGAGAGTGGAAACCGGGGATTGATATGGCTCAGCCAAGCGTAGCGCGTGAACCGTCCATGGAAGAGATCTTGGCGTCCATACGCCGGATCATCGAAAGCAACGAGACCGGGCCTACCGGYGCGTTTTCCGGGCAGTTGCCGCCTGTCTATGACGACGAAGACGATGGCGCAGGCGAAGCGTCCTTCGTGACGGAGGCCATCAGCCCGCCGGCGCGCGTTCCCCCCGCCGCAAACCAGGCATTTGGCGCAAGGCCGGTGCAGGATTTTTCCGCGGCCTCCGAAAAACAGACACCAGAACAGCAGGAAATCTCGGCCGAGAAAAGCATGTCGCTTGCCGATGTCGCCGCCCGCGTTCGCGCTGCCGCCGACCGCAACGCTGCCATGGGGCCGCAGGCATTTGCCGCCCAGGCGCAGCGTGAGCCCGCGCAGGCAGYCCCGGCCGCTCATTCCTCCAGCGTACCGCAGCCTTCGGCTGCGCAACAGGTTGAACGCCCTGCGCCGCAGCGCCCGACGGATGTGCGGCCGCTGCTGGCGGCCGCTGCCGCGAGCACCAGTGAACAGCCGGCAGCTTTTGCCGCCGAGGATCGTGCTGCTGCTGCCGCTGTCGAGAGCGCAGCTTTCGAGAACCGCTTCGACCAGCTGACGCTGCGTGGCGCCATCGAAACGCCTGTAGCCCAGGATCATTTCGAGATTTCGGTGCAGGAACCTGCTGTCGAGATGCCGTCATTCGATCTGGCCGAGCCCAAGGAAGAGGGCGGTTTGTCGCTCAACCTCATTTCCGAGGCTGCCGGTGCGCAGATCGCCCGTTCCTTCAGCGAACTTGCGGAAATTTTCGATGGCGTCGAACGACGCTCAATCGAGGATATGGCCGCCGAAATGCTGCGTCCGATGCTGCAGGACTGGCTGGAAGACAATCTGCCGACCCTGGTKGARCGTCTCGTGCGTGAGGAAATCGAACGTGTGGCGCGCGGCTCGCGCCGCTAGGCTCTGTTCGTCCGCATCTTGTAACATGCGCAAGATAATGAAACAGAGGCCGCTCCGGCACCGGGGCGGCTTTTTTGTTGAAGATGAAGGCGCTATGGGGTCATAGTCGCTGACGGGTCGGTTTCTGTTGACTCTCGACCATCCATCCTTATTTAAAAAAAATCCACACAAGAACTCTAAAATTCAGGTCAGGAAATGCTCGAAAAGACCTACGATTCCGCATCCGTCGAACCGAAAATCGCCAAAGCCTGGGACGAGGCGAACGCTTTTCGTGCCGGCGCCAACGCCAAACCGGGCGCGGAAACCTTCACAATCGTCATCCCGCCGCCGAATGTCACCGGCTCCCTGCATATGGGCCATGCGCTCAACAACACGCTTCAGGACATATTGGTCCGCTTCGAGCGCATGCGCGGCAAGGACGTGTTGTGGCAGCCGGGCATGGACCATGCGGGCATCGCCACGCAGATGGTCGTCGAGCGCAAGCTGATGGAACAGCAGCTTCCGGGCCGCCGCGAAATGGGCCGTGAGGCCTTCGTGGAGAAGGTCTGGGAATGGAAAGCCGAATCCGGCGGTTTGATCTTCAACCAGCTGAARCGYCTCGGYGCGTCCTGCGACTGGTCGCGTGAGCGCTTCACCATGGATGAGGGTCTGTCCGAGGCCGTTCTCGAGGTGTTCGTCACCCTTTACAAGCAGAACCTGATCTACAAGGACAAGCGCCTCGTCAACTGGGACCCGAAGCTGCAGACCGCGATTTCCGACATGGAAGTCGAACAGCTGGAAGTGAAGGGCAACCTTTGGCACTTCCGTTATCCGCTGGAAAAGGGTGTGACCTATCAGCACCCGATCGCATTTGACGAGGARGGCAAGCCCACCGAGTTCGAAACGCGCGATTACATCGTTGTTGCTACCACGCGGCCAGAAACCATGCTCGGAGATACCGGTGTTGCGGTGAACCCGGAAGACGAGCGCTACAAGGGCATCATTGGCAAGCATGTCATCCTGCCGATCGTTGGCCGCAAGATCCCGATCGTTGCCGATGACTACGCCGATCCGACGGCCGGAACTGGCGCCGTGAAGATCACGCCTGCGCACGACTTCAACGATTTCGAGGTCGGCAAGCGTTGCGGTCTGCGCGCCATCAACGTCATGAATATCGATGGCACGATCTCCATCAAGGAGAACGAGGATTTCCTCGAGGGCCTCAATCATCCGGCGGCGCTGCACGGCGCATGGGATCGCCTGGAAGGACAGGATCGTTTCTTCGCCCGCAAGGTCATCGTCGAAATCTTCGAGGAAGCCGGCCTGCTCGACAAGATCGAGCCGCACAAGCACGTCGTGCCGCATGGCGACCGTGGCGGCGTGCCGATCGAGCCGCGCCTCACCGACCAGTGGTGGGTGGACAACAAGACGCTGGCTCAGCCGGCCATTGCCTCGGTTCGCGAAGGCCGCACCAATTTCGTGCCTAAGAACTGGGAAAACACTTATTTTCAGTGGATGGAGAATATCCAGCCCTGGTGTATCTCGCGGCAATTGTGGTGGGGACACCAGATTCCGGCATGGTACGGCCCTGACGGGCAGGTCTTCGTTGAAAAGACCGAGGAAGAGGCGCTTCAGGCCGCTATCCAGCATTATATTGCCCATGAAGGTCCGTGGAAGGCCTGGGTCGAGGAGAAGCTTGAAAACTTCAAGCCGGGTGAAATTCTGACCCGTGACGAAGACGTTCTCGATACTTGGTTCTCATCGGCGCTGTGGCCGTTCTCGACGCTCGGCTGGCCGGAAAAGACGCCGGAACTGGCGCGSTATTATCCGACCAACGTGCTTGTCACCGGTTTCGACATCATCCCGTTCTGGGTCGTCCGCATGATGCAGATGGGTCTGCATTTCATGAAGGACGATGCCGGCAATCCGGTCGAGCCGTTCAGCACCGTCTACATCCACGCGCTGGTTCGCGACAAGAACGGCCAGAAGATGTCCAAGTCCAAGGGCAACGTCATCGATCCCCTGGAACTGATCGACGAATACGGTGCGGATGCGCTGCGCTTCACGCTCGCGATCATGGCGGCGCAGGGTCGTGATGTGAAACTCGATCCGGCACGTATCGCCGGTTATCGCAACTTCGGCACGAAGCTCTGGAACGCCACGCGTTTTGCCGAAATGAACGGCGTAAAGCGCGATCCGCATTTCCTGGCCGAAACCGCATCGCTGACGATCAACCGGTGGATCCTGACCGAGCTTGCCAACACCGCGCGCGATGTGACGGCGGCTCTTGAGAACTTCCGGTTCAACGATGCATCCGGCATCCTCTACCGTTTCGTCTGGAACCAGTTCTGCGACTGGTACCTGGAACTGCTCAAGCCCGTGTTCGGTGGCGAGGATGAGGCGGCAAAGGCGGAATCGCAGGCCTGCGCGGCCTATGTTCTGGATGAGATCTACAAGCTCCTGCATCCCTTCATGCCTTTCATGACGGAAGAGCTGTGGGCGCATACGGCGGGCGAGGGCGAGGAGCGGGCTGATCTTCTCTGCCTTACCGACTGGCCGACTCCGGAATTCCGCGACGATGCCGCGGCTGCGGAAATCAACTGGCTGATCGATCTGGTTTCGGGCATCCGCTCGACGCGTGCCGAGATGAACGTGCCGCCTGGCGCCACCGCATCGCTGGTGGTAGTGGGTGCCAATACCTCGACAGAAGCGCGGCTGGACCGCCATGCCGCCGCCATCCGGCGCTTGGCGCGTGCCGATGAAATCCGTGGTGCCGATGTGGCGCCMAARGGYTCCGCGCAGATCATCATCGGTGAGGCCACCGTCTGCCTGCCGCTCGGCAACCTCGTCGATCTCGCGGCCGAAAAGGCCCGTCTCGAAAAGGCGATCGGCAAGGTGGAYGCGGAAATGGAACGCATCGACAAGAAGCTGTCGAACGAAAAATTCGTGGCCAATGCCGATCCGGAGGTTGTGGCCGCCGAGCGCGASCGYAAGGCGGARCTGGAAGTTCAGCTGACAAGTCTTCGAACCGCCCTGCAGCGGGTCAGCGAAGCAGGATAAGGTTCCTGTTGCGTGTAAAATCAAAACGCCCCGTGAAAACGGGGCGTTTTGCGTTCTGTAAGGGCCGGCTCAATTCATTGCTGCGTTGCAATGGCGAATCATGCACTGCGTGACAGCGCGATTATTTCTGCCGCGAAGTGCACAAAACCGCGCGGGAAGACGAAAAAGATCAATAAAAACGGCCTGATAAGCGATTTTCTTCGGAAACGTCCAACTGTGGTTATTTGGCGACATTTCCGGTGTGGATTGGGAGTTTGTTTCGTTTTGTGTCGTTTTTTCTAATTGGATTAGAATAATAGCCTAAAATGATTATGTAAGATGCCAAACATCAAAAACTTACGTAAAAAAATGGCCATCCGGTGGCAACCGCGCCGCGCCACGGCAGATTGTCATTTGCCGCAAAGCATTTCACTCTCTCAATGATCACATTGCCTTGATTGGGGAGAGAGATGGCAAAAACTGCATTTTTTCGCGGCGCAGTATGTTTCGTAGCCAGCATCGCGGCGGTCACGCCTTCACTGGCGGGCGGCCTCGAGCGCGGCGGTTACAACATCGACCTGCTGTTCGACCCGTCCGACTATGTTCTCGACAGTTCCGCCACATTCGTTGCGCCGCAGCGCAAGGTTGAGAATGCGAAGGACAGCCCAAAGGGCGGTCCTCTGCCTGCGTCCTGGTCAACGAGTGCGGATGATTCAGAGAATTTCTGGTCGACCCGTATCGGCGCCAAGGCGGCAATCGGCGATTTTGGCGACTGCATGTTCGACTATTCGCAGCCTTGGGGCGCGCATCTCAATCCCGGCATCTGGCAGGGATCGAGCTACAATATCGAAACCAAGGTAAAGTCGCACAATTACGCCACCACCTGCAGGGTGAAGTTCGATCTTGGCAAGGGTGACTTCTCGATCATCGGCGGTGGCTTCTATCAGGAAATCAGCGGTTACAAGTATCGACAGGTTTTGGGGCCAGACGTTCTTAACTCGTTTCCTGCGTGGCGCAGCTTCAGTGGCGTCGGAAAATTGGAGATGGAAGGCGATGGCTGGGGTTGGCGTGCCGGCATGGCGTATGAAATCCCTGAAATCGCGTTCCGCGCCAGCCTTGTTTATAACAGCGCTGTCGATCACGATTTGAACGGCTTCGCCGACGTGAGAGCGGTCCCACAGACACCCCCGTCCGTATCTCAGACCCTTGCAAAATACGGCGGCAAGCTTGTGCCGATCTATGGGTCTGTTTCCATGCCAGACAGTATCGAACTCAAGGTGCAATCTGGCATAGCGCCAGACTGGCTGGCTTTCGGCTCGGTGAAGTGGACTGACTGGAGCCAGATTCAGGTYATTCCTTTCTGCGCGGTCGGTACGTCCCCCTGCGTTCCCAGTGGCCAAGACACGCTGAACACGCTTGACCTGTTCTATCGCGACGGCTGGACGATCTCCGGCGGCGTTGGTCACAAGTTCAACGAGCAGTGGAGCGGTGCTGTGAGCCTGACCTGGGATCGCGGTACATCGACTGTTATCGGCACCCAGACCGACACMTGGACGCTSGGCACGCAGATCGTCTACTCGCCGAACAAGAATATCGAGTTCAAGGTTGCCGGTGCTCTCGGCCTCCTGACCTCCGGTAGCTCATCCATCAACGGTGGACCTTGCGGTACGGGCTTCACCTGCGGCAATGAGGCGGGCTACGACTTCGGCAACGATCTCGTGGCTGCGATCTCTACGGGCGTCAAGGTCAAGTTCTGACACCATTCGCCACACCTGAACGAAAAGAAAGGTCCGGTTTACCAACCGGACCTTTTTTCATTCCCGACTATGATTCCTGCTCGATAAAAATTTCTAGCCCGAAAGTTTTGTGACGATTTGGCAACACTTTTCTGCAAGCGTGGTGCCGCGTTGGAATGTGGGCATATCTGTCCATTTCCCGCCACAAACAAGGTGCTTGGCTTCTGTTTATGGACGCGGGGATGGAAGAACATGCAGGCGTTTGATGTGGGCCTGCGGAGTTGCGAAGAGTGAAAACGGGTTTGGATTCAGGGTTTAAGCAAGTAATACGGGAATTTGATCCGGGTTTCTTGTTTGGCGCTGACCGGCAGGCGGTCAAACGCCGTTATATTGCCGGAAATTATGCCTATATCTGTCTCACTGAAAATTTGGAGCAATTACCGCATATGACCACCGGCAGTGCGCTGGAAAGTGCTGCCGGAAAGACGCAGTGTGTTCGAAAAATCGCGACCCGGCGGGGTTCAGCTTTGCAGTATTCCGCAAGTATTGGCTATATGCCGGGAAGAGTGAGAGAAGTTCGCCTAAATGCTGAAATGTGAAGCACATGTTCTAAAGCCGCTCATCATGAGCCTTTTGCTTGCGTCGCTCGCAATGCCGGTGCTGGCTTTTGACATCAACGCAGGCGTTACCAAGGAATCCGGCCCCTTCGACCTGTTCAAGTTCGGCTTCAAGGCCTACAAGAACGGTAACAAGGACGAAGCCGTCGAGGCCTATCGCTATGCGGCTGAAAAGGGCCATACCGGCTCGCGCTGGGCGCTTGCCAATATGTATGCCTTCGGCGATGGCGTTGCCAAGAACGACTTCGAAGCCTTCAAGATTTACAGCGAAATTGCCAGCCAGGGCGTCGAGCCGGGCTCCGAGGATACCGGCTTCTTCGTCAACGCGCTGCTTTCTCTTGCCGATTATTACCGCCACGGCATTCCCGGCACTCCGGTAAAGATGGACCTGTCGCAGGCCCGCCAGCTCTATTTTCAGGTGGCTTCCACCTTTGGCGTGGCTGAGGCCCAGTTCCGTCTGGCGGAAATGATCCTTGCGGGTGAGGGTGGACGGGCGGATGTGCAGCAGGCCAAGAAGTGGCTCAATCAGGCACGCAAGCACGGCCATGCCGGCGCCATGTCGATTTTCGGTAATCTGCTTTTCCAGGAAGGCCAGACGACGCAGGGGCTCGCCTTCATGACGGCYGCGCTCGACAAATGCACGGCGGTGGATTGCACCTGGATCCAGACCCTTCAGGAACAGGCTTTTTCGCTCGCGGGTGAAAACGATCGCCGCGCGGCCATCGCGCTGGCGCAGAACATGCAGATCGACGATCCGAACTGACAATTTTGGCTGAGGCGACTTAGAGCACGTCCTGTTTAAACGGAATCGTTTGACGTGCTCTAACTCTTTGTTTCGGAGCACTTTTACCGGAAATTCTCTAACTCGCCCGGCGAGCGCCGTTCAATTGATCGGCGTAAAATTGAAATAACCGCAGACCGGTACGTGGTCGGACGGTTTTTCCCAGGCCCGCACATGTTTTTCGATGCTCACCGATTCCAGCCTGTCGGCCGCTTCCGCCGACAGCATCAGGTGATCGATGCGGATGCCGTTATTCTTAGGCCATGCGCCAGCCTGATAATCCCAGAAGGAATAAAGTCCGGGTTCATCCGTCGTCGCGCGTGCGGCATCGGTAAAGCCGAGATTTTCCAGCCTGCGGAATGCCGAGCGCGTCTTGGGCAGGAACAGCGCATCGCCMGCCCAGACCCGCGGATCRTGGCAATCGAAGGGTTCGGGGATGACGTTGTAGTCACCCGCCAGAATAAGCGGCTCCTCAAGCGCAAGGCGATCTTCGGCAAAGCGGCGCAGCCGCTCCATCCATGCGAGCTTGTAGGGATATTTGACCGGATCGTCAGGCGGATTGCCGTTCGGCAGGTAGAGCGAGCAGACCCGGATCACACCGCCATCAACGGAAAACACGCCCTCGATGAAGCGCGCCTGTTCATCGGCATCGTCGCCCGGCAGGCCGCGATTGATCTCGTCGGGCTTCATCTTCGACAGAAGGGCGACGCCGTTGAAGCCCTTCTGGCCATGGGTCTCGACGTGATAGCCGAGCGCTTCCAGCTCAAGGCGGGGAAAGCCTTCGTCAACCGACTTGATTTCCTGAAGGCAAACGATGTCGGGCGATGAATCCTTCAACCACTGGCAGAGGTTTTCGATACGCGCCTTGACGCCGTTGATGTTCCAGGTGGCAATCTTCATCGGAGTTTCCCTTTTGTGAGGTTACTTTTACCCGATGCAAAAGCGATTGCCACCGTTTTTGGAAACGGCGGGTGAGGATGTGGTGGATAGAAGCCGGGGGCAGGGTAGATCAACAGCTATGGATGCACCGCAGCTCCCCAAACCCTCATTCCTGTGACGAGCACAGGAACGAGGGCGGAGAGAAAGGCGTGAATGATCTCAAGCTTGGCGCTTGATATCACCATCAAATAGAAAAGCTGGTGCCGCAGCCGCAGCTTGCGACCGCGTTCGGATTCTTGATCTGGAAGGACTGGCCGAGCAGATTGTCGACGAAGTCGATTTCAGAGCCGGCCATATAGACAACCGAGAGGCTGTCGATCAGCACCTTGGCGTCGCCACGCGCAATCACGATGTCGTCATCGGCGGGGTCTTCCGCCAGGTCGAACTTGTAGGAGAAGCCCGAGCAGCCGCCGCCTTCCACCGAAACACGCAGAGCCTGCTTGCCCGCATCCGCTGCGACGATCTGGGCGATTCGCTTCGCTGCGGCTTCCGAAAGTGTAATGTCGCTGTTTTCCATGTCGTTCCTCGTGCCGGGGTCAAGAACCGGAGAGCAATAGATTTGTCGCCACCATTATAAACCAGTCAAATAAACGGTCTATAGCGATGTCCGCAACGGCCTTTGCAGCGATGATGCTTTGCGCCGACCTTTGCGATAGGTATGAAGGGTGGATGAAAAGGTCAATGGTCAAAGGCCATGGACTTCGGGTCAAAGGAAGTCCCGGCCAGAGAACAGTACAGGTGGATGAATGATTATAGACCAGCGCGCATTGGGTTTCGGAAGTGGCGAGAGGGCGGTTTTCGCCTCTGATCCATGGACCACGCGCGGGCGTCTTTTTGCCGAGGAGGGKAGCCTGACGCGCTCGGAGTTCCAGCGCGACCGGGACCGCATCGTCCACACCACTGCCTTTCGCCGGCTTAAACACAAGACGCAGGTTTTCATCAGCCCTGACGGCGACCATTACCGCACCCGGCTCACCCACACGATTGAGGTGGCGCAGATTGCCCGCGCACTCGCACGTGCTCTAAAGCTGGACGAGGATCTGGCCGAGGGCGTGGCTCTGGTGCATGATTTCGGCCACACGCCGTTCGGTCATACCGGTGAGGATGCGCTGGATGCGGTGTTGTTGCCCTATGGCGGCTTCGATCACAACGCGCAGTCGCTGCGCATCGTCACCAAGCTGGAGCGCCGCTACGCCGAATATGACGGCATCAACCTGACATGGGAGACGCTGGAGGGGCTGGTGAAGCACAATGGCCCGCTGGTCAATGCCGAGGGCGAGGGCGTGAAGGGCCCGGTTCCGCTGCCCATCCTCGAATATTGCGAGCTGCAGGATCTGGAAATCGGCAGCTATGCCAGCCTTGAGGCACAGATGGCGGCTATTGCCGACGACATCGCCTATAATACCCATGATATCGATGACGGCCTGCGTGCCGGTTATCTGAGCTTCGAGATGCTGGAAGAGGTGCCTTTCCTCAGCAAGCTGATGGCTGAGGTACGTGCGAAATATCCCGTGCTAGACAAGGAACGCTTCGCCAATGAAATCATGCGTCGCCAGATCACCCATATGGTCGAGGATGTAATCGGGGTCGCGCAGCAGAATCTTTCCCGGCTGAAACCGAAGAGTGCGGCCGATATCCGCGCCGCTGATTTTACCGTCGCGACTTTCTCGCCGGAAATGGCTGAAACCGACAGGCAGATCAAGAAACTGCTGTTTGCCCATATCTACCGGCATCCGGAAATCATGCGCATCCGCGCCGGCGCTACGCAGATCGTTACCGACCTTTTCCACCGTTATATGGAAGTGCCGGCAGAGATGCAGAGTCACTACTGGGTGGACAGCATTTCCGGTATGAGCAAGGCCGCAAAAGCCCGCCATGTGGGGGATTATCTGGCTGGTATGACCGACAGTTATGCACTGCGCGCCCACCAGCGGCTGTTTGACCACACCCCCGATTTGCGATAGGGCAGCGGGCGATCGCGAAGCCAACCCGGTTATGATGGCCGGACATGAACAGAAGCCCTTCGCGCAGGTTGGAACGATGAACATTTTTGCCGATTTCGATACCAGGATCAAAAACGCGCTCGAGACTCTCGATCTCGTGAAAGAGAACCGCGAAAAGGTCGATTTCAGTCGAATTACGGTCGAATCCCCGCGCGATCTGAGCCATGGCGATGTCGCAACCAATGCCGCTATGGTGTTGGCGAAGCCKCTCGGCACCAATCCSCGGGCGCTGGCCGAACTCATCGTGCCAGCACTTCAGGCMGATGGCGATGTCGATAGCGTCAACGTCGCYGGTCCCGGCTTCATCAATCTCAAGGTCTCTGTCGGTTACTGGCAGCGTCTTCTTGCCGACATGATCGGGCAGGGCATCGATTTCGGCCGCTCGAAGATCGGCACGGGCCAGAAGATCAACGTCGAATATGTCTCCGCCAACCCAACCGGTCCGATGCATGTCGGCCATTGCCGTGGTGCTGTCGTGGGTGACACGCTGGCGAACCTGCTCGCCTTCGCCGGTTATGGCGTGACCAAGGAATATTACATCAACGACGCCGGCTCGCAGATCGAYGTGCTCGCGCGTTCGGTCTTCCTGCGTTACCGCGAGGCGCTTGGCGAAGATATCGGCGCCATTCCGTCGGGCTTCTACCCCGGTGACTATCTCGTTCCAGTCGGCCAGGCGCTGGCGGATGAATATGGCATCAAGCTGCGCGCCATGCCCGAGGAAAAGTGGCTGCCTATCGTCAAGGACAAGGCGATCGCCGCAATGATGGTGATGATCCGTGAGGATCTGGAGACGCTGAACGTCAAGCACGACGTGTTTTTCTCGGAGCGCACGCTGCATGAGGGCAATGGCGGCCCCATTCTCTCGGCCATCAACGATCTCACCTTCAAGGGCCACGTCTACAAGGGCACCCTGCCGCCGCCGAAGGGCGAATTGCCGGAAGACTGGGAAGACCGCGAGCAGACGCTGTTCCGGTCCACCGAGGTGGGCGACGACATGGACCGTGCGCTGATGAAGTCGGACGGTTCCTACACCTATTTCGCCGCCGACGTCGCCTATTTCAAGAACAAGTTCGATCGCGGTTTTTCCGAGATGATCTATGTGCTCGGCGCCGACCACGGCGGCTATGTGAAGCGGCTTGAAGCGGTTGCGCGCGCCGTCTCGGAAGGCAAGTCGAAGCTGACGGTTCTTCTGTGCCAGCTCGTGAAGCTGTATCGCGATGGCGAGCCGGTGAAGATGTCGAAACGCTCAGGCGATTTCGTCACGCTGCGCGATGTGGTGGACGAAGTAGGTCGCGATCCCGTGCGATTCATGATGCTCTATCGGAAGAATTCCGAGCCGCTGGACTTCGATTTTGCGAAAGTGACCGAACAATCGAAGGATAATCCGGTCTTTTACGTGCAATATGCGCATGCCCGTTGCATGTCCATCTTCCGCCAGGCGCAGGAAGCGTTTCCGGGTCTTGCGCTCTCGCAGGACGACATGTCGTCTTCCGTTGCTTTGATTAGCGATATCAACGAGTTGCAGCTGGTTGCAAAGCTTGCTGAGTACCCGCGCCTGATCGAATCCGCAGCCCTTGCGCACGAGCCGCACAGGCTTGCTTTTTACCTCTACGATCTCGCCAGTTCCTTCCATGGACACTGGAACAAAGGTAAAGACCATCAGGAATTACGTTTTATTAACGATAAAAACCGAGAATTGAGCATTGCCAGACTCGGGCTGGTGAATGCTGTCGCGAATGTTTTGAAGTCTGGTCTTACGCTTTTAGGAGCGGACGCGCCTGACGAGATGCGATAACATATCACCATTATTTGCTCACAATACGCTGGCAAGAGCTGCAATGCGTAGATGGTGGAACACGTAATGGTCGAAAAAAATGTCGCGTATAACCGGGACGCCCGGTCTGAAGGGTTCGCTGACAACGATCCTCTGGCAGAACTGGCGCGTATCGTCGGTTTCGATGAGCGTCCTTCGCATGCGGGTTCCGAAGCTGCGCCACGCGCCGGCTCTGCGGCAACCCGCCGCGAACCCGAATTCAATCTCGAAGACGAGYTGCTTCGAGAGTTCGAGGTTTACGATGCGCCGCATGCCGATCCGGTCGTTCTTGACCCGGCAAACGATGTGCGTGCGGGCATCCACCCCAGCGACTTCATGCAGCGCGTCGAATCGGTTTTCGCCCGGCGTGAGCCTGAGCTTGCGCCAGCGGACGAACCCGTGTTCGAGGCAAGCCCCGCACCCGAAGTGAGCCAGGAGCCGCTTCCCGAGGCCGATCAGGCCTACATTCACAATTACGTCGAGACGTCGACGCAGGACATCCGGGCGGATTTCCGTGACGATGCCGGTGCGGTTGCCGAGGTTTTCGATGTGCATTCGCGCCAGTCGCGCCCTGCCGAGCCGGTGGTTTATCAGCAGGCTGCATGGGAAGAGCCGCAGGCTGTCGAGCCGGCTCAAAGCACCTGGCACGCTATGCCTGAGCTTCCGGCCGATGTTTCGAGCAATATTGCGCATTCCGATCAGAGCCATGCGCCTGAGCCGCAGGCTTTCGATCTTGCGGATGAGGTAGAGATCGCCGTCGCCGAAGCGCCGGCRCCGATTTCCGTGCGTCCGCCTTYGCATGGTGGCCGTTCTTCGCTGGAATTTTCCAGCCTGCGTCTGCCGCTTGCCAATTTCGGCGCGCGCCGCGATGTTGCGGCTGGTGATCCCCGGCGAATCGAGCCGAGGTCGGAAGCGCTGCCCGCAGCCCGGATCGAGCCACAGGCCGAACCAGTTCCGGCGCCTGAGCCCGTCTTCGTTCAGGCGGAAGAAACCGCACCGACCTTTGCTCCTTCGGTTGCAGARAAGCCGGTTGAAACAAATCTTTCGCCGATGGACGAGCTGATCTACGGCGTTGCGAAATATTCCATTCCCGGACGCGGCGAAGAGCCTGTCGTTCAGGATGCCCCCATCGCACAGGCTGCGCCTATCGTTCCGGCTGCAAGAGTGGAGCCGCCTTTGGTTGCCACGGCGCCGGTTGCCGCAGCTCCTGTAAAGGCAGCCCCGCCCGTAACAGCGCCGTCCGTTCAGGAGCCGGACTTTGGGGATTTCGCAGGTTTCAACGACGATGATTTCGAGCTTGCGCTTGATGATCTCGATCTTGACCTCGACCTTTCCGAAATCGCTGCAGCGGAAGTCGCACCTGCGCCTGTGCCGCAGCCCGTTCGCCAGCAGCCGGTCGCTCCGGTAGCCGTTGCTGCCGCCGCGCCGCAGCCGGTGCGGGAACAGCCAGCACCTCAGCCGCGCCCGGCCCCGGTTGCTGCAATTCAGGTAGCCGCCCCTCCGGTTCAGCCGCGTCCGGTCGCAGCCGCACCGCAGCCGGTTGCACCACAAACGCTGGAAAGCCTGCCTTTCGATCCCTCGCAGATCGGTGAGACGGAAGAACATCCGGAAAATATTACCGAGATGGACGTGCCGGAATTGCCGGTCGGCGTTTTCGAACCCAAGCCTGTCGCCCGTCGTCACGAAGAAGACCTCGATATCGACACCGAGCTCGCAACGCTRTTTGCCCCGGCGGTTGCCGGTGGTCTTGACCGTCACAAACATGCGGAAAACCGGGCTGCTGCCCCGCAGGCGCGTCCTCAGGCACAGGGTCCGGAGGAGGTCGACGAATTTGAGCGGGCGCTGGAAGAAGATTTCCGCCGCTCCATGCAGGAGGCTGCTGCCTCGCGTGGCAATGCGCCGCGCGATGCCGAGAATACTTATGTCGACCATCAGCCGGCCTATCGCGAAGAAGAAGAACGCGGCGGTCGCCGCTGGATCATGCCGGTTGCCGCAGCAATCGGTCTGGTGCTTGTCGGTGGTGGTGTTTACGCGCTGATGTCGGGCGGTTCGTCCGGTGCGGGCTCCAATGGCGCGCCGGTCATCATTTCCGCCGATAACGACCCGATGAAGGTGGTGCCGGAAAATCCGGGTGGCCGCGTCGTGCCCAATCAGGACAAGGCGGTTTACGACCGCGTGGCCGGTGGTAGCGCTGCCGATCCGAAGCAACCGGCGCTGATCTCCAGCAACGAAAAGCCTGTCGATGTGGTCCAGCGTACGCTGATACCCGAACAGCTGCCGCTGGAAGGTGAAAACGACGCGGACATGGAAGCCACCGGCACGCCGGTTGGCGAGACTGAAGATCCGCGCCTGCTTTCGCCGGAAGAAAAGGCCAGCCAGAACGAAGGTGCCGGTGCRACSGGCGTTTCGCCGCGCAAGGTCCGCACCATGATCGTCAAGCCTGATGGTACGCTGGTTGCACAGGAAGTCGATGCGCCTGCTGCCCAGCCACCGAAGGCCGACAAGGTCGCGGAGCTTGCTGCACCGCAGGCAGCCAAGCCGGGTGAGGGCGCTCCCGCCGTCATCGCCGCTTCGCGTGTTCCGGTTGCGCCTGAACACCCGCAGGCCAATACGCCAGCCGCTTCCTCCACACCGGCCTCGCAGTCGGCTGCGCCCGTTCCTTCGGCGCGTCCGTCCGCACAGCCTTCCAATGTGGTGGCAACGGTGACCAATCAGGGCAACGTCCGTCCTGCTGCAACTGCTCCGGCCCAGCCGCAGGCTGCACAGCAGCAGACAGCMGCCGCCATGCCCGCAGCAACGAGCGCGCCGTCTTCGGGTGGTTATTACATCCAGATCGCGTCCCTGCCGAGCCAGGCGGAGGCCCAGAAGTCCTACCAGAACATGTCGGCCAAGTTCGGTTCGGTGATTTCTGGTCGGGGCGTCGACATCAAGGCCGCTGAGATCGCCGGCAAGGGCACGTTCTACCGCGTCCGCATCCCGGCGGGGGACAAGAAYGAAGCCGTGGCGCTGTGCGAAAAGTTCCGCGCAGCTGGCGGCAGCTGCCTGGTGGCGCGCTGATMGCGGCTGATCCGGTTGAGTGAAGATTGGGGCTGCCGTCTAAGGCAGTCCTCGCAGTGGGGAAAGGCTTTCCTCACATTCGACGTCATCCTCGGCCCCGTGCCGAGGATCTGCCAACGTTTCGCCAACCGTTCGGTTGCAGATGCTCGGGAAAGGCCCGAGCATGACGGCGGAGGGGTTGTCGACTTATCCCCGACGCCTTGCGGTATAAGGCCATTTCCCCATTCTGTGAGCGTGACATCATGACCGATTGCAAAGCTATGATCCTCGGATGCGGCGGGCTTACGCTTTCCGCTGACGAGATTGCCCTTTACCGCAATGAGCGGCCCTGGGGTTTCATCCTGTTCGGGCGCAATATCGGTGATGCGCAACAGATTACCGATCTCGTCGCCTCAATGCGCGATGCCGTCGCGCGGCCGGATGCGCCGGTTCTGATCGATCAGGAAGGCGGGCGCGTTCAGCGCATCAAGCCGCCGCTTTTGCAGGCCTATCCGAATGCCCGCATTCTTGGCGAGATATACGAGCGTGACCGCGAGGAAGGCCTGCGCGCGGCGTGGTTGATGTCGCGTCTGCATGCCTTCGATCTCATGAAATTCGGCATCAATATCGATTGCCTGCCGGTGCTCGACGTGCCGGTGGAAGGCGCCAGCAACGTCATTGGCAACCGGGCCTATGGCTACAGCCCGACCATGGTGGCGGAGATGGGGCAGGCGGCGGCTGACGGTCTCAAGGCGGGCGGYATGTTGCCTGTCATGAAACACATGCCGGGCCACGGTCGCGGYATGGTGGATTCGCACCATGAATTGCCTGTTGTCGATGTGCCGCTGRACGAGCTGGACGCCCATGATTTTGTGCCATTCCGCGCGCTGAACCGTGAATTGATGGCGATGAGCGCGCATCTGGTGTTCAATGCCGTCGATCGGGAGCGTCCGGCAACGACCTCGCCAAAGGTGATCGAGGAGATCATTCGTGGGCGAATCGGCTTTGACGGTCTGTTGATGTCCGACGACAGTTCCATGAATGCGCTGAAGGGCACGCTTGGCCAGCGTGCCGCGAATATTGTTGCGGGTGGCTGCGATATAGTCTTGCATTGCAACGGCGTGATGGGTGAAATGCTTGAGGTCGTGAAGGAGGTTCCCGTTCTTTCCGGCCGTTCGCTGGAGCGGGTGCGGGCCGTGGAAGCGGGTTTTCCCGCCACTGATGCCTCCGACGAAGCTGAACTGAGAGCCGAATTCAACGCCATGTGGGCCGTTTCCTGACAATCGGGCGGCGGCCCGGTACTCGGGACGACAGGCCGGACGCCCGGCGGATGGAACAATGGCAGCAGACAAGTCTCGCACTTCAACGCCTATGGACAAGCTCTGGCAGGATGTGACGCCGGAGCGGCTGACGGGCGAGGCCGGGCTGGTGATCGATGTCGCGGGTTTCGAAGGCCCGCTCGATCTGTTGCTACACCTTGCCCGCACGCAGAAGGTCGATCTGTCGCGCATTTCGGTGCTGGCGCTTGCCGAGCAATATCTGCAATTCGTGGAAACAGCCCGCCGCGTGCGCATCGAGCTTGCTGCCGACTATCTGGTGATGGCGGCCTGGCTTGCCTTCCTCAAGTCCAAGCTTCTCATTCCGCAGCAGGCGAAGGATGACGGCCCCTCCGGCGAAGAAATGGCCGCGACACTGGCCTTCCGGCTGAAACGTCTGGAGGCGATGCGGGAGGCGGCTGAACGCCTCGTCAACCGCGCCCAGCTTGGCCGCGATATCTTCGCCCGTGGCGCGCCGGAGCATATTCCGCATATCAACCGCTCGGCTTACGAGGCGAACCTCTACGATCTCCTGAGCGCCTATGCCAATCTGCGGCAAAGGCAGGCCATCACCCAGGTCACGATTGAAAAGCGGCAGGTCTGGTCGCTTGTGGAAGCCCGGGAACTTCTGAACAGTCTGCTCGGGGATGTCGGCGAGTGGACGGTGCTCGACCAATATCTGCTGCAATATGTGCCTGACCCCGCGATGCGCGTGACGGCAATCGCCAGCGCTTTCGCCGCCTCGCTGGAGCTSGTGCGCGAGGGATCGCTGCAAATCCGGCAGGAGGGCGCGTTCCAGCCCATCTATATGCGCAGGAGCGAGCGAGATGACCGCGCGCCGAATGCGGAAAGGACTGATAATGACGCATGACGACGAGACCGGCGAAGCCGCCATCGTGGCAGATGGGGCGGCGGATGTGGTTGGGGCCGAGCCCGCGGTATTTTCCGAGCGTCAGCTGAAGGAAGCCGAGCGCATTGCCGAGGCGCTGGTCTTTGCCTCGGCCGAACCGGTTTCAGTTGCCTTCATTGCCGAGCGGCTGCCGCGCGGCATGGATGTCGTTGCCATACTCCACGGGCTGAAGGCCGCTTATGGCGAGCGGGGTGTCAATCTGGTGCAGGTGGGCGGGCAATGGGCGTTCCGCACGGCCGGCGATCTCTCCTTCGTCATCCATTCTGAGGAAAAGGAACCTAAGAAGCTTTCGCGTGCGGCGCTGGAGGTTCTGGCGATTGTGGCGTATCATCAGCCGGTGACACGCGCCGAAATCGAGGAAATCCGTGGCGTGCAAACCTCACGCGGTACCCTCGATGTGCTGATGGAAGCGGGTTGGGTGCGTTTCAGGGGCCGCAGGCGCACGCCGGGCAGGCCGGTGACGATCGGCACCACGGTGGAGTTTCTCGACCATTTCGGCCTTGAGGAATTGCGGGACTTGCCGGGCCTTGAGGAACTGAAGGGTGCGGGCCTGCTTTCGGGCCGTATTCCTTCCAATTTCGGCGTGCCTTTGCCGATGATGAGCGACGAATTGCGCGAAGACGAAGACCCGATCACGCAGCTCGATCTGGAAGAGTTGGGCCTGCTTGCACCTGGTGGCGGCGATGGCGACGATTGATATCGTCTTCATGCGGATGACAAGGCACGAAAACTTTATGCCCACAGCCTGTTGAAGCAACGATTTGTTGTTTGAAAAAGCCTTTCAAACGTCTTACATCGTCTGAAAGCGAAATTCAGGAGTTTCAGTTATGGGTTCTTTTAGTGTGTGGCATTGGCTGATCGTGCTGGTGATCGTTCTCGTTCTCTTCGGACGCGGAAAGATCCCGGAACTGATGGGCGATGTCGCCAAGGGCATCAAGAGCTTCAAGAAGGGCATGGCTGACGAAGATCAGACTCCGCCGCCGGCCGATGTCAACGCGAAGACTGTTGACCACAAGGCTGACGAGATCAAGTAAGCGGCTTGAACCTGCTTGTTTTGAGACTGGCGCTAGGGTCTCGGGAGCGTTTTGATGTTTGATATCGGTTGGAGCGAGCTTCTGGTGATCGCGGTCGTTTTGATCGTGGTCGTCGGTCCCAAGGACTTGCCGCCCATGATCCGCGCCTTCGGTAAGACGATGGCCGGCCTTCGCAAGATGGCGGGGGATTTCCGCACGCAGTTCGACGAGGCCTTGAAAGAGGCAGACATGGACGATGTGCGGCAGACAATCTCCGATGTGCGCAATCTCAACCCGACCAATTCCCTGCGCGATGCTATGAACCCGCTTCGCCAGCTCGGCAACGAAATCAAGTCTGATCTCCAGAAGGCGACATCCGCTCCCGATGCGATTTCGTCGACAGCAGCACCTGCAACAAGTGAGCCGGTGGCTCCTCTTGTCAGCGTGCCGGAGCCCGAGATGAAGCTTCCGGATGTGGCGCCTGCGGTGGTTCCCACGCCTTCTGCATCTGGGCCGGTTACTGCGGTTGCTGCTGCGGAAGAAAAGCCGAAGCGTGCGCGTGCGAAATCTGTTGCGACCGTTGAAGCCGAAGCGGTTGCCGCCAAGCCGAAACGCACCACCCGCAGCAAGCCTGCCGCAGCGCCTGTTGAAGAAGCTGCTGTCTTGAAGCCGACCGTGAAGGCTGTCGCCAAAAAGGTTGCTGTCAGGAAAGCGGCAGCGGAGAAGGCGGTTGCCGTTGCGGATGCCAAACCGGCCAAACCGGCAAGAACCAAGGCTGCAAAGCCCAAAAAGGATGAAGCATGAGCGGGGACATCGAGGACAAGCCGCAGCCGCTTATCGAACATCTCATGGAGTTGCGCACGCGGCTGATCTGGTCGCTCGGCGCGTTCTTCGTCGCCTTCATCGCCTGTTTCGCCGTTGCCAAGCATCTCTTCAACCTGCTCGTCATTCCCTATAAGTGGGCGGTCATCTGGGCGGGGCTGGATGTGGCGAAATCATCGCTGATCTATACGGCGCCGCAGGAATTCTTCTTCACGCAGATCAAGGTTGCCATGTTCGGTGCCATGGTGATCTCCTTTCCGGTGATTGCCTCGCAGCTCTATAAATTCGTGGCGCCGGGCCTCTACAAGAACGAGCGCGCGGCCTTCCTGCCGTTCCTGATCGCATCGCCGATCCTTTTCCTTATCGGCGCGGCGCTCGTCTATTTCTTCTTCACGCCCATGGTCATGTGGTTCTTCCTCGCCATGCAGCAATTGCCAGTAGATGGCGAGGTGGCGATTTCCCTGATGCCGAAGGTGTCGGAATATCTCAGCCTCATCATGACGCTGGTTTTGTCCTTCGGCCTGGTATTCCAGCTGCCTGTCGTCACCACGCTTCTGGCGCGGGTCGGGATTCTGACCAGCGACTGGCTGCGGGAAAAGCGCAAGTTCGCCATTGTCATGGCCTTCGTGGTTGCGGCCGTGCTGACGCCGCCAGACCCCATGTCCCAGATCGGTCTTGCGCTACCTGCGATCATTCTCTACGAGATTTCCATCTACATGGCTCGACTCGTGGAGAGGAAACGTGCTGCGGAATCCAAAAGCACGGAGCTGGAAGAGACCTGACGCTTCGCCACGGTCTTCCTGCTCATCAAATTTCCTCGCGCCGGGCCTTTCGCCCGGCGTTTTGCTGATAAAACGCGAGCGACCAACAATAGTCTGGAACGACGATGCACGACATTAAATGGATACGCGAAAACCCCGAAGCCTTTGATGCAGCACTTGTACGGCGCGGCGCAGAGCCTGCCGCAAGCAGCCTGATCGCTCTCGACGAAAAGCGCCGTTCCGTCATCCAGTCCCTGCAGGACATGCAGTCGCGTCGCAATGCCGCTTCCAAGGACATCGGCGCCGCCATGGCGCAGAAGAACATGGAGCTGGCGGAAAAGCTGAAAGCGGAAGTCGCCGACATCAAGGAAAACATGCCGCGCGCCGAGGAAGAGGACCGCCAGGTCACCTCCGAGCTTAACGACGCCCTGTCGCGCCTGCCCAACATGCCTTTCGACGATGTTCCTGACGGYAAGGACGAACACGACAATGTGGTGACCCGCGTGGTCGGCCAGAAGCCMGGCTGGAACCATGAAGCAAAGGAGCACTTCGAGATTGGCGAAGCGCTCGGCTACATGGATTTCGAGCGGGCGGCCAAGCTTTCCGGCTCGCGCTTCACTGTGCTGACCAGCCAGCTGGCGCGTCTGGAACGGGCGCTCGGCCAGTTCATGATCGACCTGCACACCTCGGAACATGGCTACACGGAAGTCTCTTCGCCGCTGATGGTGCGTGATGAGGCGATGTTCGGCACTGGGCAATTGCCGAAGTTTTCCGAGGATCTGTTCAAGACCACTGATGGCCGCTGGTTGATCCCGACGGCGGAAGTGACGCTGACCAACCTTGTCTCCGGCGAAATTCTCGAGCAGGAAAAGCTGCCGCTACGCTTCACGGCACTTACGCCGTCCTTCCGTTCGGAAGCGGGCTCTGCCGGCCGCGACACACGCGGCATGCTGCGCCAGCACCAGTTCTGGAAATGCGAACTCGTCTCCATCACCGACGCGGAAAGTGCTGTTGCCGAGCATGAGCGCATGACGGCCTGCGCCGAAGAAGTGCTGAAGCGTCTTGGCCTGCATTTCCGCACCATGACGCTGTGCACCGGCGATATGGGTTTCAGCGCGCGCAAGACCTACGATYTGGAAGTTTGGTTGCCGGGCCAGAACACCTACCGCGAAATTTCGTCCTGCTCCGTCTGCGGCGATTTCCAGGCGCGGCGCATGAATGCGCGTTATCGCGGCAAGGACGACAAGGCGACGAAGTTCGTGCACACACTGAACGGCTCCGGCACCGCCGTCGGCCGCTGCCTGATCGCCGTTCTCGAAAATTACCTGAACGACGACGGTTCTGTCACAATTCCAGACGTGCTGCTGCCCTATATGGGCGGTCTGACACGGATCGAGAAGGCGGTCTGAGGGAGCGCAGCGTCGCGCTATTGGAGGGAGAATCTTCCAATTACGCCGACGTCATCCTCGGGACATGCCCCCGGGGATGACGTTGAGAGAACTGCACACCTCACTGCCGGTGGGGAGGATGCTCCGTCCCGGAAGATATGAAAAGCGGAGAGAGAAAYATGCGGATTTTGCTGACCAATGACGACGGTATCCATGCCGAAGGGCTGGCGGTGCTGGAACGTATCGCCCGCACGCTGTCCGATGACGTCTGGATCGTGGCGCCCGAGACCGACCAGAGCGGTCTTGCTCACTCCCTTACTCTCTCCGAGCCGCTGCGGCTGCGCAAGGTTTCCGACAAGCATTTCGCGCTGCGCGGTACGCCGACCGATTGCGTCATCATGGGCATCCGTGAAGTTCTGCCGGAAAAGCCCGATCTCGTACTCTCAGGTGTCAATGCCGGTGCCAATATGGCTGACGATGTCACCTATTCCGGCACGATTGCCGGCGCCATTGAAGGTACGCTGCAAGGGGTACGCTCCTTCGCACTCAGCCAGGCTTTCAGCCATTCCGAAGGCCGCGTCGTGCCGTGGGAGGTGACCGAGACCCATGCGCCGGATCTGCTGCGCAAGCTGATGAATGTGGAATTGCCTGATGGCACCTTCCTCAATCTCAATTTCCCCAATTGTGCACCTGATGATGTGCAGGGTGTATCCGTCACCGGGCAGGGCAAGCTCGATTTCGGCCTGACGGTAGAAGAACGCCAGGATGGCCGTGGTCTTCCTTACTACTGGCTGCGCTTTGGCGAACGCCTCGGCACCTTCCTCGAGGGCACGGATATCCACGCTTTGAAGCACGGCAAGATTTCGGTCACGCCGCTAAAGCTTGACCTTACGGATTACACGGTCAAGGATCGGGTTGCGCAAGCACTTGGATTCGGAGTCGCCGATTGAAATCCGCAATGGTTGAAAAGGAAGGTTTTGCCGCTCTCGTTCTCCGCTTGCGGGGCGAGGGGATTTCCGATCTCGACCTTTTKACGGCGGTCGAACAGACGCCGCGCTCCAAATTCGTGCCGCCGCAATTCGCCGCTGATGCCTATTCCAGCCGTACAATCCCGATCGACTGCGGCGCCTTCATGGAAGGCGCTGACATGGCGGTGAAAATCCTGGCTCGCCTGCAATTGAAGCCGGGCCAGCGCGTGCTGGAAATCGGCACCGGCAGCGGTTTCATGACGGCGATCATCGCGCGCCGGGTGGAGCGGGTCTTTTCGCTGGAGCGATACAAGACGCTGGTGCAGCAGGCGCAGAACTGTCTGGACGATCTTTCCATCCGCAATGTCGTCATCCGCCAGGCGGATGGCAGCAACGGTCTGGTGGGCGAGGGTACCTTCGACCGAATCGTCGCCACCGCCGCCTTTACCACCATGCCCCGCTTTTTCGCCGAGCAGATCGTCTCCGGCGGCAYGATGATCGCGCCGATCATTCTGGAAGACGGGCGCTGCGTGATGACGCGCTTCTCCAAGACCGGCAGCCGCTTCGAAAAGGAAGAGCTTTTCGAGACGCCCTATCTGCCGCTCGGCAGCCATATTGCCCGGCATTTGTGACAAAATGAAAATATCGAAGGCGATTAATTTTCGTCTTAGAATGTTCTAAATCATCACAACCAACTGATTTTCCATAATAATATTGTTCAGACATGACACATGCCGTTTTCGTCATGGTTATCGAAGTGTCAAAAAAGCGCCGAGCGGCTTAACGTTTTAACGGCGTGGTAACACTAACGCGCTTTAATCACAAACATCGACGCATGGTTTTCCCGGGATCGGGAAATGGGCCTTGCAAGAAGTGAAATTTGTGCCGGATCGACCTCGATGCGGCGGGTTGGCGTCAGTGTAGATCGAGTTATGCGTATGAGACATTCGTCTAAAATCGGAAAATCAGTCGCAAAAATGTTCGCAGCGGCATTGCTGGCAAGCGTCGCAACGGGCTGTAGCTCGGATGCAACGCGGTTCAGCGGCCTCTTTTCCAGTGGACCGGATCGGATGACGACAGCGTCAATTCCAGCCCGCCAGGGCGGCGGTGCTTATGGGCAGGCCCCGGTCCCGCAAGGCGACATGAACGGTGGTTATGCCTCTGCGGCACCCCAGGGCGGCTACGCCAATCAGAACATGGCGGCCAACTCCTATCCGTCTTCCGGCGGTTATGGCGGTGGCGTTCAGCCTTCGACGGCCCGWTCGGCTTCGGCCTCTCCGGTGCAGCGCTCCGAGCTGTCGGCTCCGCCGGCGGTGGCAAGCCGCGACCCGTCGACCCGCAACGAAGCCATGGCCCAGCCTTTCCCGTCCGCACAACGACCAGCCGCTCCGTCTCTCGCAGCACCTGCACAGCAGGCTGCCGCTCCCGTCGCCGACAATCTCACCACCGCAACCGTCCGTTCCGACAAGAACGGCTGGCATACGGATGGCGCCTCTTCKGTAACGCTGCGTCCGGGTGAAAGCATCGCGACGATCTCCAACCGCTACGGCGTTCCCGAAAAGGAACTGCTGCGGGTCAACGGTCTGAAAACCGCGGCGTCCGCGCAGGCTGGCCAGTCGATCCTTATTCCGAAATTCGGTCAGGTCCGCAATGCCGCCAAGGCTGCGGCTGGTGACATTGCGCTCAACCGCAACGGCGACGAGCCGAACCCGCTGCGTGGTCCAGACCAGAAGGTAGCCGTGCTGCCCTCGCAGAGTGTTGCCCGCGACAAGGTTTCGGCTGAAAACGGCAAGCTCACACCTCCCGGTGGCAAGCCTATGCCGCCAGCCGGTGGTCACAAGGTTCAGCCGGGCGACAGCCTGGCAAAGATCGCCCGTGAAAACGGCGTTTCGGTTGCAGCCCTCAAGGCCGCGAACGGYATTTCCACCGAAAGCATCCGTGTCGGCCAGACACTCGCCATGCCGGGTGCTTCGACCGACGCCATCAAGACAGCCTCCGTACCCGCAAAGGAAGCGGCCAAGGCAGTGGAAACCGCATCCGCCAAGCCGGAACCCTACAAGGCTCCTGCCGCAGCTGCGACCGTACCGTCCGCTCCTGCCGCAACGGCAAGCGTCGGCGATATCGAGAAGAAGTCCGATATGGCCTCGCTCGCTCCGGAATCCACGGGCATCGGCAAATATCGCTGGCCGGTTCGTGGCGCCGTCATCAACAATTTCGGCGACAACGTCGAAGGCAGCCGCAACGATGGCATCAACATCTCCGTTCCGGAAGGCACGCCGATCAAGGCSGCCGAAAAYGGTGTGGTCATCTATGCGGGCAATGGCCTTAAGCAGCTCGGCAATACGGTTCTCGTCCGTCATGACGACGGTAAGGTCACCGTTTACGGCAACGCCGCCAATCTTGACGTGCAGCGCGGCCAGAAGGTTCAGCGCGGCCAGACCATTGCCACGTCAGGCATGACCGGCAGCGCCAAACGTCCTCAGGTTCACTTCGAAGTTCGCAAGGATGCGACGCCGGTGAACCCCTCCGGTTTCCTTGAATAGGTATTGCGTCTCAAGGAATGATGAAGCCGGGCCGAACGCCCGGCTTTTTCATTTTTGGGGGTAGGCCAAGCGTCCTCACACATTCGACGTCATCCTCGGGCTTGACCCGAGGATCCATGGTGCGGTCGGTTTGCGGGCCCTCGGGTCAAGCCCGAGGATGACGGAGGAGAGGAGGTTGCCGAAACGGCAGTTACGCCCTTACCAGCCCAACCGTCGTTTCGATGAAGTCCGCAATCGTGGCGGTATCGTCGAGATCGAAGACGGGAAGGGTGGTGTCGGTCACCGCGTGGTCGGCGGCAATTGCGATGATGTGCGGATCGCTTCCGGCAAGCGGTTCGGTCTTGGCAGCTTCCAGTCGGCGCGCCTCGATCTTCGGCACCGGCTCGTATTTGTAACCCTCGATCAGGACGAGATCGCAAGGGGCGAGGCGGGCGAGGATTTCCTCGAAAGACGGTTCGGCTTCGCCGCGCAATTCATGCATGATGGCAAAGCGGGTGCCGGAGACGATGGTGACCTCGTGCGCGCCCGCCTGACGGTGACGCCAGCTATCGGCGCCGACCTTGTCGATATCGAAATCATGATGGGCATGCTTGATGGTCGAGACCCTATAGCCCCGGGCCGTCAGCTCGGTGACGATGCGGACCGCAAGGCCGGTCTTGCCCGAGTTTTTCCAGCCGGCAATACCGAAGACCTTTTGGSTCATCATGGTTCCATGCTCTCCAGATAGCTTCGAGCGAGCGCCAGTTCATCCGGCGTGTTGATGTTGAAGAACGGATCGAGGCTGCCTTTGGCCGTTTCCAGCGGCGGGAAGGCGATACCGATCGTGACGTGTCGTGCAAGATAGGCGCGGATGCGCCGGTTTGCATCGTTCTTCAGCCATTCCTCCAGATCGTCCGCGAGCGCCACGGGCCATAGCGCGAAAACCGGGTGCAACTGGCCGCTGGAGGCGGCGATGACGATTGCGTCTTCGGCCATGTGTTCGCAGAGGCGGTCGACGAGATCTTCGGGAAAGAACGGGCTGTCGGCGGGCACTGTCAGGAAGTGGCTTTTCTGGGCGCGATGGTTCTGGAAATGCCGCATGCCGGCGAGAACGCCGGCTAGCGGCCCGGCATGGCCGTTCACGGTGTCAGGCAGCAACGGCAGGCCAAAGCTTTCGGCCCAGCCATTCGCGGCATTGATGGTGACATCCGACACCTGTGGCGCGATGCGGCGCACGACATGGGAAAGCAGCGGTTCGTCGCCCAGCATCACGGTCGCCTTGTTGGTGCCCATCCGTCGCGACAGGCCACCGGCAAGCACAAGACCGGGTATTTCAAATCGCGCCGTCATTGCCGCTTTTCCTGCAGCCTTACGATATAGGTGGTGAGGAGAGCGACAAGGCCGGTCGCCAGCATCACGAGAAGAAGCGGCCAGGTTCCGTCCTCTTTGGACAGAACCGAGGAGGCAAGCACGGAAAGTGCCGCACCGCCGCCGATGGTCATGGCGCCGCCGAGACCGGAGGCGGAGCCTGCCAGATGTGGTTGGACGCTGACCATGCCTGCATTGGCACTTGGCAGGGTCACACCGTTTCCGACACCAATGAGCGCAAGCGGCACGAAAAACGCATAGGGGCTTTCCGCCCCRGTRGAGATCAGCGCTATGGCTGCGACAATGCCGGCGATGGCGACGACATTGCCCGACAGCATCATGCGGGTGATGCCGATCTGGCTCGCATAACGGCCGGAGACGAAGTTGCCGAGCATGTAGCCGCTGGCCATGAAGAAGAATTGCAGGCCGAGCATGGCCGGGGCAAGGCCATAAAGCACGCTGCCGACGAAGGGTGCGCCGCCGAGAAACGAAAAGAACATGCCCGACGAGAAGGTCGAGGTCAGCGCATATCCCCAGAAGAGCGGCGAGCGCAGAAGTTCCGGCCAGGCGTGGAACTGCTGCGAGAAGCTTGCCGATCTGTTGTGATTGGTTTCGCCGAGATCAAACCAGGCGAGCACCAGAATGCCGACCCCGAGCAGGGCAAGAAGCGCAAAGCTGGACTGCCAGCCGGAGATATCGTTGAGCAGACCGCCGACCGTTGGGCCGACCATCGGCACCACCGACATGCCCATGGTCACATAGCCGATCATCGAAGCGGCCTGTTCCATAGGGACCATGTCGCGCACGATGGCGCGCGCCAGCACGAAGCCGGAAACGACGGCCGCCTGCGCCACACGCCCGAACATGAAGACGGTGATATCTGGCGCCAGCATGCAGACGAGCGTGGCGACGATCATCATCCCGATGCTGGCAAGCATGACGGGCCGGCGTCCGAAAAGATCGGATAGCGGGCCGATGAGGAGTTGCAGGCAGGCKGTRGCGGCAAGATAGCCGGACACGGCAAATTGCATCACGGCGTAATCGGTCTCGAAATSGAGCGCCATCGCTGCAAGCGAGGGCAGGAACAGGTTCATGCAAAGCGCCGCGACGCCGGCGATAACGACGAGCGTGATGATGTGGGGCGGGGTGGTGCGATCCAGAAAGCGGGCGTTTTTCATGTCATTCTCCCGCTTTTTCCGTAAAGGCAGCTTTCGTTACGGAAGCTGGCCGCACGGTGGTCGCGGCAGTGGGCGTGGCGGCGGAGCGCTTGGCCATCTGCGAGCGCTTGCGCAGGCTTTCACGGTAGAAGGTGTAGAGGCCTGAGCCGATGACGATCACGGCGCCGACGATTGTAAAGCTGTCGATCTTTTCATTGAAGAAGAACACGCCGATCATGAAGCCCCAGAGCAGGCTGGTGTAACGGAACGGCGCGACGAAGGAGATTTCACCCGTTCGCATTGCCAGAATGATCGCCTGGTAACCAACCAGCACCAGAACGGCAGAACCGGCCAGATGCGACAGGATCATGAAGTTCATGGGCTGCCAGCCGCCGAAGGGCTGGATCAGCAGGCCACCCACCGCCATGTTGACGGAGGCGGTAACGAAGGTGACGGCAAGCGAGGGGACATCCGCATACATCTTGCGGGTCAGAAGATCGCGCGCGGCGGTGACCGCAAGCGAGGCGACGACCAACAGCGCGCCTGAGGTGAAGCCTTCCGGGCCGGGCCGGATGATGACGAGCACGCCAATGAAGCCGACGATGATCGCCGCCCAGCGCCGCCAGCCGACGGGCTCGCGCAGGAACAGTGCGGCACCCAGCGTGACGATCAGCGGCAGGGATTGCAATATGGCCGAGGCGTTGGAAAATTCTATGAGTCCGAGCGCCGTCAGATAGAGAACGGCGGCTGTCACTTCGCAGAGACAACGCAGGATGATGATGGGGCGCATCAGGGTTTTCAGCGGCCGGAGCGCGCCGAAGTGCCGGGCGGCGATATAAATCAGCACCACCGTCATGATGCCGCGCACGAACATGATCTGGCCGGTATTGATGTAGGGGGTGACGGATTTCGTCAGGGCGTCGTTGGCCGTAAAGCTTGCCATGGCGAGCGCCATCAGAAGGGCGCCGCGCGTATTGTCCGTCAATGCCATTTCATACTGTCCCAGACCATGCGCAGCCTAACCCCAAATTCCTCTCAGGGGTCGCCCGCCGGGCGGGACCGCGCATTCCTCCATGCCAAGAGACCTGACACGGCCAAGCCGGCATTTCAACCGCTTAAATGGGTGGGTGGACGAGAAACAGGTTCAGCCGCCGGTCACACTCATATGGCGGGCGACAGCGGGGCGCTTGTGGGTGCGGTCAATGATGAAATCATGCCCTTTCGGCTTGCGCAAAATGGCCTCGTCTATGGCGCCCGAGAGATAGGCGTCGCTGTCGGAAGCGCGCAGCGCCGTGCGAAGGTCGGCGGCATCGTCCTGCCCGAGACACATATAGAGCGTGCCGGTGCAGGTGAGGCGGACGCGGTTGCAGCTTTCGCAGAAATTATGGGTCATGGGTGTGATGAAACCGAGCCTGCCGCCGGTTTCCTTTACCGTCACGTAGCGGGCAGGGCCGCCGGTCTGGTAGTCGTTGTCAACAAGCGTGAAGCTTTGTTCCAGATCGGCGCGCAGCCTGGAAAGCGGTAGGTAGCGATCGGTGCGATCTTCCTCGATCTCGCCCATCGGCATGGTCTCGATGACAGTCAGGTCCATACCGCGACCATGGGCAAAACGCATCAGCTCGGGAATTTCAGTCTCGTTGAAGTCCTTCAGCGCGACGGCATTGAGCTTGATCTTGATGCCGGCGGCCTGCGCGGCATCCAGCCCTTCCATCACACGGTCGATATCGCCCCAGCGGGTGATCTCGCGGAATTTCTGCGGGTCCAGCGTATCGAGCGAGACGTTGATACGCCGCACGCCGCAATCGGCGAGTTCAGCGGCGAATTTCGCGAGCTGCGAACCGTTGGTGGTCAGCGTCAGCTCATCCAGCGCGCCGGTGCCAATATGGCGGCCGAGGTTCCTCACCAGCATCATGATGTTCTTGCGCACCAGCGGCTCGCCGCCTGTCAGCCTCAGCTTGCGCACGCCCCKTTGAATGAAGACGGAACAGAGCCGGTCGAGTTCCTCCAGCGTCAGAAGGTCCTTCTTCGGCAGGAAGGTCATGTGTTCGGACATGCAGTAGGTACAGCGGAAATCGCAGCGGTCTGTCACGGAAACGCGCAGATAGGTTATGGACCGGCCGAAAGGGTCCACCATCGGTGCTTTGTTTTCCGTCAGGGACTGCGCTCTTTCGAGCGATCCGGGGAAACTGTTCACGTCTCCGTCCTCACTGCGCGATGCGCCGGGCACAAGATTGCCGGGCATGTGCTTTACAGGTGATGTAGTGACTTGCCTATCGCGAGGCAAGTCCGTAATTCTGACGCATAAGACGAGCTTGCGGAAGTGAAAAATGAGTGATGCCTGGCCGACTGAACTGCTTGTGTCGAAAGACCGGCGGCAACTGACCGTTTCCTTCGATGATGGAAGCGTCTATCGGCTCGGTGCCGAGATGCTGCGCGTGCTTTCACCCTCCGCGGAAGTGCAGGGCCACGGGCCGGGCCAGAAGGTCACTGTTCCCGGCAAGCGCAACGTGACGATCCGCTCCATGATGGCGACGGGCAATTATGCCGTGCGCATCGTCTTCGACGACGGCCATGACAGCGGCATCTTTACCTGGAGATATCTGAAGGAACTGGGAGAGACCGGCGATGCATCGTTTGCCGATTATGAGCGACAGCTCGCCGAAAAGGGCTTGAGCAGGGAACCGCTGTCCCGGTAGGCGGGCGCAAGGCCTGCGGACACTCCCCACCCTCATTCCTGTGACAAGCACAGAAATGAGGGGAGGAGGGCAGCGGCGTCTGGAGCCCGCATGCCTTATGGACAAATAACCCGTTGAATCTGCGCATCGTCTTTCTGTAAAATCATTTTCGATTTTCATACTGATGCGCTAGGAAGTGAGGGAGGGAACACCCTCGTTCTATCAATTTAAACGGGGTGATGTGTGGCGGTCGAAGCGAACGGGAATGATCTGGCCCAGGTGGTCGTGCTTTTGGCGGCGGGCGTGGTGGCCGCGCCGATTTTCAAGCGCATCGGCCTCGGTTCGGTGCTGGGTTATCTGGCCGCCGGCCTGGTGATCGGGCCATATGGCTTCGGCTTCTTCTCCGATTCGCAGGCGATCCTTCATATCGCCGAACTCGGCGTGGTGATGTTCCTGTTCATCATCGGCCTTGAAATGCAGCCGTCACGGCTGTGGTCCATGCGGCAGGATATTTTCGGGCTTGGCGCGTTGCAGGTGCTGGTCTGTATGGCGGGTCTGACGATGGTTGGCGTCAGTCTCGGCTTTCCGCTCATCATGTCATTCGTCGCCGGTACCGGCTTCGTGCTGACTTCCACGGCAATCGTCATGCAGATGCTGCAGGAACGCAACAGCATGTCCAGCCTCAAGGGCCAGCGCATCATCGCCATCCTGCTGTTTGAGGATCTCGCCATCGTGCCGCTTTTGGCGCTCGTTGCCTTCCTCGGTGCTGGTGGTGAGCACGTCACACCCTCGGAGCGCTGGATTTCCGTCGGCATCGCGCTTGCCGCCGTCGGCGCGCTCATTCTGGCCGGGCGTTATCTTCTCAACCCGTTCTTCCGCCTGCTGGCGGCGTCYGGTGCGCGCGAGGTAATGACRGCCGCSGCYYTGCTSGTGGTGCTCGGTTCGGCGCTGTTGATGCAGGTCAGCGGTCTTTCCATGGCGATGGGCGCGTTTCTGGCTGGTGTGCTRCTGTCCGAATCGTCGTTCCGCCATCAGCTGGAAGCGGATATCGAGCCGTTTCGCGGCATTCTGCTCGGCCTGTTCTTTCTCGGCGTCGGCATGGCAATCGATCTTGCCGTCATTGCGTCGAACTGGCAGCTCGTGGTCGTCAGCGTCGCAGGTTACATGCTGCTCAAGGCATTCCTGATCTACGGCGTGGCGCGGGCGCTCGGCACCACCAGGCGCGAAAGCCTGGAGCGGGCCGTGTTGATGGCGCAGGGTGGCGAATTCGCCTTCGTGCTCTATTCCGCCGCTGTCAGCGCCGGCATCCTCGACCGCGAAGCCAACGCCATCCTGACGGCGACCATCATCATCTCGATGGTGCTGACGCCGCTGATGGTCATTCTGCACGACCGGCTGGTGCCGGCGGCCGTTCCCAAGACCGATGATCTCGATGTGCCGGAAAATGTCGAGGGCAGCATTCTGCTGATCGGTTTCGGGCGTTTCGGCCAGATTGTCAGCCAGCCGCTTCTCGCGCGTGGCTACACGCTGTCGCTAATCGACAAGGATGCCGACTTTGTGCGCGATGCTGCGGAATTCGGTTTCAAGGTCTATTATGGCGATGGTTCACGCGCGGAAATCCTGCATGCCGCCGGGGCAAGCACCGCGCGTGCGGTGCTGATCTGCGTCGACGACAAGGAAGCCGCTGTGCGGATCGCGGAGATCGTCAAGCATGAGTTTCCGCTGGTTCCCGTTCTTGCCCGTGCCTATGACCGTGGCCACGCAATCGATCTTGTGAAGGCCGGCGTGGATTACCAGATCCGCGAGACGCTGGAATCGGCGATGAATTTCAGCGAGGAAGTGCTTGGCGCCATGGGYGAGGAGCGKGAAGATGCTGCCCGCTTGGTGGAGGARTTCCGCGACCGCGAYGAGGAACGTTTCGCRATGGAAGTCGTCGGCGGTATTTATGCGGGCCGGTCGCTGATCCGCGGCAATTCCCAGCCGGCGGACCTCGTTGCTGCACGCACCGCGCGCGARCGGGCGGAGCGGGAAAAAGCGGAAGCGGCAGAGGAATAACGCGCCCTGATTTATGGGGGGGCAGATTGATTGCAGGAGTTGGAGCGSACAATGACGGTCATTCGCACGGTTGAGGWATTGAAGGCCATTTACGATGGCACAAGCGAGGCATCTATCGCGAAGGTGACAGCCACGCTGACCGCCGAATACCGGCAGATGATCGAGGCTTCGCCATTTCTGGCGCTGGCGACTGTCGGGCCGGAAGGCATGGACTGTTCGCCGCGCGGCGACAAGGGCGGTGTGGTAAGGGTGGCCGACGACAGGACGGTGCTTTTGCCCGACTGGCGCGGCAACAACCGCGTCGATTCGCTTTTGAACATCGTCCGCGATCCACGCGTGGCGCTGATGTTCCTGATCCCGGGCTCGAATACAACGATGCGCATCAACGGCCGCGCTGTCGTTTCGGTCGCACCCGATCTGCTGCAAAGCTTCGAAATGGACGGWAAACACCCGCGCACCGTCATTGTGGTCGAAATCGATGAGGTCTATTTCCAGTGCGCGAGGGCCTTGATGCGTTCGGAACTGTGGAACCCCGACAACTTCGTGGAACCCGCGTCACTGCCCACACCAGGCAGCCTGCTCAAAGCCGCCAAGGCGGAGTTCGATCAGGAGACTTATGACCGCGAATGGGCGGTKCGGGCGGCGAAGACCATGTGGTGACGTGTCTTTTGCCGCAGCAACAGGTGCTCACGTAACAGGGCGTGGGGGCGGAGGGAGCACTGCATTCACTATGCTCCCTAACCGGCGCCATCCTTCTCACGTCCGATAAATCAGCCAGTTCTTGCCGATATAGTTCTTCTGCATGCCGTCCTCGTAAATAACGGAACGGTTCCTGCCGGTTTCCTTGGCGTGGTAAAGTGCCATATCGGCATGTCCGTAAAGTTCGCCCGGATTGTTTGCCTGCGAGGCGGAGGCGAAGCCTATCGAGATCGTCACCGTACCGTAGTCGGCGCCCGATCTTGAATTGCGGAACGGTGTGCTTTCCAGCGACAGGCGGATGCGCTCACAGATCACCATGACTTCTTCCGGCGTGTTGCCATCAAGAATGATGGCGAATTCCTCGCCGCCGCTTCTGGCGACGAAGCCGTCCTTGCGGACATTGGCGCGGATGACGGAGGCGACTGTGGCCAGTATCTTGTCGCCGACCGGGTGGCCGAACGTATCGTTGATCCGCTTGAAATGGTCGATGTCGAGCAGGATGAGCGTCGTATATTGCAGGCCGATGGAGCTGTTGTAGACGGAGGCCAGCCTGTCATCGAAAGCGCGACGGTTGGAAAGGCGCGTCAGCGAATCGGTATTGGCGATGCGCTTGTATTCATCCAGCTCCAGACGCACCTGTTGCATTTCCTCGGCATGGCGGTTGACGTCGTTGAACGCCTTTTCGCCATCGATGATTTTCGAGCCGGTGGCCTCGGCCAGCAGCGAGACCGCATTTTTCAGGATATTGGTGCTCGATACGGTCTTGTCGTCAATGCGCTGACGGGTCTCGCCGAGAATTCTGTTGTAGTTCTCGATGGAGGACTGTTCGCGCCTCAGCGTTCCGAGAAGYGCCTCCAGTTCACGCCGCAGCTTCTCGTGCGCGTCGTCGATCGAGGCRATGGGATTGCCTTCCCCGTACCGCGCGGACARTTCGTCCAGATCCTCCTGCGTCACCCGGTTTCCCAGTGCCGCCAGATCYCTCGTCAGCGCCGGGTTCGAGCCRATATAGGCTTCGTAAAAAAGGCTATAGTTGCGCGGGATCGGCGACACACCCATGCTCCGCATGGCRTAGGCAATCTGCCCGGCGATGTCGGGCCCCGTGGATTTGGGCGTGGATGCCGTGTTCATCAAGAAACTCCAGTGAGTCTGCTTATCGACTATGATTATTATTATGTAGGCCGTTTTGAAAAGCTTAATTTATGGGAAACTAATTTTTGTTCCCTGAAATTTGATCTTCGGCAATTTTTATCTTATTTAGCTGATAATTATAAGTAATTCTCATTTCGAGGAAGTTCCGGAGTTTTTTGATTTCTACTGCTCGTCTTGGTGCCAGCTTCGTATTTATTCTGTCAATCCCGATAGTGATTTTAGGGTGATTTATTTCGGCACAACAACGTAGGGTGATARTCGGGAGATGGTTGAGGCRCGGAGTTTTTCATCTGGCGAGACGCCGCTTATAAGTAACGAACTTCTTCGCGCATGTCCGGATACAGCAACGTTACAGTTTTTATTACGTCGTCTCAACAGGAGTGGCTGCAGTTCGTCTCATTTCTGTGACTACTTGCGGTGGAAATTGCGCAAGATTTTGAAACAATGCGTTGTTTTGTGCGCCGCCGGAATATGTCCCGTCAGGCTCTAAGCCGTATCACCGAGCATTCCGCACCTGCGTCAACTGCCGGCGCATTTGGCGGGCGCACGATCAGGCCGTCTGAATGTGCCAGTATGTTCATCATGGATGAATCCTGTTTGGCATAGGCTTGCGCCACCAGAGCGCCGTTGYCATCGGYGCTGAAACGSGMGCGAAGATAATCCTGCCGGTGATCGTTCGCCTTCAGCGGTGTGGCGGTTCGGGCTGTGGTGACGCGTTGCGGCGGAATGCGGCGGGCGATTCTGTGGAGCAGTGGCTCGAGGAACAGCAGGCCGCAGACGAGGCTCGCGACTGGATTTCCTGGCAGGCCCAGAACCTGCATGGCATCGATGGYGCCCACCATCAGCGGTTTTCCAGGRCGCATGGCAATGCGCCAGAAATCGAGCTGCATGCCTTCGGCCTTAAGCGCCGCCTGAACGAGATCATGGTCGCCGACAGAGGCGCCGCCGAGCGTCACGAGCACATCGGCCTTTGCCGCGACAGCCTTGCCGATGGTGGCGCGGATCAGCGTGTCGTTGTCGGGTATAATCCCGAGATCGAGAACCTCCGCACCGGCTGCCCGCGCAAGTGCGGCGACACCGAAGGTGTTCGAGGCGATGATCTGGGCGGGAAGGGGCGTGCTTCCGGGCGGTAGCAATTCGTCGCCGGTGGCAAGGATGGCGACCAGTGGCTTGCGATAGACGGCAAGCGTTGCGTGATTCATCGCCGCCGCAACGGTGAGATCGGTGAAGCCGAGTTCGCGCCCGGACTTCAAAACCGTGTCGCCCTCGGCAAAATCCTGTCCGCGCGGGCGAATGTGTCGCCCGGCGGTGATGTCGAAAGCGGTGCGGATTTTGCCCTCGCCGAAAAGCTCGGCATCTTCCTGAATGAGAATGGCATCCGCACCCGCTGGCACCGGTGCGCCGGTAAAGATACGCACGGCCTCGCCTTTACCCACCGTGCCCGCGAAAGCGTGGCCTGCGGCAGCCTGGCCTATRACGGTGAGGACTGACCCGATTTGTGGCGCATCGGYACTGCGCAGCGCATAGCCGTCCATGGCCGAGGCATCGAAAGGCGGCTGGGTCAGACGCGCCGCAAGGTCAGCCGCAAGGACGCGGCCATCGCATTCGGCGAGCGGAAGGGTTTCGCTGTCAACCACAGGAACCGCCGCCTCCAGAAGGCGCGTTACGGCCTCATCCACGGGCAGCAGTGGCTTCATTCATGTCTCCTGTCGCCGGAAATCGCCCGACTTGCCGCCGCTCTTTTCGAGAAGGCGGATATTGACGATCTCCATCGCCTTGTCGGCGGCTTTGGCCATGTCGTAAATGGTCAGGCAGGCGATGGACACGGCGGTCAGCGCCTCCATCTCCACGCCSGTCTTKCCGGAGAGCTTCACCATGGCCTCCACCCGCAGGCCGGGCAGGGCAGCGTCTTCGGTAATGTCCACCGCAACCTTGGTCAGCATCAGCGGGTGGCAGAGCGGAATGAGGTTTGCCGTCTGCTTGGCTGCCATGATGCCCGCGAGCCGGGCTGTGCCGATGACGTCACCCTTCTTGGCATTGCCATCGCGGATGAGCGCCAGCGTTTCCGGCTTCATCTTCACAAAGCCTTCGGCAACGGCGATACGGACGGTCTCGGCTTTGTCGCCGACATCGACCATATGTGCCTCGCCGCTCGCATCGATATGGGTGAGCTTTGTCGCCTCGCTCATCGGCGCATCATTCCGCCGCCAGAACGCCGGATTGGCCGGTTAGCAGGGTTTTGGTAGCTGCCGTCACATCGTCCTTGCGCATCAGGCTTTCGCCGACGAGGAAGGTGCTGATGCCGCTCTTTTCGAGGCGCTGGCAATCCTCATAGGTGAAGATGCCACTTTCGCCGACAAGCAGCTTATCGGCGGGCACGAGGCCAGCCAGTTTCTCGCTGGTTTCGAGGCTGACCTCGAAAGTGCGCAGATTGCGGTTATTGATGCCGAGAAGCGGCGAGGCGAGCTTCAGCGCCCGTTCGGTTTCTTCCGCATCATGCACCTCGACCAGCACGTCCATGCCGAGTGAAAAAGCCTCGTCTTCAAGGCGTTTCGCCTCATCGTCGGAAAGAGACGCCATGATGAGCAGGATGCAGTCCGCGCCCCAGGCGCGGGCCTCATGCACCTGATAGGTATCGAACATGAAATCCTTGCGCAGCGCAGGCAGCGTGCAGGCATTGCGGGCAGCCGTCAGAAATTCCGGCGCACCCTGAAAGCTCGGCGTGTCCGTCAGCACGGAAAGACAGGCGGCGCCACCAGCCTCATAGGCGGCGGCCAGTGCCGGCGGATCGAAATCCGGGCGGATCAGCCCCTTGGAGGGGCTGGCCTTCTTGATTTCGGCAATCAGACCGAATTTGCCCTCAGCCTGCTTTGTTCGCAGCGCTTTGTAAAAACCGCGCGGCGCAGTCTGGCCTGCGGCCATCGCCTTGAGATCGGCAAGTGAAACCCTGGCCTTGGCGGCGGCAATTTCCTCGCGCTTGTAGATCTCGATATTTTTCAGAATGTCGCTCATGGTTTCGCTCTCATTCCTTTTAGTGGTCGGCCTGCCCGGAGACTGTTTCATTGGAGACGGCGACCAGGCGGTCGAGCGCTGCTGCCGCCGCGCCGCTGTCGAGCGCTTGGCTCACGGTCGTCATCGCCTCGCCAAGCGTTTCGGCCTTGCCGGCAATGACGAGGGCTGCCGCGGCGTTGCATAGCGATACGTCGCGATAGGCGTTGCGCTTGCCGGACAGAACCTCGCGAAGTGCCGCTGCATTGGCAATGCCGTCGCCACCCTTGAGGTCTGCCATGGAAGCGGGTTCAACACCGAAATCCTTCGGCGTCAGGTCGAAGGTGCGGATCTTGCCGTTTTCAAGCGCSGCCACATGGGTGACGCCTGTCGTCGTGACTTCATCCATGCCGTCGCCATGTACGACCCAGATGCTTTCCGAGCCGAGATCGCGCAGCACTTCGGCAAGCGGCACCAGCCAGMGCGGCGAAAAGACGCCGAGCAATTGGCGCTTCGCGCCCGCCGGGTTGGAAAGCGGGCCGAGCAGGTTGAAGATGGTGCGCGTGCCAAGTTCGACGCGGCTCGGGCCGACATGGCGCATGGCGGAATGGTGCAGCTGCGCGAACATGAAGCCGAGTCCTGCCTCACTGATGCAGCGGGCGATAAGGTCAGGGCCGATATCCAGCTTCACGCCGAGCGCGGACAGCGCATCCGCCGTGCCGGATTTGGAGCTTAGCGCCCGGTTGCCGTGCTTGGCAACGGGAAGGCCGGTGCCGGCAACGATGATCGAGGCGAGCGTCGAGATATTGTAGGTGCCGATGCCGTCACCGCCGGTTCCGACGATGTCGATCGCGTTTTCGGGGGCCGAAACCGGCAGCATGCGCGCGCGCATGGAGGAGACGGCGCCGACAATCTCGTCCACCGTCTCGCCGCGTACGCGCAGTGCCATGAGGAAACCGCCGATCTGCGACGGGGTAGCTTCGCCCGACATCAGAATGTCGAAAGCGGCCCGCGATTCCTCACGGTTCAGGCTTTCCCCGTTTGCGACCTTTGCGATCAGCGGTTTCAGTTCGGCCATCGTTTCCGCCCCCCGGTTAGAAGCCGACCATCGCCTGATCGGCGAGGGCCTGATTGATGGTCACACCGTAGTCGTTCTGCAGGCGGTTGACCATCTGGTCGAGCATGTCATCGCCTGCCGCGCGGGCGATGGCGGCGAACTGCTGATCGTCATTGGCAAGCGCATCGGCAGGCGCGTTTGTGTCGACTGCCGTGACCTTGAAGAGGATGCGGCTGGAACCATCGGCGTCTGCCGCTGTGCCCGTCATGCCTTCAGCGCCGGAGAATACCGCCGTAATCGTCTGGCGACCGAAAATCGCGTCCTCGCTGGTGCGGCGCAGGCCGGATTTCTGCTCGACGGCAAGGCCGAGTTCGCCAGCCACCGCTGCCAGTGTCTCGCCCTTTTCAACGCGTGCCTTCAGCTCGTCGGCCTTGSTGGCAAGCGCYGTGCGCTGCTGCTCTGCCGTCCAGTCGGCCACGACATCGTCGCGCACTTCGGCAAGCGTGCGGTCGCGGGCGGGGATGATCTGATCGACGTCGAACCAGATGTAGCCTTCGCGGCCAAGATTGATCGGCAGGGCTTCGGTGCCGGGTTCGGTCTTGAAGACTTCCTGGGCAAGCTGCGGCGAGGGCAGGTCCTGAATGGCGTCGCCCTTTTCATCAAGACCGGCGGCATCGATGGCGTCGATGGTGACGGGCTTGAGGTTCAGCTGCTTTGCCGCATCGGCAAGCGAGGAGCCGCCGGCACGCAGGTCTTCGTAACGGTCATGCACATTGGTGACTTCTTCGGCTGCAGCAGCGGTGGCGAGGTCCTTGCGGATGTCCTCTTTTGCTTCTTCCAGCGTGCGGGTGGTTTCCGGCTTGATGCCGGTGATGCGCAGGATGACCGGGCCGAAGGACCCTGCCACGACCGGAGACACGCCGCCATCCTTCTGGACGGCGAAAGCAGCATCGGCAATCGACTGGTCGGGGATCGTGTCCTTGGTGAATTCGCCAAGCGTCACGTCGGAGGCGGTCTTGCCCTGATCCTTAACYACCYGATCATAGGTGGTGTTGCCGAGGCGGATCTGCTCCGCGGCGGCTTCTGCCATTTCCTTTTCCGGGAAAGTCAGCTGCTCGACGGTGCGGCGACCGGCGGTGCGGAAGCTGTCCTTGTGGCTGTTGTAATAGTCGGCGATCTGCGCATCCGTCACCGAAGCCTGATCGGCAATGTCCGATGGTTCCAGCTTCACATAGGTGAACTTGCGGAACTCGGGCGCGCGATATTTCGCCTTGTTGGTTTCAAACCAGGGTGCAAGCACGTCGTCGCCCGGCGCCTTGACCGGCGCAATGACGGCGTTGGACAGGATGACGTAATCGACCGAGCGCTGTTCGTTGCGGTATTGCTTGAGTGCGTCCACCAGTACCTGCGGTGCCTTGAAACCATCGGAAACGGCTTCAACGATCTGGCTTCTGACCGCGACCTTGCTGCGTTCCTTGATATAGTCGTCTTCGCGCAGGCCGGAGTTGCGCAGCCGTTCGGTGAACAGGGTGCGATCGAACTGGCCATTAACCGATTTGAATGCCGGGTCTTCTGCGATGAGATTGGCGAGGCGGTCTTCCGAAAGGCCGAGATTCATCTTCGACGCCAGTTCGTCCAGCGAGGCACCCGCCGCAAGCTGGCTGAACACCTGACGGTCGATGCCGAAGGCCTTGGCCTGTTCGGTGGTCAGTCTCGCACCGAACTGGCGGCTGAGATCGGAAACCTGACGCTGATAGGCGAGGCGGAATTCCTGCGGGCTGACCGTCTGGTCGCCGACGGTCATGACCGCATGCGAATTGGAGGTGACGAGTGATGCGGAGACGCCCCAGACGCCAAACGAAACAACAAGCAGGAGAAGCAGCAGCTTGGCTGCCATGGTTCGAGAAGCATTTCTCAGGGAATCGAGCATCGTTATGCAAACCTCACAGGAACGTCATTGCGGTCGCCAGCCGTCCGGCCCGCAACGTATCGGCGTTCCTTAAATCAATCCAATGGGAAATTGAAGGGAATTTGCCTTGGAAAAACGGGGTTTTGAAAACGCTTATGTGATTGGGGCTAGGTTTTTACGCCTTCATCTTCGCCATACTGGCCCTTAAGGCGGCAAAATAAAACCGCCCGGAGCGTCCAGGCGGTTGCGGAGAATCATATTCTGAAAGACGGCTAAGTCTGATGGTTGCGGTCAGAACGCGCGGTTGCGTCTTACCGAGGCCTTGAATTCCTCGTCTTCACGTCGCATCTCGGCGACTGCGGAGATCATCGACGTCACGAACATGATGCTGATCAGGGCAAGAAGCAGAGTCAGGAATGTGAACATGATATCATCTCCGTTGGTAGCGAGGAAATCCTAGTTCCTCATCAGTAATAGGTCATGGACTGGTAGCGGGCGGTCATCTGTGGATAGTCCGGTCCCTGGGCAGCAGGCTTCTGATCATAAAGGCTAAACGTTGTTGCTACCATTGCGATGACCAGTACTGTCCAGGCGGTGCTGATGACGCTGATTTTCGCCGAAGTAGACTGTTTTTCTCTTACAAACATCTGTCTGTTCCTTTGGTTTGATATTAACGCGCCACGTCCAATCATGTTCCGCGTCAACCTTAAAAATCGATTAGCATCGCGCCTGTGAAACTTCCTTGAATGGCTTGTTCATCTGGCGTTCAGGAAACCGGCGACTGGCCTCATTCGAGGAAAAGATACTCGGCTGCGAATGATGCGATGATCGAAAAGACGATCATAAAGGCCAGCATTTTCATTTCTCCGGGGGCTTAACGAGGTGAGGGGCATTTCGGTTTCCCGATGCCGTGTATTTATATAAATGAGCCCTGAAACCGCACTGAACGGCGCATTCATCCGTTGTTCAGACCGCACCGGGAGGGCGTCCGGGTTGTAAAAGTCTTGCGCCGCGCCCATCTCCRTGACAAAAGGCGGCACATAACGCCCACCACTTGAGAGCGATATGACGATTGCCTTTTATCCAGGATCCTTCGATCCGATGACCAACGGACATCTGGATGTGCTTATCCAGGCGCTGAACGTGGCGTCCAAAGTCATCGTTGCCGTCGGCATCCATCCCGGAAAAGCACCGCTGTTCAGCTTCGAGGAGCGGGCGACGCTGATAAGCCGGGCGCTTTCYGAAAGCCTGCCCGGTGAGGCGGCGCGCGTTGAGGTCGTTTCCTTCGACAATCTGGTCGTCGATGCAGCCCGCCAGCATGGCGCGCGCCTTCTTCTGCGCGGCCTGCGTGACGGCACCGATCTCGATTATGAAATGCAGATGGCCGGCATGAACCGCCAGATGGCACCTGATATACAGACCGTGTTCCTGCCGGCGGGTACGTCGTCGCGACCMATTACAGCCACATTGGTCCGGCAGATCGCCGCCATGGGCGGCAATGTGGATGCCTTCGTTCCCAAAGCCGTGCTTGAAGCCCTCAACGCCAAGCTGAAGCGCTGACTTCAGCCTCACATTCCGGAGCCAATCCAATGAAACTCGTTCGATTTGCCTTTGCCGGCGCCCTGTTTGCGGGCGCGCTTGCCGCCAGCACCTTCGCTTCGGCTGCCGAATTCCTGACCGTCCAGCTGAAGGACGGCCCCGTCGTCATCGAACTGATGCCGGAAGTCGCGCCCAAGCACGTGGTGCAGATTGAAGCGCTGGCGAAAAAGGGCGCCTATGACAACGTGGCATTCCACCGCGTCATTGACGGTTTCATGGCGCAGACCGGCGACGTGCAGTACGGCAACATGGAGAAGGGCTTCAACGCCCAGCGTGCCGGCACCGGCGGCTCTGACATGGCCGACATTCCGGCTGAGTTCTCCAAGACACCGTTCACGCGCGGCGTTGTCGGCATGGCCCGTTCCAGCGATCCGAATTCCGCCAATTCGCAGTTCTTCATCATGTTTGCCGACGGTCCGTTCCTGAACGGCCAGTACACCGTGGTCGGCAAGGTCGTGTCCGGCATGGAAGCCGTGGACAAGATCAAGCGCGGCGCCGGCGGCAACGGCGAAGTTTCCAACCCCGACCGGATGATCAAGGTCACCGTCGGCAAGAAGTAAGGTAGGGCAATAGAGCCCGAACAGAGGAGAATAATCATGGCCGAGATCAAGGATCCGGAAAACACCATCATCATGGAAACGACGACCGGCAAGGTCGTGATCCAGCTGCTTCCGGAAGTTGCTCCGGGCCACGTTGCCCGTATCAAGGAACTGGTATCGGAAGGCGCTTACGACGGCGTCGTGTTCCACCGCGTCATCGAAGACTTCATGGCCCAGACGGGCGATGTGAAGTTCGGCAAGAAGGGTTCGGAGAGCTTCAACCCGGCCCGCGCCGGCATGGGCGGCTCCGAGAAGCCTGACCTCAAGGCTGAATTCTCGGCTATTTCCCACGTACGCGGCACCTGCTCGATGGCCCGTTCGCAGAGCCCGAACTCCGCCAACTCGCAGTTCTTCATCTGCTTCACCGATTCGCCTTGGCTGAACAAGCAGTACACCGTATGGGGCCAGGTCATCGAAGGCATGGAAGCCATCGACAAGGTCAAGCGCGGCGAGCCTGTGAAGGACCCCGATTCGATCGTTTCGATGAAGCTTGCTTCGGCGGCCTGATAATAGCGTATRAAGTGTTTACCCGCTCCGCAGGAAACTGCGGGGCGTTTCACATTGATGATGGCGTCAACCTCTCAGACCTCATACTCGCGACAAGCCGAGGATGACTTCGAGTGTAGTCGGAAGCCTTGTCATCACCCACCACCCGCCCCGTGCCATGCAGGGCGGGTTTTGATATTTCGAGAGCCCTTGCAATGCGCGTAGACCTGTTCGATTTCGATCTCCCCGAGGACAATATCGCCCTTCGCCCGGCGAGCCCGCGCGATAGTGCGCGTCTTCTCGTGGTCGATCCGAATGCGAACCACATGGAAGACCGCATCGTATCCGACCTGACTTCCTTCCTGAAGCCCGGCGACGCGTTGGTATTCAACGACACCCGCGTCATTCCAGCCCAGCTTGAAGGCGTGCGGCTGCGCGAAGGTGCGCCTGAAACGGCAGTTTCAGCCACGCTGCACATGCGCGCCGACCAGTCGCGCTGGAAGGCTTTCGCGCGGCCGGGCAAGCGCATCAAGCAGGGGGACCGCATCCGTTTCGGTTACGAGCGCGACAATGCCTGCGGCCTTGCCCATCTGGAGGCCACCGTCGAGGAAAAGGGTGAGGAGGGCGAGATCACGCTGCTGTTCGACGTTTCCGGCCCTGTTCTGGACGAGGCGATCGCCTCCGTCGGCCATATTCCTTTGCCGCCCTATATTGCCGCGAAGCGCCCGGAAGATGCGCAGGACCAGACCGATTACCAGACAATTTATGCCCGCGAGAAGGGCGCCGTTGCCGCACCAACTGCCGGCCTGCATTTCACGCCCGATCTGTTTGCGGCGCTGGACGAAGCCGGCATCGAGCGACATTTCGTGACACTTCACGTTGGGGCAGGCACCTTCCTTCCAGTTAAGGCCGACGATACCGACGATCACAAGATGCATTTCGAGATCGGCCATGTTTCGCAGGAGACTGCGTCAAAGCTCAATGCCGTCAAGGCGCGCGGCGGGCGGATCGTTTCTGTCGGCACCACCTCGCTGCGGCTTATCGAAAGCGCCACTGATGAGAATGGCGTYATTCAGCCATGGTCGGGCGCGACGGGCATCTTCATCACGCCCGGATACMGTTTCCGCGCSGTCGATATTCTGATGACCAATTTCCACCTGCCGAAATCGACGCTGTTCATGCTCGTTTCGGCTTTTTGCGGTCTCGAGACGATGCGTGCCGCTTATGCGCATGCCATCGAAACCGGATACCGTTTTTATTCCTATGGCGATTCAAGCCTGTTGTTCCGGAAGAACTGATGCACGACAAATTCACCTTTACMCTGAAAGCCACGAGCGGCGGCGCCCGCCTTGGCGAAGTCGCCATGCCGCGCGGCGTCATCCGCACACCTGCCTTCATGCCTGTTGGCACTGTCGGTACTGTCAAGGCCATGTATCTCGACCAGGTGCGCGAGCTCGGGGCCGATATCATTCTCGGCAATACCTATCACCTGATGCTGCGGCCCGGCCCGGAGCGCGTGGCAAGGCTTGGCGGGTTGCATGAGCTTATCCGCTGGCCGCATCCGATCCTCACCGACAGCGGTGGCTTCCAGGTCATGTCGCTTTCAGGACTGCGCAAGCTGGACGAGAAGGGTGTGACCTTCAAGAGCCATGTGGACGGTTCGTTGCACCATATGTCGCCGGAACGCTCGATCGAAATTCAGGGCATGCTTGATTCGGACATACAGATGCAGCTCGATGAATGCATCGCGCTGCCGGCCGAGCGCAAGGAAATCGAGCGCGCCATGGAAATGTCGCTGCGCTGGGCGGAGCGTTGCCGCGTCGCCTTCGGTGAACAGCCCGGCAAGGCCATGTTCGGCATTGTGCAGGGCGGCGACCAGCCGGATCTGCGCATTCGCTCCGCCGAAGGGCTGAGGCAGCTTGATCTCAAGGGTTACGCTGTCGGCGGCCTTGCCGTCGGCGAGCCGCAGGATGTGATGCTGGGCATGCTCGACATCACGCTGCCGGTGCTGCCCACCGAAAAGCCGCGTTACCTGATGGGCGTCGGTACGCCTGACGATATTCTGAAATCGGTGGCGCGCGGCATCGACATGTTCGACTGCGTGATGCCGACCCGTTCCGGTCGTCACGGGCTTGCCTTCACCCGTCGCGGCAGGGTCAATATCCGCAATGCCCGCCATGCGGAGGATATGCGGCCGCTCGATGAGCAGTCAAACTGCCCGGCCTCGCGTGATTACTCCCGCGCCTATCTGCATCATCTCACGCGCTCCAACGAGGCGCTGGGCGGCATGCTGCTCTCCTGGCACAATCTTGCCTATTATCAGGAGCTGATGCAGGGTATCCGCAAGTCGATCGAGGAAGGCCGTTTCGCTGATTTTTATGCGGAAACCATAGAGATGTGGGCGCGGGGCGACATAGACCCGATCTGATTTTTCCCGACCCTTACTCCTGTTCGGACGCTTTCCTTGGCACATGCGCCTTACGTTCTTTTCCGGGATGACACGACCGGCACGGTGACAGCCTTCACCGAGCCGGAGGAGATCATCGTCGCGGATGAGCCAGAGGCGTTTTTCGCGGCGCTGAAACGCATGGAGCAGCTGCGCCGCGCCGGGAAATACCTTGCCGGCTATATGTCCTACGAGGCGGGTTTCCTGTTCGAGCCGAAACTTGCGGACTTTGCTGCCGAGCCTCGCAACGTGCCGTTCCTTCGCTTCGGCGTCTTTTCCGGCCCACAGCCGGATGAGGGGCGATTTGCGCGGCCCGAAAGTCTGCCGGATGCCGATGCGTTTCTGTCCGATCCCGCGCCCGCATGGGGCCTTGAAGACTATTGCCAGCGCTTCGAGCGGCTGCACGGGCATCTGCGTCGCGGCGACTGTTATCAGGGCAATCTGACGATGCCCGTTCATGCTCGCTGGAGCGGCGATCCGCTCACGGCCTTCTGGTCGCTGGTCGCGCGCCAGCCGGTTAAATATGGCGCGCTGGTCGATCTCGGTGGACCGGTGATCCTGTCGCGCTCACCGGAACTGTTTTTCTCGGTGGACGGGCAAGGTTTCATTGAAACCCATCCGATGAAGGGAACGACGCCGCGCGGTGCGAATGYGCAAGAGGACCGGGCGATCATCGCGGCRATGCTTGAGGATGAAAAGACGCTTGCCGAAAACCGCATGATCGTCGATCTCCTGCGCAACGATATTTCCCGMATCACCGARGTCGGSAGCCTCCATGTGCCGCGACTGTTCGATATCGAGACCTATCCCACCGTGCACCAGATGGTCAGCCATGTGCGCGCGAAGCTTTTGCCTGAYGTGACGGTGGAGGATATTTTCGCGGCGCTTTTTCCCTGCGGTTCGGTGACCGGCGCGCCGAAAATGTGGGCKATGAAGATYCTGCGCGAACTGGAACAGACGCCGCGCGACGCCTATTGCGGCGCGATCGGCTTCATGTCTCCAGCTGGTGARATGCGCTTTTCGGTGGCGATCCGCACGCTGACCYTGTTCGATGGCGGCCGCGCGATCTTCAATGTCGGCGGCGGCATCGTTTTCGATTCSGATGCCGAGGCGGAATATGATGAGTGTCTGCTGAAATCCAAGTTTGCGGTTGGGAACAGGCTGTTACGGGGGTGATCTCCTTTCCTGTGACAAGCACAGGAATGAGGGAGGTTGGAGGAAGCTCCAATGTCAGCAGCCGGATATGCGTCCGTAAGAAAACCGGCTACGSGTTTCRCKACCACACATCCTCAGCGCSCTATCACCTCAAACGCMCCATTCTCCACCAGCACTTCYTTCGCMGCCGGATGGCTGAGAAAACCCGAAGGGCTGGCGGTGGMGCCATAGGCGCCCGATTGCAGGATTGCCAGGAGATCACCAGCCTTCAGCTTCGGCAGGGCCGCATTGCGGGCCAGSGTGTCGAGCGGTGTGCAGAGCGGGCCGACGATGGTTGCCGTTTCCTCATWGTCTGCCTGCATCATGGCCGGTGCGACGATGGGGTAGTTRCGCTTGACGATCTGGCCGAGATTGCCGGAGGCTGCCAGATGGTGATGCATGCCACCATCCGTCACCACGAAGGTGGTGCCGCGCGAGGTCTTTACCGAATTGACTTCCGCCACATAGATGCCGCCGGGACCGGCGAGGAAGCGGCCGGGTTCGACGATGATATGAGCATTCGCAATCAGCGGATGCGCATGCATCAAGGCCTTGAGRTCGGGAATGGCGGCACTGACCGCTGCAAGATCGAGCGGCGTCTCCCCGGCGAAATAGGGGATGCCGAGRCCGCCGCCGAGATCGATGGTTTCAAGKGGCCTGCCGAGCATTTCGGCCATGCGTGCGGCAAGCAAAATGGAGTGTCTCCATTGGGAGACAAGCATGTCGGCATCGAGGATTTGCGTGCCACCGTAAATATGGACACCGACGAGATTGATATGCCTGATGTCCCTGAACAGCGGCAGGACGTTTTCGAGTTCTTCCTCGTCGAAACCGAAGGCGGTGGCCTTGCCACCCATGCGCATGGCGCCTGCCTGCGCATCCGGCACCGGATTGATGCGGATCGAAGCCTTGACCCGCCTGCCGATGGCTTCGATACGGGCGATTTCCTCGGCGCTCTCGATATGGATTTCGCCGATACCGCTCTCGATCACCTCAAGCAATTCGGCCTGGCGCTTGCCGGGGCCGGCGAAGATGATCTTTTCCGGCGGTATGCCCGCCTTGATGGCGGCGCGATATTCACCGACGGAGGCGATTTCCGCGCCAGCGCCTTCTTCGCGGAAAAGCGAGATGATGGCGGGCAGGGGATTGGCTTTCACCGAATAAAAGATATCAGCAAAACTACTGAGCGCGGTTGCGAGATCGCGATAGGCGCGGCGCATGGCGCTGGCRTCATAGAGGAAGCACGGCGTTCCGGTCTCAGCGACGATATCGCGCACGGCAMGGCCRCCGATGACRAGATCGTTTTCGTCGACTGCGAATTGCGCGGCGGCAAGGGCAGGGCCGTGGCTTTGGGGTTTATCCGTGGGCGCCATTGTCCGTCCGTTCGCGCACTAGCGCGCGGTAATCCACCTTGCCATTGGCCGTCACCGGAAGCCGGTCGACCAGTTCGATGGCGCGCGGAATCATGAAGGGGGCAAGCATTTCGGCGGCTTTTTTGAGAGCTGCCGAAACATCGATATTTTCGTTGGCGGCGGTTGCCACGGCATGCACCTTCTCGCCTGCAAAGGRGTCCGGCAGGCCGATGACGGCGACCTGCTGGAAAAGGCCAGTCGACATCAGGCTTTCCTCCACCTCGGTCGGGCTGATGCGATAGCCTGACGATTTGATCATCGCATCGTTGCGGGCAACGAAACTGAAAAAGCCGTCCTCGTCTTCCACCGCCAGATCGCCGGAATAACACACGGTCTCGCCACCGCGTGCAGCCGGAATGAAAGGGTGAGGGCGCAGCACCTTGGCGGTATCTTCCGACCGGTTCCAGTAACCCAGCGACACGGTCGGGCCGCGATGGACGAGAATGCCGGGCTCACCCGGTTTTGCCCTCTGTCCCTCGGCGGTGACGATGAAGATTTCACATTCCGGGATAGCCTTGCCGATGGAAGTCGGGCGGCGGTCGATTTCATCAGGCGGCAGGAATGTGGATCGGAAGGCTTCGGTCAGGCCATACATCAGATAGATTTTGGTGTCCGGCAGCTTTTCGCGCAACGCCCTCACGGTTTCCTGCGGCACGCGTCCGCCGGAGTTGGTGATGTAACGCAACTGCGGCAGCGGCGTTTTCGCCAGCAACGGCGCGGCCCTCGTCAGGATAGCCCAAACGGTTGGTACGCCGGCAAGCCCGGTAATGGCATGATCGCGCAAGTCCCTGACAATATCATCGCCGAGCCTGAAGGTGGAGATAACAGTGGTCGCACCCTGTTCCACCGCCGTCAGCAACTGGTTCAGGCCATAATCGAAACTGAAGGGCAAAATGGAGAGAAGGCGGTCTTTTCCGGTGATCTCCAGATAGGTGCGCACGATGCGCGCTCCGGCCAGGAGATTACGGTGCGACAGCATCACGCCCTTGGGCGAGCCGGTGGAGCCGGATGTGTAGAGGATCGCTGCAAGGTCCTCGCCAATTGACGGCGAGACTTTGGCAGGCACGGGCGGGCGGCGGTCGATTTGTTCCGCCAGCAGTACAGTGACCTCGGGCAGGTCTTCCACAGCCGCGTTCAGCTCATCCATCATCGTAGCACTGCTGATGACGATTTTTGCGCCGCAATCCGTGACGATGTGGCGGATTTGCTGCGCCTTCAAAAGCGCATTGACCGGCACGAAGACGCAGGAAGCCATGCTCACGCCGAAGATCGACCAGCATTCCTCGATGCCGCGCGGCAGGAAGATGACGACACGGTCGCCGCGCTCCGTTCCGGCCTCCTGCAATGCCGCCGCACAACGTGCGGCCGCTTCGGAAAATTCGCGATAGCTCAGTGATTTTTCTTTGTAGACAAGCGCCTCATCGCCGCTTTCCGCCCGCGCGGTGAGCAGGTGGTGCAGCAGGATGTGGGTTGTCATCTGCGCCGTTCCTGCGTGACGAAGGCAATCAGATCGGCCGGCGTGCTGAGATTTTCCGGGGTGAAATGTTCATCATTGAGAACGATGCCGAAACCTTCGCCGAGAAAGATCATCAGTTCGAGAAAACCGAGCGAATCGATCACGCCGCCTTCGAGCAATTGCGTATCTGCGGAAAACGGTGCATGAGCCGGGAAACGCTGCGAGAGGTAGGAATAGATGGTCTCGGAGACATCGACTTCCCTGGGTTTCGCTGAAAGCATGCTTATTCTCCGCTCGTTCGCGCAGTCGGGACTAGTCTCGGCCGAAGCGCATTTTCTTCTTTTCAGGCAAGGTTTAAGCGCGCGTCTTTTAAGAGCGTCCCAATACCCAGGGTGGCAATAACACYAATTCTGAATATGTTTCGTTAATAAACCGTGGGTTCCATGCTCCCTTTACTTGTATTGGCGAGGATTTGAGTATGGCAAATCCGCCGGCGTCTCGCTTCTCATCGGAAGCCGCCATGGTCAATGCAAGCCGGCCTTTGCCAAGAAGATGGCGGGCAATTGCCGAAATGTGCCTCTGGGCGACTTGCCTGTCCTCGCAATAGATGAGGCGGGCGGAGGGCAGCCTTTTGGTTAYGGTTTTTAAAAACACCAGCGGATAATGGCTTCCGTCCGCCTCCATGACCGCCACGATGCAGCCGAAACGCGCATGATCTTCCAGCATGTCGCGCGTGGCGGCGGACAGCGTGCCCTGCGGCACTTCGGCAAGCGGGCGCAGCCGTGCCCTGGCCGGGCCGAATGCCTTTAAAGGCAGGGGATAGAAAAGCGTGCAATTCGTCACCGTTGTGAACCCCAGTCTCTCGTTCAGCTTGCAGGCTTCTGGAGACGGGGTGAGATCGGTGAAGATGTCTTCTTCGGAGGAYGTCGCCATTTGCAGCATACGCGGTGCAAACCAGCGGCTGGAAGGTTCGACATACCAGCTGGACAGGTTGACGACTGTCCTGCCGGTCTCGGCCAGGCGGCTTCGTATCGTCAGAAGAACGCCAACGGCATCGTCGCCCTTCATCAGCAATTGCCCGATGGGGCCGAGATCCTGCCGCTGATGATGGTCGCTTATAAGGGACACGCCGAGCGCCCAGAAAGCCTCGCTCTTTTCCGGAAAACCTTTCGCCAGAAGTGCAACGGCAGCGACGCGGTTTCCGTTGTCGATCGGTACGGTTTTCAGAGGTCGCTCCCGCTATCTGGCGTCGTTTCGGGCAGGGAGGGATTTTTCAACTCCACCGCGCAATATCGGCATACGACGATAGATTTACCGTCCCGTTAATCGGCACGGCTGTAAGCGGAAAGGTCGGTCAATTCATATGGCAGACGCGCGGTGCGCGCCTGCTATTTTTGTCAGCCGATCAATAGACCACGACGCCGCGGATGCTCTCGCCCTTGTGCATCAGGTCAAAGCCCTTGTTGATGTCTTCGAGCGGCATCGTGTGGGTGATCATCGGATCGATCTGGATCTTGCCTTCCATGTACCAGTCGACGATYTTCGGYACRTCGGTGCGGCCACGCGCGCCGCCGAAGGCCGTGCCCATCCAGTTGCGGCCGGTGACCAGCTGGAACGGACGCGTGGAGATTTCCTGGCCCGCACCGGCAACGCCGATGATGACAGACTTGCCCCAGCCGCGATGCGAAGATTCCAGCGCCTGGCGCATGACCTTGGTATTGCCCGTGCAGTCGAACGTATAATCCGCGCCGCCGATCAGGTCGCCATTGCGCTTCGTCATGTTGACGAGATAGGGCACGATGTCGTCGCCCACTTCCTTCGGGTTGACGAAGTGGGTCATGCCGAACTTCTCGCCCCAGGCCTTGCGGTCATTGTTGATATCGACACCGATGATCATGTCCGCGCCGGCAAGACGCAGGCCTTGCAGAACGTTGAGACCAATGCCGCCGAGACCGAAGACGATTGCTGTCGAGCCGATCTCCACCTTGGCGGTGTTGATGACGGCGCCGATACCTGTCGTCACGCCACAGCCGATATAGCAGACCTTGTCGAAGGGAGCGTCGGGATTGATCTTGGCAAGAGCGATCTCAGGCAGGACGGTGAAGTTCGAGAAAGTCGAGCAGCCCATATAGTGGTGGATCTTGTCCTTGCCGATCGAGAAGCGCGAGGTGCCATCAGGCATCACACCCTGGCCCTGGGTGGCGCGGATGGAGGTGCAGAGATTGGTCTTGCGCGATGTGCAGGAATAGCACTCGCGGCATTCCGGCGTGTAAAGCGGGATGACATGATCGCCCTTCTTGACCGAGGTGACGCCGGGACCGACATCAACGACGATGCCTGCACCCTCATGGCCGAGGATGGCCGGAAACAGACCTTCGGGATCGGCACCGGAGAGGGTAAAATCATCGGTGTGGCAGATACCTGTCGCCTTGACCTCGACCAGCACTTCGCCAGCGCGGGGACCTTCGAGTTGAACGGTCATGACCTCAAGCGGTTTTCCTGCCTGAATGGCAACTGCGGCGCGAACGTCCATATTCTATCTCCTGGCATGGTCTCGTGATTGGAAAGGGCTGTTTTGCCCGAGCTTGGCGGCAGGGGCAAGGTACAAATCCGTCTTGCCGTATTCAAAAGACGGCAATGCCCCTCACACCTGTGAGGAATTTGCGCRYCGTCGCGGGCCTGCCATCAGGGCAATGTTTCGCGTTGTCTTTATATGGTTTACTTCAGCTATTCTAAATTATGAATACGTKATTTAAGTGYATGTTTTTAMATATATTTTTCGGAATAAAGGTGAYYATTAATTTACAAATTTGGTGTTTATACCACACTATAGAATTTCGAATGGAGCATAACCCGCAGTCGGCGCTGTATTTCGGCGGCTGTTATTAGTTTTTGCATCTCTTGCTTGCAAGTGGCTCGGCTCATTTGCCGCGTGCCGCCATGATCGCGGTGCATCAGCCTTTGCTGAGTTTGTTTGCTGCCGCCCCAATATTCCCTCCGGCTGTGGCGTAGTGTCTGTCCGGATGCGTGGAGGGAAACTGGGCGATTTATTTTAAGGCGGGTGATAGCCAATTTCATGAAGCGGCATTTTCAAATGTTGAATTTTAAGACAAAACTGGACGGTCTGGCGGAGATTTTCGGGGCGTTTTTGCACGACCGGAGRGCCAGTTTCGYCATTATGACGGCGTTGCTGTTGCCGGTTTTCCTGCTTTTTTTCGGGTTTCTTTTCGAAGGCGGCCGGGCGTTGGCCTATTATAGCCAGTCGAAGCGGGTGGTTGCACAGGCCTGTGAGCGTTCGACAAAACCGACGCGCACGAACGTACCCCTGGATGAGGTGCGCCGTAAAAACGTGCTCGACACGTTCGACGCACTGATCCGTTCCACCAAACAGGATGTGGTCAGTCGCGATGTTAAAATCGACTGGCTGACGACGGATATAGACGCAAAGTTCAGCTACAAAACCGTGTTCRSTGGCATGTTCGGGGCGGAAAAACTGGACTATCAGCTGTCGTACCGTTGTGGCGGTATACCGCCTTATCCACATGACGGTGAGGTCGTTGTCAACAACACCTTCGAAAAGACGCTGAACGGCACGGAACGTATGCTGAAAAACGGCAGAACCGCCAAAACACCCAACGGCTGCTGGGGTGTTTATACCTATGCTGAACTGGGATGGGATGGCGGTACGGGGCCGGGCATCGAGCTTCAGGACTGGAGCAATGCGGATTGCCGGAAGAACCATGGCTGGCAGGGCTACGGGGATCAGGAAAAGGAGAAGGAGACAAGCGCCGGGATGACATGCACCCCAAAGTCACAGGCTACTCTTCCCAAAGAAAACAACGATTCGAAAAACGGCAGCAAGGCGCAAMCGGATGGCAAGGACGCCTTGAATTCCGAGCAGGRGCAGCAGTGTACTACAGAAGAGAAGAACAACACGCCCTCGATGCGCAACGGCCAAAATGAGCGAATACCGCCAACCCGCTACGCTGTCGAACTTGACAGTCACTGGGAAGGGCAAAAAAGACGCGACGCCAACAGCTCGATCTTCAAATATGTGGAAATGCATCCCGGCAAATACGAAATCTCGGTCTGGTACAACGGGCGAAACCAAAATTACGAAGGCTCGAACGACGTCGATATTTCGCTGCAGGTGTTGCGGCCCCAAATGGGTGTAGAGAAAAAAATTATCCAGATGAGCCAGAAGGCGAATGAAATTCGATGGGAGCGCCGAAGCTACGAGGTCACTGTCGATACTTATTCGCTGTACAAGCTGTCGATCGCCGCCGCTGGAACGAGCGACAGTCTGGGTGGCATCATAACGGCATTCGAGGTCACTTATCTTGACTCGTTTTAAGATATCGCATCGTGACTTCCCCAGTCTCATACGGTCGCTTGCCACGGATATCCGTGCGGCTACCGCCGTTGAGTTCGGTTTGCTTTTGCCGGTCTATCTCCTGCTGATCTTCGGTATCATCGAAGTTAGTCTCGTGCTTTTCTTCAGCCTCAATATGTCGACGGCGGCCACTGCCGGGACTGAATATCTGCGCAAGGCGGCGGCTGGCCGAACGTCCGTCACCGCGGCGGAGTTCAGGCAGGTTATTGCCTCGAATTTCCTGCTCGCGACAACTGAAGATGATCTGAAAATATCGCTCATTGCCATTGCTGATGCCAACCTTGCTACTACACCGGTGACATTTCCGGTCGAGAACAAATTCGAGGCGCCAAGCAAGGCCGCCGGGCAATATCTTCTGGCGCTGGGGTATGACTGGAAATTCATTCTTCCCACCACCCATCTGCTCGTTCCCAGTTCCGGGGGCAAGCCGCAATTGCAAAATCTCTCTCTGGCGATCACCGCGGTTCGGGTGACGGAATGATTGGTAAGAGATTGAAATATCTATCCATCTCGCTGATAAGTTCGCGCTCTGGCGTTGCCGCGGTGGAATTAGCGCTATTGATGCCTTTGCTCATTCTAGTACTGGCGATGGTGATCGAAATCGGGCGTGGCTGGATGAGCTATGACCGTTTCGTAACAGTTGTGGACAATACGGCCCGTTGGTCGGCCCGATTCCCGGAATTTGAGGAGCGCGTCASKACKGGCGTCAAATCCTTTGTCATGGCTGCCGGGCGCCCGCTCGAATCTGAAAAGCTTGATCTGACGCTCAGAAGCGCCAAGCTTGTGGGTGGGGTCGCCGTGACCGAGTTCGCCCCGTACAATTTTTTTGGCAACGCCGAAAACGTGAAGTGGGACAAGATATTGACGCAAGGAAACTTCAAGACCGAAGAAGCGGTAATCGTAATTTCGGGGCGTTACAAATACCGCCCGCTCATTTCGTTGCTGGGCAATACGGATATCGAGTTCGAATACGTGACGGCGGTAAACCCGTATTTCTCCCGACACTACAAATATCAGAAGGRAAAGTCGGACTGGCTTTTCTGGAATGTTCGCTGACGGCATTGGTCAGGGGCTTCACCCTAGCCAATGCCGTGGCGTTTCAGCGATAATGATCGGTGACGGTTTCTAGGATGACCTCGCCCCCGTTCAACCACGTCGCACAATCCCTCAACGCCCGCGCTGCAACGAGCTGGCGTTTCATGATTGTCTTGTCCTTGCCGCGAAAACGTTTCACGCCTTCCGGCTTGACGATGGAGCCTGGCTCCAGTTCTGGGAAGAGGCCGAAATTGATGTTCATCGGCTGGAAGGAACGTTTGCCCGGCTCATCATTCGAGGAAAGATGCCCGCCGGTGATGTGGTTGAGAAGTGAGCCGAGGGCTGTCGTTGCGGGCGGCAGGCTCGGGGTGTCGCCTTTCCGTTCGGCGGCAGCGAAACGGCCGGCCAGAAGTCCGACGGAGGCGCTTTCCACATACCCTTCGCAGCCGGTGATCTGGCCTGCAAAACGCAGGTCAGGCCGGGATTTCAGCTTCAGCGATGGATCGAGCAGGATGGGGGAATCGATATAGGTGTTGCGGTGCAGGCCGCCCAAACGGGCGAATTCCGCATTTTCGAGACCCGGGATCATGCGAAATACATCCGCCTGCGCGCCGTATTTCAGTTTGGTCTGGAAACCCACCATGTTGTAAAGCGTGCCGAGCGCATTGTCCTGGCGAAGCTGGACCACGGCATAGGCCTTGACGGTGGGGTTGTGGGCGTTGGTCAGGCCCATCGGTTTCATAGGCCCGTGGCGCAGCGTCTGGCGGCCGCGTTCAGCCATGATCTCGATTGGCAGGCAGCCGTCGAAATAGGGTGTGCCTTCCCATTCCTTGAAACCCACCGTGTCGCCGGCGATCAGCGCGTCGATGAAGGCGTTGTACTGCTCCTCGTTCATCGGGCAGTTGATGTAGTCCTTGCCCGTGCCGCCGGGGCCAACCTTGTCGTAACGCGACTGGTACCAGCAGATATCCATGTTGATGCTGTCGCGGTGCACAATGGGGGCAATGGCGTCAAAGAATGCCARTGCATCCTCACCCGTCTCGGCCTGAACCGCCGCCGCCAGATCCGGCGAGGTGAGCGGGCCGGTGGCGATGATGCTGCTGCCCCATTCCTTCGGCGGCAGGCCGGAAACCTCTTCGCGCAGGATCGTCACCAGTGGGTGACTTTCGAGCCGGTCYGTTACGGCCTGAGAAAATCCGTCGCGATCGACGGCAAGCGCGCCGCCGGCAGGTACCTGATGCCTGTCGGCGCAGGCCATGATCAACGAGCCGGCAAGCCGCATTTCCGCATGGATGACGCCCACTGCATTGGCGGTCGCATCGTCGGAGCGGAAGGAGTTGGAACAGACCAGTTCCGCCAGCGTATCGCCCTTGTGCGCTTCCGTGCCGCGCACGCCGCGCATTTCGTGCAGGATGACTGGAACGCCGCTTTCAGCGATCTGCCAGGCGGCTTCCGAACCGGCCAGTCCGCCGCCCACGACGTGAATGGGAGAATAGGTCTTGTCTTGCATGCTGGCGCCCATAGGCCGCGTGGGGGCAAAAGCTCCCCTCCGGCGGCTGTCTTTCGAGTGATTGTTCCGCGCGGGTCCCGAAGGACGCGTTTTTCAGGGCGATGCACTACCATGCATGGCTGCGACAGCCAAATGTTTTTGCGGGTGGSACGATTGGGGCGGAGGGAATGTGGTCTCTATGCTTGTAAGCCAAAAATCTCCGGCGAATACCGCCAGAATCAAAAACGGCGCCAGAGGCGCCGCTTTCTTTTACCTGTCGCTCAATCGTCGCGCCCTGGAGGTCGGGCAGCGGGACGATCTTTTACGCCTTAGCGGAACGAACGGGAAGCTACGTTACGGATGTCGTAACGTGTCAGGCCGATGTCGCTCAGGGCCTGGTTGGACAGGCTGCCAAGTTCGTTGATCGTGCGACGGTAGGAGATCCAGTTCTTTGCGATGCGGATAGGGTTCATGATCGTTTCCTCAATCTTTCTTTGATTTCGTCGGCCGGCTCAGTGTTTCTGTGCTCTCGGCTGTTGAGGTTTTATATATAGACATTGAGCCATGTTGTGCAGTGCAGAATTTAGGCGACTGCCATGCATTTGTGCACTATGTCGGCTAAATTTGCGGCTTTGACTACCGYATGAGCAAAATATGAGCGGAAATGCCTGTCTTTCGGGCGGTTTTGAAGGGGTTTGCGGCCATTGGCGGTGATAGACCGGCTTTTTGCTCCCCTCAGCGGTGCGTGAAGGGCGTTGGGGCTCTCAAGACATGCCGGATGCAGCCGCCTAATCGATGCATTTTTCATCTGTTTGTCACGCGCACATGCCCGTGGGGCGGCGCGGCTCGATTCCGAGAGGGTGCCAGAACGAAAAAAAAGGCCGGAGGCGGGAGCCTCTGGCCTTTTGGGAGGGTCGTCTCGCATCCGCCGCTTCAAGCGGCGAAGCGTATTAGATGCCGACGGCGGTGCGTGCGACGCGACGGATGTCCTGACGGCCAATGCCGAGGTCACTCAGTTCGCGGTCGGTCATGCGGCCGAGTTCGGTTACGGTCTGACGATACTTGCGCCAGTTGGTGAGCGAGCGTGTAATGTTCATTGTCATCTTCCTCTTCGTGCTGTCCAGCATTTCCGGCCCGTCTTGGGAGGATTAGGCTCGGGGCTGAACTCGATCTCTGTATGACCATGAATATAATCGGTTTAATAAAAACAAAAACAGACAAAGCAAGATGCCACCTATGCATGGAACGCAAAGCAAGCCGGTAAATGACCCCAATTGCGGCGGYTRCTGCATAATTTGTGACCAATTTGTGTGCTTTTAGTGAACTTGGCGRCATCTGTCGCTACCAAGCCGTGCGGTCCGGCTGAATACCAGGGGTCGGGCAGGGCAGAGGCAAGGATGGGGATGCAAAGGTCGTTAGTATAAGGGATTCGGCTGGAGGCGCGCATTCTCGTAAAATGACGGGCGGCGTGTCCTATATATAATGTCCTGTAGCCGCATAAATGTTGCGCGTTTTTCCTGTCGGAACATGTGAAGCCGGACGGGAAAGAGTGAGACGGCGTGCGCAGCTTTGCGGCCCCTCGTGTCATCGTCTGCGGGCGCGCCGTTCCCTTTCGTGCGGGCACGAAACGACAAGAACGTACCGGCCGGCTTTTGCGGCTGGGGCGGGGACCCAAGAAAAGTCCGGGCGAAACGGGACGCGGCGATAAGGCGTGCTTGACCCTTCCAGAACATTGTGACATACCGCCGCCCAACGTGCGGGTATGGCGGAATTGGTAGACGCATTGGTTTTAGGTACCAACGCTTCGGCGTGGGAGTTCGAGTCTCTCTACCCGCACCACAAGTAAAGCATGGCTGTGCCACGCTTGTGCCAGAGTGCATCCTTAGTGATGCAGGGAGCTTTGGGGTTCATCATCCCCTTCGCGCCCTTGTCTCCGGCGCGAGCGCAATTTTGTCCGGCAGGCGCTTGTGTGAAGAAATAATGGAAGCCACGGCCGGGGAACGACGTTTCCGGCGCAGTGCTCGAAAGTAAACCAACGGCTGTCTGAGCACCGCCGCCATGATGTGAAGGTTTGAGAAAATGCAGGTTATCGAAACGCTGGCTGAAGGCCTGAAGCGCGAACTCAAGGTCGTTATCCCGGCTGCCGACATGAAGGCCCGTCTGGACGAGCGCCTGGTTGACGCCAAGGACAAGGTTCGCATCAACGGTTTCCGTCCCGGCAAGGTGCCGATGGGCCATCTGAAGAAGATGTATGGCAAGTCCATCATGGCCGACCTCGTCAACGAGCTGGTTCGTGAAAAGCCTTCCGAAATCCTTTCCAGCCGCGGTGAGAAGTCTGCAACGCAGCCGGCCATCTCCATGACCGAAGACGAGCAGGAAGCCGAAAAGATCCTTTCGGCTGAAACCGATTTCGAATTCACCGTTGCCTACGAAATCATTCCGGCCATCGAACTGAAGGCCAATGACGGCATCAAGGTTACCCGCGAAGTTGTTGAAGTCTCCGAAGACGAAATCAACGAGCAGATCCTCAAGATCGCTGAGAGCGCCCGTACCTTTGAAGCCAAGAAGGGCAAGGCCGCCGAAGGCGACCGCGTCACCATGAACTATCTCGGCAAGGTTGACGGCGAAGCCTTCGATGGCGGCGCTGCTGAAGACGCTGAACTGGTTCTCGGTTCTGGCCGCTTCATCCCCGGCTTCGAAGACCAGCTCGTTGGCGTCAAGGCCGGCGACGAAAAGACCATCACCGTGACTTTCCCGGCTGACTACCCGGCTGCGAACCTCGCAGGCAAGGAAGCCAACTTCGACATCACCGTCAAGGAAGTTGCTGCTGCCGCTGCTGTTGAAATCAACGACGAACTGGCGGAAAAGCTCGGTCTCGAATCGGCTGAAAAGCTGAAGGAAATCGTTCGCGGCCAGATCGAAAGCCAGTACGGCAACGTAACCCGCCAGAAGGTCAAGCGTCAGATTCTCGACCAGCTCGACGAAATGTACAAGTTCGACACGCCGGCTGGCCTCGTCGATGCCGAATTCGACAACATCTGGCGCCAGATCAACACCGATCTTGCCCAGTCCGGCAAGACCTTCGCTGACGAAGACACCACGGAAGAAGAAGCCCGCGAAGAATATCGCAAGCTTGCTGAACGCCGCGTTCGTCTCGGTCTCGTTCTCTCCGAAATCGGCGAAAAGGCCGGCGTCGAAGTGACCGAAGAAGAAATGCAGCGCGCGCTGTTCCAGCAGCTGCAGCAGTTCCCCGGCCAGCAGAAGGAAATCCTCGATTTCTTCCGCAACACCCCCGGCGCTTCCGCTTCGCTGCGCGCTCCGATCTTCGAAGAAAAGGTCATCGACAAGCTGCTCACGGAAATCTCGGTAACGGACAAGACCGTTTCCAAGGAAGAGCTTCTGGCTGACGACGGCGAAGAAGCAACGGAAACCAAGAAGAAGGCGCCTGCCAAGAAAAAGGCTGCTGCCAAGGCTGACGACGCCGCTGAAGGCGAAGAAGCCGCTCCGAAGAAGAAGGCTCCGGCCAAGAAGAAGGCCACTGAGGCCGACGCYGAATAATCTTGGCTGGCGAAAGCTGAATGAATGGAAGGGCCGTGGCGAAAGCTGCGGCCTTTTTTTGTTTCGTCTGCGCGATGCGGTCCATCCGCCTTGCGCGGTGGTCAGCGGGCCCAAACCGCGCCGCTGACCGATCTCGCCTGTTAAAATTGCTCCCGGCTATCGCTTCTGGGATCATTATTCACCTGATGAGGCGCATATAGATCGCTACGGGCTTTTCGCCGCCATGGTCGTGCGGGATTTTCACGATCGATAGCAATGTCTGCTATTGCGATAGCCGGTAAACCGTTCATCGGGCATTGCGCCACCCAACGGCCATCCGGTGCGGCGATTCCCGAGGGAGCAGCTGTACTCTGAGCCGTCAGGGTGGAATAGCTGGCCCAATAGGTGTTGCTCACGGCATGCCCCAATATTTCGGCTGCAAATGCCGGGGCATTGGACGGGCCATCACCTGCGGTGGAAAACAGCACGCAATCGACGTTCAGCTTCTCGTATTCCATGAATATTTCTGGGTAGTGCGCCTCCATGCCGAGCGCGCAACCAAAACGGAAGCCATCGATTTCAAACGTCACCGGTACAGTTCCCGGCGAGTACATGAACGAGATTTTGGTGTTCGACAGCAGGCGCTCATCGTAGCGAGTTATAAGCTTCCCGCGATCGGAGATGACGTACAGGCTGTTATACGGTCGATGTGGCGGAGTAAGCTGATGGACGGAACCGAGAATCGTCCAAAGCTTCAGCCTTCGCGCCAGTTTTCTGCTCGCTTCCAGTTCTCTGCGCAGGGTTTCCCATTCAAAGCGCGTCCAGTCGGAAGGCCCGATTTCTCTCGGCCCAGTTTCGGACATGATGCGTTTATTGGGCCAGCACGTTGCCCCTTCCGGGAAATGGATGAGACGGGCGCCGGCCTTATGGGCATCGCACATGAGGCGACGCATTTCTTGCCCGGCTGCTTTCAGTGCCGAAACCATACGAGGGTCGTCGACCAGCGACGTTTGCGCGACAGCCATTCGTAAAGAAGGGCTAACTGGCATGTCGGGAGTTCGGCGGATATGCTTGAGCGCCGCCGTATAGGACTCGCCGGTTTTCGCTGCACGAGCTCTTACGCGGCGTTTGAAATTATTATTTTGCGTCATGATCAGGCCTTTCACGTCCCGGACGCGATTCCCCAGCAACCCGCCCGAAACGATCGGACCAAGACAGTAGCCTGAGACAACGACAGTCCCTTTGCCTCCGTTCAAGACCATGCTGGGGAAGGTCTGGGAGGTTAGGCGCAGGCTTCGCCTTTTTGTCACTATCAGTGGGAAAACGTTGAGTCGTCAAGCTACCGCAATTTCGCGTTACATGAACCGGAGAATTCGACACTCCGACATCTTCACGTCTTTCTCGACTATTATCTTCAGAAGGCATGACAGGGCGTTGGGCAGTCGCGGCGATGGGCAGAAGAAATTATTTGATCGAGGGTGTCTCCGGGGCTGGTAAAACCTCGGTTGCAACGGAACTTCAGCAACGCGGCTTTCATGTGATTCACGGCGACCGTGAACTGGCTTACAAAGGCGACCCCGAAACGGGCGAAACCATGGATGTCGCGCTGTTTCAGGGCGGCGACACAAAAATCGCCTTCCGTCACCGACATCACATCTGGAATGTCGAAAAAGTTCGGCAGCTTGTGGCTGATCAAGAGCACGCCGTCACCTTCTTCTGTGGCGGATCGAGAAATTTTCGACGCTTTGTAGATCTGTTCGATGAGGTCTTCATTCTGGATGTCGATGCAGCGACCTTACAAAGACGGCTGGCTGCCAGGCCCGAGGATGAGTTCGGTGGCAATCTGGCCGAAAGACAATTTGTCCTGCAACTCCACGCAACGAAAGAAGACCTTCCAGTCGGTGCATCTGCCATTGATTCATCGAGGTCTTTGGGAGTGGTGGTGGATGATATTCTGGCTCGTTGCGTTGTTCCGAAGGCAGGAAATTAACACGCTACGCTTCCCGTCACCTTCGTTTCGATCACAATGCGGTGCAGCATGATTTTTTGCTGCATCTGCTCTTGTTCATCTCCCGTTCATCTGGCACCCTGCGCAGCATGATTTGTCTTGGCTGCCGGTGCAGCCGTCAAGGAAACATGGGCCGCCAACGCGCGGCTGTCATCGCTGCCAAAACCTTTGGCCTTAAGCTTTTACCGTGCCTGCCGGGTTCACCCGGTGCGCCCTTAATTTGCCAGGGGACAAGATATGTCGCCACGAACGGGCTTCGCCCTGTTGTTTTCTCTGTTCGCCGCGATTGGCACCAACGCCCATGCCGATGAGGCTGGTTTGATCTGGAAGCCGGTCAAGAATTCCGATCGTTCCTATACGGCGCGTATCGGTGCGAAGCTGCCGGTCGAGACGCCGATCCGGGCGGGGCTGGAAATGGGCATGAATGCCTCCAGGACGGGGCAGGTGGTGGATACGCCAGTAAGGTTGTGGGGCAATGTAACGCTGCTGGCGGAACAGTTGCCCGGCGTGTCGCTTGCCCGTGATGTCGGTGTCCTCTTCAACGCGTTGACGGGGTCGAGCAGCGTTTCCATGACGTCGCGACAGAAACGCATCGTTACGCCGGAACTGGATATCGAGGCCAACCGAAATTTCACGGTGCGTTATGACGGCACGGCGCAGCAATGGAACGGCCTGGACGTATCGCAGTCGCTACGCCTTTCCCGCTCGGAAACCGGCACGGCTTTCGTGCTGACGGGGGCAAGCCGCAACAGCTTCAACGAGTTCAGCAGCGGCGTCGCCGTGGAGCAGAAGACCGGCGATCACCTGACAGTGCGCGGAACGCTCGATCAGGGATATGCGGATCATTTTCGGCCGGGTGTGAGTGCGCGGTATAGTATTCGGTGGTGAGGGGCGTCACCGGTTATCGTATGGATGAGCAGAAGGTGATAGACGTTCTTGCGTCGCATTCGGCGTCATCCTTGGGCTAGTCCCATGGTCTAATCACGTCGCATAAAGTCGCGACGTTGCAGAGGCTCGGGACAGGCCCGAGCATGACGGAGGAGAGGTTTGCGCACATTGCAAACGATCTCCACCCCGCAACAGCCAACCTCAATCCTTCTTCAGCTCACCCATGCGGTTCCACGCGTCGAGACCGGCAATCTTGTAGGCCTCGGCAAGCGTGGGGTAGTTGAAGGTGTTCTCGACAAAATATTCCACCGTACCCTTCAGGTTCAGCACCGCCTGGCCGATATGCACCAGTTCGGTGGCACCTTCGCCGACGATGTGGACGCCGAGCAGACGGCGGGTTTTCAGCGAGAAGATCATCTTCAGCAACCCGCTGTCGAGACCCATGATATGGCCGCGTGAGGTTTCGCGGAAATGGGCGATGCCGCATTCATAGGGAATGTGGCGTTCAGTGACTTCTTCTTCCGTCAGGCCGCAGGTGGAGATTTCCGGAACGGCATAGATGCCGTAAGGGAAGAACTGCGGCGGTTCACCGGCCGGTGCACCGACCGCGTGGCGGGCGGCGATACGGCCCTGTTCCATCGAGGTGGAGGCGAGGCTCGGAAAACCGATGATATCGCCGGCGGCGTAAATGTTCGGCACTGTTGTCTGGAAGGTCTCGGGATTGACCTTCAGGCGGCCGCGGCTGTCGGCTTCCAGCCCACAGGCGGAAAGATTGAGCGTATCGGTTGCGCCGACGCGTCCGGCGGCGAACAAAACCGTCTCGGCTTTAAGGACGCGGCCGTTGCTGAGCGAAACGAGGCACTTGCCGCTGTCGTCGCGCTCCACCTTTTCCGCTTTCTGGCCGAAGATCAGCTTCATGTTACGGTCGCGCAACTGATAGGTGAAGTCCTCGACGATTTCCTTGTCGATGAATTCCAGCATGGTTTCGCGCGGTTCAACTACCGTTACCTGCKTGTCGAGCGCACTGAAGATCGTGGCATATTCGATGCCGATGACGCCCGCGCCGACAACGACCATGGAGCGCGGCAGTTCCTTGATCTCGAGTATCTCGTCCGAATCGAGCACTGCCGCGCCGTCGAAGGGAATATGCGGTGGCCGGTAGGGCCGCGTGCCGATGGCGAGCAGAATGGAAGCGCCGGTGACGTTCATGACTTCACCGTCGTTCTTCACCACCTTCACCGTGTTGGCATCGACGAAGCTTGCCGTGCCGCGAATGTGCTGCACGCGGTTGCGGGCGAACTGGTGTTCCAGCACCTCGACCTCGTGGTCGAGCGTGATCAGCAGGCGGCGGCGCAGATCGTCCGCGTCGATCTCCTGCTTGACGCGGTAGGAGCGGCCATAAAAACCGCGTTCGCGCCAGCCGGTGAGATTGAGCGCGGTTTCGCGCAATGTCTTGGAAGGGATGGTACCTGTGTGCACCGAAACGCCGCCGACGCGGCTGCCCTTCTCGATGACCAGAACCCTCTTTTCGAGCTTGGCGGCCTGGATGGCGGCGCGTCTTCCCGCCGGACCGCTGCCGATAACAATCAGATCGAACTGGTACATGAAAACCCCGGAACAGAATGTATTGCAATGACCGGATGTCGCATCCGGGATGGCGCTGCCGCGAAATGGTCGTGATGCCATTTTGACCAGGGGAAGTGATTCCCTTGTCAGCCTTGCACACAAGAGTGCAATGCAACAAACGCCTGCGTCAATCTGTAGCGCAATAATCTGACGGATTCGTAACCGTTTTGCCCGCTTGTCGTTTTGCGACGCAAAGATGCGCCTTTGCGCCCGGCACGGCCTTCGCCGTCGGGTTTTCGTAGTTTCAGACGGGTTGTGCCCGGTCACGCGCTGATTGGGGYTGGAKTGKACGGATGCTTGCGCAACCGGGCATTCCAGAAAGCCGTATTTCGCAAGAGGCAGTGCACGGCCTTTTGCGAAATGGTCCTGTCACCATGAACGTGCCACCGTTCCCACCACCAGGACCGTCCTTCGGTTTACGCCACGTCTGGCGTCTACCCGGCAGGACTGCATTCAAGATAACAGGGTAAGGCGGGGCGGGGAAAAGCGGGGATGGATTTTCGCGCGCCGGTTCTTTTTCGTCAGTCTTCTTTCCGGGTCACATGGCGGTGAAGGGCAGCGAGGTCCTGCCTGAGTGCTGCCAGTTCGGCCAGTACCTTCACGTCGATCTTTTCGTGCAGAGACAGCACCTCAAGCTCGGCTTTCAGGTTYACCTCATAATCCTTGGCGGCCTCGAAACGGTCACGAGCGGCCTGCCGGTTCTGCGACATCATGATGATCGGCGCCTGAATGGCCGCGAGCATGGAGAGCAGAAGATTGAGGAAGATGAAGGGGTAGGGGTCGAAGGCCCGCGTCGTCAGCACGATGGTGTTGATGATTGCCCAGAACACCAGGAAAAAGCAGAAGCTGAGGATAAATCCCCAGGAGCCGCCAACCCTTGCAATGCTGTCGGCCAGCCTGTCGCCCAGGTTTGCCCCGGCGGAAAATTCCGCATTGGTGTCGGTCGAGACCAGCTTTTTCTGGTGCGACAGCTCCAGAATACGACGCTCGACCTCGCCGATTTCCCGGGAGGAGCGCTTGAAGTGCGAAACGATATAGTCGGAGATGTCTGACACGGTGCTTCTCGTGGTGCTGATGGTTCGTTACGGCCCTGTCGAGATAAACCCGCATGGCAATGGAATTCAAACGATTTCCGCTGCCATGCCGTTTAGACATCCAGCCCCATCAGACGGAGGGTGTAGCGTCATTTACCCAGTTGAAGCCGGGGAAGAAGCGCTCTCGGCCATATTGCTCGCCGAACATCATGTCGAATTGCAGCAGGCGATAATTGCGCACCACGTCCGGAATGGAATTGGGTGAAATCGACCAGTCGGGCAGGGCCTTGCCATCCGTTGCCACCAGCATATGCCGGTCGACGACGGAAAACGCATCCTGCACTTCACCCAAAGTCCCCGTATAGAAGGGGTCTGAGAAACCGGCTGTTTTCAATACGTGATAGGGCAGCAGCGCCGGGCTGATGGTGCCGATATTCTTGCGCACGCCCGTCTTCGAGGACCAGACGACGAGCGGCGTCTCGTGTTCCTTTTTCATGATTTCCAGCGGCGCGCGGCGGCTGGCTACCATGCCCGGCATGTAGCCGCTTTCCACGAATGTCTGGCCAAGCGGCGGCAGGTGATCGCCGAAGAGCACGATGATGGTTTCGCGCTCGCGCTTTTTTGCCCAGCGCATCAGCTTCAGAAGGGCGTCGTCGGCCTCCGCCACGCCCTGCGCATAGGTACCAAGCGCCTGCGATGCGGAAGCGGAAAGATCGCCCTCTACGCCGATGGTGTCGCTGGCATAACGGCCCGCCTCGTAAGGTCCGTGTCCCTGCAGGGTGACGGCGAAGAGGAAGAGCGGGTTGCGCGCATCGTCCGCGGCCACCATGATCTGGTCCATCAGCGCGTCGTCGGAGGCGAAGTTGCCGCGCTTTTCCATGGGCGGCAATGTCTCTTCCGAGCGGAACTCCTCGAAGCCGAAATTCCTGTAGACTTCCTTGCGGTTCCAGAACCATTCCTGAAACGGATGCATGGCGATGGCCGAATACCCTTCGCCACGGAAGAAGCTGGCAAGCGAGGGCACCGGGCGGCGGATATATTGCTGGTAAGGAATGCTGCCATAGGGCAGGAAGGCGTTGGAAAAGCCGGTCAGCGCCTCGAATTCCACATTCGCCGTCATGCCGCCGAATTCCGGCGAGAACACGTTGCCGGATTGCTTGGCGCGGATGTTGGGCATCGGATCGGCAGAGAGCTTCACGTTTTCAAGCCGTGTCGGATCCCACAGCGATTCGCTCATCAACATGATGACATCAGGGTAATCGCCCGTGTTGGCGGCAAAGGCGGCGGGTTCCGAGGTCAGGTCTGCGATGCTGTTTTCGCCGTAACCCTGCGGCGCCGAGACGTTGGCCATGGGAATATTGAAGGCAAAGGCCATCAGGAAACCGTTATGGCGGTAATTCTCCTGTTGATCCCACATCATGGGGATGATGTTGAGACGATCGCGCACCCACGAATAATGCGAATAGTCCATGAGCGARGCGAGGCCGGCCAGAAGCGGCAGCGCCAGCACAAGACCTGCGGCGCGYTCGCGCCAACTCAAGCCCGGCGAATAACGCCGCGCCAGCAGCCACAGGGTGGAAAGGGCCGCAACCGTGGCGCAAAGGCCAAGGCCGACCAGCACGGCCGTCAGCGGCTGGGCTTTCAGCATGGTGGGCAGAAGCTCGAGGATCTGCCGGCCGAACAGCAGGTCGGAGGGATAAAGCGGATCGGAGAGATAGGTCTGTTTCTGCGCGGAAATAAGCCCTGTCAGCGCGCAAAGCGGCGCAACGGCGATGAGCGACAGGTAACGGCGGCCGAGGATGGAATCCAGCGCTACGAGCAGCAGCAGCACGGCGGCGATGGTGGTCATGCCGGGGCGGGCGGATGAGGTGAGGAAGGTGCCGACATCAACTAGCGAACCGCGGGCGATCCATTCCAGCGCGACGACAAGCACGACCGACGAAAATGTCAGATTGGCAAGCGTGTAGGCCTTACCCGAAAGCTTGGAAAGGCTCCGCGTCCATGCAGGCGAAAAGACAAAATCAGCCTTTTCGGAAGCCGTTGTTTTTGGCGCCGAATTTCTCAAACTCATACTCCGGTATTACGAGGCGACACCGCGCAATTCGGGGAGGTGAATCGGGGCGTCGCAAAACTGTCATGTAACTGTCACATAAGCGCGATGAACGCGACATGAACTTTGCGGAGTGTGGCCGGTGCGGTGATAACCTTAGCGTGAATGCCKGTTGCGGCTTCATCCTATCAAGGTGGTGCGGCATGCAATTGCCGCGTTGCGGAGCGGGCACGGGCGCGGTATTGAAAAGCCATGAGCGACAGACACGACATCAAAAACCATCTTCGAATTGCCGTCGGGCAGTTCAATCCGACTGTTGGCGACGTGGCGGGCAATCTCGCCAGGGCGCGTGAAGCACGGGCCGATGCGGCGACGCAGGGTGCCGATCTCCTGCTTCTGACCGAGCTGTTCATATCCGGCTATCCGCCGGAAGACCTGGTATTGAAGCCGGCTTTTCTGAAAGCGTGCCTGAAGGCCGTGGAAGAACTGGCGGCGGAAACCGCCGATGGCGGGCCGGGCGTCGTCATCGGTTTTCCGCGTCAGGGTGAAACGGGCCGGCACAATTCGGTTGCGCTTCTGGATGGCGGCAGGATCATCGCGCTGCGTGACAAGATTGACCTGCCGAATTACGGCGAGTTCGATGAAAAACGTGTTTTCGCCGAAGGTTCGATCTCCGGTCCCTATAATTTCCGCGGTGTCAGGATCGGCATTCCGATCTGCGAGGAAATCTGGAACGATATGGGTGTGTGCGAAACGCTTGCCGAAAGCGGGGCGGAAATCCTGCTGGTGCCGAATGGTTCGCCCTATTATCGCGGCAAGCTGGATGTGCGCCATCAGGTGGCGCTGAAGCAGGTAATCGAAAGCGGCTTGCCGCTGGTCTTCGCCAATCAGCTTGGCGGGCAGGACGAGCTGGTTTTCGACGGCGCGAGCTTCGGTTTCAATGCCGACAAGACCCTTGCCTTCCAGATGAGCCAGTTCGAGGCGACCCTTGCCGTTACCGATTGGAAACGCACCGCAGAAGGCTGGCGCTGTGAGAGCGGTCCTTTCTCGAAAATCCCTGAAGGCGAGGAGGCGGATTACCGCGCCTGCATGCTGGGCTTTCGCGATTACGTCAACAAGAACGGCTTCAAGAGCGTGGTTCTCGGCCTTTCCGGCGGTATCGATTCGGCGATCTGCGCTGCGCTTGCTGTTGATGCGCTGGGCGAAGAGCGGGTGCGCTGCATCATGCTGCCCTATCGTTACACCTCCGAGGATTCGCTGAAGGACGCAGCCGATTGCGCCAGGGCGCTCGGCTGCCGTTACGATATCGTGCCCATTGCCGAACCGGTGGATGGGTTCCTGTCGTCGCTTTCGGAWATGTTCGAAGGCACGGAAGAAGGCATTACCGAAGAAAACCTGCAGAGCCGTACACGCGGCACCATTCTCATGGCCGTTTCCAACAAGTTCGGCTCGATGGTGGTGACAACAGGCAACAAGTCGGAAATGTCGGTGGGGTATGCGACGCTTTATGGCGACATGAATGGCGGTTTCAATCCCATCAAGGACCTCTACAAGATGCAGGTCTACGCCATCTCCAGCTGGCGCAATTCCCATGTGCCGCCGGGCGCGCTCGGGCCATCCGGCGAAGTGATCCCCACCAATATCATCTCCAAGGCGCCATCCGCCGAATTGCGACCCAACCAGACAGACCAGGATTCGCTGCCGCCCTATCCGGTGCTGGACGATATTCTGGAGTGCCTGGTGGAAAAGGAAATGTCGGTCGAGGAAATCCTCGCGCGTGGCCATGATATCGCGACGGTGCACCGGATCGAGCATCTGCTCTATCTCGCCGAATACAAACGCCGCCAATCCGCGCCCGGGGTGAAGATCACCAAGAAGAACTTCGGCCGYGATCGCCGTTATCCGATTACCAACCGTTTCAGGGACAGGTAGTCGAAGGAGGGCATGGGGGAGCTTGCTGGACCCCGAATCTAGTTCGGGGTGACGGAGTGCGGATGCTGCGGCTTCGCCATATATCGATGGCGAAGAAGCATCCTTTTCCTCCAACGGCGCGGACACGCCGCGCCGTCTCCCTATCTCGTTAAATAACCTGCCCCACATCGATGCGGTTACCATCCGGGTCTTCGAAAACGAAGGCCCGCAGGCCATAATCCTTGTCCTGCAGACTTTTGATGATGCGAAGCCCGTGGCTTTTGCAAAGCGCGTGCAGCGCGCCGGCGTCGCTGACCAGCATATGCGCCACATTGAAGGGGGCCGGTTTGTGCGTCGACTGCAATGTCAGGTGCAACTCGGCATTACCTTGTTTCAGGATCATGAAACCGACAGGGTTGCCGTTTTCGAAGGTCTTTTCGAAGCCCAGCACACGGACATAAAAGTCATGGGCCTTCTCGATATTCTTGACAGGAAGCATTGCGGCGATCCGACCGAAGCGGATGCCGTGATCGGCGATGGTGTTCATCGCGGAACCTCGGATCTGGGAGAAACGGGCAGGGGWGCGGGCGGTGCCGGAACGCTGCTGTTTTTTCCTATTTGAATTTGCAGGGCGGTGCCTGCGGCAATAGGATCATAATCACGGCGGTGGCGGATGCAAACGGAATGTTTGTGCCATTCAACGCTCCACGCCAGACGATCGACAGGCCCGGGAGGCAGCATGCGCAGTTCCATCGAAATCTTCAACATCCGCACTCGGCAGATGCGGGTGGTCTGGCAGACGCCGGAGCTGTTCGAGGCTCCGAACTGGTCGCCGGACGGGAAATACCTGCTTCTGAACTGCGACGGTCTGCTTTATCGCCTGTCACTTGCCGGCGACCCTTCGCCGGAAAAGGTCGATACCGGCTTTGCGACAATCTGCAACAATGACCACGGCATTTCGCCTGACGGTTCGCTTTATGCCATTTCCGACAAGGTGGAGTTCGGCAAGGGTGCCATCTATCTGGTGCCTTCGACGGGCGGAACGCCGCGTCTGATGACTAAGAACCTTCCGTCCTACTGGCACGGCTGGTCGCCGGACGGGAAAGGTTTCGCCTATTGCGGCATTCGCGATCAGGTTTTCGATATTTATTCCATGGACATAGACAGCGGTGTTGAGACACGCCTTACCCATGGTGAGGGCCGCAATGACGGGCCGGATTATTCGCCGGATGGAGAATGGATCTATTTCAACTCCAGCCGCACCGGACAGATGCAGATCTGGCGCGTGCGGGTGGATGGCTCGGCCGTCGAGCGTATCACCGACAGCGCCTATGGCGACTGGTTCCCGCATCCGTCTCCCAGCGGTGACAAGGTCGTCTTCGTCTCCTACGACGCCGATGTCTTCGACCATCCGCGCGACCTCAACGTGCGCGTGCGGCTGATGGATATGGATGGCGGCAATGCCGAAACGCTGTTTGACCTTTTCGGCGGGCAGGGAACGATGAATTCSCCCAACTGGTCACCGGACGGGGATGAGTTCGCTTATGTGCGGTATTTTCCCGTTGGGTGATGCGGTAGGGGGTGCTTCAGCCGGCGCGCGTCKGCGCGGCGGCTGAAGGCCGCAATACGCAGGTGAGGTGGCCACGGTCACATTGCCGCATCGCTGCGCAAGATACTTGTATTTGCAATCTTTGTTGCTCATAAGCTTCTTCGTCAGGTGCCTGCCCTTTASGGCGGGAGAATCGGGAATCCGGTGCAAGACCGGAACGTGCCCAGCGCTGTGAGGCGGATGCCCTTTTTCTTGATGCCACTGAATCCATTCGGGAAGGCGAAAGTGGGCGGATGAAGCCGAGTCAGAAGACCGGCCTGACAGGATAGACCAGACCGCGTGGACGGCGGCAGGTTGTTGCAGCAGCGCGTCGTGCAAGTGAAAACCGGAGCCGGTTTTCGTGGCGGCGCGCCAGCATTGTTGGGGATAGACGATGCCGCCCGATCCACTCGCGACCAGTTCGCTCGACGCAAATGCATTCGATCACGCGCTTTCGCCCGCCTACCCGTTTTCCGAGGGGGAGCGAGAGGCGATCTACCGTGCCATCGAAACCCGCCGTGATGTGCGCGACCAGTTCCTTCCGGATCCATTGCCGGAAGATGTGGTCGAGCGCTTGCTGAAGGCGGCGCATTCCGCGCCATCAGTCGGTTTCATGCAGCCGTGGAATTTCACGCTCGTCACTGACGGTGCGGTCAGGCAGGCAGCCTGGGTTGCCTTCAGCCGCGCCAATGGCGAGGCGGCGGCGATGTTCGAGGGGGAGCAGCAGGCGCTTTACCGCAGCCTCAAGCTTGAGGGCATCCGCAAGGCGCCGCTCAGCATCTGCGTCACCTGCGATCCGACGCGTGGCGGCAAGGTGGTGCTGGGCCGTACCCACAATCCGCGCACCGATGTCTATTCCACCGTCTGCGCCATCCAGAACCTCTGGCTTGCAGCGCGCGCCGAAGGCATCGGCGTCGGCTGGGTCAGCATTTTCCACGATAGCGACATTCGCACCATTCTCGAGATTCCCGACCACATCGAGATCGTCGCCTGGCTATGCCTCGGCCGCGTCGATACACTTTATACCGAGCCGGAACTGGCGGTGAAGGGGTGGCGCCAGCGCGTGCCGCTGGAGGAGCTGGTGTTTCGCAATCGCTGGGGTGGACGGTAAAGAGAAGACGCGACCGTCTTGTGAGTGAGACAGAGCGTTGCCAACTCCATACCGTGTGCCTGATGGGAGCTATTGCTGCGGCTGAATGCCCTTCAGCGCCGGGTTCTTCAGGTCGATCCGGCCTGTCTGGTCGGGCAGGAATTTAGGGCCGATGACGCGGACCCTGCTGTTGTTCGGGTCATAGTCGCGTTCCGGAACCGGTTGTTCCGGCGGCTTTGCGGCCTGCTGCAGTTCGGTGGGTTTTTTGGAGGTGTCACCTTGCGGTGATGGAATGGTCGTGATGCTTGAATAGGGTTTCTCAGCTTCCGGCCGCGCAGCCTCCTGCTGCTTCATCTCCTCGTGATAGGCGGCCATGTTGCAGGCGCAGCCTGGGGCTTTGGTTGAGGCATTTCGATAGGCAAAGGCGGTCGGCAGGTCCTTATAGGGCTTTCCTGTTTCAGCCGAGACCATGTCAGCCGTTTCCTGCTCCGTCATGGAGTGGAAATAAAGCTCCGTCTGCGTACCCGGACACATTTTCTGGCATTGTTCGGCCTGCGCACGGAAATCGAGCGGCGWGGCATTGGAAGCGATGGGGAARAACGAGCCGTCGCAGGTGCGCACGCACAGCGTCCTGAGCCCGCCTTCMGCAGCGGCATTGGGGTAGGGCGAAAGCCCYGCCTGTCCCGGCGGATTGCTCTGTTCGCCGAAGGCGTCGGGGTAACGTGTCACATCGGGTGCCGTCGGCTGGCGCGCTTCCGTTTCCGGAATGGCGCTGCAGCCATTGGCGTCGAGTGCGGCGAGAATGCGCTGGCGTCTGATGTCGCYATCATCGCTGCCCTGGGCCGCCATGGCATAGTCGCGGTCACGGATGATGGCATCGCGTTCGCTCTGCGCATCCGCCATCGCGTCGCTGATCTCTGCGCAGAGTTCGGCATTCGGGCTGCCATAAACGGTGACGCTTGCGGATGAACAGCCGTAACGGCGCAGATCGTTCCTGATCCTGCGGATCTCGATGTTCTGGCGGGTGAGCGCATTGGCGTAACGCCGTACCTCGGCGGTGTTGCCGATGACACGCGGCGGTTCGCGCAGCTGCGCATAAAGCGTATCGCAGACCTGATCCGCGAAAGCAGCGGCCGGGGCGATGAAAACAAGGGGAAGCAGGAGGCCGATAATGCTGCGGCGCCGGGTCAATGGTGCGATCCGTTCGATGTCCCCGGCCGGTGGCGAGGGTGTTATGCTTCGGGAAATCCGTGTTTCAGGAAGATAACATAAGCTGTTGCCGCAATGCGGCAACAGCATGTTCAAAACTGCGTTAATACGCCTTCATCACACCGAAGGGTGCGATGCCTGCACGACGGCAAAGGCCGCCATGTTGACAACGCCGCGCGAGGTGACGCTGGGCGACAGGATATGGGCGGGAAGAGCCGTGCCAAGCAGGATGGGGCCGACATGCAGGCCCTCCGTCAGCGTGCGGGTGACGCCGAGCGTGATGTTTGCGGCATCGAGGTTCGGGAAGACCAGCAGGTTCGCTTCGCCGGTCAGCACGCTGTTGGGCATGGCGCGCTTGCGCAGCGCTTCCGAAAGTGCCGAGCCGCCCTGCATTTCGCCGTCCACTTCCAGTTCGGGTGCCGCTGCCTGCACGATCTTCAGGGCGCGGCGCATCTTGCGGGCGCTTTCCGAATCGCGCGACCCGAAATTGGAGTGGCTGGCGAGCGCGATCTTCGGCGTGATGCCGAAGCGGCGGATTTCCCTTGCCGCGAGAATGGCCATTTCGGCCACTTCTTCGGAGGTCGGATCGTTGTTGACGAAGGTGTCGGTGAGGAACAGCGCGCCCTGCTGGGTGATGAGCAGGCTGAGGCCTGCGAAAGAGCGAACGCTTTCCTGCTTGCCGATGATCTGGTTCACGTCGCGCAGGTGCCGGTCGTAGCGGCCTTCCAGACCGCAGATCAGCGCATCCGCCTCACCACGCTTCACCGACAGCGCGCCGATGACCGTGGAGTTGGTGCGCACGATGGTGCGGGCCGCCTCCGGGTTGATGCCGGCGCGGCCGACCAGGGCGAAATAATCATCGACGTAGTCGCGGTAACGCGGATCGTCTTCGGGATTGACCACCGCAAAATCGGTATTCGGGCGGATACGCAGGCCGAAGCGCTTCAGGCGCGTTTCGATGATCTGCGGGCGACCGATGAGGATCGGGATGCCGGTGCCTTCTTCCAGAAGCACCTGTGCGGCGCGCAGCACGCGCTCGTCTTCGCCTTCAGCAAAGATGATGCGCTTCTTTTCGGCAACCTTGGCGGCGTTGAAGACCGGTTTCATGATGAAGCCGGAACGCCAGACGAAGCGGTTGAGCTGGTCGAGATAGGCTTCGAAATCGCTGATTGGCCGGGCGGCGACGCCGCTTGCGGCGGCAGCACGGGCAACGGCCGGTGCGATGCGCAGGATGAGACGCGGATCGAAAGGCGAGGGAATGAGGTAGTTCGGGCCGAAGATCGGCGTTTCGCCGCTATAGGCCTTGGCGGCGACTTCCGAGACTTCCTCGCGGGCAAGCTCGGCGATGGCCTGCACGGCGGCCATCTTCATTTCCTCGTTGATCGTGGTTGCGCCGCAATCCAGCGCGCCGCGGAAGATATAGGGGAAGCACAGCACGTTGTTGACCTGGTTCGGGAAATCCGAACGGCCGGTGCAGATCATCGCATCCGGGCGGGCAGCACGGGCCACTTCCGGCATGATTTCCGGATTGGGGTTGGCAAGCGCCAGGATCAGCGGATTTTCCGCCATGCGCTCCAGAAGTTCCGGCTTCAGCACGCCTGCCGCCGAAAGACCGAGGAAGACATCGGCGCCGTCGATCGAGTCGGCCAGAACCCGCTTGTCGGTCTTCTGCGCGTAGACTTCCTTCCACTCGTCCATCAGCGAGTTGCGGCCGTCATAAACGAGGCCCTCGATATCGTGGACCCAGATGTTTTCTTTCTTTGCGCCCATGGCGACAAGCAGATTGAGGCAGGCAAGGGCTGCCGCACCGGCGCCTGACGCAACGATCTTGACGCTCGAAAGCGATTTTCCGGCCAGTTCCAGCGCGTTGGTGACGGCGGCGGCGACGATGATCGCCGTGCCGTGCTGATCGTCGTGGAAGACGGGTATGTTCATCTTCTCGCGCAGCTGGCGCTCCACCTCGAAACATTCGGGCGCCTTGATGTCTTCAAGGTTGATGCCGCCGAAGGTGGGTTCCAGCGCTGCGATGGTGGAGACCATGTCGTTGATGCCGGGCGCATCGATCTCGATATCGAAAACGTCGATGCCGGCGAATTTCTTGAAGAGGACAGCCTTGCCCTCCATAACAGGCTTGGACGCAAGCGGGCCGATATTTCCAAGGCCAAGCACTGCCGTACCGTTGGAAATCACTGCAACGAGATTGGCGCGGGCGGTATATTCCGCTGCCATTTCCGGATTTTCATGGATGGCGAGGCAGGGGGCGGCGACACCCGGCGAGTAGGCAAGCGCCAGATCGCGCTGGTTGCCAAGGGGCTTGGTGGCCTGGATTTCCAGCTTGCCGGGGCGCGGGTAGCGGTGGAAAAAGAGCGCCTGTTCCTCGATGTCGGCCTTTGCCGTGTTGGCGGGCGTGTTGTTCTTATCGTGAGAGGTCATGTCTTCCACCGTCATGTCTGGTTCAATTCCGGCCCTCTGAATACAACAAACTTTCCCGTGGTACAGCCGTTATTTGCCGCCCCCTTATGCAAATGCGGGCATGGCTTATTCGCGTTTTCGTGATGCCATCAGTCATATTCCATACAAAAACCGGCCATTGTCATGTTGCTGCAACACGAGTCTGGTTCTGAGAGGGAAGAAAGCCGCAGGGACGCAACCGAACAAGGGGATTAAATCCGTGGCCGGTCAAATTGAAACCAGACAGTTCAGAACGCTTTTCATTTCGGATGTCCATCTCGGTTCCAAGGCGGCCAAGACGGATTTTTTGCTCGACTTCCTGAAACATCACGAGGCCGATACGATCATCCTGGTCGGTGACATCATCGACGGCTGGCGCCTGCGCCGCAGCTGGTACTGGCCGCAGGGCTGCAACGACGTGGTGCAGAAGTTGTTGCGCAAGGCCCGCAAGGGAACGCGCATCGTTTACATTCCCGGCAACCACGATGAATTTCTGCGCGAGTTTCCGGGCATGCATTTCGGCGGTATCGAAGTGGCCGAGCGCATGATCCACGAGGCGGCAGACGGCAAGAAATACCTCATCATCCATGGCGACGAGTTCGATGTGGTGGTGCGCAATGCCCGCCTTCTCGCCTATCTCGGAGACTGGGCCTATGACGCGGCGATTGCGATCAACATCGTCCTTGCTGCGGTGCGCCGCCGCATCGGCCTGCCTTACTGGTCGTTCTCGGCCTGGGCKAAATTGCAGGTCAAACACGCCGTCAACTTCATCGGCGAGTTCCAGCGCGTAGTGGCCGACGAGGCGCGCCGCAACAATGTGGATGGTGTGATCTGTGGCCATATCCACCACGCCGTGATGGAAGACATGGACGGCATCCGCTACATCAACACCGGCGACTGGGTGGAAAGCTGCACGGCGATTGCCGAAAATGCCGATGGCACTTTCGAGCTGATCACCTGGATGCAGACGAGCGATGTCCCTTCGCAGACATCGGACGAGATGGAGCCGGTGGATATTCCAGGTCTGATTGGCAAGCACGCGGCCTGATTGGGGTTGGTTCAACAGGCAGGGCKATCCCTAAGCGCGGGATGGTTCAGCTCCMTGTTGTCATCCTTGGGCTTGTCCCAAGGATCTGCAACCGATAGATTTCGCGCGACGTGGATAGATCCTCGGGACAAGCCCGAGGATGACGTCGAGTGTGAGGCAAGGCTGGTCATACAGTTTACGTGATACTGCAAAGACTATTGCGATGTGCGGCGTAGTGCTTTCACACGAAACCCGAACGACGGCTCTTATCCCCACAACTCCGGCTGCGGCGGATAAACCAGCGAACCCTCGTAAACGAGGCCCGGCTGTCGGTCCTGCCTGAGAATCAGCGGGCCGTCGAGATCGGAGAAGGCGGCTCCCTGGGCGGCCAGAACGGCGGGGGCCATGCCGAGCGAGGTGCCGAGCATGCAGCCGACCATGATGATGAAGCCTAGCCGCTCCGCCTCTGCCTTCATGACAAGTGCTTCCGTGAGACCGCCAGTCTTGTCCAGCTTGATGTTGATCGCATCGTAACGGTCGCGCAGGTCGGCGAGGTCYTTGGTGGAATGCACGCTTTCATCGGCGCAGATGGGGACCGGGTGGTCGATGCGGGCCAGAATGGCGTCCTTGCCGGCGGGAAGCGGCTGTTCGATGAGCGCGATGTTCAGTTCCGCTGCGAGTTTCAGATAATATTCGATATTATCGTCGTTCCAGCCCTCATTGGCGTCGATGATGATGCGCGCGTCAGGTGCTGCGGTGCGCACGGCCCGCAGGCGCGCCTCGTCATCCGCCGTTCCTGTCTTGATCTTCAGCAGCGGGCGGCCAGCGTTTTCCGCTGTTTTAGCCGCCATGATCTCGGGATCGGCAAGCGAGATGGTATAGGCGGTAACGAGCGGTTTTGCCGCGTGTCCGAGACTATGTTCGGCAGCASTTTTGCMACTCATCTTGGCTTCGAGGTCCCATAGTGCGCAATCCACTGCATTGCGRGCGGCGCCGGGTTTCATCACCTGCTGCAATTCATGCCGTGTCAGGCCGCCSGCAATYTGCTCAGCCATCGCTTCGATATCGGCGATAACGCCTTCGATGCTTTCGCCATAACGCGGGTAGGGCACACATTCACCTCTGCCGGTAAAGGAACCATCGCGGATGGTGCACGTTACGACATCCGCATGTGTGCGAGTGCCGCGTGAAATAGTGAAGCTGCCAGCAACGGCGAAACGTTCTGTTGTGGCTTGAAGGTAACGGGGCATGTTTTTTCACTTCCTGACAGGCGTTAAAAGACACATGACGCCAAATTTATCGCGAATTGTCGGCTGTCACTGTGGCTTGCCGAAGGCCAAACCGTTATGAAACCTTTAAGAATCTCGTGACGGCTGCACTCGCTCGGAGCATTATGCAAGAACAGGATATACGGCAACAGGCGAACCCGGCCGCAATCACCGAAGACGGCGCCGTCTCCGGCGGCGGCCAGCGGTATGCCTTGAGCGGTTCCTGGCGCAACAGCAATCTTTCCGGAATTTTTGCAAGCCTCGAAAACATCGAGAAAAGCGGCCCTGCCGGTCCGGTGGAGATCGATCTTTCCTCGGTGGAGGCAATCGACACGACCGGCGCCTGGGTCATCCGGCGATTGCGCGAAGATATGGAAGCGAAGGGCGTTTCCGTCACGCTTACCGGAAACGAGCGAATCGAGGATCTGATCGGCCAATTGCCGGATAAAGCGGCGATGGAGGGTGAGCCTGCCGCCAAGGTGGGACTTGCCGAACGCTTCTTCTCGCCGATCGGACAAGCTGTCGTCCAGAATGGTGCGGATTTCCTCGCGGGCATGTATATTCTGGGTTCTGCCGTGCGCGGCGCGCAGATGAAGCTCGGGCGCGGCCGTGGCGTCTCGCCGGCGGCCATCGTCAACCAGATCGACCATATGGGCGTGCGCGCCGTGCCGATCATCATGCTGATGTCGTTTTTGATCGGCGCCATCATCGCCCAGCAGGGCGCCTTCCAGCTGCGTTATTTCGGCGCGGAAGTTTTCGTCGTCGATCTCGTCGGGATTCTGCAATTGCGAGAAATCGGCGTGCTTCTGACCGCAATCATGATCGCCGGTCGCTCCGGCAGTGCGATCACGGCGGAAATCGGCTCGATGAAGATGCGCGAAGAAATCGACGCGCTGAAGGTGATCGGTCTCAACCCCGTTGGCGTGCTGGTGTTTCCGCGTCTCGTGGCGCTGACAATCGCACTGCCGCTTCTGACCATCCTTGCCAATTTCGCCGCACTTTTCGGCGCCGCCATCGTCACGCTTCTCTATTCCGGCATCACCTTCGAAGTGTTTCTGTCGCGTCTGCATGGCGCGGTCGAGGAATCGACCATCGCCGCCGGCATGATCAAGGCGCCGTTCATGGCGCTGATCATCGGCATCGTCGCGGCGGTTGAGGGTATGAAGGTCGGCGGTTCKGCGGAATCGCTCGGCAAACACGTCACGTCGTCGGTGGTCAAATCGATCTTCGTCGTCATTCTGGTGGATGGCCTTTTTGCCATCTTCTACGCAGCCATCGATTTTTAAGGAGGGCGCGTTGGAAACTTTGGACCAGAAGCCGCAAGAGACAAAAACTGCAAAGGACGGCCGTGAGACGGTTCTTTCCGTCGAGGGYGTGACTGTCGGTTTCAACGGCAGGAACGTGCTTGAGAATCTCGATCTGGATGTCTATCGCGGTGARATCCTTGGCTTCATCGGCCCATCCGGCGCGGGTAAATCCGTCCTGATGCGTGCGATCTTGAGGCTTCTGCCACGCCAGGCGGGTGCAATCCGCATTCTYGGCACCGATTACGACAAGGCCAGCGAAGACGACCGCATGATGCTCGACCAGCGGCTCGGCGTGCTGTTCCAGCAGGGGGCGCTGTTTTCCGGCCTGACGGTGAAGGAAAACATCCAGCTGCCSATGCGGGAATATCTGGACCTGCCGAAAAAGCTGATGGACGAGCTTGCCTATCTCAAGATCGAGATGGTGGGCCTGAAGCCCGATGCGGGCGACAAATACCCGTCGGAGCTTTCCGGCGGCATGATCAAGCGTGCGGCGCTTGCGCGCGCGCTGTCGCTCGATCCCGACCTTGTCTTCCTCGATGAGCCGACATCCGGCCTCGATCCCATCGGGGCGGCGGAATTTGATATGCTGATCGCGCGCTTGCGCGATTCGCTCGGTTTGACCGTGTATATGGTGACGCACGACCTCGACAGCCTGTTCTCCGTCTGCGACCGCATTGCGGTGCTCGGGCAGAAGAAGGTGCTGGTGGAAGGGACCTTGCAGGACATGTTCGCCTGTGACGACCCCTGGGTGCAGTCCTATTTCCGTGGCAAACGGGCGCGCTCTGTCGTTCTTCCGGACGACAGACACGAAAATCCGGTGGAGTAACAAGAAGCATGGAAACCAAGGCGAACTACACCATAGTCGGAATTTTCACGCTGATCGTGATCGCCGCCGCATTCGGCTTCGTTTACTGGATGGCGGAATTCGGCCGGGGTGGACCGACGGCCCAGCTCGTGGTGCGTATTCCCGGCTCGGCAAACGGCCTTTCCGTCGGCTCTCCGGTACGCTTCAACGGCATTCCTGTCGGCACGGTGCGCGGTCTTGCGATCGACCGTGACGATCCGGCCTATTCCATCGCCTTTACCGAAGTGCAGGCGGACGCGCCGGTTTTCCCGTCCACCCGCGCCGTGCTTGAAATTCAGGGCCTGACGGGCGCTGCCTATATCGAGCTYTCCGGCGGCAACAAGGATGGTGAGCGCATTCTGCAGAAATCSGTSGARAGCGGCGTTCCCGCCGAGCTGACGGCCGATCTTTCCAGCGTCACCAACCTTCTTGCCACCGCCGACAAGATCCTGAAACGCGCCGATGGCGCCATCGGCGAATTGCAGGGTTTCGTGCAGGATGCCCGTGGGCCGCTGACGCAGACGGTGCGTAACGCCGAGAAATTCTCCGATGCGCTGGCCGCAAATTCCGATGGTATCAAGAGTTTCATCGCCAGCCTCAGTTCGCTTTCCACCACCGTCCAATCGGTCTCGGTACGCCTGGACGGCACGCTGACTGCTGTCGAAGATCTGGTGAAGGCGGTGGATGCCGGCAAGATCGATTCCATCCTGTCTAATGTCGACAAGGTGACGAAGGACGTCGCTTCCGCTTCGAGCGATATTCAGGGYATCATGGAAACGGTGCAGAGCACGGCGCGCAACTTCGAGGCGGCGAGCACGGAAGTGCAGACGGTGGTGAAGCGCGCGGATGAGCTTTTGGCGTCGGTCGATCCCGCAAAGGTCAGCACCGTGGTGGGTGATGTTTCCGCAGCGACTGCCGATGCGCGCGATGCCGTGGCGAACTTCAAGCGGATTGCCGACGATGTCGGCGCGCGCCGGGCCGATATCGACCAGGCGGTCTCCGATTTCACCGACATGGGCCGCAAGCTGAACCTTGCCTCAAGCCGTGTCGATGGCATTCTTGCCAAGGTGGACGGCATGCTTGGAACCGACGATGCCAATTCGCTGTTTGCAAAGGCGCGCGAGACTTTGACCTCGTTCAAGGCCGTRGCCGACAATCTCAATGCCCGAATCGGGCCGATTGCMGACAATYTCACGCGCTTCTCCAGTTCGGGCCTGAAGGATTTCCAGGCGCTTATCGGCAGYACGCGGCAGACGGTCGACAATCTCAACAATGCGATCACCAATATCGACCGCGATCCGCAGCGGTTGATTTTCGGCGGCGAAACCGTGAAACAATATGACGGCAGAACAAGGCGCTAAAAGGGGTATGGGCCAATGACACGATTGATGAACGGCCATAAGCGCCGTGCCCTGCTTCTGGTTCCGCTGCTTGCGGTTGCGGTGGCGGGCTGTGCGGGAACCCCATCGAACGATACGTTCGACCTTTCCGTCTCTTCGGCGACTGTGACGCAGGGGCCGTCGCTCAAAGGCCGGCAATTGCTGATCGCCGATCCGACGGCGCTGAAAGCGCTTGATAGCGAAAACATCGTGGTGCGCCTTTCCGGCTCGGAAGTGCAATATCTCGGCAATTCGCAATGGAGCGACCGCCTGCCGCGCATGGTGCAATCCAAGCTGGTGCAAGCATTCGAGGATACCGGCAAGCTCGGTGGCGTCGGCCGGCCGGGGCAGGGGCTGGCGATCGATTACCAGGTGGTCAGCGATATTCGTACCTTCGAAATCGATACGGCAAAAAACACCGCCGATATCGAGATTTCGGTGAAGCTCTTGAACGATCGCAACGGCACGGTAAAGGCGCAGGAAGTATTCCGCGCCAGCGCACGCGTCAGCGGTTCCGGAAATGCCAATTTCGTCAAAGCGCTGGACCAGGCTTTCGCCGCCGCCACCCGCGAAATCGTGGCCTGGACGCTGAAGTCGCTCTAAGTCTGACGACGGTCATTTCCGCTACAAGAGATTGCTCTATGTTGCGGGTGAGGCCTGTTGGTGACGGCCTTGCATTCAATGTTTCCGATCCGCGGGTCCGTCATGCGATTTCTGGTGTTGCTTTGCCTTTCCCTTGTTTCCGCCATGTGCGGAACGGGCACCGTTCTGGCAGCCGGTCTTCGGTTGATCGAGATTACCTCGGCAGGCGGAAAGCCTTCCATGAGGGCGGCGGTGTGGTCGCCCTGCGCGGCGACTCCGGTGGAGACCCGCATCGGCCCCTTCGCTCTGCAAGCGGTGCGTGATTGCCCWGTTGTCRATGGGCAATATCCGCTCGTCATCATCTCCCACGGTTTCGGCGGTACGTATTTCAGCCATCGGGATACCGCGGCGGCGCTGGCGGATGCCGGYTTCATCGTCGCGGCGATMAATCATCCCGGCGATAACGCCATTGACATGAAGCGGGCAGGCGATCTTTCCGCGCTGACCGAGCGACCGGCCGATATCGTTCGCCTGCTCGACCATATGCTGGCGAACTGGAACGATGCCCGTTTTATCGATGCCGGAAGGATCGGGGTGTTCGGATTTTCGCGCGGCGGTTATACGGCGCTGGTACTTGCCGGCGGCGTTCCGGATTTTCCAAATACCGGATTGCCGTGCCCTGATGGGCAGGCGGCGGTGTGTGCTCAGATGCTGGAAAGGTCTGCTTCGCCTGAGGACAGGGTCTACGATGCGCGGGTGAAGGCTGTGGTTGTTGCAGACCCCCTCAACGCCTTTCCAGGGCGGGCCGATCTGCGAGATATCAAAATCCCCGTTCAGCTCTGGAGTTCAGAGCGCGGCGGCGACGGTGTGGCGCCGGAGGATATTTTAGGGCTGCGCGACGACCTRCCGGCAAAACCGGACTATCAGACGGTGAAAGGGGCAGGGCATTTTTCATTCATAACACCTTGCCCCGCCGAGATGGAAAAAGCCCTGGCCGAGATATGCGGCGATATTTCGGGGTTTGACCGGGCGGAGTTTCATCGTCGACTGAACAGCGAAGTCATCCGCTTTTTCACGGCTTCGCTACGCTGACGCACACGCCGGTGCCGCCGTCGATCAGACGGCGTCCTGCGACCGCCATTCCGGCAGCGGGAAAAGCCGGTCGTAGCCCCAGTTGAAGACGAAGGCATAGACTACGTAGAACAGCGCAAAGGAGATATCCATCACCAGCGCCTGGGCAAGGCTGATGCTGAGATACCAGGCGATGAAGGGCATCAGCACGATCAGCAGACCCAGTTCGAACAGCAGGGCATGGGCGACGCGGATAGCAGGCGTCTTCAGCGTCGTGCCTTTCAGGCGCTGCATGGCATGGTCGAAGCCGAGATTGTAAAGATAGTTCCAGGCGGTGGCGAGCGTGGCGCTGACGAGGCCGACAACGCCGATATCTTCCATGGGCATGTGAAATACGAATGCACCCAGCGGCACGACCAGCAGAAGGCCGATGATTTCGAAGCTGAGAGCGTGGCGGATACGATCGGGCAGGGAACGCAATTTATTCTCCGGTATGTGACCGGGCCGTCCCGCATGCTGTCGCCATAATGGCCGAGGTCGTCCTCTCGCAAAGCCATATAGCGGTTTCGGGCAAAATTTCAAGCCTTGGGTCATGGTTGGGTTTGGGAGCGCTCTTCTCAGCGGGAGCGGGATGAGGTGGCGAGGCCGGAGTTATGCGGCGAGACTTCGCCTTCATGCGACTATTCGTGCCACCATCTCACCGGCGTGGAGACGAAGCACGCGGCGGCACCTTATCTTTTCAATTGTCCGCCGTTTCGCCGCTGCGGAACAAGACCGCTGTTTTTTCGTTATCGCTCATGGAAGGAGGCGTGCCATGCAGCATAATTCTCCAGATGGACGAACGATAAAGGCCGCCAACGCGGCACAGGCCACAACTTACAAGCCTAGCCTCATTTCCCTGAAGGGAAGTTATGTGGCGATGATATTCCGCAGGCCGCTTTGCCAAAATCCGCTGGATTTGCGGAAAAAATAAAGCGGCACGCCTCACCCATTGCCACCGATGACGACTGCCGCAATGACAGAGAGCTTTAGATGTCTCTAAAGTGTGATTTTCAATCCGGACCGTCTCCCCTTAGATTGGGAGATCGCCACGAAAGCGAAGGGAGAATGACATGAAATCAGTTCTCATTATCGCCGCTGTACTTGGTTTTTCCGCCAGTGCAGCGTTGGCGGAGTGCGCAGGTCATGAAAAGATCAACGCTTCCGTTCCTGCTGTCGACCGTGAATTCAAAACTGCAAGCATCGTTCCGCCGACGGATCCGGTGGACAAGCCCATCGTCATACTGAAAAAGACCGATCGCCTTCCSGCGGCAACGGTWGCGACGACTGGCGAACCCGAAGCTGCAATGCAACGCATGCAATAAGACAAGACAATGATCGGTTCATTCTGAAAATCCCGTGTGTGAGGTAATCCGCACGGGATTTGCTTTTTGCCATCTAGCTGTCGAGTTTCAGCGACAATTGCTTCGGGCCTTCATTCTTTTTCAGCACGTAGAGCGGCCGGGCGATGATGACTTCCGTTCGCCGCTGCAATTCCCGTCGTCTCTCGAGCGCGCGCTCGCGCATATCGCGGGAGCGAGCGACCACGGACAGGGCATTTTCTATGGTTGCGTCTGCTGCGTTCATCGCTGACCTCCATAATGTTCACTTTATGTTCTCATTATCGGTCGCTTATGTCAACACTGTGGCAGCGATACTTAAAGGGCAGCTGAAATGCCCTGGAGATGGTCTGTGACGGGGACACTACGGGCTGCGTTGAGGGGGGAAGGGGTCGCCTGGAGCGTTTGTCCCTCGCGCTTGYGACGGAGCATCGAAGGCCSKTGCGGGCGCGAYKGGGGATACTCCGGCCTGCTCAATCAATTTTCGGGATGCTTTGGCAATCATGCCGGGTGCTGATCAGCTCCGGCGGGCGGGAGGCTGTCAGGACAGGGGGCGTTGATCGGGTACGGTGAGGCCTGGAAGCAGGTCACTCAGATGTTCACTGGCGAGCGCGACAATGGCAAGCGCGGCTTGCTGGCGGTTCCAGCCAGCGTCTTCCGCTTTTTCGATCAGCCCTTGAATGGAGGGCTCCAGCGCGAACTGGCACTCGGCCTGATAGTCCATAGTATCGATAGAAAGCGATGGAGAATTAATTGCGGCCCGCATCGTTTGGTCTCCCTGTTTTCCGCCATGCACGTCGTTAAGCGACGCGCAAATCGGAAACATGCACATTCAGAGGCCTATGATATCGGGCAGGCCCGTATATCAATGGCAGCGAATCCCCCAGCAGGCGGGACGTTAACGGCAAGTCTCGATGGCTGTCAACGAACGTCCGGTAGCGGCGGCGCCGTCTTACCTATTTCAGAGCCTTCCGTTCCGGAAAGGTTTTCGTCTCCAGACTAGCAATGCCATGACATAAAGCGCAAAAAGCACGAACCATGTGACGGGCAGCACCATGAAAAGCGCCGCATAGGCACAACTTCCCTCGAAACAGGAACCGAGAAATCCGGAATCGGCAAGCGTCCCCGACAATAGAAACGCACATACGCCGCTTCCGACTGCGCCGAGGGCGAAAAGCAATATGTTGACGATCAATCTCATCACGACAATCATAGGCATGATTAAGACCGCTTTGCGGAGCGGGTGGCACTGCCGCGCTGATATTTCGTCGTTTCAGTAGATGTGTTGCAAAACCGGCGTTGCCGGAGCGGCTGRTTTTTTTGAAGGCCGCTTGTTGGTGCAGGCCCCGCCATGATCGGGCAGGGCCRTTATTGCCGGATTATTACTCGGTGATGGTATAYTCGCCGAGTTCGCACAGGTTCTGCGTATCCTCGAGGTCTTCCAGCTCATCGCCCTGGAATTCGAAACGCATGTCGTATTTGCACACGCGGCGGCCATCGGCGATGGTGATCTCCATCGTTTCGCCCGGACCAAGCGCCTTCTTTCCGAAAACGTCGTCTTCCCAGTCATCGACGCCGACCGGCGAGGTGTAGAAGGCATTGAGAACGGAGTTCGTTCCGTTCTTCAGCGAAAAGACGAGGTCGTCCGCCTGCGCCGCACCCGCAACMGTCARCGTAGCYSCGAAAAACACCGCCGTTACCCATTTTGATKTCATRATATCCCCCTTTTGCGCCATCGTTCTGGCTKGGCAATGCATACAACCAAACCAGTGGCTTGCAATGCAAACTGCGGGTTTTGGTTAAATTGCGAAGGGTTCGTTATGGGTAACTTTTCGAGATATCCAGTCTATTTTAAATATTACAAATATATATAAATAAATATTTCGAATTTTTGCCTTTATTTGTGATTTTATTTTTATGAAACAAATATATTATTTTTCTATTTCGAAACTATTTTTTTTATTTTCAATTGTTTTTCATTTATTTTGAGTTTTATTTTGATGTATTTATGATTTTTCTGTGTGTATCGTGGACTTTATTATTTTTTATGTATCGATTGCTGAATCAGCGAAGAGTTTTTACTGACAAAAATATTTTTTCTAAAATGACGTTAATTGGTGGATGGGCCAGGCTGATCGCTTTCCGACAGAGGATAATGGATTTGATCAAGCGTTCGTTTTATTCTTCTGCGGCCTCAAGCTGCCGGGTATCGTGGCACTGGCCACCCTGTACGCGGGTTTTCTGACGCAGGCTTTGRGCCAGTCGCGGGTCTGCAACGATCCTGCTCCGGTCAGCAACCTCAAAGAAATGTTCGATGCGATTTACGCATGCTGGGTGCCGCCGGAAGACACGGAGGGGCTTGTCGTGACGCTTCAGTTCATTCTGCATAAGGATGGGCAGATAAGGGGCAAGGTGGTCGTCACAGCCGCGCGCCCGCAGGAAGACAGTCCAAGACGGCAAGCCTTTATCGATTCCGCCATCGACGCGGTGARGCGGGCAGCGCCTGTTCCTTTCACCGAGGAATTCGCAAGCCGTATTACCGGACGGCCCTTGGGGCCACGTTTTATCGGGACAAAAATCATACCCGAAACGAAGTTGTAGGTTTTCTTGGGAGTTAAGTCCGCTGTCGCGGCCGCATGTTTAGGCGCGCCGAATGCGAACTGTTTTTTCAGTCCCCAGCGCCGAAGGCGATGCTTTAACTTAGCACCGCAACGTCTTGTCATTTTTGAAGAATTTGGTGGGTGATGTAGGGCTCGAACCTACGACCCGCTGATTAAGAGTTATATTGAAATCCAATAAATACTGAGAAAACAATATTAGCGGTTTCCAATCTATCCGAAACACACCCGAGATAAACCGAGAACGTTTGGTGAATTGGGAACCGCAATTAGCTATTTATCACCACTGTTTCGGAAGGCCAAGGGCTCAATTTCTTTCCATCGGTCTTCCATGAGCTTCATGGCATCTTTTGCCAAGCTCCGAAGCGCAACCTCGCGCCCGTAATGCTGCACCATCTGCGTCGACATATTGCAGATCGCGCCAACCTGGCTTTCGGTGCAGCCAACCTCCAGCAGATTAATCACCGCATTCTTTCGCAACCCGTGGAACACGATCCTGTTTTCCCGGAACCTCTTGAACTCGTCTTTGTTCATGAGCTTTTGCCATTCGGTTCGGAAACCATCGGCCGTCTTATATGAGGAAGTTCGAGAACCGGCGTGCAGCATTATGCTGTCCGACTTTGGCGCTCTTTCCATCCATTTCCGGTATTCGGAGTGGATCGGTATCCAGACGGAGTTCTTCGTCTTCTGCGCTCTAACTTCCATTGTCGTGTCGCCGGACTTCGGCTTTTTCATCTTGATGACGTCGCTCTGTCTCTGGCCGGTGAAAAAGGCTGACAGGCAGATGAGTTTGAGATGGAAAGGTGCGTGTTCGAACATAATCTCGAAGGCCCAGTTCGGCCACGGCACCCATGGTTCGCCGCCGGGAATCTTCTCGGTGTGTTCAATCACGTTGGTCGTGCAGTAGCCTCTGGGGACGCCCCAAGACATCAGGCGGGACAGGAAGGCCCTGAACTGGTTGGCGGTCGCTGGCGTCTCTCCTAGCTCGTCTATGGCCTCCTGAGCGTCAACTGTCGTGAGGTCGGAGGGCAGCATGTCGCCCCACGTCTCAACGATCATCGTGCCCGATGCCTTATACCCGCGCTGGGTGGACGGAGCCAATTCGGTCCAAGTGGGGTTCGTCTCGCTCTGGAAAGATTCCACCAGAGATTTGAAGTCCTTCACGCCCTCGCGGCCGCGGCGCACTCGTGATGAGAATGCTTTTTCAGCCTTTCCCCAAAACTCCTCGCTCTTGATGTCGGGGAGGCGGGTCCCGTCGAGGATGAAGCCTTTGCCATCTCGCTCCATGCTCTCGCAGATCGAAAGGCGCAGAGAAAAATCCCGGTCAAGCGGATCAGGCAGGGCAATGGAAGGCCATGCTTCCTTCGTGTTTCGCGACCGGGTGTAGAAGGTGTAGACCGTGGTCGAGCCATCCTTGCGGCGCTTGGTCACCCGGTGCACGTGCTTAGGCAGTTCCACTGTGCCGCTTTTCCCTGATCTTTTCACGGAACCGTGCTCCAAACGTCGATATGTGTTGGCCATCAAGGCCCATGGCTTTATCGAGATCTTCTCGATACCAGAACTTCCGGCGCGTGCTGTCAACAACTCTCGGAGACGGGTATGTTGACCCGACGCGCTCCAGGAAGTCCTCGACGTGCTTTTCCCCGCAATAACCGGCCGCGACTTCTGCAGTCATTCTCACTGGCCAGCTACCAGACGGGATTGAGGATGGTCGTCTCGTCATCCCTCGCTCCTTTCAAGCGCCGCTCGGGCCAGAGACCGAAGATGTGCAGCAGAGCGACGATGCGTTGACCGCTGGTCGTCGCAATATTCGTTAGCGCGACAGGATTCTGAAGAGCCGACGCGCTTGAGGTATTCATCGTTTTGCGCAATCTGCGCCGTGTACCGCGCGACTTCGGAATCGTGCCACAGCGCAGCCTCCTCCAGCGCCTCCGCCCTTGCCTCCCGCTCGCGCTTCTCTGCTTCGGATAGGAGTTGGCGGAGGCGGGTGATTTCAGCAGCGGCATCTTTCGCAAGTGACGTACTTGACCAGCCCGTATTGTACTGAACAAAACAAACCTTGTTCAGCAGGTCGACAACATCAGTGACACGCGTCATCTGTTCACTCATTGGTCAGCCCTCCTGCTTTGCGGGTGCTTCTGGATCGAAGCCGGGAAGCGGGCCGCGTCCATGACGGGTCGAGCGTTTGGCGCGAATGCGGGCTATCGTTTCTGGGCGTTGAAGCTTTTCCAGATCAGCCTCGGCGCATTCCGAAAGGTCATATCCTGCGACAACGCAGAGCGATGCAAGCGTCAACATGGCGGCCCCGATCTCTTTGGCAGGTTCGCCCTTGGCTCGACTCCATGTGTAGCGCACAAGCTCGATAGCATCTTCCTCTGTCATCCCGAACGCTTGAACCGTCTCTCCTGCTTCTTCCCAGAACCGGGCGCGGCGCTCTTCAACATCTGTGGGGTCGTCGTGAAATAAGGCGCGGTGTGCGGCTTCAACACGCTGCTGAAACCCCGTCACGTCCTGCACCTGTGCGGCGAGGGCGGAGCGAATGCGGGCATCATAGTCGGCTTGTGCGGCGGCTTTGGCTTCCGGTATGGTAGCACCAGAAATTCTACCGGGTCCGCCCTCAAGAGATACGCAGGCCATCCCATTTATTTCCCATACCCTGTAAGTCCCGAGTATGCTTTCAGATACCTCCATATAGGAGCCGTCCGGGCCTTCCGCCCACTCCAAAGCCTTCACGGCTACGGATGGTGCGGGAGGGGCAGGCGGCGCGGCGTAGAGAGGGCGAATGTTGCGCACCTGCTTATGAGGCGCAGGAGGCTCGTCATCGTACATATCGTCCCAGATGTCGCTTTCCGCAAAACGCCGCTCTTCCCACATCCAGCGAATAGGGTTCGCAACGGGCAGGGCGGTTTCAAGCTTACGCATATCGCGAACGGTGCAAAGCTCTACCCACTGTCCCGATCCGCCGAAAGCGCCAATGCTTTCATCTGGCGACATGTCGTCAAACGCGATTGACTTGCGCTTCAGTTCTTCACTCTGCATTGTGTTCGCCTCCTGTGCTGGCGAGGGCGGTGTTGGCGATTTCTCCGAACTCCCCGTAGACCGTCCGTGTGATGTGCTTGCCGGAGCCGTCAAAGGACTCGAGTTTCTCGTAGCTGTCCTCGTCGCGAATTTCTTCCAACGCCTCACGCAGCCGCTCATTCTCCGCAGCCTCATCCCGATACCGGCCTTCCCAATAGCGGTGATCGCCGGGAATTGAGGATTTTCGGTCGATCTCGGCTTGGAGGCGCTCGTTCTCTCTCTGCAAGCTTTCGATGGTGGAGCGAAAGTCGGGATCAAGGCACATGACGATATCCAGCTCATGCCGATTCTGGACTGCATCTTGAGCCTGCTCCAACGTATCGAACTGGTCGGATAGTTCCTTTGCGTAAAACGGCCTGTCGTTCGGAAACTTCTCCCGCACATCGTAAATGTGGTACATGCCGCGTGTTGCGTGAGCATACCATTCCCCGCAGCCGTGTTCGGTCGCGCCGTCGAAATGATGCCATTTCAGCGGACGGAACATGTTCGGGAAAGCCTTCTTGAGTTCTTCCAATGCGGTCATGGCTTTGTGCCTTTCCGAAATTCCTGCGCCGTGCGAACAACGTCCACGAGCGGGTGATTGATGTAGGGCGGGAACGTGAAGCCAATGGCGCTGATGCGATCGAGGACGCACTTGGACCAGCCGGATTCATCCGTGATCAGCAGCTTGGCTGTTTCCTCAAGGCTCATCGGCAATGCTTCGAACCGGTCTTCTTGCGCGAATGCAAAGCCGTCGCGGTTCTGATACGGGCGCCAGACTTGCTCCAGCGCAAACTTTTCCAGATCGGTCACTCGCTTGGTCATGGCTGCCTGCCTCCCACGATTTCACCGGTGCGGCGGTCAACGACCGTGCCGTCCATCAGGCGTTTCAGGTTCGGGTGCGATAGGGATGACTTAGGTTTCGCGATGCCTATGTGCTTCTTGCGCACGCGGGCGATTTTCGACTTCACCTTCATCTCGGTGGCCGTCTTGACCTTGTGAGCGGCATAGAGTGCAGGCGCCAGATTGCTCTCGCGGTGCTGTCCGCCAAGAATCAGCGCATGAACGTGCTCAAGCTCCCAGCGCTCCCCAGGCTGGATTTTGCGGCCGGTCAGGTGGCATATGCCGTTATGCCGGTCGAACACGCGCTGGCGAACCCGTGGCGGCACTTTGGCGTCATCGGTCTTGCCGATCCACTCGTCTACTGTCCGGGCCATCACCTCTGCCCTCCCAGCGCGCGTGTCATCATGTCCCGCTTGAGGCGCTCCAGATCGCGGACACGTCCTGTCTTACTGCGGGATTGCTTTGCCTGTCGGATCTCGGCGTCGATCTCGGTTTGCCAGTTGTATTCCCGGGCAAGCTTCTGTCTCGACTTCCAAGTGAGCCAGTGGTGGATGGCGCGGCGGATCAACCGGTTCATCGGCTCACCTCCTGAAGAGCTTCGGCGCGAGCTGCGTTCAGTTCAGCCATCGCCTCGGTGCTGCCTCCGGCGTCAGGATGCGCTCGCTTTGCCTTGCTGCGGAATGCGAGTTCAATTCCTTCCCGATCCGGGTTAGAGGCGCGCTCAAAGCCGAGCACCTCGCGCCAAGATCGATTCGCGCCAGGAGACGGCAGAGCGGTAAACCCGGTGAAGGCACGCTCCAGCATGTCGGAAGCGCCCCAGCGCTCAATGCCGCGAATGGCTTCGATGGTCTTTTCAAGCGCTCGAATGTTGTCCTTGATCCTGTCCCACCTGTCACAAGCGAAAACGCGGGGATGGCCCTTCCACTCGAAATAGACCGCAACGCCTTTATCGGCAGGTTCCCTCTGGTTTGCGTAAGGCAAACCGTCACGTCGGAGTTCAAGGTCGCTCGACAGGACAGGCAGTCTTCCACCTAAGAGGCGGATCTGCTCCATAAGGCCGTCGCGCGCTGATGTGAACGGCACATCGAAGCGAGACCTGCTCGGGTTCTTTGTGCGTGGCCATCCATGAGGCCAAGAAAGCGGGAAAGCTTCAATCATCGACGCCTCCCAGATCAGAGACCTTGCAGTCCAGAACCTCGGCGTAGAGCGTCAAAGCATTCTCCCGAAGCGTAGGCATTACCTTCGGATCGGCCTTGATTTGCGCATAGGCGCTCTCAAAGAACCCTGCGATGTGCGGGTGAAGTTCTTCGGGCAGCTGGCCCTTCCACATGTCTTTTGCCGCGATGAGTGTATCTCGACGCTGAGGTGGCGTTTCCAGAGACGGATCAACCACAATGAACATCAGCTTTCGGCAGCACTCGATCAGGTCGGCCCGGTCAATCGGGAATATGGTCGAGGCCGGAGCATCCGATGCGGGGGAATCATCCGCTCCGGCCTCATCTACTGGCGTATTGCCAGCATCTGCCGACGACGAGGCGGTGGAGGGGGTGTCGTCGGAAGGGGTGTTGTCTTGTTTCGGGTCTTTGAACGTCACGTCGTTCTGGGAGCCGAAAGCGTAAATCAGTTCGATCATGTTGCTCATCTCATCGATCGTCATGGATGACGTGTGGATGCCGAGAGGAACAACGGTGCCTGGATCGATACCCGGAACCACGGACGCCTTGCGCAGCGACGCGGTGAACATGTTTTTCCAGTCCTCGACCTTGAGTTTCTGGCCGTACCAGACGACCTGATCAGAGACTTCGCCAAGCATTGCGTGCATCTTGGCGTTCTGCTCGTGGCTACGGGTACTCTTGCGGAACTCGACAATGGTGCCGTCAGAGACGCCACGCGCCCAGCGCACGACCTTCTCCCGGTCGGCAGGGGTGTTGATGACTACAGCCTCGCGCGTGCTCATGCGGCTTTCCCTTCATTGATATGAATGTCAGCGTGACAAGGCGCGCAAACCCAAACCACATCTAAGGGTTTCCCATAGTCCGCATGATGCGCCTGAATCGAGAATTGAGTTCGACCACATGCACTACAGGCGGTTGGCTTGATAAGCCTTCCCGCTTTGACAGCGTTCTCAACCATGTGGTGAGCCCTTATTTGTAGGGGGCTTGATCTCTTGTTGGCTCGATAACCTTTGGAGGAGACCTCGTTCTTGTACTGCCGACGCAATACCTCCCGTCGCTTTTCTGGGTTTAATCGACGTGATTTCTTGTTTGTTTCTATCCTGCACGGCTTGCAAACCGACTGCAGCCCATCGCGCGACGAGCGGTTCTTATGGAAACCATCAAGGGGTTTACTAAGACGGCATTTTGGACACCTCTTCATCACGCCGCCTCCTTCACGCCGTAGTGGCGGATGCGCTCGACCAGCGCGGCCAGCTCGTCGTTGAACCGGTCGATCTCGTCAGCCATGGTTTTGATGTAATCCTCGTCGCGATAGACGCGCACGGTCAGGATCGGCAGCTTCGGCCAGTAGGAAACAAAATCCCACCACTCGCGCTCAGACAGCCAGAGATTGCCTTGCACCTGCGCTTTGTGCTCGGGCGGCAACCTATCCCGCTCGAGGCGGTCAATCTGGATGTGAGGAAGAGCGGTTTTGATCTCCAGACCGCCATTGTCACCCACGAGGCTATCCGGGCTTGCGCCCTTGTTGCCGTTTCGGATGAAGCCCACTCGCCTGATTTCAGCACTTTCGACAAACGCATATGTCTGCCGGGCCACATCCTCCATCTCGTTGCCGCGCTCGGTGTGGCCGTTGGAAAACGCTTCCTGTGGTTCACCTGTGAGGATTTCGCCGGCAAGCTTGCGCATGTACTCGCTGCGCGTCTTTCCTTCGCCCTTGGCCATAACCGTGGCGAATTTGCTCGCCGTGGGTATCCCCATGCGGGCGAGGAACCATTCCTCCTCACCCTGCTCAAAGTCAAAGACCTGCATCATGATGCCATCCTTTGACCGAGCTTTGACTTCTTCTGGTTCAGGAGCTGAACGGCGCTATCGAATTGGCTGGCCAGCATTTCGGGGATCGAGTTGATTTTGCCGACCTCGCAGAATTTTGCTGTGTCGGAATCCGTTTCCTCAAGCAGTTTCTGGATTGTCTTCACCTGCTCAGGAGTGATGGTGCGAAGCTGATCATCGCTTCTGCCGGCGGAGCGACCGTCGTCATCTTCCGAAGCAGACAAGCCGAGAGAAGCCATCAGTGAATAACGCGACAGGTACGTAATCGTGCTGCCGATTGCCTGGATAGCGTTCTTGTTTCCGGTCGTGTCGGAAGGCGCGGAAAGCGTCGTCTCCTCTGAGTGGCCGTCCTCGTGGGAAAGAACGCACGTCACGGTGATCTTGTCGATCTGGGTTGTCTTGAAGCGATAGGACAGGCCGAACTCCGACAGGATCGGATCAACCATGCGGGCGATTGCCGAGAAGTCGGCATAGCGCTTGTTGTTGTGACCAGTGGCGTTTTTGATGACCGGCGACATCTTGGACTTGGCCCGGGAAATCGCTGTGTCGAAAGCCTTGCGGGCCATCTTGGCATCTTCCCTGTCGCGCAGGTCCATCATCTGCTTGAGGATGTCGGCTGACACGCCCATTTCGAGAGCGCGGCCTACCATCTCCATTGGCGTCATCGCAGCGCGTGGTTGGTCGCTGGCGATATCCCGCGGCGTCTGGATTTCAACTGCATTGCCCATCTGTCGTGCCTCCATGGCCTTGCGTGCATTTTCAACGATGTTGACCGACTCGTCGCCGATCCAAATTTCCGGTCCCGGCCGGTCGATTATCTCGCCCACGCGACATTCTCCTGCTGGATAAGCGCCATGCGCTGGTATTTCGGTAAGCCGACGAAGGCCCAGGACGCGGAGACACTGCAAATGGTGAGCATCACGGCGATGACGGTGCAGAACTGGCGGTTGAAAGACTTTGAAGACGCTTCCGACCTCCGAAAAAGATTGCGGAGTTCGATGTAAATCTCGGTCGGGTCATCCGCTTCTGGTGTGTTGGTGGTGGAGAAAGCGTCCATCACGGTCTCCTCTCGGCTTTGGAAATGTCGTCTCTGGCGCGGCATGTGCGGCAGCAACCGACCTCAAGATCCTCAACACCAATGGTCTCGCATTTCATCGCGGCGAGCCGGGTCAAGTACCGGTGGTAATATTGCGCCGCAGTGTCACCGTCCCACCCAATAGCCTTGCCGATCGCCTGCCAGTCGGCTCCGTCATCAAGCATAGCCTCAACGATTGGGATGTGGCCTTGGGCTTCCAAGCCGAACGCAAAAGGGGCTTCGGACAAGTTTTCGAAAGTTGAAATGCTCATTATTCCTGCCCTTTCATGCGCGGGTACGCTGACAAACCCCGCTGGGTGGTGTGTTGTTACTCTGACAAAGCCGGTGGGTTGGTGGAGGCTGGCGTACGTGCGGGGCGTGTCCAAGCCGCATCAAAATCAGCCATGGCTTCGGCTGGTGTTGAGCCGGTACCGACAACGCCGGTTGGCAAATCGCCGTAGATGGCCAGCCATGCATTACCGTCCTGAATGAGAGCGGGGCGCATGAGTACGTGAGGCAACTGGCGTTTTATCTCAGCCTGAAAAGCTGCCTCTGCTGCATTCCACTGACCGTTGAGAACCGCTTGTTCGCTCGCGTAGCTCATCTTCTTATCCCGCTGTGCTGTGGTTACTTGGTGGGGGTCTCGACGCACCACTCACTGAGGCACCAAGCGACAACTGCCTCTTTGTGCTCGTGCTTGGGATCGAAAGACGACATAAGGGATCGCAAAGCGGTCATGACCTGATTGCGATCGAGCCCGGGTTTGATCGACAGGCCGAAGTCGGCAAGAGAGCCGCCACGAAAGAACAGCGTGCTGAACGCATTCCGGAACTCTTTCCGGACTTCTGGAACCGCTGACATCGGCGGATAATCATTGAGGCGCGCACCAAACGCGGCACTGGCACCGGTAAAAACCGGGAACGTGTGGCTTCCGACTTTAAGCGGTGTTACTGGATTCGGTGTCGTTGATTTTGCGGCAGCTTCACGCAGTTTCTTCTGCTTTCCCATTTCCCTATCCCTTGTCTGAAGCCCTATGCGGGGCGGCTATTCGGCTGACGGCTCGCTGTGGAGCGCCTCGCGCACAGCTGTGAGAAGCCGCATCTCGTCGTTGGGTATGAACCCGTCCTGATCGCAATCAGCGTCGGCGCGACCGTCGAAATAGTCTTCGCAATCGACCAAGACGGCGATCAGATCCGCGATGCGCTTTTGAAGTTTGATTTCCTTGGATGTTTCAGCCTTGGTGAACTGGCTCCATTCGAGATAGAGCTTGTCGAGCGTTTCGGTGTTCTTGGTCACAGGCGATCCTCCCACATTATCTCGCGGCGCTGGTCGGCGTGGTCTTCGAGTGCCGCCTGATGCTGGTCGTCAGCTTCGGAAAGAAGCCATTCCTGAAAGGCCTCGCCTTCGGTAAAGCGGTCGATCATCCAGACCATCATCGAAACAGGCTCGGGCCTTGGCTTGCCGTTCTGCATCAGGAAGAATTGAGCGTTATCAACCTCAGCCGAAGGAAGCTCTGCCGGGTCGATCATGGTGGCTGGCGATCCGGGATGTACCGTGAAGTCCACCACCATCTGCAATTCGATCTCAGTGCCGCTCTCGCTGGCGCTGATAGAGATGTATTGTTCTGCGCGGTATTTGTTGCTCATCAGTTGAACCCTCCGGGCATCATGCCTTCGGAAAATTCACGCTCCCCGGCTTCGAGATTGAGACGCTTGCAAGCAGCCTCGTAAGTCTCGTCGGTCTTCTGGTTGTCGATGTAGACAACCATCCTGCCGCCCCAGTAGAATTCCTCAACCTTGCGATCATCGATGATGGTTTTGCGATCTGGTGTCATAGCCATCACTCCGCAGCCTGCAGATTTGCGCCGCGAACAATCTGCTCGGCCCACTGCGAAGGAAGAACAATCTCACCGCGACGTGCATGGCGCTGGAACTCAAACACCTCGCCGCCGTAACGCTGTGCGTCTGCATCGGCTTCTTCGGCGTCGTCGTATTCGAAAGCGTCATCGCCGTTCGACGTCCACTCCATCCCGTCACCGAACTGCGTGAGGTAACGGGCAGAACCGCTGCGGGTATGCATTTCGACGTTGAAGCGCGTTACCATTGGCATTTGCTCATCCTCAGTGGTTGAGATCGTGTTGGATCAGGCGTCGAGTTCATCCAGAGCGGCTTGAAGCTCGTCCTTGGTGGCGGCTTTGGCTCTCGCCTCGGCGGCTTCCATGTCGGACACGATGGCGGCGCTGATTTCTTCGAAATGGTCGTGGACGTATTTCAGGAGGAGAGCGTTGAAAGCCTTCGGGCTGTCCCAATAATTCTGGCCGCCTTCACTATACTGTCCAGCAACAACCAGCTTGACGGTCGCGTGGGCTACGGAAAGGGAGAGAACGTCTGTGTGGCGGCCCTTCTTGCCGATATGGGCAAGCCATGTGAGGACCTCGGCGTTGTCGCGCTTCAATGTCTGGTAGGCTGTGTATTTAGGTCCGACGCTCATGTTCCCATCCTCATCCGGGTTGTTCCCGCCCTTCCGTTTCGTCGTCCCGAGGGAGCTTCATTCGGTGGGCTTGTGAGGAGAGTTGTACAGTCTAACTATACAGAGCGCAAGAGGGGCTGAGAAAAAAGTTTAGTTGGGCTAGACAAAACTAACGCGACAGGAGTATCTGTCTCTCCAGTCGACGGGCGACCGGGTGCAATCCCCGGCTGGTGAAGCCCGAAGCGCGGGGAGCGTAAGTCCTACTGTGCTGCCAGAAAATGAGGACGGGTTAGCCGAGAGGCGCCCTGCAAATCGACCGACCGACCTGACGGTTCAAGTCGAGCAAACGCTCTCCCTGCCTTTTGGGATCTATTGGTCCTGAGGGGTAGGGGGAGCTTTGCTGTCTCCCTCCCTCTCATCAAGTTCAAGATCGAAGAAAACAGATAACTTAGAGATAGATCAGTTATTGAACTGAGATGTTATCTGAATGGATCTCTATCGCGCGGGATCAAGCTTCTGCGCGGAATCGGTGACCATTTCGCGATCACGATGTCAGTGACTTTGATTTCCGTGTCGTCGTCGCCATCAAGTTCAATATCGTCTTGCCAGTTTTCGTTGTCACTCAGCGGGCGAAGAACCCAACGGCCGTCCTTCCAAATCATTTGCTTGGCGGTGTACTCGGCAAGGCCGTGCTGCATGCGCTGGACAATTACCAGATCGCCGTGCTCCGGCTGGAGACCGCCGGCGTGCAGTTCGACGCAATGGAGATATTCGCCGTTGTCAGCGATTCGGTTGATGCTGTCTCCGACGACTCGGTAGAGCCTTTGTCCATAGCCAGGATATTCAGGCGAAGCTGCCACAGGTTCATATCTGCGCTCATAGCGGAAAGAGCCTTCACGCCAAACGCCAGCCGATACTTCACCGACGACCGGCAGCCCAGCCATTGGTTTGGCCTCTTGCGGACCTAAATCGGCAAAAGCTTCATCTCCACCGCGCTCCAGCCAAAAGATACTTACTTTCGTCGCTTTGGCGATTGCCTCAAGCGTCGATCTCCTTGGAACGACATCGCCTTTTTCCCACTGAGCCACGGCTCCACGCGTCTTCCCGACGGCGTCGGCAAGCTGTTGCTGGGTCATCTTCGCTTTGTCGCGAGCGGTGAAAATTCGCTGATTCAGTTCCATGGCGGCAACATATTCGGTCCCGCTGTACAAATCTTCGATAGTCTCACTATCAGAGGCGCTTGACGGAATGTTAGTTAAACTGTACATATTGCATATTCTCGCTAAACAGGGAGTGTGGAAGTGCAGAAGCTGACTGGAATGGATGCAGTACGAGACAGGATGCCGCTGGCACGCCTGGCGCGTGAACTTGGCATCACCCGTGGCGCTGTAGCGCAGTGGGACAAGGTTCCTGCCGAGCGCCTCGGTGCTGTTAACCGAGTGACGGGCATTCCGCAGGATGTCCTTCGCCCCGATCTGTTCGCGAGTGCGGAGGCAGCTGAGTGATGCTCAAAGTCATCGAAAACGAACAGATGTCGTTCAATTACGACGCAGTGCCGGCTCCGGTAGCAATTAAGGCCCGTGAAGCAGCCGAGCGTATTAAGCTCCGGCTTCATCGCTCTGCGGAAGACATCATCGAGATCGGGAAGGATCTGGTCTCGATCAAAGAAAGCATCGGGCACGGGAAATTTATCCCGTGGATAAATTCCGAGTTCCAAATGAGCGAGGCTACGGCGAAGCGATTTATGTCCGTTGCTCGCTATTCCAAGGGGAAATCGCTCACACTGAGCGATTTGGAGCCTACTGCCCTTTACGAGCTCGCCGCTCCCAAAACGCCTATCGAAGTTCGAGAAGAAATCGAGAAGATGATTGAGGCCGGGGAGGTTGTCACCAAGGCTACGGTCGCAAAGCTTACAGCTGAAATCGAGGCGGCAAAAAAAGGCAGAGACCTCGCTGACCATGATGCGACTGTCGCGGAGGAAAAGGCGGAGGCTCTCAAGACTGGACTCGATACTCTCAACAAATCGATTGACGAGAGAGTTTCTGCTGAGGTCGCCAAGGCGTCTGAAAACATCCGTTCCGGTTACGAAGACGAGATCGAACGGCTCAAGGCCCAGATAGAAGACCTTCGGAAGCCGAAGAACATCACCACAATCGATAACGAGACCGGCAACATCATCCAGTTCCATCGTGAGATGTCCGAAGATGAAGCTGCAGAAATAGACGCCACCGGCGATGAAATGATTGGAGCTGACTTCAATGAAGTCGCTACCGATACCGAGCGGGCTGTTGCCTTCTTTGGTTCTGTTCGCGCCATGGCAAGCGCGAAAGCCGACCCCTCTGCCGTCTACGCTTACATCGTGAAGCGATCCTCCAAAACTCTCATCGCTGAATACATGGGCATGGTCGATGCCGTGATGTCTCAGCTCAAATCTGTGAAGGACATGCACAATGGCTAATCGCATAGTTAGTGAGAAAGAGTTCCGTTCTGCTTTCAGGTCTGAGGCAATCGGCATGGCCGATTTCTCGCAGAAGAAGAACAAGCATGTTTTGGGTATCGGCCCGAGACAGGTGAGTGTCAGCGTCGGCGCCCAGATCGTCAAGGCTTTGATCGACCGATTTGCTGCTGACGGCCGCACGCTCGACAAGGACATGGTCCACGTCATGAACCCGAAGGGAGCGCGAGCGTACAGCTCGTTGCAATTCAACCAGATCGGTAAAATGAAACTGGTCCATGGGGCGAATGCCATCGAGACAGTTTGGAAGTCTCTAGGGGATCTCATTCCGGTTGCTCGCAAGGGCGTCACCAATGTCTACGTCTCCAAAAACGGCGCAACGGACATGGAGCTCGCCGCAGTGCGCGATCTGCGCACCGGAAAGCTCAATGCCCGCGTTCTTGCGAATGAACAGCTTGTAGAAGCGATCGATGAAGCTCGGTCAGTACTCGACGGCCGCAACCTGGGTGAAATGTACGCTGCTTCTTGCACGGAGTATTTCCACACCCTGCCGCTAGAAGCTGCTGAGTAAGCGATATGATGGCCGTTCTCCCCATCAATCATGTTCCTCTCACCAGAGCAAAAGGTGCATTCAAGCCTTGCCTTTGGTGTGGTGGGGAGACGGCGACCTTTGAAGAAGCGCCAGAAATCAAGCCGGCCAATCATGCCGCTCGCGTTAAGTGCGAAGGCTGCGGTCGCCAGATCGCTTGGGCTTCGGCTCGACAGGTGAGAAAGGCTGAAAGGCTCGTAGCAGCATGATGGACACATCACTCCAAACCCCCAACCATCACATCCAGGACCGCAGCGCGATCAACGCAATGACTGCGGAGTGGATCAAGAAGAACGGCGAACCTCGGAAGTTCGAGCGCGGCTTCTCCAGCGATTGGGGATTTCTTCAAAACCTCATGGCTCGATACGGCTTCAAGCTGACCTATCACGGGCGCTGCCTCTACTCTATGCACAAGGAAGACTTCCGGGGCGTGCCGAAGCGCATCAGCCGGGAAGACCTGATCAAGCAGGTTGACGCCGTGCTTATCGAGAATGGCAAGCAGCCTTACGGATGGAGGAAGTGATGATTTCATCGTTCTCCGCTGAACAGCAGCAACTCCTTGTGGCGTGGGCATTCGTCTTCACTGTCTTCATCGTCGCCACTGTTCTGGCTTATTCGGCTCTCGTGGGGCGGAAGTGATGGCAGCTCTCAAGCAATATCCGCTTCCGGCACTGGTAACTCATACGACGGACACCCGCGCCGGCTCTGTCTTCAAAGCCTTATGCGCGGTTTATCCGGGTCAAATTTCTGCAGAGCATCTTATGGCAAGAGCGGGTCTGTCTTGGCGGGCCGAACCGATCTGGTCTTTCGTGTCGCTCTGCAACGACTTCATCAAAATCAACGAGGCTATCGAACCTTTCGGCTGGCGGGCTGAACGGTCGGGCGGAACGCCTCGTGACAACTACTGGCTTTCGCCAATCGGCGGGTAGCTCCTTTCCAAGCCTTCCTCGCCGCTGAGTTCAACCTACCAGAACCCAGCAGGAAGGCTTGCTCCATGCCAGACAAAATCGAACTGACAGCAATCGCTAATAAACAGGGAAATCAAGGGAAAGAGATCATGAGTACGGCAGCCGCCACAATGTATGTGCGTAAAATGGTGGAGAAGGAAACATCGGGCAACGGCGACATCGATAACGCCATGCGCCGACTGGCCGGCAGATACGGCCTTTCCTTTTGGCAAATCTCTCATCTCCGGAACGGTAAGGCCAAGGCTCTTACCATCGACGCATTCAAGAACATTCACGCCGCGTATCTGCGCTTTTGCGCCCAGCAGATCGCGTCGTTGGAGGAGGAAATGGCGCGCGCAAAGGCAGAATATGGCGACGATCATTTCACGGATATTGGCGACGAAATTGAAGCTCTTCGCTCGAAAGTGCGGGCTGCGATGGAAAGCCACAACGGACAATAAACCCAACACGGAAGGGAAGGCGAATGACAGCATCAGCAAAAATCGGTGACAATTCGAAAGCTGAAAGAGAGCGCCGCGTTCTCTTCGCCTTCTATCACAAGAAGGACCGCGACATAGCGGCCCAGATCAAGGCGCTGCAAGGCGAGAAGTCATCGAACCGGCAGAACGCCAAGGCCTCCGGCTTCCCGGCGCAGAAGCTCGACCACTATCTCAAATCCTTCAATGCCGAGGATCACCAGAAGCCCGTCGACAAGCTCAAGAGCGAGCGCGAGAACCTTGAATGGCTCGGCTACATCCCGGCAACATCCGGCGGCGACTTGCTGACCCAGATCGACCGCGTCGACGGCGAGCAGATGATCCAGGCCAAGGGCTTCCATGCTGGCCTGACAGGCCTCGACCGCGTCTCCGGCTACGACGGCGGTTCCGTAGACGACAAGCTCTGGCTCGAATCATACGACGCCGGCAAGCGCGAATACGACAGTGAAATCCCCGACATCATGGCGCGCATCAATGCAGCGCAGTCGAAGGAAGAACCGGCCGCCGATGCGGGCGACGGTGATCCCTTCACTCTGGATCAGGGTTGAGACCATGAACTGCACATCCACACGCACAGTCTCGGAGTCGACCAATATGAACACGAACATCAACACCATTGGCTGGCAAATCCTAGTTCAGACCTTGATCCGATACGGGTCCTTCATCGCCATCGCTTGGCTGATCCTGTCGTTCCTTGACGTCTGGGTGTCTGCCTACATCGCCAAGGTTTGATTTTCCCCCGGCCAGCCGACCTCCCAAGCGCTGGCCCAACTAACCCGGTGCGAGACATGCAAAGCGGACCCCGCACCGGGTTCTTTCTTCCACGAGGTGAACATGAGCCTTCAGGTGAAAATCCAAGCCAAAGCAGAGAGCGTGCTTGCCAGCGAGGCGCAGTTTTACGGCGTCACCGCGACCGCTCTTGTGAAGGCGATAATCGACAAGGTGGCCGTCGGCGGTCTGACGCGGGATGTGCTGCAGGGTGTCGACGTCGAATCCTATCAGGATCGCAAGCGCGGCACGGCAACCCCACTGGCAACCTTCACGTATCAGGGGCGGAAGCTGTCTCTGTCGGACATCTCAAAAGAGACCGGTATTCCACTCTTCACGCTGCGCACCCGCATCTACAGGGGCAAGTGGACCGAAGAGCGAGCTTTCTCCGAACCGGTGAAGGAGCGCCGCAAATGAGAGTTCTCGGTCTCGATATCTCCAAGCACGCTGGCTGGGCAATCTGGGAAACAAAGCATGCGCTGGCTTCGATCCGCTGCGACGTGATGGAGTTCCCTGCAAAGGCATCCATCGAATACTGCGCTGACCAAATGGGATTGAAGGTCACGAAGCTGATCAAGGACGAGAAGCCGGATTTCATCGTACTGGAAACAGCTCTCAAGATGAGCCCTAAGGGTTCGGCCGCGACGGTATCCTCCTGCATGCTGCATGGCGCCGTCTATGCCACGCTTGGTAACTGGGGAAAGCCTTGGGGAACGATCAGTGCGGCTACCTGGCGCAAGATGTTCTTCGGCGCTGGCTATAAGCCCCCACTCGACAATCACGGAAAGAACGACTGGAAGCGCGCCGCCATTGAGCAGTGCGAACTGGAAGGCATCATCCTGCCGTCTAAGAAAGCCACCCGAGATAATGCGGCCGAAGCTGCGGCTCTGGCAGTGTGCTGGAGAGGCGCCGAGATCCATGCGGGCCGGTATCGCCCGGCATTCCAAGACTTTCTCCAACAGCGCAACGAGCGCGCGCCGACTGGCGATCTGTTTGCGGGGGTTGGCGCATGACACACGATACTCGATCGATACTAGACGGACGCTGCACCATCCACGTTGGCGACTGCATCGAAGTGATGCGTTCCATGCCGGCAAACTCTGTTGACTGCGTGGTGACATCGCCGCCGTATTGGGGTTTGCGCGACTATGGTGTCGAAGGCCAGATCGGGCTTGAGCCGACGCTGGGGCAGCACCTCGAGGTAATGGTCAACGTATTCCGAGAAGTCTGGCGTGTGCTGAAGCCAGCCGGAACCCTCTGGCTGAATTATGGTGACTGCTACGCTGCCAAGCCGAATGGTAAATCTGCTGAGGCTTACAAAACCGATGGAAGCGATGACCGTACCTTTCGCGACAAGCCATTTTCAACGGTCGGCCCGATCTACGATCCCAACTATAATCGAACGGCACGCGGCCATTTCCATGTGAGCGACAGGCAGTCTCGGATGGAAACAGGTGGTCGAGTTGTCGCCGGCGGTTTTCTTAAACCGAAGGATCTCTGCATGATCCCGAACCGGCTTGCTATCGCGCTCCAGGATGATGGCTGGTACGTCCGTTCAGAGATCATCTGGCACAAGCCCAACCCAATGCCGGAATCGGTTTATGATCGCCCTACGACGTCACACGAAAAGGTATGGCTTCTCACCAAAGGCGAAGATTATTTCTATGACCATGAGACAATTCGGGAGCCTGTCACGGGTGGCACACACAATCGTCGCCCCGGTCCGAATAGCCGTCAGAATGTTGACCGCGTGCCTGTCTCCAGAAAGAAATCTGACACAGGTGTTGGCTGGGGCAGGTTGGATAAGATCAATCCGTCTGAGGCTGACCGTGGCCGTGACCGCATAGTCTCGAAGACTGTGGAGCCGGGGAAGGGCATCAAGAATAACAGCAGCTTTGACGCCGCTCTTGACAACCACACTTCCGAGACCCGCAACGCCCGCAACGTTTGGTCGATATCTCCTCGAGCATTTCGCGAATCTCACTTTGCCACATTCCCGCCGGCACTGGCTGAGCGCTGCATAAAGGCAGGCACGCCAAAGCGGATATGCGCCTGCTGCGGCTCTGCGGATAATTGCGGTCCGATCTGCGAGGTCTTCGGTACCGAACCGGGAATCGTCTTCGACCCCTTCGGTGGCGCCGGTACCGTGTCACTGGTTGCGGAACAGCTTGGCCTTCGATCCATCATGATCGAACTCAACCCGGAATACGCTGCCATTGCAGAGCGCCGGATAATCCCGATCGAGAACAAGAAACACCGGGGAAAGGCAGCATGAACGCCATGAACCAAGAATTCATCCCCGCGAACATCGAGGCGGAACAGGCTCTGCTTGGCGCCTTACTGATGAACAACGAAGCCGTAAGTCGCGTGCCGGTGACATTTGACGTGTCGCACTTCTACGAGCGCATCCATCGCGAAATCTACACCGCCATCTTGAAGCTGCGGGCGATCAATAAGGATGCGAACGCCGTTACCGTCCGGTCGCACATGTCGCCTGAAATGGTGTCGATCAAAATCGGTGACATGTCGGTGTCGCAGTATCTGGCTCACCTAGCCGCAGAAGCCGTCAACATCATCAACACGCCCGACTACGCGGACGCTGTGACCGAATACTATCACCGTAGGGAAGCAATCTCGGTTGGCGACAATGCAAGAAGTGCGGCGACACGAGCAGCAGACGAACTGGAGTTCATCGACCAAATCACGGATTGCCGCAATCGCTTCTCTGCCATTATCACCGACATACAGGCCCGTAACGAGCCGCAGGAGAGCTTTCTTGACGCGGTGGACCGAACACTCGGCGTGACTTCAGACGCGATTGCAGGCCGCCGTGTGGCCGGTCTTGATCTTGGAATTTCCGAACTGACCAATCTCATGGGGCCGCTTGGCACCGGTGAGCTGCTGGTGATCGGCGGCGACGTGAAGACTGGTAAGTCCGCGGCAGCCTGGCAGTGCTTCTTCAATCTGGCAGAGCGGCACCCAATTGCGGGTCTCAGCGGCGAAATGCCGACCGATCAGATCATCATGCGCGAGAAGGCCAGACGCACCGGGATATCTGCCAAGCGCCAAAAGCGAGGCCAAGTATCTCAGGATGAAGTCGAGCAGCTGGTCAGGGCAGGGGCCGACATCAAGCGCCTCAAGTTCATCGACATCATTTCCAAGCAGATCACGCTTGAAGAACTGGACGAGCGTATCAACCGGCTGCAGGGCGAACACGGGATCGAGGCTTTCGTTGTCGACCACATTCTGAAGCTGCTGTGGACCGGCAAGATGGAAGACGCCGACGACTTCAAAAAGGCGAACCGCGCCACGTCGACGCTCAAGAACATCGCCATGAAGCGGAAGATACCGATCATCGCGCTCACCCACATCAACAAGAACAGCAATGACGGCACATGGGGCAAGAGCTACCGCGATCGCCTCATGGCCGCCAAGCGCCGCCGGCCAACCTACAAGAGCATGCTCGGCAACATCGACAAGGACGTCGACAACATGATTATCGTCCATCAGGCCTACCCGTCAGTCGCCGGCATGGAGCCCGAGGAAGGAACGGATGACTACCGCCTGTGGGAAGACACCATGGCCGAGGTCAAGGGCAAAGCCGAGTTCATTCTGGCGCTTTCCCGCGAGAACGAGTTTCCACGGCGCCAAGAGATCCAATGGAACGGCTCAAGCACCAGCTTTGGGCCGGAGTTTGAGAAGGCAGTGAATAGCAGGGAGTTGTTTCCGCGATGAACCCGATGAAAGTTCTTATCGCCTGCGAGTTCTCCGGCACGGTCCGAAATGCCTTTCTCGATCGCGGCCACGATGCATGGTCCTGCGACCTTCTGCCGGCCGAGGATGGCAGCAACCGACATATCACCGGTGATGCGCGCGAACTGCTCAATGATGGCTGGGATCTGCTCATGGTAGCTCATCCGCCATGCACCCGGCTTTGCAACAGCGGAGTGCGCTGGCTGTCCAAGGCGCCTCCCGGCAAGACAGAGGCTGAAATGTGGGCGGAGCTGGACGAGGGCGCTGCGCTATTCTCCACCTTCTGGAATGCGCCGATCGAGCGTATCGCGATCGAGAACCCGGTGATGCACAAGCACGCCAAGGAGCGGATCGAGAACTATGAGGACTTCGCCCAGAGCGTCCAGCCTTGGCAGTTCGGCCACCCGGAGGTGAAGCGGACATGCCTGTGGCTCAAGAACCTGCCGCCGCTCGTCCCTACCAACATAGTCGAAGGGCGCACAGCACGGGTTCATCGCATGCCGCCCGGTCCCGACCGATGGAAAGAGCGATCGAGGTTCTTCACCGGCATAGCCGAAGCAATGGCAGACCAGTGGCCAGAATACGCGATGCGTGGCCCGAAGCAGATGGATTGGATCGCAGCATGACAAACAAATACGCTTCAGGTGCTCAACTGTCGCCCCAAGGCTGGATTGCCTGGTATCGCGACCCGATCTGGCCAGAGAACCGGGTTCTGCGAGACGGCAGGTACGACATCATCTTCCCAAACCAGCAGGAAGCCAAGGACGCTGGTCACGACGCGCTTATGAACCATCTGAACGGGAACATGACGGCGGACACAAACGTCGCTCCACGGCCAACCTCGAAGGAAGTGAAGTTCGCGGCTGCGACGAAGAAGCTTTTCCTAGGCGGCGGCAAGTCGGTGATTGTCGAGAGGAAGCCCAGCAAGGGCAAAGAGATCAGCGTTGAGCGGAGGGAAATGGCATGAAGCTCTATTACCGGCTAACTGATACGCAAGACCCGGAAGAGCGCCTCGAAGATGCCGCTTTGTGGAAGGCGATGCACGATGTATTCGCAGATGAAATCACGCTGCTGCCATTCGATGCAGCCACACCACAAGACGGATATTTCTTCGGTCGGGGCAAGCGGATTGAATATGTGCGTCAACCTCACCTCCTAATCCAAGATTCGATGCCTTATTGGCGCGATCAAGCCTTCCTGTCGAACAGCCGACGCATGTTCAAACTGATGAGCTGGGCCGACGCGATGACAGAAGTGGATAGGCTTCACAAGGCAGGTCGCGGCGTTTTCCTCAAGGCGACAGACACCAAGAAGATGGCAGTTCGCTTGCCATCCGGTTGCGACATGGCAGAGCTGACCGAAGGTTGGGCATATTCCTTCATAGACCGACCTCCCTGCATTATGGTGCAGGAACTGGTAGACATGAAATACGAGCGCCGGTTCGTGGTGATTGACCGCGAGATTGTCACACAATCGCCTGTAGCCGTTCACCTGACGCCGCTGAACACCGAAGTGCTCTCAATGCATTATCTGACGCCGACGCATACGGGTCCAGCCATTCGATCGTCTGAATTGACGCTTCAAATGACTGACTTTGTTGAGCGAATTGCTGCCGAGATGGTTCCAGAGCATGCGATCATAGATGTTGCCCTCATCAACGGCAAAATTGGTGTGATTGAGTTCAACGCCGCTCGTATTGGGCAGTTTGGCCTCTACGCTTGTGATCCCTATGCCATCGCCAGATCCGTCAAGGTTTTACTTGCAAAGACAGCCGAGGTGTCGCCATGAACCACCACGTCACCCTAACCCCATCGCAAAGAGCATGGCACGAAGCAGCAAAGGCCAGAGAGGCGGATAGAGTGCGGAAAGCAATGCGGTTGAAATCCGTTTCGCCCGCACCGAAACCGATAGAGATACCAAAGCCACGATTGGTTCAGGTCGCGCCAGAAGGCCAAATCATCCCTCTCCATTTCACCACCTTCAAATCCCTCTGCATCGCATGGGTTGGCGAATACTGCCCATATGCCGGAGGATCGGTCGAGATAGCCCGTGACCGCAGCATGACAGAGATTGCCGTGGAATTGCTGAAAAGCTTTCCCGGTGTCTCTATGGCCGAAGTTAAAGGCGTGTCCCGTGCTCGCCGGATAGTGTTCCCGAGGCAGGTGATTATCCATGCGATAAAGATGGAGAGGCCGAACCTTTCATTCCCGCAGGTCGGCAACTGGATGGGGCATCGCGACCACACGACGGCGCTTCATTCCTACAACAAAATCCAAGCGATGATCGACAACGGCACATTCGAAGCCGAGATGGAGAACTGGCAGGCGCTTCACGGCGGAAAGGCGAGGGCGGAATGACCAGCCACCCGGCAGCCGATCTGTTCCCCGAGACAATCGCTAAGCGCCCACGGTCGCCAAACGGCATCAACGTGCACCGCTTCCTTGAAGGATACGGCATCAAGGTTCTTCCTTATACCGATGCCAGAGGGTGGAAAGACCGGCCGGCGAACGTCGTCTATGGAGGCAGAACAGTGGCTCGCCTGATGCGAAGAGACATGGAATTGACAGGGCTGGTGGTCCGCTGCATTCAGACAAGTAACCCAACCTGCTTTGATGACGTGGTTATCCTGTCGGTATGGCGGTTCATATCGGCTCACATGGCCCACAGGAAGGCGCCAGACGTAATTCAGGAGTTCGGGCGCGTAGACCTTGCCCACATCAAGAAACGCGCTCACCGCCTCGTAAATGGAAGCTACGGGCGAATGGGCAAGACATGGGAAAAGATCGGCACGCTGTTGGCCGACGCTATGATTGAACAGGAGCACGCGGCATGAAGATTTCCGAGCAACAGAGTTACCTCGACATGGCTGGACGCAGGGTGTTTATTGTCAGGAGAGAAAAGCTCATCGACAGAACAACCGGGCGTCGGGATCAATTCTGGACTTACATCGGCTACCAGGTGGACCGAGACGGAAACCGCATTGGCGAGCCGCGCGGGTGGAAGTCAGACGGACGAGACTGGACTGGTGACATGGATGGCGCCATCATTCGGGAAGCCGATATCGGAATGTCGATAACGGAACCGCAGGCCGTAATCCTTGAGCGTCTAATCGAGGCCATGGAGACAGACATGGCGCTCCCCATCGCCACCGGTCCTAAACTCTTCGGCAATGCATGGCCCGAAACATCATCAACCAGTGCCGAAATCCGTGGGCACGAGACTGTCGAGCTTGTCGCAGGAGAGGACCACATCACCCGCCAGCGACACGCAGCAGTCAATGACATAACTGAGCGTAGAGCAAAGTGCAGCAGGCCTCGCGTCGGGCGGATGGAAGAGGCATTCTCCTGGGTGTCATTGATCTTTGACGACGAAGACCGCAGGATTTTGCTTGCCTATGCGGAAGTGAAGGCGCGTGGATGGGAATTCAAGCGCTTCATCGAGAACAGAAACCGCCGAAGCCCTCACAAAGATGCATGGGTTAAACGAACGATATTGCGTAAAATTACAAAAACGCTGCAAGAAGTTGAAACTAAGTTGCGCAAGCGTGCAATTATCTTGCGTGATTGCGCAGGTTTACATGTGTCACACGAAGAGGCAAAACACTCATGCAAATCGATAACGTCAACGGTTTGTGGGCGGGAAGAAGAGATAAACCGGCATGCAGCGCCGATGAATAGCCCCGCAAATATCACAACGGCAGCCGAACGTGAAGCACGACGGCGCGCCAAGCTGGAAGCAGCATAGCAATTCGCCCGATGGGCATTCCAACAGCCCCGCCCGTAACAAGGTGGGGCTGAACCAATTCAGGAGATGAGCATGCCAGCCTATCGATCCAGCGCAGAGGGAGAGATACGGGTGGCGGTGGTGGAGCGTTTGCGCGAGATGATGCCGGGGTGCCGGATCATCCACGAGATCAACGCCGCCAGCTTCGGCAATCGCATCGATGTCTTGGCCGTGGGTGAGAAGTCACTTGCCGCCGTCGAGATCAAGAGCGCCAAGGACAAGCTTGACCGTCTTCCGGACCAGATCAAGGCCATGTCGCTGGTCACGCCTCATGTCTACGCCGCTCTTCATGAGAAGTTCTTGGAGGGCGGGCCGCTTGGCTCATATCCGCCAAAGCAAGCCCGAGATGCGATAGCCTGGGTATTCCCAAGGGTTGAGCGCAAAGGTCATGTCGAGTGCTCCAATTATTGGCGCGGACGTGATGCATGGCGCAAGCCGATAGCGACACTGCCTCCCGGCGCGCTGCTTATGCTGTGGCGCGAAGAGCTTCAGGCAATCTGCTCTGGCCTCGGCGTGAAGGGCTACAGCAAATTCACGATGGAAGAAGCCGCAGACCATATCCGCTGGCGCATGACGGGTGAACAGATCGCAGTGGCGGTTTGCAACGTGCTTCGCGCCCGCCGATGCGTCGAGGCAGACCCAGAGATATTCGCTTCCGTCGCCGCCTAACCAAATTCACCCGCCCACATGGAGAGAGCGATGAAGCGCTGTGAGAACTGCGGTTCGGATAAGACTGCCCGTGGGCGCGAATTAACAGGGCGCTATTGCTCGCCCGACTGCATGGCGCAGCACAAGGGCCGGTCTCGCATGAGAGGCGCTAATATCATTGGCGTGGATTGTGGTTCTGGTGATTACAGCGTTGAGACGCACTTGCGCCGTGAACCAGATGGCTCCCTTCGGCTGATCGGTGTCGCCACCCCATGACCACCACCGAGCAAGAGCGGGTCACTACATAGTCAGATATGTTGAGTAGGCCTGAAGGCCAACTGCTATTGAACCGAAAAGCGCGCCGGAAGCATTTAGCCCGGAGCCGAGCTTCATCCGCCTCACGAGTGACGCGGGCGGTCCGTCCCAATAGCTAGCCGTCATGACCGGCGAAATAAGCGCTGACAGCAGCCAAGAGACCGCCGACAGCGCGCCAAACACAACCGAAGCCCAGACCATCCCATCCCCCAAGGTTACCCATGCCAGCATCCAGAAAAGCACGGCGGCCGGGCAGGGTGCAATAGCCATGACTGCCGACGACGCCCGCGAGCAAGCCTGCACCCGGTTCCTCGAACCAACCAACGCGGCATATATCGGCAAGATAAACGACAACGGCGATATCAGATCAGCACTGTTTGACGACGAAGGCGAACCTCTCGCGATCGGTCCAGAAATGACGCTTCGCCAGGTCGCGATGACAAACGGCTTCGTGGTCGTATCCAGACATTGACCGTATTCGCACATAGGAGGCCACCGATGCGCTGGATCATCAATCTTGGTCTAGTGGCCGCTGTCGTGATCTTCGCGCTGTGGTGCCCGTCTGACGCAAAGCAGGTCGCATATCTGCCAAGGCTCGATAGACCGTCTGAAACCGTCGCGATGATCAAGCCGAATCGCCCATGCATCGTGGATCGCACGCCAGTCGTCATTCAGTGGCAGGTGGTCGACCAGAACGGCAAGCGCAAGACCGCAGGATATCTGGTTATCCAGCGCCAGTGCGTCAGGTGATTATTCAACCCTAATTCAGGATTTCAATATGCGAGCCAATCGTTGGAGCGACAACGACCATTATTTTGGTCCTCTCACCTTTGCAAGAAACCGCAGTTACAAGCATCTTGCCATGATGCTCAGCTCCGGCGACCATGACGACGAGCACGGCCGGTGCAGGCTGCGTATCAGCCTATGGGGCTTCACCTTCATTGCGGCACTCCCGCAGATCATCAAGCCTTATAGGGAAAAGGTGACGGCACTCGGTTGGGATGCAGCCACAATCGAGCGTCTTGGCCGTGACTGGTACTGGCAGCTTGACGAGCGGGAATATGGCTTCTCGTATCATGAGGGGCATCTCAGCCTGAGGCTCGGTCGCCAGACGCACGACAGCAGCACCACGCAGAGCAAGGGATATTTCCTGCCGTGGACGCAGTGGCGGTTCATTCGTCACAGCCTTTACGGCTTGAAGGGTGAACACTTCTGGACAGAGCCTAAGCGTGTTGTTGGCGAGCCCTATGACTTCATGGCCAGGACAATTGCACGCGACACCTGCCCATCGGCAACATTCGCCTTCAAGGACTTCGACGGCGAAGAACTCACGGCCAATACCGTGATTGAGGAGCGAGAGTGGAAATTCGGTGAAGGCTATTTCAAATGGCTCTCGCTGTTCCGCCGAAAGAAGATCCGTCGCGACCTCGATATCCAGTTCTCTGGCGAGACCGGACAGCGCAAAGGATCGTGGAAGGGAGGGACTATTGGGCATAGCATCGAAATGCTCCCCGGCGAACTGCACGAGGCCGCCTTCAAACGATATTGCCAGCAGCACGACATGACATTCGTCAGCCCAAAGTAATTATTCATTCCGGCAAGACCGGATGAACGCAGCGCGGCTAAAGCGCATTTTCTCAACCGAAAGGAAAAGCAATGTCCGGTCTTTTGACAAACGGCCTTCCCGCCGTTGGCCCCCTCTATGGCTCTGAAACTCTCCCTGTCGATACCAACCGCACCGACGGCTCTCTGCCCATCTCGGCCGGTGTATCCCTGATGCATCTCGCAGCCCTGATGAACCTGTTGGCCAACAACGTCAGCGCAACACCCGTCGCCGGCACCCGCTACTATGTCAGCACATCGATCGGCGTTGCACAGACCCTCACAGGCATCCAGGCGCTGATTGGCGCGACTGGCGGCACTGACAGCTTCATCTTTGAGCTTCACGACGCCACCGGTGCTCTGGTTGCCACCACGGCCACCGCAGGCGTCACCGTCGGCACGGCCAACAGCTGGCAGCGCATTCCGTTCACGGCGCCGTACTCCGCTCAGCCCGGTCAGTATTTCATCGCTGTCCAGCTCAACGGCACCACGGCTCGCCTTGCTCAATACAATGCACCGTCTGCACCGGTCCTCACAGGCTCTACAACGGGCACCTTTGGCACGGGGGCGGCAATCACTCCGCCGACAACCTACACTGCTGCACGCGGCCCTGTGGCGCTGCTGTATTGATACCAATCTGAAGGCGCGCGGTCTGGCGACATGCCGCGCGTCCATTGGAGCGGAGAACTCCGACTTCGACATTCCGGCGCGAGGGACAAGGCAAAGCTCGCGGATGAGATCCATCGTCGCCGCTCCGGGGTGATCCCCCTTCATTACGGCGAGGAAGCGCGCAAGCCGGAAACCGTTAGAACAAAACTATCGCGCGCAAGATGGTAAATGCGCCAAACCCACGCGGCAGATAAAGCAGTTTTGAAATGGTTTTCCAATCTTTCGAAGAGCGAACCCAAAATCTCAATGATTTCAGTAGCCGTAAAAACTGATCTATCAAATGGTTAGGTGAATTTAATATGGCCGGCAGACCTCCCAAAGAGAAGTCTTTCGCCAACATGCTGAGGATCGCGATCAACGAAGCTTCGGATGCTGGCGGAGGAACCAAATTGCGCGCCGTCGCTGAGGCTTTGGTCAGCAAGGCAGTAGCCGGTGACGTGCAGGCCATCAAAGAGGTGGCCGACAGGCTTGACGGCAAAGTCACGCAAGAGATTAGCGGGCCCGATGGTGGTCCTGTTCAAATCGATCTAACAGGTTTCGAGGATGACGAGCTCAAAGCTTTCGCCGTATTCTGCGCCAAGCTTGCCGGCGCATCCAGCGACGATGCTGCGGCTGATACGTCTGGAGCAGGCGAGGAGGGCTAAGGACACCGAGCGCGAGACAATCGCGAGAGATGCTGAAATCATCCGGGGCAAGTGCCAGTCTCTTGAAGGGTTCATTGAAGAGTTCTGGACGGTACTGGAGCCGACGCGCCCGCTCAAGATGGGATGGGCTCTCAAGGCAATGTGCAAGCATCTAGAGGCGGTCACTGACGGTGACATTCAGTTCCTGCTGATGACAGTTCCTCCGGGGATGATGAAGTCTCTCCTGATGGTCTTCTGGACCGGCTGGGAGTGGGGACCGATTGGTCGACCTGACATACAGGTGCTGGCCACGTCCTACAGCCAGCCGAACGTGCTGCGCGACAACATGAAGCTTCGCCGGCTGATCGAAAGCGAGAAGTTCCAGGCGCTTTGGCCTCTCAAGCTACGTGATGACCAGAACGCCAAGGGCAAGTTCGAAAACACGGGCAACGGGTTCAGTGAAGCCAGACCGTTCAGTTCAATGACTGGTGGTCGTGGCGACCGGGTAAAGGTTGACGATCCCCATTCGACCGAGACAGCCGAAAGCGATGCTGAGCGCCAGACGGCAGTTCGCATTTTCCGGGAAGGCATCTCTGACCGTCTCAATGACGTGACCAGTTCTGCCATCGTCATCATCATGCAGCGACTGCACACGCAGGATGTCGCGGGTGTGGCGCTGGAACTCGACATAGGGTTTGTGCACCTCAGCCTGCCGATGCAATTCGAATGCGAGCGGGTGGACGCCCACGGGCGAAAGACGGGCGGTGCGTGCCGGACATATGTGAAGGGCAAACTGTTCTTCGAAGATCCGCGGACGCAAGAAGGTGAACTGCTGTTCCCCGAGCGGTTCCCGGGCGAAGAAGTTCAGCGCCTCAAGAAAAGCAAGGGCTCGTATGCGTGGGCCGGTCAGTACCAGCAGCGCCCGGCGCCACGCGATGGCGGCATGTTCAAGCGTGAATGGTTCGCTGACAGGTTCGTTGATAGCGCCGATAAAGACACCGTCTGGGTCAGGCATTGGGACTTGGCGGCCAGCAAGGGCAACACGTCGGCAAGGACGGCGGGTGTGAAGCTCGGGCGACAGCCTGACGGATCTTTCGTTGTTGGCCACGTCGCCAAGACTAGAAGCGAAGGCCACGCAGTCCGTCAGTTGATTACCATGACGGCCGAGGTCGACGGGATCGGGGTTTACATCTCCTTGCCTCAAGACCCCGGGCAGGCGGGCAAGGTTCAGGCCCAGGACTACGTGAAAATGCTGGCAGGATACTCTGTCACCGCTCAGCCGGAGTCCGGTGACAAGGTGACGCGTGCAGAACCGTTCGCCGCTCAGTGCGAGGCAGGCAACGTCTATCTGCTGCGCGGGCCATGGAACGAAGAATATCTGGATGAGCTGTGCATGTTTCCCGGCGCATCGATCAAGGACCAGGTTGACGCCTCGTCCGGTGCTTTCGGCCGTCTCCTGAATGTTCAGGCCAAAACGAAGGTCACCCTTCCTAACAAACCGAAACTCAATCTTTCCGCTCACTCGGCGGCGCAAGGCTGGATGGGATAATGGCAACGACTGATCGCGATACCGCAGCAATCGTGCAGGAGGCAAAAGACCGCCACAAGGATTGCGAGGATTGGGAAAGCGAAGCCCGCAAACGCTTTGTGGAAGACCTGAAGTTCTCCAACGCCGACCCGGATAATGGCTGGCAGTGGCCGGATGAGTTGATGAAGTCGCGCGTCGGCCAGCAGAAGCCCACGCTGACGATCAACAAGACCCGTCAGCATAACCTGCAGATCACCAATGACGCCAAGCAGAACAAGCCAGGAGTGACGATCCGCGCGGTGGGCGATGGATCGACTTACGAATCTGCCCAGATTATGGAAGGCGTGGTTCGCCACATCGAGTACCAGTCCAACGCGGAGGCCGCCTACGACACTGCGTCTGATTTTCAGGTGCAGGCTGGCATAGGCTACTGGCGCATCGTGACGGATTACATTTCCGACGACAGCTTCGACCAGGAGATATACATCCGTCGGGTGAAGAACCCGCTTTCGGTCTATCTTGACCCGCATATCAACGAGGCGGATGGATCAGATGCCCGGTTCGGTATCGTCTACGAGGATGTGCCGCACGACCAGTTCAAGAAGGAATACCCGGAGCACGCCGATCTCATCGGGACTCCCGCCCTTGGCAACACGGATGGATGGCTCGACAAAGAGACGATCCGCATTGCCGAGTATTACAGGAAGGACCAGAAGAAGGACACGCTGTGTGCCTTCATCGTGCCTCCTCCGTATGTCGAAGCTGGCCAACAGATCATCGTCCGCAAGTCAAAAATGACGGATGAACAGAAAGCCATCTACCAGTTGGTCGAGAAGGAAGACACGACGCTCACCCGTCCGATCGTCACCGACGAGATCACATGGTTCAAGATTGCCGGCTCGAAGGTGATTGATGAGCGCCCGTGGCTCGGGAAGTACATTCCGATCGTCCGCGTCGTCGGTGAAGAGACCATCATTGAGGGCAAGCTCGATCGCAAGGGGCATACCCGCGCGATGAAGGATGCCCAGCGGATGTACAATTACTGGGCCAGCGAAGGCACGGCGCAGGTCGCTCTGCAAAGCAAGTCGCCGTACATCGCTCCGGCAAAGGCCATCGAAGGGCTTGAGGAGTATTGGGCTGGCAACAATCTGGATGCCAAGGCCATACTTCCGTACAACTCGGTGGACGAACAGGGCAACGCGATAGCTGCGCCCCAGCGCCAGCAACCGCCAACGATGGCTTCCGCTTACATCCAGGGCATGAATATCTGCCAAGAGCAGATGATGATGTCATCTGGCCAGTACCAGAGCCAGTTCGGACAGAACGAAAACGCCGTGTCGGGTCGCGCGATCAATGAGCGTCAACGTCAGGGCGACCGGGCGACCTATCACTTCATCGACAATCTTGCCGCGGCCATTCGCTTCACTGGCAAGATCATGATCGACCTCATCCCGAAGATTTACGACACCGAGCGCGTGATCGAGATCATCGGCAAGGATGGGGAGAAGACGGAAGTCCAGATCCAGCCGGGTCATGAGCAAGCATACCAGGAGCAGAAGAAGGAAGGCGAGGAAGTCGCGGCCATCTTCAACCCGAATGTCGGCCGGTACGACGTGATTTCCGATGTCGGCCCGGGTTACGCAACGCGCCGTCAAGAAGCCTTCAACGCTATGACGCAGATCGCAACGCAGAACCCAGCATTCATGAATGTTGCCGGCGACCTGATGTTCAAGTCTGCCGACTTCCCGCTGGCTGATGAACTGGCTGAGCGTTGGGCACGCACCATCCCGCCGGCAGTCAAGGGCGATGCGCCGCCTCCAGAAGTTCAGCAGATGCAGCAGCAGATGCAGACGATGCAGAACGCCATCGCCGCGTTGCAAGAGAAGCTGACCAACAAGGATGCTGACCACAACATCAGGTCTTACGAGGCCGAAACGAAGCGCATTACCGCAATCGGCAATAGCGGCCCCACGATCTCGCCCGACGAGATCAGGCCGGTATTCATGCAGTTGATGGCTGAAATGCTCTCAGGAGGCGCGCCAGAAGGCGAGGAAGACCAACAGCAGCCACAGGGCATGCAAATGCCTCAGGCGCAGCCACAGATGCCCGTACAGGCGGCGTAAAGCCGAAAGGTCGCAACAATGCTTCTGCAAATCCGCTCCGGCGAAGTGCCGGAACTCATCCAGCATACCGCCAAGGAAATCGCTGGCGCCTTCTATGACATGAACCGGACAGATCAGTTCCGCGCTCAGGCCGGGACACAGCGACGGTTCGTCAGGATGCACTGGAAGGATCACATCCAGACAGCGATCGATAGCCTTGTGGGCGTGATGGCGCTGCCCGGCACCACAGAGCACGTCAAGCAAGAAATCTATGACGCCATCACCGAGTTCAACGACCGGGCAAGCGAGAAGACGCCCGAGCTTTCATTGAGGAACCTGCAATGAGCCACAAGTCATCCATGAAGCCGGTCGCCAAGGCGGCTGGCAGCGCAAAGGCTGCACCAAAGACGGTGTCGAAGCCCACCCCCAAGCCTGCCAGCGTCAGCGGCCCAGCAATGGCCGACGAGAAGCGGTGGAAGACCGAGGATGCGATGCGGACGATCATGCGCGCCGAGGAACTCAAGAAAGACAAATCGCTGATGCGCGACGTCAGCGCTATGGCGAAGGAGCAGGCTGCAAAGCTCTCCGGCCTGTGCGGGAAGGGCAAGTAAATGGCAACTGTTGGCATCGCTCTATCCGCCATCAGCAACAAGGCAAGCTCCGGCCTCAATGCCGTGATGCCTGTTGCGGACGCAAATGCAACAGCATCGGCAACCGTTACATCCAGCGCGTCGTCTCAATCTCCCAGCGTCACCGTACCTTCTGATGGCAAGCAGTACTACTGGTCCATCACGGCTTCCGGCAACAACGTCTGGGTGACGTTTGGTTCTAGCCCGACCGCTGTTGCCGGAACCACATGGCTGATCGTTGACGGCACGACGTGCGACTTCGCAGCATCTGCCGGCCAGAAGTGCGCCGTTATCGACGGCTGATAAACCAATCCCGACACGGCGGGTAACCGTGGCTCCGCACCTGCGCGGCTCGCAGGGCTAACCGAAATGGTGAGATATGTCTGATATCGAGCAGATGGGCACACAGGCCCAGCCTGAAGGCGAAGCTGTGGCAGCGAATACCGGTGCGGAGAACGCAGCGGATAATACGCATGAAGAAGTCAACGCCGAAGCTGGCCAAGAAGGCGGCGAGGGCGGTGAACACAGCGGCGGGAATGCCGCCGAAGGTCAGGAGCAGGCCGAAGAAAAGCCGAAACAAAAGAAGCCTTTATCGTGGGAAATGAAACGTATCCACGAAGAGACGAACAAGCGCCGGGATGCAGAGCGTCGAGCGCAGGAGCTCGAGGCCCAGCTTTCTCAGTACCGGACTGGCAATAATGCTGGTCAGGAAGCGCAGGAAGGCGGGGAACAACCGTCGATCGATGATATTCGCAGGCAGACCCGTGATGAAATCCGTCGAGAAGAGACGCAGCGGCAGGAAGCCGAGAGGCGCAACGCGGCTTGCAACAACGTTTTCGAAAAGGGCGTTGCGGAAATCGCTGACTTCGTGGATGCGCGTGACACTCTGGTGACGGCGTTCGGGCATGAGATCAACAGCCGCCCTGAATTCCTCGACGCGATCACGGAACTCGACAATGGCCACCAAGTCTTCGCAGAACTCGGCCGCAATCCAGACGAAGCCGAACGCATCCTGTCTCTTCCTCCGGTTCGAATGGCGCTGGAGATCGCGAAGCTCGGCACGAGGCTGTCGAAGCCCAATACACCCACGCCGAAGCCTGTTTCCAAGGTGCCGCCGCCGGTAAACCCTATTGGCGGCAAACCGACGGAATCCAATGTCCTCGAAGATCCTGACGCGGATCAGGACAAGTGGAGCCGTGAATTCCTCAAGCGGTTCTCTGAGCGGAACCGCGGATAATCAGATACGTGGTCGTTATCGCTGCGACGTCCACGCGAACCCAACCGCAGCGAAGCCGCAAAACACAAGGGGCGGCGACAAAGCGCCCCAGTGCAGACTGACCCGACCTGACGGGCAAATCAGGGCTTCCGGTGACTGGTCCGTATCCAGGCATTCCGCCCAGCTTCACTTAAGCGGTCTCGGGCTCCGCAAATCGCCACAGCGAAAGGACTGTGGCTAACCCCAAAGGCCAGTCGGCCGAAGCTCCAAGGAACCCGGAAAATGTCAAATGCAATTCTGACGATCGACATGATCACGCGCGCCGCTGTGTCGCTGTTCAAGAACTCCAATATGTTCATCCAGAACATCAACACCCAGTACGACGACCAGTTCGCCGTCGACGGTGCCAAGATTGGTGATTCCCTGCGTATCCGTCTGCCCAACGACTTTACCGTCCGTACCGGCACGGCCCTCCAGGCGCAGGACACCTCCGAAAAATACACTTCCCTGACCCTCTCCACCCAGCAGGGTGTCGACGTGTCGTTCTCGACCGCCGAACGCACTCTGAAGTTGGATGACTATGCGGATCGCGTTCTCGCCCCCATGGTCAACAACCTCGCTGGCGCCGTTGCCCTGAACGTCATGGGCAGCGTCGAAGGCAGTGTCTGCAACTTCGTATCCAACGTCGATGGCTCGGGCAACATCATCTCCCCGACCGCTGATACGATCCTTCAGGGCAAAGCCGCTCTGGAATCCAACTCGGCGCCGCAGATGCCTGGCCGCAAGGTGGTGATGGACGAATACACCGAAGCTCGCGTGGTCTCTACGCTCTCCGGTCTGTTCAACCCGTCGCAGGAAATCTCCCAGCAGTACCGCACCGGTTCCATGAAGAACGCTCTGTCGTTCGATTGGTACATGGACCAGACCGTCATCAAGCACACCACCGGTTCGTTCACAGCCGGCACTGTGAATGGGGCGAGCCAGACCGGCAACACTGTCGTGACGAATGCGATCACTGGCACGCTCAAGAAGGGTGATATCATCACCATCGACGGCGTCTTCATGGTCAACCGTGTCACGAAGCAGACCACCGGCAAGCTGCGTCAGTTCGTTGTGACGGCTGATGTAGCAAGCGGCGCAACGGCGATCCCGGTTTATCCGGCCATCGTCCCGTCCAATGGCGGTAACGCTGTGCAGTACCAGACTGTTGATGCCTCTCCGGCCAACAGCGCGGCTGTCCGCCTCGCCAACAAGCCGAACGAAGTCTATCGCAAGAACATCGCCTACGCCCCGGAAGCGGTCACGCTTGCCACGGCCGACCTTGTTCTTCCGAAGGGCGTTCATGAAGCGGCCCGCCGGTCTCAGGACGGCATCTCGCTGCGCATGATCACGGCTTACGTGGTTGGCACCGACCAGCTCGCAACCCGCCTCGACGTCATCTACGGCTACACCTGGCCGCGCGGTGAGTGGGCGTCGATCATCGCTGACAAGATTTGATTGCTCGGCCATGCCGACGATCTATCTCAAGCTCAACAAGCCGGGGCGGTCTAGCGGTCGCCCCGCGTCTCCCGATTACCCGAAGCGCCTATATCACCGGACCACTGGTGACAGCCAGGACGTGGAAGGCCCCGAGGAAGAAGAAGCGCTCGGCCCTGAGTGGGGCGGCGCGCAACCCGATGTCCGCTATTCGCGAAGGAAGGACACATGACCGAGTTTCAGGAATATCCGAAGGCAGTCTATCACCCGGAAACGAACGCGATGTTCACCGTGCATAACGCCGATGAAGAGGAAACGGTCACTTCCGAGTGGACCGACGCTCCAAAACTTCCCCTGCGCTCCACGGCAGCCACCAAAACCGTGAAGCGTGCAGCCACCAAAACCGTGAAGTGAACCAATGTCGACAGCCCGCGATATCATCATTGATGCCCTCAAGGACGCGGGCGCGATCGGCGTAGGTCAGACCGCGACTGCAGAAGACGCGAACGATGCGCTGCGCAGGTTAAACGCCATGCTGGCACAGTGGGCGCGCCGACGGTGGCTCGTCTATCATCTGGTCGATGTGGCGTTTCAAGCCGATGGCTCTCAATCATACTCGATTGGTGCCGGCGGTGATCTGGTCTATCCGCGTCCGGACAGCGTCGAGGCGGCGTTCTTCCGTCAGAACGTTGGCGTTCCCGGCAATCAGGTCGACTACCCCCTGACGGTGCTGACGTCGAGGCAGGATTACAACCAGATATCCCTGAAAGCCATGCAGTCGTTCCCCGCCGTGCTTTTCTACGATTCCGGTTATCCGCTAGGCAATATCTTCATCTGGCCGATCCCGACGAACCTTTACGAGATTCACCTGTCTCTCAAAGCGGTTCTCCCGAGTTTCGCCAACCTGACGGATGAGGTCGTTCTGCCACCGGAATATGAGGAAGCCATTCGCATGAACCTTGCAGTTCGCCTCAAGGTCATGTTCCAGCTTCCGCCTGATCAGGCACTGAATGTTCTTGCGAACAAGGCTCTTGAGACGATCAAAAACGCCAACGCCCAGATCCCCAGCCTGCAAATGCCGGTTGATCTGATCCGGGGTGGTATCTACAACGTGTTCAGCGACAGGTCTGATTGAATATGGCTCGTATTCCACTTCTGGGCGGCGCGTATCAATCGCGGAGCCTGATCGCGGCTGCGCAGCGGTGCGTCAATCTTTACCCTGAGGTGAACCCACCTGAAGGATCGCCGCCTGTCCCGGTCACACATTACCCGACCCCTGGGCTGCGGATCGTAACGCAATCGCCCACAATCGGCCGCGTGCGAGCTTCGTATCGTGCCACCAATGGTGACCTCTATGTGGTCGTGAACGCGCCCATGCAGAGCATCGTATATTTTGTTTCTGATCAATTCGTCTGGTCGGCTCTGGGGACCATTCCGCTGGCGAACTCACCGGTTATCTTTTCCGATAACGGGCTGGCAATCGTCATCGTGGACGGAACAACCGTTTCCTATGCGATCGACATGGCGCCGCGCACATTCGGGACGATCAGCGCCACAAATTTTTACGGCGGGGCGTGGGTCACGTATCTTGATACGTTCTTCATCTTCAACCGGCCCGGCACGGCGCAGTTCTACATTTCCGGCTCGAATGTCACCTATGCCATGCTCGTCGGCGGCACAGCGTTCGATTCCCTTGACATAGCGGCAAAGACCGGATCGGCTGATGATATCGTGGCTGTTTCGGCAATCCATGGTGAGTTGTGGCTCATCGGTGAACTGACAGCCGAGATTTGGGCAAACACTGGCGCGGCCGATTTCACCTTCGGGCGAATTCAGGGTGCTTTCTGCGACCACGGCTGCGTTGCCCCGTATTCATTGACGCAACAGGATATCTATCTGTTCTGGCTTGCTCAGGACCGGCAGGGGAAGGCGGTCGTTGTTCGAACGGAAGGTTACGGCGTCAAGCGGATATCGACGCATGCGATAGAAGCCGACATTCAGTCATACGCCACGATTTCGGATGCCATCGGCTACTGCCATCAGATCGACGGGCATGCGTTCTACGTCCTGTCCTTCCCAGACGCGAACAAGACATGGGCTTACGAACTGGCGACAGGCCAGTGGCATGAGCGCGCCTCGATCGACGGTAACGGGAAACTCAGCCGACACCGTGGCAACTGCTTTTCGTATGCTTACGGACAGTCTCTCGTTGGGGACTACCAGAACGGTGTTCTCTATGCCTACGACCAAAACTATTACCTCGACGGCAATGTGCCGATCCCGCGCGTCAGGACGTTTCCCCACTTGGTGAATGACGGCCGGCGCATGCAGTACAACCAGTTTATCGCAGATATCGAGGTTGGTCAGACCGGCGGCAACATGACGACCAACCCATGGATCATCTCGCTCAGGTGGAGTGATAACCGTGGCGCATCGTTCGGAAATGCCGTCACGCAGTCCATGGGCTCCGGTGGTCAACATCTGGTGACGCCGCAATGGCAGAGGCTTGGTTATGCGCGCGACCGGGTATTTGAATTGTCGTGGTCGGCTCCGGTCCGCACCAGTTTGAACGGGGCGTGGGTGACGGCTCAGAGGTGCGCAACGTGATTGATCCGGTTGTTCCAAATTCCAATCAGCCGATCTCAAGCAACGGGCTTGTGACGCCGATATGGCAGAGGTTCTTCAATGCCCTCATACCACTCGCTGGCGCGGTCGCGCCGGTTACCGCTGGGTCATCGCCAGTTACCTACCAGGCTAGCCAGCGCGGCACCATGTCGATTTCTGGGGGCACCCTGACGTCGGTGACACTGACCCGGGCTGGAGTTTCGGTTCCTTTCGGTACATCACGCGTCATTCCGATGCTCAATGCAGATACGGTCACCGTTTCGTTTTCTGTCGCCCCGACCATCAACTTCTTGCCGGGGTAACCAGCATGATTGACGAAAATCTATGCATCCGGCGGGAGTTCTCGGCGGAACGAATTAATGCTGTCATTAATCACCCTGAGGTCCGCCCCTATGTGGGGTTTGCGGACCAAGGACCGGTTGATCTGTCGGACGCCGTTGCCCACCCGCTGAACTTCCTCCTGATGGGGGAGGGCGGCGGGTTTTTTCTGCATAACAGAGGGAATGGCGTCTACGAGGTTCATTCTCAGTTCCTGCCCGAGCATAGGGGGCGCAACGTCGTCAGATGCCTGCGCGATGCGGCACACTGGATGTTTACCCGAACCGATTGCGTCGAGATCGTCACGCGGGTACCTGATGGGAATGTGGCGGCCGATGCACTGACCCGCCTTGCCGGGTTTTCGCTTCTTTACCGTCTGGACGATCAGCAGGCGCAGTCAGGATGCGCTGGCGGTGTAAAGTTCTACCGCTGGGACGTCCTGTCGTGGATATCGTCCGCTCCTCGTATCGAGGCGGTTGGAGCCGATATAGCCGAGAGGATCGGTGGACCATCGATCCCTGTGCTGCACCGACATGTAGGGGCGCTTATCGCAATGGCCTCTCACGGGCAATCTGGGAAAGGCGTGGCGCTGTTCAACAGCTTCGCGAGGCTCACGGGCTTTGCTCAATCAAACGTCATTTCTGCAAGCCCTGTGGTACTCGCCATTGGTCAATCGCTCGTGTCCATAGACGGACAATCGACGGAGGTAATTTCATGCCAGCAGCAGCAATAGCCGTCGCCGGGGTTGCCAGCGCGGGCGCTTCCGTTATCGGGGCAAAAAAACAGGCGAAAGCCGCAGAGAAAGCGTCTGATTCACAGATGGCGATGTATCAGCAGACCCGTGAGGATTTGCTGCCATACAACGAGGCTGGACAGCTCGCTCTGAACAAACTCACCGGTCGCATGGATGAGCTGACATCCGCAATCCCATTGCAGCTGATGGACCAGGCAGCGTTGGAGAAAACACCCGGCTATCAGTTCAATTTGGCGCAAGGAATGAAGGGTGTCCAGAACAGCGCTGCCGCACGTGGCCTCGGCAGTTCTGGCGCCGCTTTGAAGGGAGCCGCGACATTCGCGACAGGCTTGGCTGACAGCACGTATCAGAACCAGTTCAACAATGCTTTGTCGAAGTGGAATACAGACGTTGCCAATCAGAACAATGCCTATAACCGCCTTCTCGGCGTATCCACCCTTGGTCAAAGTGCTGCGGCGCAGACCGGCGCCTACGCCACCCAGACAGGGCAGAACGTGGGCAACAGCCTTATTCAGGGCGGCAACGCTCAGGCAGCTGGCATCAATGGCGCTGCGAACGCGCTCAGCAACGGTGTGAACTCGTACATCGGTTACAATTATCTGACGAAGGGCGGCATGTATGGCTGAGGTCGACACTTCCTTCTATCCGAAGGCAAACCCGAACGCGCTGCTTGATACGCTCAGCACGACGGCCACAATCAAAAACCTTGCCGAGCAGAACAAGCTCTTGCAGCTTCAGCAGACCCGGCAAGGGATCGATACCGAGCAGGCGAAAGTCAATCTCGCTCACCAGCAGTTTGGCATTCTGTCACAGACGCTTGGCTCCCTTGCTCAGGATCCGCGGATCGCTACTGCGGAAGGTCCGGGGATCCTGCAGTCGACGACGCAGCAGTTGATCAAGCAGGGTATCCTGTCTCCAGAGATGGCGAACGAGGAAATGGGGGCCATTCCGCCAAATCCCGCGGATATCCCCCAGTACCTCCAGAACTTGAACGTGCGCGTCCAGAGTGCTGCGGATCAGTTCGGCAAGATTTATGGCTCGCCCACGATGGTCGACAATGGTTCGTCCATCACACCGGCAACCATCAGCCCGATTACAGGTGTCAGAGCGATTGGAGCGCCCATTCAGCAGACGCTTGGACCGGCCCAGCGCGGCGAGTTGGTGCAGACCACAGACAACCAAGGCCGCACGGTTCTGGTGCCAAAGGGCCAGATACTGGAACAGGCAGGCGTCAATCCGCTTACAGCAACCCCAGAGCCCGCGCCACAAGGCAATATGTTGGCGCCTCCGCCGCAGCCCGTGGAACGCGGGAATCTCGCACCAGTGCAGCAGGAACCGCAGCGTCCATCCGTTGGTGTTGTTACGTCTCCGGCCGCAGGGCAGATCGAGGCCCAGTCCCGAACAGCGCAGGCGTCAGCCGACCGCTACTCCGATGATACTGCGCGTGAGCGCACCTATCAGCAGGAAGTTCTGCCGCTTGAGAAAGCACTGCCGGCACTTGAAGCCCTCGGCACGACCGGAACCGGTCCTGGCACTGAGCAGCTTCAGGAAATCAAATCGTTTCTCACATCGATGGGCGTCATCAACCCAAGCGAAGAACTGCAAAACTACGACGAGGCGCGTAAGTATCTCGTCCAGTATGCGAGAGGCGCAGGCGACACCGGCACGAACGACAAACTCGCAGCAGCCTTTGCCGGAAACCCGAGTCTTGGCATCTCAAATGCCGCGGCTGTGGATGTTGTCAAAACGGCGCTATCGCTGCGGCGCATGCAGAATGGTCAGGTCCGAGCATTCATGCAGACCGGGTTACCGGAATCGTCCTACGCAAAGTGGTCAACGGAATGGAATGCTCAGAACGACCCGGTCGCATACGGCTTCGACCTGATGAAACCATCGGACCGCGCAAAATATTTCTCAAAACTGTCTGAGGGCGACAAGAAGAAATTTCTGTCTTCTCTCCAGAATGCAACGTCTCTGGGCCTCGTTGCCCCTCCCTCCGTCAACAATGGTGGATAATAAATGGCTGGTGAGTTCAACGCGGTCGGTAACTTTGTGGCGCGCGGTGCCGATAAGGTTGACCCCGTTCTTGTCGACATCCTCCAGAAAGCAGCAGACGCGACCGGCCTAAAGGTCGAAGCCTTTTCTGGCTTCCGCCCCGGCGACAAAAGGCTGCATGGCAAGGGCGCGGCTACCGACGTTCGTATTCTGGATGAAAACGGGAAGCCGCTGGCCAATTATCAGGACACGGCGGCCTTCCCGATCTACCAGCGTTTTGCTCATGCGGCCCGCGAAATCCAGCAACAGGAATATCCAGAGCTTGGCAACGCCTTCAGGTGGGGAGGCTATTTCAGCGGCAGCAAGGGCAAATATGGGGCGATGGACCTCATGCACTTCGACGTCGGCGGAAGCGACAAGCTCGGCATGGGCGGTGGCTCTTGGGACAAAGGGTTGTCCAAGGAGCAGGCGGCGTTGTGGAAAACGTCTCCGGGTTTACAGTTCGACCAGAACACGGCGCTTGCCTACAACTCATCGCCGTCGAAAGTCGGCGCCGCTGATGCAGTCAACGCTCTAGCGCAGGGCGGGAAAACGCCAGAAGCCCGTGTCCAGATGGCAGACTATGTGCCGCCACCCGGAAGCACGCAGCAGCCCAATTTCACGCCGTTGGTCACGCCCCCAGCGCTTCGCCGCCAGCAGGACGAGCAGCAGCAGTCCCAGCAGCTCTATGAGATGAAGCCGATCGCGCCGCAGGTGGATAACTCGGCGGAATTGCTTAAGGCATGGGGTCTTGATGCTGGCTCACCACCGTCTGCAGTCACGACCCCAGCGCAGCCCGCAGGGAAGCCCGCTGGAGCGCCTGACGACCTAATGAAGGTGTGGGGGCTTGATACTACTCAAGCCTCGCCACAGGTACTTCCTGCCGGCTCTGGGCATGTATCCTTCGAGGAAGGGCAGAGGCTGCTCGCCGAGGAAGATCAGAAGAAACGTCTGGAAGGGGCGCAGGGTGCTGTCGGCGCCGGTATGGTCGGCGCGCTTGAAGGTGTCCCTGTCGCCGGGCCTGTCCTTCGTGGTGCGGCCGAGCGTGGCGCGGCCATTGCGTCCACAGTGATCAATCCCGATACGACCTATGGCGATAACCTTGCCAAGGCGCAGGGCATCACTCAGCAGGCGCAGAACGCTCATCCTATTGCGAGTGTCGCCGGGAACATCGTCGGCGGAGTTGGCTCCATGGCTCCCGTCGTAGCAGCGGCGCCGGCGCTCATGGGCGCGTCCAGCACGGCATCTTTGGGGCAGAATATGCTTCTGGGTGGGTTGTCTGGTGCGGCGATCGGTGGCGCCGACAGCGCTGTGCGTTCCGGCGGCGATATCGAACAGACGGGAAAGGGGGCTCTGACAGGCGGTGCTTTTGGCGCAGGTGCCCCCTTGGCTGGGAAACTGATCGGTGCAGGCGTCAACAAGCTGACTGGGATGTTCAGGAACGTCACGCCCACTGGTGCCGCAGGTAACAACCTTCGGGATGCGTTGGCGTCATCTGGAGCATCTGCGGATGATATCGCCGCTGAACTCGCCAGGAATCCTCGTCTGTCTCCGATGGACATTGATCCCAACCTGCAGCAAATGGCGATGAACCTCGCCAATCAGGGCGGAAAATCGAGATCGGTGCTCAATTCGGCGGTCGAAAACAGGTTGGGTGGAGCAAAGGGCGCGGTTCAAGACGCCTTCGATACCGCGATCACGCAAACGCCAGACGTGAAGCTTTATCTCGACAACCTGAAGCAGACGACTTCTGCAAACGCGCGGAAAGCCTTCGGGGATGCCCTGACAGGCGCAAAACCGGTCGATGTGGCGCCGGTTCTGGAAAGCATCGACAATGCCATTTCTCCCGGCATCAATGGCGTGGTGAGCAAGGCGAGCGATATTCCTCAAGGTCCGGTAGAGCAGGCTCTCGCTCGTGTCAGGGCAAAACTTGCCAACGGCAATGAAGTGCTAACCGATGCGGAACGGCTGCACCAGATCCAGTCCGGTCTACGGGCCGAGGCTGATACACTGGCGAAGTCCGCTTCGGGGCAGGACAAGCTTGTCGCCAATGCCCTGCGGGATGTTCGCCAGAAGCTCATCACTCAGATTGATGACGCTACCGGCGGTAAGTTCCGTCCCGCACAGAAGCAGTTTGCGGATGACAATGCTATCCAGGATGCTTTTGACAAAGGCTTGGAGGTGTTCAAGGGCGGCACGACGAAGAACTCACTCGAAAATCGCCCTGAATATTGGGCAGATTGGGTGAAGAACGCCACGCCTGCCGAACTGGATGCTGCAAAGACTGGCGTCCGAGTGGCTGTCGACCAAACTGTGAGCAGCGTTCGGAATGCTGCGGCAAAAGGGCAGGCGATTGCAGACGTGGACTTCAATGTCGCTCGTCTGGAATCACTGCTTGGCAAAAAAGAAACGTCGACGCTGGTGCAGGCCCTGAAGGACGAGCAGCGTATTGCCCAGACCAATGCGAAGCTGTTCGCAGGATCGCAGACAGCCCCGAGACAGGCCGTAAACAAGCTGACGGAGGTGACGCAGGTTCAGCCGGGTATCAGCATCACCACGCCTCTGGCTGGCCTTACAGGCTTTCAGGTGGGAGGGTTGCCAGGCGCTGCTGCAGGTGTTGGCCTCTCTCTTGGCCGAAAGGCCGTTCAGGCAGGGCAGCAGGCAAGGGATATCGCCCGTAACAGACTGATGGCAGAGGCGATCAGCGGAGATATCACGCGGTTCAAGGATGCTCTCGGCACTGGTCGTGATTACGGGGGCATTCTCGGGCCGGCGGCCAACCGGCTATTGTCAACAAGCGGACCCGGCGCGAACCAGCTCATCAACGGGCAGCGCCGGAACCGTTAAAAATCGCTGTTCGGCCGGCGCTGCTGTCGGTCGAACGGGATCCATTCGCCCTTGCTGGGTTCAACCACGAACAGGACCCCCCAGCGCTCGCATAGCCAGAACATGAAGACGAAGAGAAAAACGCCCGCGCCGAAGCCATAGGCAAAGTCGTTGGAAATTCCGTTGACCAGAAATTTGATCAGATACCAGAAGCCGGTCATTCCAGCGATGCACAGGGCGATTTGAACGAGCCTCATCATGATCCAGTCGTGTTGGGGATACCGCCGCCATTAGGCGCAAAAATGATCCGAAAGTCCAGTGACAGGTCGCCATTGCGCGGCCTTTTCTTTTGAGGAAGCCATGGCCACCATCCTGCCCACGGGTGAAACAACGTTTTTTGACCAGAACGGCGTGCCGTTGGCTGGAGGTGAAGTTTCATTTTACATCCCCGGAACGACGACACCGAAGGACACTTGGCAAAACAGCGGCCAAAGTATCCTTAACCCCAATCCGGTCACGCTGGACAGTTCGGGTCGTGCGATCATTTACGGCTCCGGTGCTTACCGACAGATCGTCAAGGATTCGACCGGAAATCTGATATGGGACCAAGAGACAAGCGAGCCAAACTCTGGCTCCGTCTCGTTTGGCGGCACGTCTTCGGGAGCGTCGAATGCGCAGACGCTCACGGCTGCTCAGTTCAGCTTCATTGATGGGCAGATAATTTCCTTTATCGCCGGTCTGAGCAATACCGGTGCCACTACGATATCTATTGGTGGTTCAACGCCAATTCCCGTTGTCAAAAACAGCGTTGGCGGCCCGGTTGCTCTTGTGGCGAATGACATCGTCGCTGGGAACAGCTACTTCATCCAGTATTCTGCCTCATTGGCCGCATTCAATCTCTTACTAAGCATAGCGCCATCAACCGCTTCGGGATCATATCTTGCAGGCTACATCTTCGGCTTAGCGCTTTCGAACAATGGAACAGATCCGGTAAATGATATCAACATCGCGGCGGGACATGCCGCCAGCGATGCTGTTCTTCCTGTACTCATGACGCTGTCATCATCTCTAGGGAAGCGACTGGATGCACCGTGGGCTGCCGGCGGTACCCCAACAGTACCAGTCGGGGGCCTTGATACCGGCGCGCTGATCGATGCCACTTATCACGTGTGGATCATCCAAAGATCCGATACTGGTGTCGTGGACGCTCTTTTTAGCCTCTCGGCAACGACCCCCACGATGCCGGCAAGTTATGACCGGAAAAGGCGCATCGGTTCGATTATTCGTAAAGGCGGCACTATTCTAGCGTTTACACAGAACGAAAATCATTTTGATCTCGCCACTTACCCGATTGATCGCAACAGCACCTCAAGCATCGCGTCTTCGTTGTTGGCTCTTACTGTCCCTTCTGGCGTCAGGATTCAACCCAAGATAACGATAACCCAGCAGCAAAACACTGTTGGAAACATACAGACGAGGATCGCAAGTGCTGGCTCTTTGCCGGTTTCGGTTGCTATCACAACCGCAGCCAGTGAGGCGTCTACGGCATTTGTGAACGGCGGTCTTTTCACCAACACCAATAGCCAAATCCAATTCGAGGTCCAGAGTTTCGGTGGCACCCTGCTACTCAACGTCTTGTCAACCTTGGGCTGGATTGACGATAGAGGAACCCTTGCATGAGCGATATAGCCGATGACAACTGGTCAGAGCGAGACGACCGTAACGCCGAAAACGCGCCAGATGGGTTCCCCCCCGGTCTTCCTGCGCAGATCGAAACTATCGGCCGCATGATGATGGGAGCTACCAAGCGCTTCTGGAACAAGTCGAACCCTGTCTACCAGACGTCCGGTACGGGCGATGATTATGTCGTGACGCCAGAAGGGAAAACGATATTCATCCATCTGTATGAAATAATCCGGGTTCGGGTAAATCGCACCAGCACAACTGCATCGCCAACCTTCAAGTTCGGTGACACAAACCCTCGTGTAATCAAGAAGGTCGGTCCGGCTGGCGTTGTCGCGCTGATCCCCGGCGATCTGTTGGCTGGGCAGGATCATTCGCTCTGGTATGACGGGACAAATTACATTCTCTCGAACCCGGCGACCGTGGATTCCGCGTCCGTCGTCGGCGTTCTAAAGACAGCCAACAATCTTTCTGAGCTGTCTGATACCGCCGAAATAGCCAGAGACAACCTCGGACTCGGCACGGCAGCAACGAGTGGTATTGAAGATTTTGCGACAGCTTCTCAGGGCGACGACGCTGAACAGGCGCTGCTGTTGGCGCTTCGATCGCGCGAAGTGCTTCTGGCTAACCGAACTTACTACGTGGCGCCGTCCGGCGCAGGAAGTGATTCCAATAGCGGATTGGATACTGGTAGCGCGTGGAGTACAATTCAGCACGCCTATGATTTCGTTTGTGACAGACTTGATCTGAACGGGTTCAAAGTTGAAATTCGGTTGATGGACGGCGTTCATACTGATGGTCTCATCGCATCAAGTGTGGCGCTTGGCATTCATGACACTGATAGTGTCAGCATCACAGGCAACTCGGGCAATCATAATGCTGTGATACTTCGGGTGTCTGGAGACCATGCTATTCGCACAGGAGGCGTGGACGGCAGCCATTCGATCTGCCAGTTTACGCTGAAAAATTTCAGACTTGAGACAATCGGCGCTGGAAATTTTGACTGCCTGTTGAACAATGGTGCAACCGTTCATTTCGCTGGATTGGTCTTCGGCCAGTGCACTGGCAGCCACATCACGACCACGCATCTTGGCTGGACTTACGCCGATTCTGGCTATTCCGTTGCCAAAGGCGCGACGAACTTTCACATCGGATCGCAGTCAAACGGAATAACGGTAATTCATAACCAGACAGTGACATTTGAAGAGCCGCTTGCTTTCACGGCTTTCGTCTCTGTCACCGCGGGTGCCCAAGCCTATATTAATAACGTGACGTGGGTGAACAAAGCCAACGTGACGGGCCACAGGTTCTATGCAACGCTGGGAGGCCTGGTTTACAGCCAATACCAGCCTATTGATTACGTGCCAGGTGATGGCTTCTGGCTTCTATCCGGCGGCGGCCGATATAATACATTTGACGGCCAACCCGAGAGGATCACGAAGTTTGGCGACGAGTCTCGCGCCTCAAGCACAACATTGCAAAACGACTCTGGCCTGGTTTTCCCGGTAGAACCGAACCGCTTTTATGTCGCACGCTTTGTCATAAAGTTTTTCGCGCCGGCGGCGGCAGGGTTTTCATGGCGCCTAAATGGGCCTGCGGTGAGTTGGGTTCGCCTCGACAAGACGTGGAGAGTGCCAGGAACCTCAGTCGTTTCAACAGAAGATTCCGATAATGGCAGCGCCTATCCAGCGGCGAAAAATATAGCGGGGAGCGCAAACCAAACAGGGATACTCGAAATTGAGGCGCGCATCAGTAATGGTGCGAACGCTGGTCAAGTTGCCTTTCAGTGGGCCCAGACGACCAGCTCGGCTTCGGCGACAATCGTTGCGGTGACCTCATATATAGACTGGCAACTGGTGGGGTAACAAACGCTACAAAATCTAGCACCAAGAAAATCAGCCAGCGTAGCTTTCAACCCTCAAGATGAAACGCATATATAAAGCCGCTCGCCCCTGACGCCTCGCAAGGGTGGGCGGTGCATGTGAACCCGTTCGACTTGAAGACGTCAATCAAGAAGTCTTCCCGAAAGCCGAGCTCCATCCATCCGTGCGACCGAATGGCCCACAATGCATGTCCGTCGGTTCGCAAGGACCACGCTGGGTCGTCTTTAGCCAGCATCGGCTCCCCTCCCAAGAGAATTTTCCCGCCGGGATTAAGAGCCGCCTTGAGTTTTGGGATTACTTCTATGAAGTCAAAACAGTGGTGGAAGCATTCGTAGAAAACGAATGCATCGAATCTCTTTCCATCAGGTATGTCGCCAAAGCGACCTTGAAAGGTCGCCAAAGGAATATTCTGAGTGGCTGAGATTGCCGTTAGGCGGTCTAAAAATACAGGCTCAATATCGCAAGCTGTAACAGCCAGCCCGGCTTGAGCCATCATTGTTGCGGTATATCCCCATCCTGTGCCGTACTCAAATACGGTCTTACAACCAAAAATACCGAGAACCCTAGTTAGGTGCGCAACGCCCATGAAGTAACTGCCGACGACAGCGGCATCTTTTGATTGATAGGGCCACGGGTTGATCAACGCGTCGCTCAGGGAAATGTTTGCTTTTTCGAACGACTCTGGATCGTAGCCGGGCTTTCCTGAAATAGTCTTATACAAATCCAGCATGTAGTTTTTGTATTCTGGGCTTAACGGGTCTGACGGCAACGACCCATCTGGGACAAATTTTACTGAGTTGAGAAAGTCGAACCCAGCGACATGTCCGTTCTTGGCGAATAACTCTGTAGCTCTGTCAAGTGTGTCGGAAATGTCTTGGAGTGTATGGATTAAGGTGGGTTCACCGACCAAATCTGTATTCCTTCGAGGCTTCTTTGCGGAACTGAATATGGCTGAAAACCAAAGCACCATCTCTAACTACGAACCCCATATGACTCCAATCCCTCGCTTCAGGGATATAAGACAGGTGGCCAAAGCCACGTTCATCAATATCTCGTAGCTCATTACATATACTGCCGCCCTCGCCGGCATCGTACAAATAGCGAGCAATTTCATTCACGTTGCACATGGCAACTTCCCCCTCCAAGGTTGCCGTCAACAGTGCATCATTCAGTTGAATTAGCAAGACTTAAAACCTGTGGTTCGCGATGCTCGGATGGCCTTTTTTAGTGCTGTCAGTGTGAACCCGGCACCCATAACCCACAATCAGGAGAACACCCATGGCACGACGCATCAACGCGGCGGGGCTTTCGCACATCATGCAGTGGGAAGGCAAAAGGCTCGTCGCATATCCCGACGTGGCTGGCATCTGGACTATCGGCTATGGCCACACCACGGCGGCCGGTATCCCGCGTGTCCGCGAAGGTATGCGCATCAGCGACAAGGAAGCCGAAGACATCCTGAAGGATGATCTGCGCAAGTTCGAGAACCGCGTGAATTCCTTGGTTAAGGTGCCGTTGAGCGACAATCAGTTCGCCGTTCTCGTCTCATTCGACTTCAACACCGGGGCACTCCACAAGTCCACGCTTCTGAAAAAGCTCAACGCTGGCGACTACGACGCTGTGCCGGCCGAGCTCATGAAGTGGGTAAACGCCGGCGGCAAGCGCGTGCAGGGCCTCGTCAATCGCCGCGCTGCCGAAGCTGGACTTTGGGCCAAGGGCGAGTTCGTTTCCAGCAACACCGTCGAAGCTGTTCGCGCCGTCCCCAAGAAGGACGTGGCTGTCATCGGCGGTACGGGCCTTGCTGGCGCCAGCGCTGCGATCGGTCCCGCAATCCCTGATGTGGTTGACGCTGTCTCAAGCCAGCGCGACGAACTGACGAGCGGGCAGTGGGCGCGTGTTGTCGTTGCTGTTCTGATCCTGTCGCTAACGCTCTGGGGCATCTGGCAGAAGGTCAAGTCGTGATGTGGGCACTCATCCCCAACTGGCTGAAAATCGCTGCTGGTGGGCTTCTCTGCGCGGTTCTGCTGTCTTACGGCTCCTACTGGCTTGGCAAACGAGAAGGCCGCTCACAGGCCGCCACAGAGGCTTTGGCAAAGACCGTCGAAGTCCTTCAATCAAGGAACGAAACCAATGTGGAAATCACTTCTTCCGCTGCTGCTGAGCTGTGCGCTCATTTCGGGCTGCCAGACGACCAACGTGTCGAATGTGTGCGCAGGCTGGAGCAAGCTGACGCCGACGCTCGAAACCGCCGTGAAGATCACGATGGACGACCGGCAGTTCGCTAACCAGGTCGCGTCACACAACGCCCATGGCGTGAAACAGAAATGCTGGTGAGGATTGCACAATGATCGGTCTTGGACTTGGCCTGTCTCTCGGGGTGTCTGGTAAGCCGGGCGGCCCGAAGCTCCCGGTTAGCCTTCCTGTCGCGCCGCTGTTTTTCATCAGTACGGCTCGCCTGAATGGCTGGGCAGGAAGTGCCGCGAAAGTGGCGCGTAACGCCAACCCCACGACGCCACAGACTTTCGGCTGGGACGCAAACAACCGGCTGGATCTGGCGGCGATTGAAACCTACGTCGGCGGCCAGAACGTATCGGCCCGCGTTGATACTCCGTTCGACCAATCAGGCAATGCCTTTGATCCTGTGCAGGCCACACATGGTTCCCGCGCCTTCGTCCAGCGGTCGCAGCTCGTCGGCGCCGCATTGCCCTTAACCTGCGGCCCCAACATCCAGTACACCATTCCATCCGGCCTTTCTGTAGATCGCGCCAACCATTCGGTTTTTCTGGTTCTCCGCCCGCATCTTGCCCGTGCCTCCTATTACTGGATCAGGATGGGCACGACGCTGTCTTACGGCACCACGACGCCAGACACGGCGACGGCTGGCGGTGGCGCACGCATCCTTGACGCTGCAAATGGCAACGCCTCCAAAGTCCAGAGCCGCGCGCCCAAGACATCCGGCGTAGCAATCATGGGCTATTCCAGCGGCGCCAGTGACGTGAAATTTTACAATAACCGTGTCATCGAGACTGTGGCGGGTGGATTGAGCGCCGGCACGCTCACAGGCGGCACGATTGAGAACGGTAACGGCTACAGCGAGATCATGGCCGTTGCCATCTTCCCGCGCGCGCTGACGGCGGCTGAAATGGCGTCGGTCGGCAAATCCCTTGAAGCCGTCGCGGCTCTTCAGCTTGGCCAGACCAAGGGCGTCTTCATGATCGGGGATAGCATCACGGCGGGGCAGGGCAGCGTTGCCGTCTATACTGCCGGTCTCGGCATGACTGCCACGGAACCGGATCAGCTTTTCGGTGCGCTCGGCAACCCGGCCGACACGGCAATATTTAACTGTGGCCAGCCATCTATACCGTTGACCGCGCTCAACGCCACAAATGACCGCAACCGCATCAACGAATTGATCAGCGCCTATCCAGAACTCACTAAGCGGGTTGCGCGGGTTCACGCTGGCATCAACGACTTGCGCGCCGGCTCTACCGACACGACGATCTATAACGCGATGGTGGCCTACTGCAACTATCTGCGCGGCCTCGGCCTCAAGGTCATCACGTCGACCATCAACACCCAGGTTGTCGATGCCACCTATACCGCGCAGGCTGAAACGTATCGCCTGTCGATCAATTCGCAGATCCGCGCCAATTGGGCGACGTTCGCTGATGACATGGTTGACTATGCCAACATCCCCGAAATGGCCGATCCGAACAACACGACCTATTTCGCGTCGGACAAGCTGCATCAGACGGCATCAGCCTATCAGCTCAAGTCCGCCCTCGTGGCGCCGAAGATTGCGGCATTGCTCGCCTGACACATCACCCCCGACCTATGGCCGGGGCTTTCTTACACTCGCATGCAGGCTGGGATAATGGCAGGAAACCAAGAGATGAGCAGCAACGGCTTCGATCCGATGGCCCAATATGCCCGATTATCCGAGCGGGTCGAGAACCAGGGCAAGGACATTGTCGATCTCCGGTCGAACATGAACACCGGGTTCCAGACGATCAACACCAGCATTTCCCAGCTGTCGAATGAGCTTCGCAACTCGAGCAAAACGCAGTGGCCGGTTATCTGGGCGGCGGCCGGTGTCTGCTTCACGGTTCTAGCGACCGGCGGCGCGTTCTTCTACAACAGTCTCAGCAAGGGGCAGGATCGTCTCGACCTGATCGTGGCGAAGAATGCCGAGACATCGCAACTGGCAATCACCGCTGTGGTCGACAGGATGGTGACGCAGAAGGAAATGGAATGGCGCACTGCGCGGGGCGCTGAGGATCGGGCCAGAATGGAGGCATCGATCAAGGACCTTCGCGATGCTATGCAGAAGCAAATCGATGAGCAGAAGGCTAACTCAGCGTCGGTCTACACGCCCCGTGACATCCTTCTGGATAATCGGGAGAGGATAGACCGCCTCGAGCGTCAGCGCCTGTCACCGGGAGGCTGAGGCTGATTTAAACATGCCCCGCTCCGGGTAATGCTCAATGCAGTGCCACGATGGCTTGTCTACCTTCGACCGGCTGAATCCAAAACTTCCCCAGCGCGAACAGTTCGGGTGCTCGCACCAGTGGTTCTCATGTATGCCGTCGCCGGCTTTGTTGTTCTGGTCGCTCATTGATGTGTCTCCAATTCCCGCAGTTTCCATCCGCCGGGTGGCGGTGAAGCCTGCAGCTTGGTGGCGCGCTGGGTGAGCTTTGCAGAGGCAATTACCTTGGCCTCCCGTTTTGATGTCGCTTGAACGTTGATTATCCAACGCCCGGACTGAAACCGATATGTCTTCGGCTTGGCGCTTTCGACAAACTGGCAACCGGCGACGAAAGCAAGGCGCATTCTGGCTTTGTCCTGCTCGGTTGCGCCCCTCACAGTCTCCCACCATTTTTCGAAGTTTTGGTCGATCTCACTCTTAAGCATGTTCTTAATATGTTCACGTGATGTGCGGAGTCAATATTGTGAACAGAACGGAACAAGAATTGGAAACGGTTTCCAATTTGCTGGAAACTGGCTCGCCGTAGCGAGAATCGCTCATTTCAATTTGCGCTTGATATTCAATGCTTTGAGATGAGGTTTTTGGTGGGTGATGTAGGGCTCGAACCTACGACCCGCTGATTAAGAGTCAGCTGCTCTACCAACTGAGCTAATCACCCGACCGACACCGTGTGGCGGTGTGAGGGGGGCTATAAAGGGGAAGTTTCGGCTTGTCCAGCGCGGAAATGAAATTTCTTCGATTTTTGTGACAAAAAAATTTCAGTCGCGCTGGAAAACGCTGGAAAACCGGGATTTTACGGATTTTTGTCTTTTGCTATCCTCGCCGGAAGGCTCTGCCGATGACGATGAGGATGCAGGCGCCGATGAAGCCGGCGATGAGATAACCGATCCATCCGGTCAAAACGATTCCGAATACCGAGAGAATGGCGTTGGCGACGATGGCGCCGACGATTCCAAGTAGGATGTTCATGAAAACACCCATATTGCTTTTCATGAATTGTTCGGCGAGCCACCCGGCGACACCACCGATGATGATAGCTGCGATCCAGCCAATACCAGCAGATTCCATGATTTCCTCCCATGATTGCTGCACTATTGAAGGTGATGATTCTCCGGGTGAAAAGCAAGGTAAACTCCCGAAAACCTCGCTTTTTGCGGGTGGTTTTCCGCGCAGCAGGCGATAAATAGCCTGATGCTGGGTGAAGATATGAAAGGCATGGATGTGCGGTTGATGTTTGGCGGAATGATTGACGGTAGGCGGATGTTCGGCGGGCCTTTATCCGGCCGGCGGCGAAAGGCCGCCATGGCTGCGATAATGGTCGCGGTATTCACCCTCCTTGGCAGCTTTCTGTCGTCCGCAACCTTGGCGTCGGCGCAGGATGCGCCAGCGGCCGCACCAGTCGCTATCCAGGCTTCCATCGTCGAGCAGGCGCGCACGGATCTGGAAAAATGGAAGGCCGATATTTCGGCAATCGCCAAACAGGTGGAGGCGGGCGGCAGCGATGACGTGCAGCTGGTGGACCTGAAGGGACGCGCCGATACCATTGCAGCCGATGCTGCCGCCGCCAACACCAAGTTGCGGACCCGCCTGGACCAGATCAAGACGCGTCTCGACGCGCTTGGTGCTGCCCCGGCGGAAGGACAGCCRCCCGAAGCGAGCATGGTGACGGAGGAGCGCTCCCGGCTGACTGCGGAGCGTGCCGAGGTGAATGCCATTGCCGGCGAGGTGGAGAGCACTGCCACCAACGCCGCGCAGATTTCCAACAACATAACGGCAGTTCGGCGGGCGCTTTTTGCCGCGACCCTGTTCAAGCGCACCGAAGTCTCTTCCCAGACGCTGGGCGACGCCTCTTCCGCCTTCGTGAGCGAGCTGACCAATCTCAACAACGCCTTCAGCAGCTGGGCGGGTTTCGTCTGGAACTACAAACGCCTGCCGATGTTCGGGGCAGTGATGCTGTCGATCATGGCGGCGCTATTGTTTCTGGTGGGCGGTTATCGCTTTTTCGGCAGCCGCATGGAAAGGCGGGCCTTTTCCGGCGAGCCTTCCTATCTGCGGCGGCTTTCGGTGGCCTTCTGGTCAACCATGGTGCAGTCGCTGTCGCTTTTCCTGTTTCTGGTAACCTCGGCATTTTTCCTCGATAATTTCAACGTGCTTCGTTCCGATATCGCGCCGATCCTGTTCGGGGCCATGGCAGTTACGGGCTTCGTCTATTTCGTGTCGCGGCTGAGCTACGCTATCTTTGCGCCGACGCAGCCGGAATGGCGTCTGTTGCAGGTTTCCAATCGCGGAGCGCACACKCTGTCCTCGGCCGTGCTTTTGATGGCGCTCGTCAACGGTCTCGATTATCTGTTYGGCACGATCAGCGAGACGCTCTATTCGCCGCTGATCGTCACMGTTGCCAARAGCTTCATTGCCTCCATCATCATTGGCATCATCCTGCTCACCGTGTCGTTCCTGCGCCCGGTGATCGGTGAGGGGCAGGACTACGAGACCGGCAACCAGCGCCTGCCGCGCTGGCTGGTCATTCTGCTCAGGGTCGGCGGGCTTGTTCTGATCGGTGCCTGTCTGACGGGTTATGTGGGGCTGGCGCGGTTCCTTGCCACGCAGATCGTCGCCACCGGTGCGGTGCTCGCAACGATGTATATCGGCATTCTTTCCGGCAAGGCGATTTCGCGACAGGGCGCCTTTTCCGAATCCCTGGCCGGTCGTTATCTCGGGCGGCGCTACGGTCTCGGCCCGGTTGCGCTGGATCAGGCCGGTCTTGCGGCGGGGCTCGGCATCTATGTCATCGCACTCGCCTTCGGCGTGCCGCTCATCCTGTTTTCCTGGGGGTTCCAGCCGGGCGATATCGAAAGCTGGGCCTATCGTCTGCTGACCGGCATCACCGTCGGCAATGCCTCCATCTCRCTGATCGGCCTGTTCGGCGGCGTCCTTGTSTTTGCCATMGGCTAYATCATCACACGCTGGTTCCAGAAGTGGCTGGACAACAACGTCATGGCGCGCGGGCAGGTGGATGCGGGCGTGCGCAACTCGGTCAAGACCGGCATCGGTTATCTCGGTATCGCGGTTGCGGCCATTTTCGGCGTCTCTTCCGCCGGTCTTAACCTCTCCAGCCTGGCGCTGGTGGCGTCTGCCCTTTCGGTCGGTATCGGTTTCGGCCTTCAGAACATCGTCTCGAACTTCGTCTCCGGCCTCATCCTGCTGGTCGAACGTCCCTTCAAGGTGGGTGACTGGGTGGTGACAGGCACGACGGAAGGCACCGTCAAGCGGCTTTCGGTGCGCGCGACCGAGATTGAAACCTTCCGCGGCCAGTCGATCATCGTACCGAACTCGGAATTCATCAATTCCTCGGTCGGCAACTGGACACACCGCAACCGTATYATGCGWGCGGAAATTCCGGTCTCCGTTGCCTATGAATCCGATCCGCAGCAGGTGATGGATATTCTGCTGGAACTGGTGCGCACCCAGCCGCCCGTAYTGCGCAACCCCGAACCGCACGTGGAATTCCTCCGTTTYGGCGACTTCTCGCTGGATTTCGAATTGCGTTTCCACCTCGCCGATCTTTCGAATGGGCTTGGCGTGAAAAACGCGCTGAGGATCGCRATCCTGAAACGCTTCCGCGAAGAGGGGATCGCCATCCCGTTCCCGCAGCGTAACCTCAACATCCACGTGGAAGGCGATGCAAATCCGCAAATGCTGGCGGCGCTGCTTTCGGAAGAGGGTGACAAGGCGGTGGCGGCGCATACGGGCGCGGCGGCGCCTGCCGCGGCAACTGCACCGGAAAAGGATGCGGGCAAGGCGGGTGACAAAACCGTGGTGGAGCCGAAGGCGACGTTGAAGGCGGCCGGCAAGGACAGTTAATCTGCGGCTACCGCGGCTGCGGCGACGCAGCCGATATGGGCGTTGACGGGCGCGGGGAGTTATCCTCGCGCCCGATTTGCATTGTGGCGGATGAGACGCCCGGGGGAAACAAACGCGACGTCCAGAAGACTGTGGATGGTGCGGACGTTGCCGCGACCACAGGCCCTGAGGGCCAGCAGCCGGCGGCCGAAAACATGGCCGGCAATGACAACACCATTCGCAGCACGAACAGTTCCGGCCTTTTTTCCGATAGCCAGTTTGCGAGGCCGCTCGTCATAGGCATCAACAGCGTTTCCATCGGTATGCGCAACAGCACGCCCGCATGGCTGGACGCCGCGGCAAAAGCTGCCGCTGGCAAGGACGTAAAAGACCGCGCCAAGATTTGTGCATCTTCGCAGGTGGTTGCGAAATGAGACTGGCTATTTTTCTCTTCGGTATGTTTTTTCCGTTTCTGGCAAATGCGCAGGATATGTGCGCCACCGTCGTCTTCAAAAGGCGACGGTGGTTTGAAACCCGCCTCCAGCGACGGCATTTTCTCCCCTGTCGCAGCACCCTATGGCCATGTCGCAATCAGGCGGCTGAACGGCCGCCGGGCGCTTCATATTCCATCCCATCGATTTGGCAGCACGACAGGCAATGCCGGCGCTTTTTAGGGGTTCTGTAAATGAAGACACATGCACGGGCGGTGGTGATCGGTGGCGGCGTCGTCGGCGTTTCGACGCTTTATCATCTTGCCAAGAAGGGCTGGAGCGACAGCGTCCTTATCGAGCGCAAGGAACTGACCTCCGGTTCCACCTGGCACGCAGCCGGTCTTTTGCCGCTGTTCAACATGAGCTACTCGGTCGGCCAGATCCACAAGTATTCGGTGAAGTTCTACGAGGAGCTTCAGGAAGAGACCGGCATGAATGTCGGTTTCTCCAAGGTCTCGAACATTCGTCTCGCCCGCACCAAGGATCGCTGGGACGAATATATGTATTATGCCGGCATTGCCGAGACCATCGGTGTGCGGGTCAACATGCTGACGCCGGAGCAGGTGAAGGAAATCTGGCCGCTTTGCGAGACGGACGGCCTGCTGGGCGCCATCCAGCACCCCGATGATGGTTATATCCAGCCCGCCGACCTGACTCAGGCGCTGGCGAAGGGCGCGCGAGACCGTGGCGCCACCATCTATCGCAACACCACCGTCACCGCCATCGAGCAGCTGGAAGACGGTCACTGGAAGGTGACGACGGATAAGGGCGAGATCATCGCCGAACATATCATTTCCTGCACCGGCTCCTTTGCCCGCAAGACCGGCGAGATGGTCGGCATCAATATTCCGGTCATCCCGGTTGAGCACCAATATATCGTCACCGAGCCGCATCCGGCCATTCTGGAGCGCCGCCGTCAGGGTCTGCCGGAAATGGGCGTTCTGCGTGAATCGGATTCGGCCTGGTACATGCGCGAGGAGGCCGGCGGTCTGATCCTCGGCCCTTACGAAGTCGGCGCTCCGGTCTGTTATGTCGACGGTCCCTCTGACGATAGCGAATATGAGCTGTTCCAGGAGGAACTTGACCGCCTTATGCCGCATATCGAAACGGCGATGGTGCGCGTTCCGGCTTTCGGTGAAGTCGGTATCAAGAAGGTCTATAACGGCGCTATCGCCTATACGCCTGATGGCAACCCGATCGTCGGTCCGGCACCGGGCCTGAAGAATTTCTGGCTGAATGAAGGCCACTCGTTCGGCATCACCGCTGCCGGTGGTGCTGGCTGGCAGCTTGCCGAATGGATCGTCGATGGTGAGCCTACACTCGATCTGATGGGTGTCGATCCGCGCCGTTTCGGCCCTCACGCAACGGAAGGTTACCTCATTGCCAAGAATGAGGAAGCCTATGCCAACGTCTTCACCATGCATTACCCTGATGAAGAACGTTCCGCTGCCCGTCCGCTGAAGACGACGCCGGTTTACGACCGTCTGAAGAAGCTTGGCGGCGTGTTCGGTTCCGTTTACGGCTGGGAGCGTGCCAACTGGTATGCGCCGGAAGGTTATGCGCTGCGCGAAGAGGACCTCGGCGTCGGTGCGGATGTCATCACCAGCCACAACTATGCGCCGCCACTGGATGATGGCCGTATCGTCGAGAAGTGGTCGTTCCGCCGCTCGAACTATTTCGAACATGTCGGCAACGAGGTGAAGAACGTCACCCAGAATGTCGGCGTGCTTGACATGTCGGCCTTCGCCAAGATGGAAGTCTCCGGTCCAGGCGCGCGCGCCTGGCTGGACAGCATTCTCGCCAATATCGTGCCGAAGAAGCGCGGCCGTATTGCGCTGACGCAYCTTCTGACKCCRAATGGCGGCGTGAAGGTGGAGTTYACCGTCTATGAATGGGCGCCGGGCCGGTTCTATCTGGTGTCCGCCGGTGGTCTTGAGGCGCACGATCATGACGTGCTCCAGCGGCTTGCGCCCACCGACGGTTCCGTCGTGCTGCAGCCCATCACCCAGAAATACGGCGTGCTGGTACTTGCCGGTCCGAAGTCGCGCGATCTCCTGAAGAAGCTGACCCGTACCAGCCTCGAGAACAAGGATTTCCCGTGGCTGACGGCGAAGCAGATCTCCGTGGGTGTGGCGACGGCGCATGCGCTGCGCGTCAACTTCGTCGGTGAACTGGGCTGGGAGTTGCACCATCCTATCGAAATGCAGAACTACATCTTCGACCGGCTGATGGAAGCGGGCGCAGAATTTGGCATCAAGCCATTCGGTATTCGTGCGATGGTGTCGATGTCGCTTGAAAAGTCGTATCGCAACATGGGCCGCGAGCTTTCGGTCGAATATAACGCCTATGAATCCGGTCTCGACCGTTTCCTGCGTCCGGAGAAAAACTTCATCGGCCGCGATGCGCTGGTGGCATACAAGCAAGCCGGCTTGAAATCGGTATTCTCGACACTGACCGTTTCGGGCAATACGGATGTCGATGCACGTGGTTCTGAAGCTATCTTCGATGCAGATGGCGCACTTGCCGGCCGTGTGACGAGCGGCGGCTTTGGCTGGCGTATCGGAAAATCGATTGCCCTTGCCATGCTGAAACCCGAATACGCCACGATTGGCACAAAGCTGAAAATCCGCATTCTCGGCACGCTTTATGACGCCGAGGTGGTGGAAGAAAGCCCCTTCGATACGGAAAACGCGCTGCTGCGCGCCTGAGGGATTTTCCTGGAAGCATTCGAAACACGGCCCTCCCTCGGGGGCCGTGTTTTCTTTTGGGTAAGCATGTATGCCGACTGTTTTCGGGCAAAAGTGTTATTAATCATTCTGAAAAATACGCCTGCTAATTTCCCGTGAAAGACGACGGGGGACTGGGACAAAATGAATTTTCTGGGCATTACGGGCATGCAATATTCGGGTGTGCCATTTACCAATTGCCGCATTTTGCTTGCGGAAGATACCAATGTGTTCACCCAGATGGTGAGCATGCGCCTGAAGGAATTGCTGGGCGTTTCCGTGGAGGTGTGCCGTAACTTCGAGGAGTTGCAGGCGTGCTACGAACACTCGGCCGAACCCGTGACGCTTGCGATTTCCAACATCAATCTTCCGGGGGCGGAAAATGGCGAGGCGCTGGAATATCTGATCGATCTCTCGATCCCGACCATCGTTTTCACCAGCACGTTTCATGAGGCGACCCGCGAAACGCTGATCGCCAAGAATGTGGTCGACTACATTCTGAAAGACAATATCTTTGCCGTGGACATGCTGACGGAATCCATCTGTCGTTTCCTCACCAACCACCGCCACCATGTGCTGATCGTGGATGACAGCCCAACGGCGCGGGCGCTGCTTTCCAGCCGCCTCAAGCGTTATAATTTCCGCGTCAGCCTTGCCGATAGCGGTGCGAAGGCGCTCGAAATCCTGAAGGCCAATCCCGATATCGGGCTGGTGGTGACCGACTACAATATGCCCGATATTGACGGTTTCGAACTGACACGGCGCATCCGCACCGTGCGCGGYTCGCACGAGTTGCGCATCATCGGCGTTTCCTCTTCCACCAACCGGCTTTTGTCGGCGCGGTTTCTGAAGGCGGGTGGCAACGATTTCATGCTGCGGCCCTTCATCGACGAGGAATTTTATTGCCGCGTCAACCAGAACCTCGACACGCTGGTGCAGATACAGCTGGCCAAGGCTGGCGTAAGACCGGCGGCCTGACCGGACTTTTCGTCGTCAGGGCCGCGATAAGTCAAAGCTGAGACTCGAGCGGCAGGAAACGCATGATGCCCGCGACGATCCGGCGGCTGATGGCAGCGTCCGGTTCACGCCTGTATGTCTTCGGCTGGCCGTGTTCTTCGGTCATCCAGACGATGCGATTGCCGTTGTCTATATCCAGCTCGAAGCTCATCGAGCGGCGGATCTCTTCGCTGAATATCTCGTCCATGCGCGCAACCAGCGGGGCTGAGGTGAAAACGACGCCCATTTCCGTGTTGAGAGACGCGGAGCGYGGATCGAAATTGAGCGAGCCAATATAGCCGGTCTTGCCGTCGCGGGAAAAAGCCTTGGTGTGGAGGCTCGCCTGTCCTGAACCGCGAAGCGTAAAGCTTGGCTGGTCCGCCTGTGCACGCAGTTCATGCAGTCGCACCCCGCCCAGCAGAAGCGGCTTTCGATACCGTGCGTAACCGGCGTGAACGGCGGCAACATCTGTTGCAGCCAGCGAGTTGGTGAGGATGGCAACCGAGACGCCGCGCTCGGCAAGGTTTGCRAAAATGTCCAAGCCCTGTTTGCCGGGAATGAAATAAGGGGAGGTGATGTGCAGGCTGTCATTTGCCGCCTGCATCAGCGGCAGCAGGCTCTCCATCAGGAAGTTGTGGCCGTTGCGGCGTTTTCCCGCTGCTTTTTCCGGCGGGTCGGCAAGCACGTCAGCTTCATCGACCCAGTGCAGGCGGTCCGACATCAGGAAATGTCCGCTGCCATATTGGTTTTCGACGCGCTCGAGATAGGGTTTGGCAGCCTCGCTTTTCGGCAGCGCAGCAAGCTCGCGTCTTAACCTGGCAAGCTTGCTCGGCCTGCGCGCCAGAAGCGAGCGCACGGGAACGGAAACGGCGCTGTTCCAGTAGTCGTCGAAGATTTCGGTGGCATCCGCAACGATCCTGCCGAAACCGAGAATGTCGAAATCGTGGAAATTGGCCCGTTCGGCGGCATCGAAATAGGCGTCGCCAATATTACGGCCGCCAACGATCGCGGCGCGTCCGTCGGCAATCCACGCCTTGTTGTGCATGCGCCGGTTGACGCTTCGGAACCGGAGGACCAGTTCCAGGCTTCGATACAAGATGTTTTCCCGCGCCCTGGTTGGGTTGAAGAGCCGCAGTTCGATATTGGGATGGCTGTCGATGGCGTGGAAGATGCGGTCAGACATCGAGACGCCGAGATCGTCCAGAAGCAGCCTCACGCGCACGCCGCGATCTGCCGCGGCAATGACCTCGCGCATCATCAGCCGACCGGTCAGGTCGGCGTTCCACATGTAATACATCAGATCAAGGCTGCGCCCAGCCGCCCGCGCGGCCGCCATGCGCACTGCAAAGGCATCCAGATTGGAATGCAGCAGGCAGAGCGCGTTTTTCTCGTTCCAGCCATTCTTGATCGACTGCCAGTGGCGGTCGAGCCCGGTCGCATCCTCGGCAACGGGCAGGGCAGTTGAGGGGCGTTTGGGAATGGCCTTTTCCCGCTGCTTGCTGATGACAACAAACAGGGCTGGTCCGACGACCAGCAGCACCATGGCGATAAAGACCGTAAATGCAGTCACTTGTTTTGATCACTCCCGGCCTGAAGATTATCAGGCCGGGTGAAAACGCGCGAGCACATAAAGCGTTCACGGCAGAAGAGGGTGCGGGAGAAAAAGCCTGCCTTGCGAAGCGAATGCAGGAGGCGGGACTTGTGAATCACATAAGTCTATGCTTATCTGTTGTCATGACAGAGAATGATATTTTCCGGGCGCTGGCCGATCCGACACGCCGCGCTATTTTCGAAAAGCTCGCGGATGGTGCCCAGAACGCTTCCGCCTTGCGTGAGGGTATCGATATCAGCCAGCCGGCCATGTCGCAGCATCTTGCTGTGCTGCGGGGGGCGGGGCTGGTCGTCGAACGGCGGCAGGGTCGTTTCGTCAATTACGAGGTCGATCCGGATGGGCTGACACGGATTGCGACRTGGCTTGGCAAATACCGCGCCTACTGGCCGCAGCGCGTAGAAGCACTGAAGCTCTTGCTGAAGGATATGGATCAATGAACAGGGAACTGCCCGCRGCACCCAAACCCGGTATCGAGCTGGAATATGATCTCGATGAGCCGCCGCAAAAAGTCTGGCGTGCGATCAGCATTCCGGCCTTCCGTGAACACTGGTTGCCGAAGGAGGCTTTGGCTGAACCCGAGGCGATCAGGATCACCCCGGGGAAGGAGGTCTGTTACAGGATGCGGGATGACGTTCCGCCATTTCTGGAAAGCACCGTCACCTTCAGTATTGCACCCAACGCGAGCGGCGGCACCAGCCTGCGGGTCATTCATGAGTTGCCCATCACCGGTTCCGGTCGGATGACAAAGGCCGCCGCAAACCACAACCGTTCGCCCATCAAGCTCGCCGCCTGATCCACCACATTTCCTTACATTTTCAAACGACAGGAGTTCGCCGATGCGCGAAGCGATGCAACTCGTCCCTATGGTAGTTGAACAATCCGCTAGGGGAGAAAGGTCCTTCGACATCTATTCCCGGCTGTTGCGGGAAAGGATCATCTTTCTCAACGGTGAGGTCAACGACGCTGTTTCCGCGCTTGTCTGCGCGCAACTGCTGTTTCTGGAGGCAGAAAACCCGAAAAAGCCGATCCATCTCTACATCAATTCTCCAGGCGGCGTCGTGACCAGCGGTCTCGCAATGTATGACACCATGCGCTACATCCGCGCGCCGGTTCATACTCTGTGCATGGGGACCGCCCGTTCGATGGGCTCGTTCCTGCTKATGGCGGGCGAACCGGGCGCGCGGGCGGCATTGCCCAACGCCAGCATCCTCATTCACCAGCCGTCCGGCGGGTTTCAGGGGCAGGCGTCGGATATGCTCATCCATGCTGAAGAAATCAGGCAGACAAAGCACCGAATGACGCGGCTTTATGCCGAGCATTGCAAACGCAGCTATGACGAGTTTGAAGCGGCAATGGATCGCGACCGTTTCATGACGGTGGAAGAGGCACTGGARTGGGGTTTGATCGACCGCGTTCTGGACGTTCGCGAAGATGTGGCGGCGGCATGACTCAAAKCGTCCCGGTTGGCGCATGGCTGGCCGGGACGGTTGATCAGATATCCAGATTATCCGCGAAGGCAGCGCGTTCCTGAATGAAGCGGAATCGGGCATCCGCCTTGGTGCCCATCAGATTGTCGACCGCCTCGCGGGTGCCTTCGAAATCCACGTCGTCGATCTCGACGCGCAGCAGGGTGCGCTTTTCGGGATCCATGGTGGTTTCCTTCAACTGTGCCGCCATCATTTCGCCAAGGCCTTTGAAGCGGCCGATTTCGACCTTCTTGCCCTTGAAGACGGTTTCCATCAATTCGGCGCGGTGGGCGTCGTCACGGGCATAGGCGCTCTTGGCACCCTGACGGATGACGTAGAGCGGCGGCACCGCGAGATAGAGGTGGTTGCCACGAATGAGTTCCGGCATTTCCTGATAGAAGAAGGTGATGAGCAGCGAGGCGATGTGAGCACCATCGACGTCGGCATCCGTCATGATGATGATGCGTTCGTAACGCAGATCCTCTTCGCGGTACTTGGTGCGCGTGCCGCAGCCCAGCGCCTGGATGAGATCGGCGATCTGCTGGTTGGCGGAGAGTTTTTCACGGCTTGCGCTGCCGACGTTGAGGATCTTGCCGCGCAGCGGCAGGATGGCCTGATTGGCGCGGTTGCGCGCCTGCTTGGCCGAGCCGCCAGCCGAGTCACCCTCGACGATAAAAAGCTCGGCATTCTCAGCCGTGTTCTGCGAGCAGTCCGCCAGCTTRCCGGGCAGGCGCAGCTTGCGCACCGCCGTCTTGCGGTTRACTTCCTTTTCCTTGCGGCGGCGCAGGCGTTCTTCGGCGCGCTCGATCACCCAGTCCAGCAGCTTCGCCGCTTCGCCCGGATTGCCGGTGAGATAATGGTCGAAGGGATCGCGTAGCGCGTTTTCGACGATGCGCTGGGCTTCGACGGTCGCGAGCTTGTCCTTGGTCTGGCCGACGAATTCCGGCTCGCGGATGAAGACGGAGAGCATGCCCGCTGCCGAGATCATCACGTCATCGGTGGTGATTTCCCTGGCTCGCTTGTTCTGGGTCAGCTCCGCATAGTTCTTCAGGCCCTTGGTGAGTGCGATGCGGAAACCGGCCTCATGCGTACCGCCTTCAGGCGTCGGGATGGTATTGCAATAGGAATGGATCTGCGTGTCGCCGCCATACCAGGTCACAGCCCATTCCAGCGCGCCGTGGCCACCGGTCTTTTCGGTGCGGCCGGAGAAAATCTCGCGGGTGACGGTGAATTCCTTGCCGAGCGTGGCGGCCAGATAGTCCTTCAGACCACCGGGGAAATGGAACACGGCCTTTTCGGGGATTTCGCCACCGGCGGGCACCATGCCGGGATCGCAGCTCCAGCGGATTTCGACGCCGCCGAACAGATAAGCCTTGGAGCGGGCCATGCGGAAAATGCGGGCCGGTTCGAATTTTGCGTGATCGCCGAAGATCTGCGGGTCCGGATGGAAACGCACGCGGGTGCCGCGTCGGTTGTGCACGTCACCCAGTTCTTCGAGACCGCCGATCGGCGCACCGCGCGAAAAGCGCTGGCGGTAAAGCTTGCGGTTACGGGCGACTTCCACTTCCAGAAGATCGGACAGCGCATTGACCACGGAAACGCCGACGCCGTGCAGGCCGCCGGAGGTTTCATAGGCCTTGCCATCGAACTTGCCGCCGGCATGCAGCTTGGTCATGATGACTTCGAGCGTCGACTTGCCCGGAACCTGCGGATGGTTTTCCACGGGAATGCCGCGTCCGTTATCGGTGACGGTGAGGAAACCCTCGGTATCGAGATGGACCTCGATGAAATTGGCGTGGCCTGCGACGGCCTCGTCCATGGAGTTGTCGATGACTTCGGCAAAGAGGTGGTGCAGCGCCTTCTCGTCGGTGCCGCCAATATACATGCCGGGTCGCATGCGCACCGGTTCCAGCCCTTCAAGCACGCGGATCGACGAGGCACCGTAGTCGTCACCGGAGGGGGACACGGGCGCTGGGGGCGGGGGCGTCGTGACGGCCGCAACGGCTGCTGGTTTCGGCTGCACGTTCACGTTCGCGGCTGCGGACACCGGGGCCTTCACGGGTTTTGCCGTGTCCTCGTTCTTTTCCGTTTCGCTGTTTGGTGCCACCGGAAGACCGGAGAAGAGATCGTTGCTATCGTCCATCATGTCCAAGGTTCAAAAAAGCGTGTCGTCAGAATTTCGCCAAGCGAATCAGTATGCCAATAGGGGCAAGTATAGCGCCAAACGTGCAGGGCGTGTGGCCTAACGCGGCGCACCCTATGCCACGACTATGTCAGGGTTTCGCAACAGGAGGATTGCGCTGCCGCCCTGGCAATGGCAAGTCTCGCAGCCACGAATGAACGGTTAACCAAGTCATGTCCACAGCTCATTTCACGTTTTGTACTCTTTTCTGCCTGACTGTTGCGGCGATGCCGGGCGGTGCCGGGGCGGCGGACGGGCCGCTGCGGCCGTTCAAGGACGAGCTGTTTTCCAGCCAGACAGTGCTTTCCACGGCCGATGGCGGCGCATCTGAGGTGATCGATTATCAGGAGATGCGCGATATCAACGGCCGCGACGAGGTACCGGAACGCCGGGTGAAGCGGCAATATGTGGATATGGCGCCCAAGACCGCGCAGGCGATGGAATCCGTCGCGGTTGAGGGCAGGGCGCTTGAGGTGGGCCGCGTCGGGCCACCATCCGGGCAGGCCTTCACCGTGATCTTCATTCAYGGGCGCGGCGGCGACCGGCGGCTTGGCATGAACGACTATACGTTCGGTGGCAATTTCAACCGGCTGAAAAATCTGGCTGTCGCCAATGGCGGCACCTATTAYGTGCCGAGCGTACGATCCTTYGATGCCAATGGCGTTGCCGACGTTTCCGCGCTGATCGCCTATGCTGCCAGCAAATCCGGCGGCAAGCCGGTGGTGTTGGCCTGCGCCTCCATGGGCAGCTTCATCTGCTACGGCATCAGCCGYGAYAAGGCGACGGTCGGCAATCTCAAGGGCATGGCGATCCTTGGCGGCGCGGTCGATCCCGATTTTCCGAAGAGCGCCTTTGCGAAAGCCAAAAAGCCGGTGTGGTTCACCCATGGCAGCGCCGACAAGGTCTATTCCGCCGACAGTCAGGCGACCATCTTCCGCACCTTGCTGAAGGCGGGAGAGCCGGCGCGCTTCACGCTTTTTGAGACAGGCACGCATGGAACGCCGGTGCGCATGACCGACTGGCGGGCGGTTTTGAACTGGATTTTGAGCCGATGAGGTCCAGTTTTGGTTCGACAGGCGCGAATTTCGGCAAATTGASCGACGTTTTGAAGCTTATGACTGCTTTTTTGTACCAATTGTCRTCAGCTGCGTTTAAGGAAATATTCCGGGATTTCCGGCAGGGTTTCTGTCGCGATTAGGGGCCGCCTGGCGGCTGAGGTAAGGGGTGTTCGCGCAAGCGGCTCTCCGAGACAAAGGGAATGAGATACGCATGACGCCGAATGTTCGACCGCTTGTAGCCGGAAACTGGAAGATGAACGGCACCCGTTCGTCGCTCGATCAGATCAAGGCCATGGCAGAGGGCGTCAAGGGCGCGCTTTCGGAAAAGGTGGATGCGCTGATCTGCCCGCCATCGACGCTTCTTTATGTGGCAACCGCGCTCTGCGACGACAGCCCGCTGATGATTGGCGGACAGGATTGCCACCAGAATGTTTCCGGCGCGCATACGGGTGACATTTCCGCCGAGATGATTGCCGATTGCTTCGGCACCCATGTCATCGTCGGCCACTCCGARCGTCGCACCGACCATGCCGAGACGGATCATCTGGTCCGTGCCAAGGCCGTTGCCGCCCATCAGGCCGATCTTATCGCCATCGTCTGCATTGGCGAGACGGCGGATGAGCGCAAGGCGGGCCAGACGCTCGATATCCTCAAGCGCCAGCTCGCCGGATCGCTTCCGGACGAGGCAACCGCCGAAAACACCGTCATCGCTTATGAGCCGGTCTGGGCCATCGGCACGGGTCTGACGCCGACCACGCAGGATGTGCGCGAGGCCCATGCCTTCATGCGCGACGAGCTGGTCAAGCGCTTTGGCGATGAAGGCAAGACCATGCGGATTCTTTACGGCGGCTCGGTGAAGCCTGCCAATGCGCTGGAACTGATGGGTGTCGAGAATGTCGACGGCGCATTGATCGGCGGCGCGAGCTTGAAAGCCTCCGACTTCCTTTCCATCTATGCGGCATACGAGCAACTGACGGCTTGAGACACGCTTTCCTGCCACAGTGGCGGGAAAGGGGCTTGGAATAAGCCTTCGCCTCATGTAAAGAGCCGCGAAACCTTCTTTGTAGTGCTCCGCGCGGGGCATGGAATGGATTGTCATGCAGACCGTTTTGATTGTTATTCACCTCATGATCGTGCTGGCGCTTGTCGGCGTGGTTCTGATCCAGCGTTCCGAAGGCGGCGGCCTCGGCATCGGCGGCGGTTCGGGCTTCATGTCCGCGCGCGGAACGGCCAATGCGCTGACCCGMACGACGGGTATCCTTGCCGCGCTGTTCTTCGTGACGTCGCTCGGACTTGGTCTTCTGACCCGGTACGAATCGCGCCCGACGGATATTCTGAACCGTATTCCGGCCACGCAGGGTCAGGGCAACGGTATTCTCGACACGCTCGGCCCGGCACAGACGCCGGCAACGCCGGCTCCGGCTGAGAATGGCGTTCCGACCAACAGCGGCGCTGCAGCACCTGCGCAGACCGCGCCTGCGCCGGCCACTGCTGGTGAAGCCGCTCCGGCACCGGCCAAGCCCGCCGATCCGAACGCAGTTCCGACCGGTCAATAAGCCCGGTTATGATTTAACGCTCCGGCAGGCCAAAAGCCTGCCGGTTTTCTTTTGTTCGCATTTCGCCACATCCCATTGCCAATTCGTCAACAGCGAATTTGCAACAGCATGAAATTTGGGCTGGCGGAATCAGAGGTAAAAAGGTATCCGGTGAATCCCATGGCGCGATATGTATTCATCACAGGCGGCGTGGTCTCCTCTCTCGGTAAGGGCATCGCAGCTGCGGCACTCGGAGCATTGCTGCAATCCCGTGGTTATCGGGTGCGGCTTCGCAAACTTGACCCCTATTTGAACGTCGATCCCGGCACGATGAGCCCGACACAGCACGGTGAAGTGTTTGTGACGGACGACGGTGCCGAGACGGACCTCGACCTTGGCCACTATGAACGCTTTACGGGGCGTTCGGCGACCAAGACCGACAACATCACCACTGGCCGCATCTACAAGAACATCATCGACAAGGAACGCCGCGGCGACTATCTCGGCGCGACCGTTCAGGTCATTCCGCATGTCACCAACGAGATCAAGGATTTCGTGACCGAAGGTAATGACGATTACGACTTCGTCATCTGCGAAATCGGCGGCACGGTGGGTGATATCGAGGCGATGCCGTTCATGGAGGCGATCCGCCAGCTCGGCAACGATCTGCCGCGCGGCACTGCAATCTATGTTCACCTGACGCTGATGCCTTACATTCCGGCGGCCGGCGAATTGAAGACCAAGCCGACCCAGCATTCCGTGAAGGAGCTGCAGGCGCTTGGCATTCATCCCGAYATYCTGCTGGTGCGCGCCGACCGGGAAATCCCGGAAGCGGAACGCCGCAAGCTTTCGCTGTTCTGCAACGTGCGTCCTTCCGCCGTCATTCAGGCGTTGGATGTTGCCAACATCTATGACGTTCCGATCGCCTACCACAATGAAGGTCTCGATTCGGAAGTGCTGGCCGCTTTTGGTATCGAACCGGCGCCGAAGCCGCGTCTGGAACAGTGGGAAGAGGTCTGCAACCGTATCCGCACGCCGGAAGGCGAGGTAACGATTGCGATCGTCGGCAAATATACCGGCCTCAAGGACGCCTACAAGTCGCTGATCGAGGCGCTGCATCACGGTGGTTTTGCCAACCGCGTCAAGGTCAAGCTGGAGTGGATCGAGTCGGAAGTCTTCGAAAAGGAAGATCCGACGCCCTATCTCGAAAAGGTCAACGGCATTCTGGTGCCGGGCGGTTTCGGCGAGCGCGGTTCGGAAGGCAAGATCATGGCGGCGCAGTTCGCCCGTGAGCGCAACGTGCCCTATTTCGGGATCTGCTTTGGCATGCAGATGGCAGTCGTGGAAGCGGCGCGTCATCTGGCCGGCATCGAGAATGCCTCCTCCACCGAATTCGGTCCGACGGCTGAGCCCGTCGTTGGCCTGATGACCGAGTGGGTAAAGGGCAACGAGCTGGAGAAGCGCTCCACCAAGGGCGATCTAGGCGGCACCATGCGTCTCGGCGCTTACAAGGCAGCGCTGAAGAAGGACACGAAGATCGCCGAAATCTACGGTTCCACGGATATTTCCGAGCGCCACCGCCACCGTTACGAGGTGAATGTGGACTATAAGGACCGGCTGGAAGAATGCGGCCTCGTCTTCTCGGGCATGTCTCCTGATGGCGTCCTGCCGGAAACGGTGGAATATCCTGACCATCCCTGGTTCATCGGTGTGCAATACCACCCGGAACTCAAGAGCCGTCCGCTCGACCCGCATCCGCTGTTTGCCAGCTTCGTTGAAGCGGCGGTGGAGCAGAGCCGGCTGGTTTGACGGTTTGAATGAGATGAAGAGGGCCGCTTTTGCGGCCCTTTTTTATTGGGGTGCGCACAGAAAGCGTCAGGCCAGAAGGTTGTGCTTCCTCAGCCATGCCTCATACCATCCAGGCCATTCTTGCGTGGGGGTTCCGGGCTTGCCCATGCCGAAGCCGTGGCCGCCAGAAATGATTGGGTGAAATTCGACATCGACATCCGCCTTCTCGCACGCCTGCTGCATGATACGGCTATTGGCGGGATTGGAAATCCGGTCGTCATCCGCCTGCGTGAGGAAGACCGGAGGGCAATCTTTGCTCACATGGCTTTCCACTGACCACTCTCGTGTTGCCTCGTCTGTCGGGTGCCTGCCGATAAGTGACCTCCGGGTCGATGTATGGTCATAGGGCGCTGCAAGCGTGATGACCGGATAGATCAGGGCCGCAACATCCGGCCGGGCTGATTGCCTGTCGATGTCATCGACTGCTTCGTAAGACGCAAAAGCCGAGCGGGCGGCGGCCAACCCCATCAAGTGCCCGCCCGCAGAAAAACCAAGTGCGCCGATCCTGTGCGGATCGATCTGCCGGTCCGAAGCGCGTGCACGCACCAGACGAAATGCGCGCTGCGCATCCTGAAGCGGTGCCAGCGGTCCAGCAGCCCATCCTTCGATCGGCAGACGATAGGTGAGGACAAAAGCATAAATGCCTCTGGCCGCGAGCCAGCGTGCGGCGGGATAGGACTCCTTGCCTTCCTCGATGCGTTTATATCCACCGCCACCTGCAATGATCATTGCGGAACCATTTGGCTTTGCGGGAGCGAACACCTCCAGGCTCGGTACGGTAATGTTGGTGACAGCGCCTTTTTTGCTTATATCCGGGACGCCGTTCGGACCACCGCCTCCCGGAGGCGGGCCGGGCCAAAGCGAAATCCATTGCCGATCGCCTTGTGCAAACAGACTTGGGACTTTCATGGCCGTGGCGAGGAACGCACCACCAAGAAGTAGGCTGCGGCGGCAGATCATGATGTCATCCTCAATCGTGCACCTAGTTTCGGCATTCTCTGCGGAAGAACAGCTTACGGGGACGATTTAAAAACACCAAGATTGGTCAGTACCGGGACATCCCGGTGCTTTGGCCCTACACCACGGTCTCATCGCTCATCCGTCAATCGAACAAACAAAAAACGGGCCCGAAGGCCCGTTCTCTATGCCAGCGATAATCCCGACCGGCTTACTTCGGGCCGATCATGTTTTCCGGGCGCACATACTGGTCGAATTCCTCGTTCGTGAGGTATCCGCCGCCGACGGCCTCGTCGCGCAGTGTCGTGCCGTTCTTGTGCGCGGTCTTGGCGATCTTGGCGCAGATGTCGTAGCCGAGCTTGCTGTTGAGAGCCGTGACGAGCATCAGCGAGTTCTCGACGCCCTTCCTGATGTTGTCTTCGCGGGCTTCGATGCCGACGACGCAGTTGTCGGTGAAGGAGAYGGCGGCATCGCCCAGAAGCTGGACCGACTGCAGGAAGTTGTAGGCCATCATCGGATTATAGACGTTCAGTTCGAAGTGCCCCTGCGAGCCTGCGAAGGAGAGCGCTGCATTGTTGCCGAAGATGTGGGCGCAAACCTGCGTCAGCGCTTCCGACTGCGTCGGGTTGACCTTGCCCGGCATGATCGATGAGCCGGGTTCATTTTCCGGCAGCGACAATTCGCCAAGACCGGCGCGCGGGCCGGAGCCGAGGAAGCGGATGTCGTTGGCGATCTTGAACAGGGCTGCTGCTGCGGCATTGATCGCGCCATGCGAGAACACCATGGAATCGTGCGAGGCAAGCGCTTCGAACTTGTTCGGCGCCGTCACGAACGGCAGTCCGGTGATCTTGGAAATCTCTTCGGCAACCTTTTCAGCGAAACCGACGGGGGCGTTCAGGCCCGTGCCGACCGCCGTGCCGCCCTGGGCAAGCTTGGAAAGTGCGGGCAGGGTGAGTTCGATATTGGCAATCGCCGAGGCGACCTGCGCGGCATAACCGGAAAACTCCTGGCCGAGCGTCAGCGGCGTGGCATCCTGCGTGTGGGTGCGGCCGATCTTGATGATCTTTTCGAACTGCTTGACCTTGGCTTCCAGCGCCGTGTGCAGGTGCTTGAGGGCCGGCAGCAGGTGGTGAACGATCTCTTCCACGCAGGCGATGTGCATTGCCGTCGGATAGGTGTCGTTCGAGGACTGGCTCATATTGACGTGGTCGTTGGGGTGAACCGGCTTCTTGGTGCCCATTTCGCCGCCGAGCATCTCGATTGCGCGGTTGGAAATCACCTCATTGGCATTCATGTTGGATTGCGTGCCGGAGCCGGTCTGCCAGACGACCAGCGGGAAATGCTCGGTCAGCTTGCCGTCGATGACTTCCTGTGCAGCTGCGATGATTGCGTCGCCTACCTTGGGGTCGAGGCCTGCAAGCGCCATGTTCGCACGGGCGGCGGCCTGCTTGACGATGCCGAGCGCGCGAACGACAGAGGCGGGCTGCTTTTCCCAGCCGATCTTGAAGTTGCCGAGCGAGCGCTGCGCCTGCGCGCCCCAATAGCGATCGGCCTGAACTTCAATGGGTCCAAATGTATCGGTTTCCGTCCGTGTGGCTGTCATCAATCTTGCCTTTTTACTCGTTTTCCTCCGCCAAAACGGCACTTCGCCCGCCTTGCGCGCGCCGATATATAGAATCATCGCGCTGGCAATGAAAGCGTTGCGAGGCATGCCTGGCAGATATTTCCCTTGGGACAGGGCGATTTTGGCGCTCATCCTGCCCGGTTAAGAAAAAGACCTTGGCGTGTCATTTTTACTACGTCGATGAAAGCCCGGAAAACCGGGGTTTCATCGGCTTGGAACGGCTTGGCCAACCACGGCAAAGTGAATGAAATAAATAGAAATTTAACCATTCTCGCCAATTCTGGAAATTACGTTTTTACGGTTTTGGCCGTAATATGAGGTTCATTTCGGGTGCGTTCTGGACTTCGGCGTTTTCTTTTCAACGGGCCGTCTATCGGCTAGACAAGCATGAAACTGGATGCTCCGTCTTCGTTGGCGGCGCTGGGTGCTACGAGGATCAAATTGCAAGTCACATCTGGAAAAACATCGGCAGCGCTGGTGCTGGCTCTCGGTCTTTCCGTTTCCACCGCTCTTCCCGGCAGCGCCGGCGCGGTAACGCTGATGGACCTTTTGCGTGGCGGGCCTGGCAAGGTTGCGCGCGATCGCGGTGAAATGCCGCCAGCCGGTATCGTCACCTCGCCGCCGACGGTCGGACCGAGCGCCGATGCATCCGATCCCGAGCCTCTGCCGCGTGTTTCCGGTCCACGTTATTACGATTACAAGGCCGATACCGCACGCGCTGTGAACACCGCCAATTTCGGCGATGGTCTTTCCAATGTGAAGTTCAGCGCCACCCCCGAAATCGGCAAAGCTCTGGAAGCCTATTACGGTGCCGGTGGCAAGGTGCTCTGGGTTTCGGAAGGCGAGCTGACTGCCCGCGCCAACGCCGTCATGGCGTTTTTGGAGACTGTTGGCGAAAGCGGCCTCGATCCGGCCGAYTACAGCATTTCAGTACCCGCAAAGGACGTAACCGCCAGCATCAGCGCMGGCGCGAACGCATCCGGCACGCCGGTGGAAGTGGCTTCCGCATCGACCTCCGACGCCTATCAGCGCGCGCAGATGCAGTTCGAGCTTGCGCTTTCCGCCAAGGTCCTGGCCTATGTGCARGATACGACGCGTGGCCGTGTCGATCCGAACCGGCTGTCCGGTTACCACGATTTCAAGCGCAAGACGGTGAACCTTGCGCCCGTGCTGAAGCTTGCAGGCCTCAGCCCCGATATCGCAGCCTATCTGCGCAGCCGTGAACCTTCGAACGCCGAATATCTTGCGCTGAAGGCCGAACTGGCCCGGTTGCGCAGCGAGGGTGATGCGGCCAACACGGTCAAGGTTCCCGCCGATCTGGTGCTGAAACCCGGCAACAGCAGCGGCGACATGGCGAGCGTCGTCAAGGCAATCGAACATCGCGCTTCGCCTACCTTCAAGGCGGAACATGCGGCGATCATTTCTGGCTACCAGCAGACGCCGGATTATACGCCTGATCTCGTTGATCTGGTGAAGGCATTCCAGAGCGAAAACGGCCTGAAGGCCGACGGCGTCATCGGCCGCGCGACCGTGCGTGCCATGGTCGGCGAAAGCAAYGACGCCCGGATTGCCAAGGTGCAGGTGGCGATGGAGCAGATCCGCTGGCTGCCRGCCGATCTCGGCCAGCGCTATGTCTTGATCAACCAGCCCGCCTTCATGGCCTATTACCACAATGACGGACAGGAACAGTTCGGCATGAAGGTGGTGGTCGGCTCCAAGGCCAACCAGACCTACTTCTTCCAGGACGAAATCCAGACCGTCGAATTCAACCCCTATTGGGGCGTTCCGCAGTCGATCATCGTCAACGAGATGCTGCCGAAGCTGCGCCGCGATCCGTCCTATCTCGACCGACTTGGTTACGAGGTACAGGTGGGTGGACGTGCGGTTTCTTCTACCAGCGTCAACTGGTTCGGCTCGACCAACGCCATTTCGGTGCGTCAGCCGCCAAGCAGCGACAATGCGCTGGGCGACCTGAAAATCCTGTTCCCGAATGCGCATGCCATTTACATGCATGATACGCCTGCCAAAAGCTTCTTCAACCGCGATATGCGGGCGCTGAGCCACGGCTGTATCCGTCTGGTCGACCCGCGCCGCATGGCGGCGGCGGTTCTTGGCACCAGCGTCGACAAGGTCAACGAGCAGATTGCAGCGGGCAAGAACCGCGCCGTGCAGGTGCCGGTGAAGATACCGGTCTACGTGGCCTATTTTACTGCCTGGCCGGACAAGGCCGGCAAGGTGCAGTTCTTTGACGACGTCTACGACCGTGACAGCTACGTCCAGAAGGCGTTTGCGGTAACGACGAAGGCGCGGGCCGCGTCGATTTGATAGAAATCACATTGAGAAAAAAAGCGCCGGAAACGGCGCTTTTTTTGTTTGATGGCAAGGTCGCCACATGAATGATAGCGTTAAACGGCAGCATCCGCACTCCGCCATCCCGGACATGGTCCGGGGTCCAGTACGATCAGGTCTTTGATCGCGAAAGAGTCGGATCATGGCGCAGACGCGCCGTGGCTCGATACCGGATCAAGCCCGGCATGACGGTGGGAGAACAGCGCCGTCTCAAGCCGCAGCGGCGCCCTTTGCGACCAGCTGCTCGAACAGCGCGGGCGTCAACGCAGTAAAATCATCTATCACGACATCTGGTTCGAGTTCGGCCATCGGCACATCCGAATAACCGAAGGTGACGCCGATCGATGGGACGGCCGCATTTTTGGCGGCGAGAATGTCGTTGATGCTGTCACCCACCATGACCGAGCGCTGCGGGTCGCCGCCAGCCTTTTCGATGGTGCCGAGAATATGGCGCGCATCAGGCTTGCGGAAGGGGAAGGTGTCGCCACAGGTGATGGCGGCGAAATATCGGGTGAGATCCAGTTTTTCGAGCAGCGGGAGCGCGAGGATTTCGGTCTTGTTGGTGCAGACCGCGAGCGTGATGCCAGCTGACGAAAGCGCATCCAGTACGCTGACGATRCCGGGGTAGGGGCGGCTGTCGCCGGGCATTTCCGCGCGATAATGGTCAATGAAACGCTCGTACAGCGGCTCCAGTTCGGCTTCCGGCAATTCTACCTGACGCAGCGCGAAGGCCCGCTTGATCATCACGCGCGCGCCCTGGCCGACGAGATGCGTCAGGTCGTCATAGGTAACGGGGGCAAGACCGGCTGCGGCGATGGTGTGGTTGAGGCTCGAAACGAGATCGGCGGCGGTGTCGACGAGCGTACCATCGAGGTCGAAGATGGCGAGCGGGGAGAGCGGGCGGGATGTCACGGGAACTGGCCTCTTGAGAGAATGCTTTTGGCGATGATATCGGTGCGTTCGTTGTGGCCAAGCCTAGGCAAACGGCTTTGTCTTTGCAACCGCGCCACAACGTTCTGTTCGTTGCCTGCAAAAATGCTTTCGTTTGGCTTTCGACCCGTGTAAACAGCACGGCGACGACAAAGCTACCGGAGTTTCAGGCACATGGATGCCCGCCAGATGAAGATCAAGGCCGCCGAGGCCGCATTGTCCCATGTGCAAGACGGGATGCGACTTGGTATCGGCACGGGCTCTACAGCTGAGGAATTCGTCAGGCTTCTGGCGGAAAAGGTTGCTGCAGGCCTGAAGGTCGAAGGCGTGYCGACATCCGAGCGTACTGCGCGCCTTTGCGTGGAGCTTGGCGTGCCGCTGAAATCCCTCGATGAATTGCCGGAACTGGACCTTACCATCGATGGCGCGGACGAAGTGGATCACGGCCTGCGACTCGTCAAGGGTGGTGGCGGTGCGCTTCTGCGCGAAAAGATCGTGGCGGCGGCATCCGCCCGCATGATCGTCATCGCCGACCAGAGCAAGGTTGTGGAGACGCTTGGCGCCTTTCCGCTTCCCATCGAAATCAATCCGTTCGGTCAGGTGGCGACACAGATAGCCATCGAGAAACTGGCGGCGCGGTCCGGCCTGTCGGGCGACCTGACGATGCGTTCGTCGGGCGACGGCGCCTTCATGACGGATGGTGGACACCTCATTCTCGACGCATCTTTTGGCCGTATTCCTGATGCAGAAGCGCTTGCACGCGAGCTGAACACTATCCCCGGTGTTGTCGAGCACGGACTTTTCATAAATTTGGCATCGCTTGCCATCATTGCGGGTCCTGAAGGCGCCCGCGTGATGCAGGCAGTATAACAGGAGCGAGATTTTCATGATCAAACTAGCGGGACTGGGCAAAGCTGCCGCTGCTTCGATCCTCATTTCCGGCATCGTGTTCGGTACTGCCGCACGCGCTCAGGAAATTTCGGAAGCGCATATCGCCGCCGCACGGCAGGCGATCGCCTCTCTTGGCGTTACTGACCGTTTCGATGATATCCTGCCGGGTCTGGCGGAACGTCTGAAGGCCGAACTCATTCAGGCATCGCCGAATGTGCAGGACGCGATCACCGCGACTGTCGACGCCAAGGCACTTGAGCTTGCGCCGCGCCGCGCCGATCTGGAACGCGAGGCAGCACTCACCTACGCGCGCGCCTTCTCCGTCGAAGAGCTGAACGCCATCTCCACCTTCTACAGCAGCGAAGCCGGCAAGAAGCTTCTGAAGGACGGCCCTATCGCCACGCGCGAACTGATGAAGGCTGCCGACATCTGGGCCGCGGGCATCAACCGCGATCTGAACACCTCCAGCATGACCGAATTGCAGAAGGTGGCCGGCGCTGATCTGAAGCCGCTTCCGGCCGATCAGGGCAACACSGGTGGCGCTCCGGCTCACAAGCCCTGAGTGAAATAGATAGAGCGTCGGGTCCCAAAGCTCACGTTCAGAAATATTCAAAGCCCGGCCGCAAGGTCGGGCTTTTCATTTGTGCGTCGCAGCACCTATATGTGCCATGAATACGCCACAGCCCGCCTTGAGGCCGATGGCACGTGGTTTTGATCAGGGGTTTTGACTATGACAGCTTATGACTACGATCTTTTCGTTATCGGTGGCGGCTCGGGCGGSGTGCGCAGCGCTCGCGTTGCCGCCTCACTCGGCAAGCGTGTGGGAATTGCCGAGGAATACCGTTACGGCGGAACCTGCGTCATCCGTGGTTGCGTGCCGAAGAAGCTGTTCGTTTATGCCTCGCAATTTCCTGAGCATTTCGAGGACGCCGAAGGTTTCGGCTGGAGCGTTGGCGAGCGTCGTTTCGACTGGAAAAAACTGATYGAAGCGAAAGACAGGGAAATCACCCGTCTCGAAGGGCTGTACCGCAAGGGTCTGGATAACGCCAAGGCCGATATTTTCGACAGCCGTGCAGAGCTTGTCGATGCGCATACCGTGAAGCTGACGAAGACTGGTGAGACCTTCACGGCCGAGCGTATCGTGATTGCCGTTGGCGGTACGCCGAACGAACACAAGGCGCTGCCCGGCCACGAGCTGACGATCTCCTCCAACGAGGCTTTCGACCTGGAAGAGCTGCCGAAATCGATCCTGATCGCTGGCGGTGGTTACATCGCCGTGGAATTCGCCAATATCTTCCACGGACTCGGTGTCGAAACGACGCTGATCTATCGCGGCAAGGAAATCCTTTCGCGCTTCGATCACGATATGCGCAAGGGCCTTCATGAAGCGATGGAAGCCAAGGGCATTCGYATCATTCTTGAAGACGTCATTCAGGAAGTGAGCAAGGACGGTGCGGGCGGCTTTGTGGCACGGACGAAGCAGGGCAACTCGCTGCATGTCGGCCTGGTGATGCTGGCGCTCGGTCGCGATCCGAATACGCATGGTCTAGGCCTTGAAAATGCCGGTGTGAAGGTGGATGCGCGCGGCGCGATCATCGTCGATGAGTATTCGCGCACGAACGTTCCTGGGATCTTCGCACTGGGCGACGTCACCGATCGGGTACAGCTGACGCCGGTGGCGATCCACGAGGCCATGTGCTTCATCGAAACCGAGTACAAGAACAACCCGACCAAGCCGGACCACGAGCTTATTGCCACTGCGGTGTTCTCGCAGCCGGAAATCGGCACGGTTGGACTTTCTGAAGAGGAAGCGGGCAAGAAATACCCGGAACTGGAGGTCTATCGCGCGCAGTTCCGTCCGATGAAGGCAACGCTGTCCGGGCGTCAGGAAAAGACGATCATGAAGCTGATCGTCAATGTCGCCGACCGTAAGGTCGTCGGCGCGCATATTCTCGGCCACGAGGCAGGCGAAATGGCGCAGCTTCTCGGCATCACGCTGAAGGCCGGATGCACCAAGGACGATTTCGATCGCACCATGGCTGTTCATCCAACAGCGGCCGAGGAACTGGTGACGATGTATTCGCCGAGCTACCGCGTGGTGAACGGCGAGCGCGTGTAACGCCGTCGCTTGCGCGACGTGATCACGTCTCCGCTTGGCTCGCCACCACTTGAAAACCGTTGTTTTCCGGGTGGTGGCGGGTTTATTAAATCGTTTGAATTGACTTTTATGCACGTTAAACGCCCAAAACGGGCGGAATGGGCCCGATGGCCCTGACATCGGCTATGCAAAGCCTGTGCTTGGAGCTATAAGCCGCTCAATTTTTCGAGGCGGTCGTGCACAAATGCGCGGGCGAGAAAAGGGTAAGGACATGGCACAGAATTGGACACCCGGCAGTTGGCGGCAGAAACCGATCCAGCAGGTTCCCGAATATCCTGACGCGGCAGCGCTTGCGGCGACGGAAGCCACGCTTGCGACCTATCCGCCGCTCGTTTTTGCCGGTGAAGCCCGCCGCCTGAAAAAGCAGCTTGCCAATGTGGCAGACGGCAACGCCTTTCTGTTGCAGGGTGGCGATTGCGCCGAAAGCTTCCTCGAGCATGGCGCAGATAATATCCGCGACTTCTTCCGCGCTTTYCTGCAGATGGCTGTCGTCCTGACCTATGGTGCGCAGCTGCCGGTGGTRAAGGTCGGTCGTATTGCCGGTCAGTTCGCCAAGCCCCGCTCTTCGAACGTGGAAGTGCTCGATGGCGTGACGCTGCCGTCCTACCGCGGCGACATCATCAACGGCATCGAGTTCAATGAGACCTCGCGCGTGCCGAACCCCGAGCGTCAGCTCGACGCGTACCGCCAGTCGGCGGCGACGCTTAACCTGCTGCGCGCTTTTGCAATGGGCGGCTACGCCAACCTTGAAAACGTTCACCAGTGGATGCTCGGCTTCATCAAGGACAGCCCGCAGGCGGATCGTTACCGCAAGCTGGCTGACCGGATTTCCGAGACCATGAACTTCATGCAGGCAATCGGTATCAGCGCAGAAAACAATCCTAGCCTGCGCGAAACCGATTTCTTCACCAGCCACGAGGCTCTGCTGCTCGGTTACGAAGAGGCGCTGACCCGCGTCGATTCGACCTCCGGTGACTGGTATGCCACGTCGGGCCACATGATCTGGATCGGCGACCGCACGCGTCAGCTCGAYCATGCGCATGTGGAATATTTCCGCGGCATCAAGAACCCGATCGGCTTGAAGTGCGGACCATCGCTGACGCCTGATAATCTGATCGAGCTGATCGACGCGCTGAATCCGGCAAACGAGGCCGGCCGTCTGACGCTGATCTGCCGTTTCGGCCACGACAAGGTGGCGGACAGCCTGCCGAAGCTCATCCGTGCCGTGGAGAAAGAGGGCCGCAAGGTCGTCTGGTCGTGCGATCCGATGCATGGCAACACCATCACGCTCAACCACTACAAGACGCGTCCGTTCGAGCGCATCCTGTCGGAAGTCGAAAGCTTCTTCCAGATCCACCGCGCCGAAGGCACACATCCGGGCGGCATCCACATCGAGATGACCGGCAAGGACGTGACGGAATGCACCGGCGGCGCCCGCGCCGTGACGGCGGATTCGCTGTCGGATCGTTACCACACCCATTGCGATCCGCGTCTCAACGCCGATCAGGCACTGGAACTGGCTTTCCTTCTGTCCGAGCGCATGAAGAGCGGCCGGGACGAGAAGCGCCTGGCAATTGCTACTGCCTGACAGAGGCAGATAAAACAAAAAAGCCGCCGGATACTGCCGGCGGCTTTTTTTATGGTTGTCGGCCTGATTACTGGACGAGTGCCGGCTGCTGGCAGCGAACGTCGGTGACGCGCACATCGGCTTCGCCGATCTTGACGCCTAGTACCAGCAGCACATTGTAGAGCAGCTGATCCACGGGCGCCGTGACTGCCGCGAGCGTGTTGGCAAGCGCTGACTGGATGCCCGCCAGACCTCCCAGATCGATATTAAGGAAGAGAAGCCTGATATCCAGATTGAGGTTCTTCAGCAGTGAACTGACAAGAGTGGTAACGGTATCCTTCGTGGAAACACTCTTGATCTTGGCCTGGGTGATATCCGACTGGGTAAAGGTCAGCTTGGTCTTCGTCATGTTCGTGGCATTGATGAGGGCGCTGCCATTGATGGCGAGCAGGGCCGAATCCACGATCGCGGTCTTGGTGACGCGCGGATCCTTGCCGAAATTGGCAAAGGCCGTGGTATCGACATTGCCAAGCGCGATTTCTGCGACGCCGGGAACAACTTCGACATCGACCGTACCCTGTCCGCCGCCCGTGCAGCGAATGTCGGCGAGCCGCGCTTCAGCATGGGCGACTTCCACATAGAGCGGAATATTGACCTTCAGACCGGCAATCGCCTGAAGCCCGTCAACCACGACACTGACCGCCAGACGGGTTTGTGCGGTGCGCACCACCGTGCCCTGGCCGCCGACGGCAAGCGACGGCGTTTCGACGGGTGGTTCACCGATGGCGAGCGTCGTCTTGACCGAGGCTAGACCGAGAAGATTGGCGTTGAGGTTGAGCGCCAGCTGGTTGCCGCCATTGCCTGCCACGGCGGCGGCGTTGAGGAGATCGAAGACGCCTGCGGTGACCTTGAGGTTTTCGCCGCTACCGATCAGCTTGTCCGAGAACGGGCCGAGATTGAGGATTTCTTCAAGCTTGAGCTTGATGTTGCTCTTGTTGGCGGTTTTTGCCAGCGTCTTCAGAATGTTGGCCACAGCCGGCTGCAGGCCGGTGGTCTTCGTCAGCGCGTCCAGGAATTTGCCGTAGGTGATTTCCGTCTTCAGGACATCCTTGTAGGTGCCGGCTGTCAGGTTGAGATCGACAGCCAGCGCTTCGACGACATGCAGCGCGTTGACATCAGCAGCCACAAGCGCCTGGTAATCCATAACCTTGAGCGAGACCGTGGTGCCTAGCAGGCCGCCGAGCAGGCTGTTCAAAATGCCTTCATCGAGGCTCGCCAGTCGCGAGCCCACCGAAAATGCCGCGATCTTTTGGGATGAGGCCGTTCCGGCCGCGGAAATCTTGGGCGGCGTTGTGAAGGCGGAGGCAAAGAATATCTGGCCCTTTTCGACGATATTCACTTTCATCGCATTGGTGGGAAGTGCATTTTCGACGAAACGCTGGCCGACAGGCAGGGTCGCGTCCGGCTCATAGTGACCTTTGACGACTTCGGCATAACCRTTGCTCTTGGCAAATTCGTTCAAGGGGTCGAAAGGTTGAAGACCGTCCACGGTCAAGAGGCCATTCGGYGTCTTKACCCCGAGATTCATGCCGTTGAGGGCGAAATATTGCTGGACCGCCTTTTCGGGATCAGCGGCATTGGCCGCCGCTGATATGGCCGCAAGATCGGCGGTCTGCTGCAATTGCCGCTTCTGCAGGGTCAGATAGCCATAATCGACGCCAAGCGCCAATATGCCGATGAAAAGCGGTGCGGTAAGCCCGGCCGAGATGGCGATGTTTCCTGTGCGATCCTTCAGGAAACGGGGAAGCAAAGAAGAGATATTTTGCATGTCATGCTCCTCCGATCCGGATTGTGGAAAAACGCCGGATGACCGGCTCGGGCAGGGTGTAGCTGTAGAGGCTCCAGATCGGCAGATCACGGGCGTCATATTCCACCTTGACCGTGAACTGGTTGGCATTGGCGGGATCGGTGGCGACGTTGACCGTGAAACGCGTCTTGTCCATGAAGGCGTAGCTGAGGTCACTTTTGGTGACGAAATCACGGGCCAGCTGCTGGCGCTCGGTCGTATTCAGTCCGGCAACTGCCGTCCTTGCCGCGTCGGCGGCGATCTGCTGCACAGAATAGGCGGCCATCAGGTAGATACCGTAGGCAATCATTGTCAGCAGAACGAGAAAGAAAATCGGCGCGACGATGGCGAACTCGACAGCGGACGAGCCGGATCGATCACGAAGGAAATGCACTCCATTACGCATAAAGCACCCCCGTTTCTTCAGGCACCAAAGTCAGATGCCTTTATTCTTATTTTCGGAAATGCTAATTTATAGGTGTTAATTTTGTATTGATGTCGCTCTTATGGGTTGCAGGCCGGGAAAGGCCTTCGCGTTAATGCCCATGGATTTCAGATCAGCCGAAGCCCTTTGAAGCTGGCGTGGCCGTCTTTGCCGATGATGATGTGGTCGTGCACCGCTATCCCCAGCGGCTTTGCCGTATCGATGATGGTTTTGGTCATCTCGATATCGGCACGCGAGGGGGTAGGGTCTCCACTCGGATGATTATGTATTAAAATCAAAGCCGTAGAGGAAAGTTCGAGGGCGCGGCGCACCACTTCGCGCGGGTAAACCGGCGTGTGGTCCACGGTTCCCTGACCCTGCACCTCGTCGGCGATCAGGACGTTGCGCTTGTCGAGGAACAGGATGCGGAATTGYTCACGGGTTTCATTGGCCATGGCGGCATGGCAATAGTCGATGACCGAAGACCAGGAGCCGAGAATCTGCTTGTTGCGGAGTTCGCCTTTCAGCATGCGCTGGGAAACGGAGGCGACGAGCTTCAGATCGAGCGCCACGGCCTCACCCACGCCCTTCACCTCCTGCAACAGCGGCAGCGGCGCGCCGAGCACCCCGCCAAGRGTACCAAAGCGGGCGATCAACGCCTTGGCGATGGGTTTGGTATCACGCCTCGGTATCAGCCGGAAAAGCAGAAGCTCCAGCAGTTCGTAATCGGCAAGGGCGGTATCGCCGCCGTCGCGATAACGCGCCCGCAGCCTGTCCCGATGGCCGTGATAGTGTGCGATCTCCGCTTCCGGCTCCGCAACGGCTGCGGGGTGTTCCGAGGYCTTCTTCACCGCACTTCGCGGTTCGGCAAAGAAGCCGCGCTCATCCGTTSCGTCGAACAGATCGCCGTTTCCCGCCTGAAAGCCGGAGGTCGATGGAAGATCGGCGGAAGGCGGGGCAGGGCGTTTTGCCATGGCGGTCTGGCCTTATGCGAGTGGCGGCAGGCCCGGACGGTCAAAGCCGCCCGGCGACAGTGTGAAGATTTCGCAACCGGTCGCGGTTACGCCGACCGCATGTTCGTATTGCGCGGAAAGGGAGCGGTCGCGCGTTACTGCCGTCCAGCCATCGGAGAGYACCTTCACATGCGGCTTGCCGAGGTTGATCATCGGCTCGATGGTGAAGATCATGCCCTCGCGAATCTCCGGGCCTTCGTCCGGGCGGCCGTAGTGCAGGATATTGGGGGTGTCGTGGAACAGGCGTCCAACGCCGTGGCCGCAGAAATCACGCACCACCGAGCAGCGTTCCGCCTCGGCATAGGCCTGAATAGCCGCGCCGATCGCGCCGGTGCGCACACCCGGTTTCACTGCCGCGATGCCGAGCATCAGGCATTCATAGGTCACYTCCATCAGACGTTCAGCYGCGCGCTTGATCGTGCCAACCGGATACATGCGGCTCGAATCGCCGTGCCAGCCGTCCAGGATATAGGTCACGTCGATGTTGACGATTTCGCCTTCGCGCAGCGGCTTTGCGTCCGGAATGCCGTGGCAGACCACATGGTTGATAGAGGTGCAGACGGATTTCGTATAACCGCGGTAATTCAGTGTTGCCKGCAAAGCGCCATGGTCGGCGCCGAACTCGAAGACGAAACGGTCGATGGCATCAGTCGTCACACCCGGCTTGACGATTGCCGCCAGTTCGTCGAGGCAACGCGCCGTCAGCTGGCACGCCTTGCGCATCCCGTCGAAATCCTCAGGGGTATAAAGGCGGATGACGCCGGTATTCTTGAGGGGGGCGGAGGCTGCGTCGATATAGGTGACCATCATAGTGCTTTCTGTCTCTTTACGTCCCTGTTCATAAAACAGCCGGACGCCATTCGTCCATCTTAACCGTTCCCGTGACTGAAATTTGTGCCGGGGAAACGTCGCATTTCACCGCATAGGCCTCCACGCCGCGCGACATGGCCCGCTGAAACGCCAGCGCATAGACCGGATCCAGATCGTCGCAGATGCGCATCTGGTCGCAATCGTTGCGCTGAATGAGATAGAGCATCACCGCGCGGTGACCGGCCTCTGCTGCGTCGCCCAGCTCCTCCAGATGTTTGGCGCCGCGTTTGGTGGCGGTATCAGGGAATTCGGCCAGACCTTTTTCGCGCATGAAATGCACGTTTTTTACTTCCACATAGGCATCCGGACGCCCGATTTCGGAAAGCAGGAAATCGATGCGGGAATTGCGGCCGTATTTCTGCTCGCGCCGGATCGTCGAATAGCCGGCAAGCTGYGGGATGCGGCCATTGAGGATCGCTTCTTCCGCCAGCCGGTTCGGCATGCCGGTATTGATGCCGACCACGGTGCCATCGGCCTCGACCATTTCCAGCATATGCCGGTACTTGCGGGTTGGGCTGTCATGCTCGGACAGCCAGATACGCGAGCCGGGCGTGGTCAATCCGCGCATGGAGCCGGTATTGGGGCAGGAGCCTGTAATCGCCGTGCCGTCCTCCAGAACGGCGTCGAAGAGGAAACGCTTGTAGCGGGCGATCAGCGTGGCGGGAACGAGTGGGGGCGTGAAGAGCATGTGGCCTGAAAGGTGAGAGGTGGGGGCTGGTCAGGACAGGACGTAGGTTCCAGGTGCATCGCCGAGCACTGGTCGCTTGCCGTCTCCCGGCGCCCTTGCCATTACCTTCTCGCCATTCTGGCTTTCGATCCAGTTTTGCCAGTGCACCCACCATGATCCCTTGTGGGCCGTAGCTGCAGCCTGCCAGGCATCGAAGTCTCCGGATGGTGATGCGCCTGTCCAATATTGGTATTTTTCGGATTGCGGCGGATTGACCACACCGGCTATGTGGCCGGAAGCGCCGAGCACGAATTCCACGGGGCCGCCGAACAGTGCCGCCCCCGTGAAGACCGATTTCGCTGGCGCGATATGGTCGTCGCGGGTGGCGAGATCATAGACGGGGATTTTTATGTCGCCGAGGTTGATCCGTTTGTCCGCCACGCGCATCAGCCCGCGGGCGAGATTGTTGTCGAGATAACAATTGCGCAGATAGAAGGAATGACAGGCAGCGGTCACCCGGGTCGAATCGGAATTCCAGTAGAGGAGATCGAAGGGCAGGGGTTCCGTGCCGCGCAGATAATTATCGACCATATAGGGCCAGATAAGATCGGAGGCGCGCAGCATGTTGAAGACTGTGGCCATGATCGAGCCATCGAGATAACCGACGGCCTGCATGTGCCTGTCGAGCGCGGCGAGCTGGCCTTCGTCGATGAAGACCTTGAGGTCGCCCGCATGGATGAAATCCGTCTGGGCGGCGAGAAGTGTGGCGCTGCGAATGCGCTCATTGCCTTCCTGCGCATGCAATGCCAGGGCCGAAGACAAAAGCGTGCCGCCGACGCAATAGCCGATGGCATTGATCTCCTTTTCGTCGGTTTGCTCCTCGATCGTGTCGAGGGCAAAATCGATACCTTCGCGGATATAGTCCTCCCAACCCTTGTCGGCCAGCCTGGCGTCGGGGTTGATCCACGAGACAATGAACACGCTGTGACCCTGATCGAGACACCATTTAACGAAGGATTTCTGTGGGTTGAGATCGAGGATATAAAATTTGTTGATCCATGGCGGCACGATGAGCAGCGGCCGTTTGAAGGCCTTTTTCGTCGTCGGCGCGTAATGGATGATCTCGCAGAGCGGGCTTTTGGCAACCACCTTGCCTGATGTGATGGCGATGTTCTGGCCGATGACGAATTTGCTGTAATCGGTCTGGCGCAGTTTCAGATGGCCGTGGCCGGCCGCGACATCTTCGGCAAGCTGTGCCATGCCCTTGACGAGATTGGCCCCGCTGGACGCGACCGTCTCGCGGAAGACCTGCGGATTGGTGAAGACGAAGTTGGCCGGCGAGAGGGCTTCCGTCACCTGGCGCATGTAAAACAACGCCTTGGTGCGGGTGTGTTCGTCCAGCCCTTCGGCTTCCATAACCATCCGGTCGGCAAAACCGACGGTGGTCTGATAGGCTTTGAGGAGAAAATCGAAAAACGGATTGGCCTGCCAGTCCGCGTCGGCAAAACGCCTGTTCTTTCGCTCTGCCGGGCCGGTCTCCGTGGCCTTTTCCGAGCGGGAATCGGCATCTTCCGAAAACTGCGCCACGGATTTTGTCCACAGATCGAAATAGCTGGAAAGCAGGTGGGTCTGCGCTTCGAGTGAACGCTTCGGTTCTGCCATCCAGTATTCGGCGACATCGGAGAGCGTCTTGACGATGTCGGTCATCGGATCGGCGCTGGTCTGCGGAATTTCACCGCGTTCGCGGGGCGCCAGCCATTCGGACGCGGCTTTGCCGAGGTTTTCCAGCGCGCGGGCGATGTTGACCGCAAAGGCTTCCGGGTCGCGGATCAGGTAAGCCTCGGCGGATGTGGCGTCGAAACCGGGCGTTTTGCCACCCTTTTTCTCTGCCCCGCCGTCAACACCTGCCATGCGCTGTCCTCCACCAAATTTGTGTTTGCACATTCTGCATGAAAACGAATACAAGTTCCACCAGCAAGGGGAGGCCACGAAGAGCCGAACCGCAGTMGAATTCGATATCGGCGATATCCTTACAGGCGGAACATGACGATGGGCAAGCACATGGGTACATGGGGAAGATTTGCGGAAAATGCTGGAAGGATCGCCCTTCTTTCGCTTTCCGGCGCCATGCTCGTTACAGTACTTGCCGCCTGCAAGACCCCGGCACCGATCGTCGCACCGGCCCATATGCCCCACCCGCAAGCCCAAATCGTCGGCCCGCGTCCCGTCAGCGACAATGTGGTGAGCCAGAGACGCGATACCGGCACCTATCCAAGCTTTTCAGCACCGATTACGGCTGCCGGCAGCCAGATGGGGGATGACGAGGCGTCCAAAATGGAATCGAACCTGTCGCGCCTGGGTGCTGCACGCCGCAACGGCCAGATTTCGGAAGCTGAATACAAGCGCCGAGTCGCGGAATTACGGGCGCTTGGCGAAAACCAGAAGCCGGTTGCGACGCCTGCTACGCAGTGAGGTCTTCCGTTCGTCGTTCTGGGGCCTTTACCGAGAATCGACAACCTGTGGATCTCGAGATTCGCTCGGCACAAGGCCGAGGATAACGGCAATCCTTGTGCTTCATTCTGTTACCAAGCCGTTCTCATAACCCCTTATTTACCCTGCATTTGAACCATCTGCTTACTGAAGATGTTAAGCGGATGGATGCGCTTTGCCGCTTATGATGCGGTCATAACAAACAGGCCGCTGAAAAAGCGGTAGACAGGGTGAAATATCATGAGATGCATCGCTGCTTTGCTGGTTCTTGCCGGTTTTGCGCTCGCACCCGCGCAGGCGCGGGCGCCGTACATCAACATCGGAACGTCAGCGCCTCAGGGACGATGAAAAGTTGAAAAACGCCGGTCAGTCGTTTCCGGCGGCTTCGCTGAGCATATCGAGGTCCGGCACTGTGATATGACGGTTGTTCTCGATGCTGATCGTGCCTTCCTTGCGCAGCTTAGTCATTTGCCGGCTAACTGTTTCGATTGTGAGACCAAGGAAGTCAGCTATGTCTGCGCGCGATAGCGGCAGGTCGAACGTTGATTTATCGTCCTTTTCCGGATCGATATGCGTGGCKATCATATAWAGGAAGCTGGCAACCTTTTCCTGYGCCGATTTTCGGCCAAGTGTCAGCATCCAGTCGCGCGCCTCATCCAGTTCCTTCAGAGACTGGCTGTGAAGCTTACGTTCCATATCCGGCACTTCGGAAACCATGCGGTCGACGATGCGGCGCGGGAACAGGCAGATTTCCACATCGGTTGCGGCTTCCGCCGTCATCTTGCTTTCCGCCATGAACGGGCGGCCGAGAAAATCCGGYGCAAATTGCAGGCCGACGATCTGCTGGCGGCCATCCGACATCATCTTCGAGAGCTTCACCACGCCGTTGAGAATGTTGCCGTAGGAGCTGACGAGCTCCCCCTGGGCAAGCAGCTCGTTGCCCGCTTCCAGCTTCTTACGGCTGGAATGACGGTTGAGGTCGCAGAGCTGCTGCGGCGTCAACGTGCTGCAAAGACCACCGTGACGCGCCTCGCAGGAGCGGCATACGACGGGATATTCCGAATTGTGGATGGTCTTCTGTAGCGTGTCCATCAGCCTTTTCCGATGCTGGCTTTAAGGGACGAATGCGACCGCGGGTGTAAAATCCGGTCTTTTCGAAGGCTTGCGCCGCGTAGTCGTCGCCCCCGCGTCTACTTTAGCAAGAACTTAAGGTGCAATTTGATTGAAGTCAAAGTTGCAAACTGTCGCAGCCGTTACTGAAGGGGAGGAAATCGACATTTTCTTGATAAAAGGCAAATCCGGGGATGAATACCGAACTTCTTCGCAAATATTCGGGCGCCGTGCCGCGTTACACGAGCTATCCTACCGCGCCGCACTTTCACGAGGGAATCGATAATGGCACCTATCGCCGCTGGCTCGGCGAGCTTGGCCACCGGAACCGGATATCGCTTTACCTGCATATTCCCTATTGCGACCGGCTGTGCTGGTTCTGTGCCTGCCACACCAAGCACACGCTGAAATACGAGCCGATTGCCGTTTATCTTGAGGCACTTARGCGGGAGATAGMAGCCGTCGGCTCGCTTGTTTCCCCCGATGCAGTGGTCAGCGCRGTGCATTTTGGCGGCGGTTCTCCCACTATGCTGCGGCCTGAAGATATGGTGGGCCTGATGGACTGTCTRAGACGCCATTTTACCTTTGGTCTGGCCCCCAAAATCAGCGTGGAAATGGACCCGAACGATCTTGACGAAAGTCGTTATGACGCGCTTGCCGTCATTGGCATGACGCGCGCGAGCCTCGGTGTGCAGGACTTTGATGACAAAGTGCAAAAAACCATCAACCGGATTCAGACCTTCGAGCAGACGGAATCGGTGGTAGATGCCGTGCGGGCAAGGGGCGTTCACTCGGTCAATTGCGACATTCTCTATGGCCTGCCGTTCCAGACCTGCGAGACATTGCAACAGACGGTTGACCAGATCATCTCACTCGACCCCGACCGGATCGCGCTGTTCGGTTATGCGCATGTTCCGTGGATGAAAAAACACCAGTCGCTGATCCCTGAGCAGGCATTGCCAGATATTGCCGAGCGCTACCGCCAGATGACGATGGCGGCGGAGATGCTCAGCAAGGCGGGTTACAGGGCAATCGGGATCGATCACTTCGCCAAGCCCGCCGACACTCTGAGCCGGGCGGTCGAGACGGGGGAGCTGCGGCGGAATTTTCAGGGCTACACCACTGACACGGCCGATGCCCTGATCGGGCTTGGTGCATCCGCGATCGGCCGGTTGCCCCAGGGCTACGTGCAGAACATGGTGGCGACTGGGGAATATCAGCGGATGGTGGGCGAGGGTGGTTTCGCGGTTCTAAAGGGAATAGAATTGTCTGACGAGGATCACCTGCGCTCCTATGTCATCGAGCGGCTGATGTGCGATTTTTCGCTCGATCTGGGCGATTTGAAGCGGCGTTTCGGCAGGGCCAGCCATTCCGTCAGCATGGAGGCGCAGCTTTTCGCTGGCGGCGACAGGGACGGTGTGGTGCGGATGGATGGCGATGTTTTTGCCGTGACGGAGGCGGGAAAACCCTTTGTCCGTCATATCGCGGCAACCTTCGACGCCTATCTCGGCAGCGGACGCGGCCGTCATTCGGTTGCTGTTTAGGCAACAGTTTTAAGGCAAATTTCAAAGTTACGTCACGAAACCATTGGCTTTTTTGTGCGACTTGCCTATGTGGTGCGTCAGACAGGATATTTAATACGAACGACAATAAGGATTATGGGCGTGACAGCTACATTCGACAAGGTTGCCGACATTATCGCCGAAACCAGCGAAATCGACCGCGAAACCATTACGCCGGAAAGCCACACGATCGACGATCTGGGCATCGACAGCCTCGACTTTCTGGATATCGTTTTCGCCATCGACAAGGAATTCGGTATCAAGATTCCGCTCGAGCAGTGGACGCAGGAAGTCAACGAAGGCAAGGTTACCACCGAAGAATATTTCGTGCTGAAGAACCTCTGTGCCAAGATCGACGAATTGCGCGCAGCCAAGGGCTGAGGCGATAATGCCCGCTTCGAGCGGGCATTTCTTTTTCTGGACCTGACCTTCAGGGACGGGTCGTAACCGACCAGAAACGGGCCGGACGGATGCTGCTTGAATATTTTCAGATGATCGACAAGGTCGAAGCCGTGGATATGGCGACGCGCACATTGAAGGCGCGGTCTGTCGTTCCCGACAAAAGCCCGGTTTTCGAGGGACATTTCCCCGGCATGCCGCTGGTTCCGGGCGTGCTTCTGATCGAGACCATGGCGCAGGCTTCCGGCATGATGGTTCTGGCGTTCAGCGATTTTTCCGCCATGCCCTTCCTGATGTCGGTTGACGGCGCCAAGATGCGCACCTTCGTGGAGCCGGGSGCGGTTCTCGATATCGAGGCGGTGCTGGAACATGACGGTTCGGGTTTTGCAGTCACCAAGGCGAAGATCACTTGCGAAGGCAAGAAGGTCTGCGATGCGCAGCTGAAGCTCAGGACAATGCCTTTCAGCGAAATTCCGCTCGCGCCTATCGTCAGGAAGCGGGCCGAGGAAGTCGGCCTGATGGCGGCGATTGCCGCGGATGCGCAAAAATAAGCGCTTCCGCTGATGCCGGGAGACGGCATTTTTCCYCTRGACCCGGTTTTGATTCACGAAAATCGTGGGCTTGTGCTGGCGGATCGGGCCTTCACCATTGCCAATCCGCATCGCGCGCTTTATTCCGCAACGCATGGAGTGGTCGTTTGCGACCGCTGTTGGATAGCCGTGACCGCTTCAATGGGTCAGGCTGCAAAGGATGACAGACGATGAAATCTGACAATGATGTGGTCATAACCGGGGTCGGCATCGTGACCTGTCACGGCGTCGGCAGCCAGGCGCATCTTGCGCTTCTTTCGGGAACTGCGGCGCCGGCAACGGTGATCGAGACCGAAAAGTTCAAACCCTATCCGGTTCATCCCATGCCGGAGATCGACTGGTCCACGCAGATTGCCAAGCGCGGCGACCAGCGCCAGATGGAAAACTGGCAGCGTCTCGGCGTTTTTGCCGCCGGCCTCGCGCTTGATGATGCAGGGCTGAAGGAAAACCCGGAAGCCTGCGCTACCATGGACATGATCGTGGCTGCCGGCGGTGGCGAGCGCGACATCAATGTCGATACGCTGATTGTCGATGAGGCGCTGAAACGCAACGACCGCGAAGTGCTGCTCAACGAGAAGCTGACGACGGAATTGCGTCCGACCCTGTTTCTCGCCCAGCTTTCCAATCTGATGGCCGGTAACATYTCCATCGTKCAYAAGGTCACAGGGTCCTCCCGYACCTTCATGGGCGAGGAAGCAGCCGGCATTTCCGCCGTCGAGACKGCGTTTCACCGTATCCGTTCCGGCGAATCCAGCCACGCCCTGGTGGGCGGCGCCTTCTCGGCTGAGCGCCCGGACATGATCCTGCTGTTTGAAGCGATCGGCGCGCATGCGCAGGGCGATTGGCAGCCTCTGTGGTCGCGTGGCGGCCAGGACGGCGGCGGCATGATTTCCGGTTCGCTGGGAGCCTTCCTGGTGCTGGAATCGCGCAAGCACGCCAGTGAACGCGGCGCACGCATCTATGCCCGCATCGACGCCATCGAGGGCGATCGTGGTAGCCGTGATGACGGCAAGATGGAAAAGCGCATGGAACGGCTGCTTGCCCCTGCAAAGGACAGTGCTGCGACCGTCGTGTTTTCCGGTGCGAGTGGTTACGACGCCGTGACGCAGCGTGAAAAGAATATTCTCGAAAAAGCTTTGCCGCAGGCCGTCATTCGCGGTTTCGGCGGTATCACCGGCCATGGACTTGAAGCACAGTTCCCGCTTGGGCTGGCGCTTGCTGCCCTGACGCTTGAAAGCGGCGCGAAGGTTCCTACTTTCGATGGCGCCGCGGAAAAGCCCATGGGCGAGGCGGCCAGCGAAGCGGTCGTCACCACCGTCGGCCATGTTCGCGGCGAAGGTGTCGCCGTTCTGTCCCGTGACGTGTGAGGAGAAAAGACCATGACTTCCAACTTCAAGGATCATCTCGGTCGCCCGATCGTTGCAGTCACCGGTATGGGCATCATCACATCGCTCGGGCAGGGTCTTGCCGATAACTGGGCGGCTCTGACTGCGGGCAAGTCGGGCATCCACAAGATTACCCGCTTCCCGACGGAGGGGCTTTCCACAAGGATCAGCGGYACCGTCGATTTCATCGACATCCCGGTTCCGAATTCCGTCGAGCGCTCTTATGCCTTTGCACGCGAGACAACCATTGAGGCTTTGGCGCAGGCCGGCATATCGGGCGATTTCGATGGCCCGCTGTTTCTGGCTGCACCACCGATCGAGCCGGAATGGAGCGCGCGTTTCGAGCTTGCCGACCGGTCTCCGCCGGCCGCCCAGCCGGGTGATGCCTATGAACGGTTCCTGACGGCTTTCCGTCAACGTCCGGACCCGGCGTTTCAGGAAGCGGCTCTTTTCGGCGCGATTTCGGAGCGTCTTTCGGACCGCTTTGGTACACGCGGCCTGCCGGTCACGCTCTCGACGGCCTGTGCATCCGGCGCGACCGCAATCCAGCTTGGTGTCGAGGCTATCCGCCAGGGCCGCACCGAGCGCGCGCTGACGGTTGCTACAGACGGTTCGGTCAGCGCCGAAGCGCTGATCCGCTTTTCGCTTCTYTCGGCGCTGTCGACCCAGAATGAGCCGCCGGAAAAGGCATCCAAGCCGTTCAGCAAGGACCGCGACGGTTTYGTGATCGCCGAAGGTGCGGCAACGCTGGTGCTGGAATCGCTGGAATCGGCAATTGCGCGCGGCGCGAAGGTTCTCGGCATCATCAAGGGCGCCGGYGARAAGGCSGAYAGCTTCCACCGCACGCGTTCCTCGCCAGATGGCGGCCCGGCGATCGCGACGATCCGCGCCGCACTTGCRGATGCGGGTGTTGCTGAAAGCGATATCGGCTACATCAACGCCCACGGCACCTCGACGCCGGAAAACGACAAGATGGAATATGGCTCGATGCTTGCCGTCTTCGGCGAAGGCCTGAAAGACATTCCGCTGTCATCCAACAAGTCGATGATCGGCCATACGCTGACGGCGGCCGGTGCTGTGGAGGCGGTGTTCTCGTTACAGACCATGCTGACCGGCACCCTGCCGCCGACGATCAACTACAACAACCCCGATCCGACCATTTCGCTCGATGTGGTGCCAAATGTGAAGCGGGACGCGACGGTCAATGCCGTGCTTTCCAACTCCTTCGGGTTCGGCGGGCAGAATGCCAGCCTTGTCATGACGCGTGAACCGGCTTAACCGGTTCCGCCAGAAGACAGGGGCGTTTCCGGCCTGAACGAAGCCCGGGAACGCTCTCGCTGGTGTGACTACACATTCCGACCGCAAAACCGTTACAGAGTTTTGCTGGAATTACTCTTGAGATAGACGCCTCCGGGCGAAGGACTAAAAACATGCGCGCTCTTCAACTCGTGGACGACCGGAAGCTCGAAAAAGTGGACCTGCCTGAACCCGATGCACCAGGTCCGGGCGAGGTGACGCTGCGCGTCAAGGCCGTGGCGCTGAACCACATCGACGTCTGGGGCTGGCGCGGCATGGCTTTTGCCAAGCGCAAGATGCCGCTGACGATCGGTGCTGAGGCTTCCGGCGTAGTGGAGGCCATTGGCCCGGGCGTTTCGAATGTGCTGCCTGGCCAGCTCGTCGCGATCTACGGCGCGCGCACCTGCGGGATCTGCAAGCCGTGCCGTGAAGGCCGTGACAATCTTTGTGAACATGTTCAGGGCGTGCACGGTTTCCATCTCGACGGCTTTGCGCAGGAAAAGATCAATATTCCCGCCCGCCAGCTCGTTCCGGCGCCGCATGGCGTCGATGCCATCGGCGCGGCTCTGGCGCCTGTGACCTTCGGCACGGTCGAGCACATGCTGTTTGACAATGCCAAGCTGGAATCGGGCGAAACGATCCTTGTGCATGCCGGCGGTTCCGGCATCGGCACGGCGGCGATCCAGCTTGCCAAGAAGATGGGCTGCACCGTCATCACCACGGTCGGCTCCGACGACAAGATCGAACGGGCGAAGGCCTTGGGCGCCGATCACGTCATCAACTACCGGACCGACCGTTTCGAAGGCGTCGTACGCAAGCTGACGAAAAAGAAGGGTGTAGACGTGGTGTTCGAGCATGTCGGCAAAGACACCTGGGCGGGATCGATGTTCTCGCTGAARCGTGGCGGCCGTCTCGTCACCTGCGGCTCAACCTCAGGYGTATCGACCGATATCAACCTGATGATGCTGTTCCAGCAGCAGCTGAAGCTGCTCGGCTCCTTCGGTTGCCGCATGGAAAACATGGCCAACGCCATGCAGAAGATGGCGCGCGGCATCGTTCATCCTGTTATCGACACCGAAGTCACCTTCGAGGATATTGACCGGGCGCTGGAGCGCTTGGAAACGCGCCAGGTATTCGGCAAAATCGTTCTGCGGATGGATTGACGCCTTGAAACTGTTCATTACGCGGATCGTCCTGAAGCTGGACCATTTCCGGCAATGGCTGATTGCGACGTTTGCCTTCGGCCTTCTCAATCTGCTGAAGATRTTTCCAGCTGACGCGGGRATTCGCGCTGCCGACAGGCTGGCGCGCTTCGTGGGGCCGAAAACCGGCCGCCACAAGCTGATGCTCTACAATCTGGCGCGCGCCTTTCCGGAGAAACCCGAAGAGGAGCGGCTTACCATCGCAATGGACAGCTGGGGCAGCATGGGGCGGCTTGCGGCGGAATATGTCTTTCTCGACAGGCTGTTCGATTTCGATCCGGAAAATAGCGAGCCGGGCCGTATCCGGGTCGAGGGTATTTCGACCTTTGTCGAGCTTCGCGACAACCCGCGGCCCTTCATCGTATTTACTGCCCATAGCGGCAATTTCGAATTGTTGCCGGTGGCCAGTTCTGCCTTTGGTCTGGATGTGACGGTGCTGTTCCGGCCGCCGAATAATCCTTTCGTGGCCGACAAGGTGTTCAAGTTCCGCAAGGAACGCATGGGCAATCTCGTGCCGTCGCATGCCGGCTCTTCCTTCGCGCTTGCGCGGCAGCTGGAAAGGGGCGGCGGTGTCGGCGTGCTCGTCGACCAGAAGTTCGGCAAAGGCTTGACGACGAAGTTCTTCGGCCATGAGGTGCGCACCAACCCGCTTCTTGCCAAGCTGGTGCGGCAGTTCAATTGCGATGTCTATCCCGCCCGCTGCGTGCGCCTGCCCGATAACCGCTACCGGCTGGAAATAGAGCCGAGGGTTGAAATTCCGCGCGATGAAAAAGGAAATGTCGATATTCAGGCGACGGCGCAGCTTTTGAATGACAAGGTGGAAAGCTGGGTCCGCGAATATCCAGAACAATGGCTGTGGTATCACGACCGTTGGGACGTTAAACACCAGATCTGATTATTTGCAGCGCGGCCGAATTTCTAGTGATTTTTTACAGAATTCGGCCGTAAAATCGCGTTTTTAAGTATTTTTACTTATTAGTGGAACCTTATTTTTCGTTCATGGATTATCGAAATTGAAAAAATAGCAGTAGCTATGATATTTTAGAGATTAATCCCTGCGGCGGACCTGCGTGTCGTTACGTCATTTTTTAATGCACAGACGCTACAATGAGGGGATAAGTGTCTATCCATTCGGATTGGGAGCGGGCTGTCTGCCCGTTCAGGGAGAGTTGGGTTGAAAGATTTGATTGAGCTGTTCTGGCTGCGTTATACGGAACTGCAATCAGCGGTTGGTAAGAACGAGGCCGACAAGATCGCAGTGCTGGAGCGTGAACTGGAGCTGCTGCTTGATCGGGTCATCGGGCGTAAGACCGGCAGTTCCGAGGACATTCGTGAGCAATTCCGTTTCGCCATCGACCTCCTCAATCACGAGGCGGAAGATCTCGGCTGCGTGCAGCGCAATTCCGATCTTTTGAGAACGCTGGTCGACCGCTATGTCGGCATGCCGCTCAAGGCAAAGGTGATCGGCGACGAGGACGAGGACATCCTGGAGTGGCACCACCGCCATCTTATTCTTGATGAGGATATGCTGAACGACCTCGACGAGCCCGTGGTCGTCGTTTCTCCCGGTTATCGGGTRTCATTCTCCAATGGGATCGATGCTTTTCCGCGCAATACGCCGGAAGGGCCTTTGGGATGTCATATCGCCGAGCTTGTCGGAGTGCACCGTTTTCAGAACGATCTGCGGGAGAGGCTCGACAATTGCTTCAAGGGCGGTACGTCGAAATACACCTATGCCGAAGATCATGACGGCCATACGATCGTAAAATCGCTGGAAATGTCGCCCTGCTATTCCTCCAACTACAAGCTGGTTGGCGCAATGGTGGTCATCCGCGAAATCGCCGATCGCAGGCGCCGTCGCGCCACGGCATAAATTCACGGTTCGAACGCARGCGTCGAGCCGTGTCCTTTTCCTGTCATTTCGGGAAGATGGTTTCCCAGATCGTGGCGATTGACCATGCGGATGATGCATCCGCAAGAAGCTTCGTCGCCATTGCCAGACAGGAAAGAACCAAAAGCGGGCGGATGATCTTCGCGCCGTTTTTCATCGCGAAACGCGATCCGATCTGCGCGCCGACGAACTGGCCGATGCCCATGGCGATGCCAAGCTTCCAGAGAACCGCGCCTCCAGCCGCAAAAACAACAAAGCCGCCGAAATTCGAACCCAGGTTCAGAAGCTTGGTATGGGCGGTTGCCTTCAGCATGCCGAAGCCGGCAAGCCCCACGAAGGCAAGCATGTAGAAGGAACCCGCGCCGGGGCCGAAAACGCCATCATAGAAACCCACGAGCGGTGCGGCGGTGAGGCCGAACACGAAAGGCGTGATGCGGCGATGGCTGTCGATATCGCTGAGCTGCGGCTTGAAGGCGAAATAGAGGGCAATCGTGATCAGCAGAAAGGGCATGACGGTGCGCAGGAGGTCTGACGGCACGAAGGCGGCCGTGAAAGCGCCGAGCCCGCCGCCGATCATCGCCATGATCGCCATCGGCAATTGTTCCCTCAGATTGACATGGCCGCGGCGGGCATAGGCAATGGTGGCCGACGCCGAGCCGAACTGCGATTGCAGCTTRTTGGTGCCGAGCGTATCGAGCGGCGGAAYTCCCATGATCAGCATGGCCGGGATAGTGATGAGACCGCCGCCGCCGGCGATGGAATCGATAAATCCGGCAAAGATGGCGACGCAGAAAAGAACGAGGAAAACGTTGAGGGCGATGTCTTGCACTTGGCATGTCCAGGCGGGCTTAAGGGAGAGGGCCTCTTCTTTCACCGAAAAGATCGCCACGCAATATTTTTCTCTCCGATCCGGGACGGGCAGGGGGATTGCGGTGTTGCCGCTTATGGKTATGTTTCCGTGGCGCACCGCCAGACGCGGCGATGACGAGACATCAGGATGAGGGCATTATGCATAAAGTGATATTCGATACGGACCCCGGTGTAGATGATGCCATGGCGCTTCTTTTCCTGCACCGTCACCCCGATATCGATCTGATCGGCGTCACCACCGTCTTCGGCAACGCGCCCATCGATATCACCACTCGCAATGCGCTCTTCCTGAAACGGGAATGGCAGATGACGGCGCCGGTCGCGAAAGGTGCGGGCGTGACCTTCGATCCGGCCCGCAAGGAAGGCCACTGGCCGACTTTCATCCATGGCGAAAACGGTCTCGGCGATATCGATATTCCAGAGACCATCGATCTGCCGCTCGATCCGCGTCCCGCGCATCGCTTTATTATCGAGACGGTCAAGGCCAATCCCGGCGAGGTGACGCTGATCGCTGTTGGTCGCATGACCAATCTGGCCTTGGCGCTGCGCGAAGAGCCGGATTTTGCGGCRTTGGTGAAGCAGGTGATCGTCATGGGCGGCGCCTTCGATATCAACGGCAATGTGTCGCCGGCGGCYGAGGCCAATATTCACGGCGATCCGGAAGCGGCCGATCTCGTCTTTACCGCGCCCTGGCGCGTGGTTGTCGTCGGCCTGGACGTGACGACGAAAACGGTGATGACGAGCGCCTTCATGGCCGAGATGGCAGAGGCGGGCGGCAAGCCGGTGCAGCTGCTTTCCGATTTGTCGCAATTCTACATCGATTTCTACAAGACCCGCACCGGCGACGGTATGGTGGTGCATGACAGCTGCGCCTGCGTTTACCTTGTCGCGCCCGAACTGTTCGAGACCCGCAGCGGCCCTATACGCGTCGTCTGCGGCGGGCTTGCCGATGGCCAGACCATTCAGAAGCCGGATGGCCGCGCCTTTCCGCCGGGCGACTGGGACGGGCATCCGAGCCAGCTCATCTGCACCGATATCAAGCCGGAGCAGGTGCTTTCCGTCATCCGCGCGGCAATTGTGAAGGGCGAGCGCGACTGAACGGCCGGAATGGCCKTTCTTGASCATGGTCTGCCTTGCAATTTCCAAGAATCTGGCGTTATGCAGGTTTCCTGATTACATTGCGCAATTCGMCWTGCCTGTGGYCTGAAAAGGCCGCGCCGGAGCCACAAGGCGGATGATCGCGATGCCGCGTGGACCGAGAAAACCGCTGTAGGTTTTCTTGTGCTTTGCGGTACAATGAATAGCGCCCGCCGGATCGGTTCGTGTCGGCGGCGTTTAACAACAAGAACGAACTTCGTTATGGGCCGGCAGAACCGGTCCATTTCCATGAGGAAAGTGATGGAAGAGTTTCATAAGGTCCGGCGTCTGCCGCAATACGTCTTCGAACAGGTCAACCGTTTGAAAGCGAGCGCGCGAGCGGCCGGGGCCGATATCATCGATCTCGGCATGGGCAATCCCGACCTTCCGACCCCAAAGGCGATCGTCGACAAGCTGTGCGAAGTCGTTCAGGACCCTCGCACCCATCGCTATTCCTCGTCCAAGGGCATTCCCGGCCTTCGCCGCGCGCAGGCTGGTTATTATGCCCGCCGGTTCGGCGTGAAGCTGAACCCCGATACGCAGGTCGTCGCGACCCTTGGTTCCAAGGAAGGTTTCGCCAATATGGCGCAGGCCATCACCGCGCCTGGTGACGTGATCCTGTGTCCGAACCCCACCTATCCGATCCACGCTTTCGGCTTCCTGATGGCGGGCGGCGTTATCCGTTCCATGAATGTGGAGCCGGACGAGAGCTTCTTCGGGCCTCTGGAGCGTGCGGTGCGCCACTCCATTCCGAAGCCGCTGGCGCTGATCGTCAACTATCCGTCGAACCCGACGGCGCACGTTGCCTCGCTCGATTTCTACAAGGACGTGATCGCATTTGCGAAGAAGCACGAAATCATCGTGCTTTCCGACCTTGCCTATTCGGAAATCTATTTCGACGACAACAATCCGCCGCCTTCGGTTCTCGAAGTTCCCGGTGCAATCGACGTTGCGGTGGAATTCACCTCCATGTCGAAGACCTTCTCCATGCCCGGCTGGCGCATGGGCTTTGCCGTTGGCAACGAGCGGCTGATCGCGGCGCTGACCCGCGTGAAGTCCTATCTCGATTACGGTGCCTTCACGCCGATCCAGGTTGCGGCGACGCACGCGCTGAACGGCGACGGCTCCGACATCGCGGAAGTACGCAGCGTTTATCGCCGCCGTCGCGACGTCATGGTCGATACGTTCGGCAAGGCGGGCTTCGAAGTTCCGCCGCCGGCGGCAACGATGTTCGCCTGGGCGAAGATCCCGGAAAAGTTCCGCCATCTCGGCAGCCTGGAGTTTTCCAAGCTTCTGGTCGAGAAGGCAGACATTGCCGTTGCTCCCGGCATCGGCTTCGGCGAAATGGGCGATGATTACGTCCGCCTCGCGCTCGTTGAAAACGAGCATAGAATTCGTCAGGCAGCGCGCAATCTGAAGCGTTTCCTGTCGAGTGCTGACGAAACGATGCACAATGTCGTTTCGCTCAATGCCCACAGATAAGGGCAACCGAAGGCGGCCGGGTCCCGGCCGTCACCATCACCAGCAAATCAGGAACATACCCATGGCAGATTCATTGAGAATCGGCATAGCGGGGCTCGGCACTGTCGGCGCTTCGCTCGTGCGCATCCTCCAGCAGAGAAGCAACGAACTTGCGATTACCTGCGGACGCGCGATTGAGATTATTGCAGTGAGCGCGCGCGACCGTTCGCGTGACCGCGGCATCGATCTCAAGGGTATTACCTGGTTCGATACGCCGGAGCAGCTTGCAAACGAAGCCGATATCGACGTGTTGGTGGAACTGGTCGGCGGTGCTTCCGGCCAGGCGGAAAAAGCTGTGCGCGCAGCACTTTCGCGCGGTCTCCATGTAGTGACAGCCAACAAGGCGCTGCTTGCCAAGCACGGCGTCGAGCTGGCGACGATTGCCGAAGACAAGGGTGCGCTTCTCAATTTCGAAGCGGCTGTGGCCGGCGGTATTCCCGTCATCAAGGCGCTGCGTGAATCTCTCACCGGCAACAATGTGTCGCGCATCTACGGTATCATGAACGGCACCTGCAACTACATCCTGACCAAGATGGAGAAGGAAGGGCTGTCGTTCGAGGTCTGTTTGAAAGAAGCGCAGCGGCTGGGTTATGCCGAAGCCGATCCGGCCTTCGATATCGAGGGTAACGACACCGCCCACAAGCTCGCCATTCTGACGACGCTTGCCTTCGGCAACAAGATTTCGGCCGACGACATCTATCTCGAAGGCATCACCAACATCTCCAGCGAGGACATTCAGGCGGCCGCCGAGCTCGGTTATCGCATCAAGCTTCTCGGCGTGGCGCAGGTGACCGAATCCGGTATCGAGCAGCGGGTGCATCCGACCATGGTGCCGCTCGATTCCGTTATTGCACAGGTTGATGGCGTCACCAATGCGGTGGCGATTGAGTCCGATATTCTTGGCGAGCTTCTGATGGTTGGCCCAGGTGCGGGCGGCAATGCCACGGCCTCTGCCGTGCTCGGTGACATCGCCGATATCGCCAAGAGCCGTCCCGGTGCCCAGCAGGTTCCGGTGCTCGGCCGTCCGGCGAAGTCGCTGACCGATTATCGTCGCGCCAAGATGAAGAGCCATGAAGGCGGCTATTTCATCCGGCTGACGGTGAAGGACCAGGCGGGCGTCTTCGCCTCCATCGCTACCCGCATGGCGGATAACAACATCTCGCTGGAATCCATCGTGCAGCGCCAGCGCGTGCATGTGGAAGGCGCGCCGCAGACGATTATCCTCGTGACCCACGCGACGATGGAAGATGCGATCCGCAAGGCCGTCAAGGCGATCAAGAACGAGAAATATCTGGTCAGCGAACCGCAGGTCATCCGCATCGAGCGGACCTGAGACGCTTTACGATTTTTCTGAATTTGAGGGCCGCGCCACCACATGGAGGCGCGGTCTTTTTTCTCCCGAAACCCGTTTTGGCGACCACAGGATAAAACCGCCGTAAAATTTGAGGGGATCGCCTCAGAACCGCTGGAAAACAACGCGATTCGGTTCTATGGTTAATCATGTTACCAAGCGAGGGAGGCGTGGCTGTGACATCGATTATCCTTTTCAAGGACAGTAAGCGCGAAAGCGTTCTGGCCGCCCATCATCGGGCGCGGCCTCACAATGCCAACGACAATATTCGAGGCATGGAATTCGATATTGCCGAATATGAGCGCAACTGGTGTTCCCTTGCGGTGTTTTCCCTGTTGCTGCTCGTCGGCGCGGTATCGATCGTCAGCCCGTTTTTCTCGATTTTCTCGGTGTGAAACCTCATACGGGCGTTTTTGCTTGAAAAAGGCGCCATCGCCATTTAGCCCGTTGTCATGACAAGGCGCGGATACGCATTCGCATGACAGGACGATGGACAGGATGGCAATGATGGAGCCGGCCGATACCGTGGTCCGCGCATTTCTAAGCGTGGAGCGGTCGGCGACAGAGCAACGTTGGGTTTCGCGGCTGGATCAGGCCGCACAGAACCGTGCGCTGGCCATGTCYCAGATCCATGCYATTCCCGAACTGATTGCSCGGGTGCTGGCCGGGCGAGGGGTGGGGGTGGATGAGGCTCTCGCTTTCCTCGATCCGACMATTCGCTCATTGATGCCCGACCCGCATATGCTGACAGATTGCGAAAAGGCTGCCGAAAGGCTGGTCCGTGCCATCGAGACCGGTGAGAAGGTGGCGATCTTCGGCGATTATGACGTTGATGGCGCCGCGTCTTCCGCGCTGATGTATCGTTTTCTCGCGCATTTCGGGCTGACGCCGGAAATCTATATTCCAGATCGTATTTTCGAGGGTTATGGGCCGAACCCGGCGGCGATGCAGCAGCTTGCCGCCAATGGCGCGACCCTGATCGTGACGGTCGATTGCGGCTCCACCAGCCATGAATCKCTGAATGCCGCAAAGGATGCGGGAACAGATGTGGTGGTGATCGATCACCACCAGGTCGGTTCGGAACTGCCGCCGGCGGTGGCGCTGGTCAATCCCAACCGCGAAGACGATCTTTCGGGGCAGGGGCATCTCTGCGCCGCAGGCGTGGTGTTCCTGGTTYTGGTCGCCACCCTCAGGCTRTTGAAGGACAGGCGCAACAGACAGGCGTTCACGATCGATCTGCTGGCGCTGCTGGATATAGTCGCACTCGCAACCGTATGCGACGTGGTGCCCTTGAAGGGGCTGAACCGCGCCTATGTAGTAAAGGGGTTGATTGCCGCGCGCCATATGAACAATGCCGGGCTGGCGGCGCTGTTCAGAAAGGCGGGGTTGGGYGGGCCGGTGACACCGTATCATTTCGGTTTCCTGATCGGACCACGCATCAATGCCGGYGGCCGTATTGGCGATGCCGCTCTGGGTAGCCGTCTGCTTACACTCGACGACTCGTCACAGGCGGACGTGATTGCCGAAAAGCTGGATGAGCTGAACCGCGAGCGACAGGCGATGGAAGCCGTGATGCTGGCGGAAGCCGAAGCGGAAGCGCTTTATGAATATGGCGACGGGTCTGGCGCTGGCGTTATCGTTACCGCACGGGAAAACTGGCATCCGGGGATCGTTGGCCTGCTTGCCTCACGCCTCAAGGACCGTTTCCGCCGCCCGGCCTTTGCAATCGCTTTCGATCCCTCTGGCAAGGGCACAGGCTCCGGCCGCTCGATCAATGGTTTCGATATGGGCAGAATGGTCCGCGCCGCTGTGGATGCCGGCCTGCTGGTCAAGGGTGGCGGTCACGCCATGGCCGCGGGCCTGACGGTGGAACGCGCCAATCTCGGCAAACTCCGGACCTTCTTCGAGGAAGCCGCCGCAAAGACGGTGAGCGAGCTGGTGGAAAGCAGCGTGCTTAAGATCGACGGCGCAATCGGCGCGTCCGGTGCGACCCTGCAGCTTGTCGATCAGCTGGAACAGGCTGGTCCTTATGGCTCCGGCCATTCTCAGCCCATTTTTGCCGTGCCTGCCCACCGGCTGCGCGATGTGCGTCTGGTCGGCACCTCCCACGTCAAGATCACGCTGGAGGCCATGGATGGCTCACGGCTGGACGGCATCGCATTCCGCGCCGCAGAGGCCCCTCTGGGGCAGATGCTGCTGAATGCGCGTGGCAGGTCTATCCACGTGGCAGGCACCGTGGGTGCCGATCTCTGGCAGGGCCAGAGGCGTGTGCAGCTGCGTGTTCTGGACGCGGCTTTCGCGCCCTGACAGTCGGCACAGATCGAGACTTGATTTTACGGGAAAAGCTGAAGGACGGCCGGAAACGGCATGCATCCTCTATCTCACACATCACGTGAAGATTTGAACGCATAATACTGATTTTCAAGGAGAAGCAAGTGGCACGCCCTAGGGGAGTCGAACCCCTCTTTTCAGAATGAAAATCTGACGTCCTAACCGATAGACGAAGGGCGCGTGCGCTTGTGGTGTGGCGCCCTTATAGTCAGGCTCCCGTTGCTCCGCAAGCGGAAAAATTGATTTTTTCCGCTTCGTGACGAGTTTTTTTATGGAGGCCGGACCGGCTGTGGAAAACTGCGCCGGGTCTGGCCAAGGCCTTGAAATTTCGCCGCTATCGCTGCGCGCCGGCAATGCCTTCATGACTCGTGGAAGGCCTCGGGGTGTGGTTTTCCAACCCTTAGCTGGCATCTGCTGCCCGCCAGAATGAACCGACGCTGTGATTTGGCTGGAAGGTGAAAGGCAAGCCGGTCGATTTGCCCGCTGGCGCTTCATCCGGCTCGCCTTCCATCGGGGGGACAGCACTCWAACGTATCGCCCGGGAATCGGTTCCGGCGCATCGATCAGGCGTGACGAATTCGCTATCTGCGAAGCTGCTTTATATTTTCGAAGGGGGAAACACGAAGGCAAGTGGCACGCCCTAGGGGAGTCGAACCCCTCTTTTCAGAATGAAAATCTGACGTCCTAACCGATAGACGAAGGGCGCGTGCGCTTGTGGTGTGGCGCCCTTATAGTCAGGCTCCCCGTGGTCCGCAAGCGGAAAAATGCATGATTTGACAAAAAAATGACATTGGCTGTCAGAACCCTTGGAAAACAAGGATTTCCGTTTCGTAACAAATGGTTAAACCGAGGTCGGCTTGGCAGTTTCAGTGCTTCTCGCGGATGAAGAACRRTGTGARACGACGATTTGCAGGGGYCGGTGATTCACTCAACGGGGCTTATGGTGCGGAAGAAGCCATCAAAATGCATGGCGAACCTTACCAAACATTTCGGCGTCACCCTTGGGTTTTTGCCGAGATATTCAACCGCTCGATTTTGTTGACTTAGATACTTAGGACAAGCCCAYGGATGAGGTCGAGCGTGGAGAGGCTGTCGTCAAATKAAAACGGGGCCGAAATGGCCCCGTTTCGTGATGYTAGCTGATTGCAGCGTCTCAGTGCAGAATCTGGCTGAGGAACAGCCTCGTGCGCTCGTGCTGGGGATTGTCGAAGAATTCGGCAGGCGAATTCTGTTCGACGATCTGGCCCTGGTCCATGAAGATGACGCGGTTTGCGACCTGGCGGGCAAAGCCCATTTCGTGGGTCACGCACAGCATCGTCATGCCGTCTTCGGCRAGGCTGACCATGGTATCAAGCACTTCCTTGACCATTTCCGGGTCAAGCGCYGAGGTCGGCTCGTCAAACAGCATGATCTTCGGCTTCATGCACAGCGAGCGGGCGATTGCAACGCGCTGCTGCTGACCGCCGGAGAGCTGGCCAGGGTATTTATGCGCCTGTTCGGGGATCTTGACGCGCTTCAGATAGTGCATCGCCACTTCTTCGGCTTCCTTCTTGGGCATCTTGCGAACCCAGATCGGCGCCAGCGTGCAGTTYTCSAGAATCGTCAGGTGCGGGAAGAGGTTGAAGTGCTGGAACACCATGCCGACTTCACGACGCACCTCATCGATCTTCTTCAGATCGTTGGTGAGTTCGATACCGTCGACGTTGATCGTGCCCGACTGATGTTCTTCCAGCCGGTTGATGCAGCGGATCATGGTCGATTTGCCCGATCCCGAAGGACCGGCGATGACGATACGCTCGCCCTTCATCACCTTCAGGTTGATGTCGCGCAGGACGTGGAAGTCGCCATACCACTTGTTCATGCCGACGAGTTCGATTGCCACGTCCGTTGTCGAAACGGCCAGTTTTTTTGTTTGGGTTTCTGCCATTTTGAGCGTCCCTTATCGTTTATGCCCGGTGTCGAGGTGCCGTTCCATGAACAGCGAATAACGCGACATGCCGAAGCAGAATATCCAGAATATGAACCCGGCGAAAATATAGCCCGTCATTGCGGTGACAGGTGTCGCCCAGTTCGCATCCGATTGGTTGAGTGTGACAATGCCAAGCAGGTCGAACATGCCGATGATCGAGACCAGCGACGTGTCCTTGAAAAGACCGATGAAGGTGTTGACGATGCCCGGAATGACGAGCTTCAGCGCCTGCGGCAGCACGATCAGCCGGGTTTTCTGCCAATAGTTCAGGCCGAGCGAGTCTGCCCCTTCATATTGCCCCTTCGGGATGGCCTGCAAGCCGCCACGGATCACCTCCGCCATATAGGCGGACGAGAAGAGCGACACGCCGACCAGAGCGCGCAGGAACTTGTCGAAGGTCCAGCCGTCGGGAAGGAACAGCGGCAACATGATGCTGGCGAAGAACAGGACGGTGATCAGAGGAATACCTCTGATAACTTCGATGAAAAGCACGCACAGCATTTTGATTACCGGCAGGTTCGACCGGCGGCCAAGCGCCAGAAGAATGCCGAAGGGCAGGGACACTGCAATTCCGAAGAAAGACAGGATCAGGGTRACCATCAGGCCGCCCCAGAGCTGCGTTTCCACCACCGGCAGGCCGAAGACGCCGCCGATGAGGAGGAAAAACGCAATGACTGGCAGGATGATGAAAAGGGCCAGCGCATTGAGCCGCTTGAACGGCGCTTTCGGAATGAGCATTGGCACCAGGAGGATGGTGAACATGACCATCACAAGGATAGGACGCCAGCGCTCATCGATCGGGTAACGGCCGAACATGATCTGGCCGAACTTCGCCGAAACGAAGGCCCAGCATGCGCCGGACTGGCCATCGGCCAGCGCACCGCCCTGGGAGGCGGTGAGGCAGGCGATGCGATCCGTACCGGTCCATACCGCGTCTACGAACAGCCACTTGAAGATTGGTGGCAGAAGATAGGCGAGGAACGCGATGGCAAGAACCGTAAGGACGGTGTCCTTCGGCGTGGCGAAAAGTTTAGTGCGCAGCCAATGGCTGATACCAACCGCGCTTGAAGGCGCGGGTTTGGCTTCTTCAATGGTGTGGCGCACGAACGCGTGATTGCTGATCGTCATCTATTATCTCTCCACCAGGGCCATTTTCGCGTTCAACCAGTTCATGACCACGGCCGTGAGAATTGACAGCGAGAGATAGAGAACGAGCCAGATAGCGACAACTTCGACCGCCTGTCCCGTCTGGTTCAGGATCGTACCGCCAACGGAGACGATGTCGGCGAAACCGACCGCGACCGCAAGCGACGAGTTCTTGGTCAGGTTGAGATACTGGCTTGTCAGCGGCGGGATGATGATGCGCATCGCCTGAGGAACGACGATCAGACGTGTCGTCGTGCTGGCGCGAAGACCCAATGCCTCCGCTGCCTCGGTCTGCCCTTTTGCCACGGCCTTGATGCCGCCGCGAACGATCTCGGCGATAAAGGAAGCGGTGTAGAAGGAGAGCGCCAGAAACAGCGACATGAATTCAGGTGCGACGACCGAACCGCCCGCAAGGTTGAACCGCCCGGCAATCGGGTAATCGAATGTCAGGGGTGAGCCGAGTGCGAGGAATGTCGCAGCCGGAAGGCCGATGATGAGAAGTGTTGCGGTGATGCCGGTGCGGAACTGCTCGCCGGTTCTTTCCTGCCTGGCCTTCGCCCAGCGATAAATGAAGACGCTGATGACGATGGCGACCACGAAAGCGAGCGGTATCAGCCACGTCCCTTCGCCCCAGAGAGGCTTTGGAAAGAAGAAGCCGCGATTGTTGAGGTAGGTYCCAAGYGGAAGCTGSAGCGAATCGCGGGCCTGCGGCAGAACGGAKATGACGCCCTTGTACCAGAAGAAKATGACGAGCAGGGGCGGGATGTTGCGGAAGATTTCCACATAGGCCTGCGCCAGCTTCGAGATYAGCCAGTTGTTGGACAGCCGGGCGATACCGACGATRAAACCGATGATCGACGCGGCGATGATGCCRAAAAATGCGACCTGAATTGTGTTGAGAATACCAACGAGCAATGCCCGGCCATAGGTCGCATCGCTGGTGTAAGCGATCAGCGACTGGCCGATATCGAAGCCGGCTCTTCCATTGAGGAAGCCGAAGCCGGACGAAATGTTTGACCGTTGAAGATTTGTGATCGTATTCGTCACGATGATCCAGACGAAGGCGGTCAGGATGACGACTGTCAGAACCTGATAAAAAATTCCGCGTATGCGTGGATCGTAAATGAGTGACGACGCGCTTTGCGCGCGCGATCGTTGCGAACTGACCGCGTTGCCTGCCATAGGCACCTTTCCCTTTTATATGCTCTTTGCGAGCTTATTCTATAATTTCAAGGGGAGGCCGGGCATTGCCCAGCCTCCCTTCAGTCCTTAGCCAACGATAGTGCCGATCAACGAACCGGCGGTGCGTATTGCAGGCCGCCCTTGGTCCAAAGCGCGTTCTGGCCACGCTCGATCTTCAGCGGCGAGCCGGCGCCAACGTTACGGTCGAAGACTTCGCCGTAGTTGCCGACCTTCTTGACGATGTTGTAGGCCCAGTCGTTCGTCACGCCGAGATCCGTACCGATCTTGGTGCCTTCTTCAGTGCCAAGCAGACGCTTGATATCAGGGTTGGCGCTGTTCTTCTGCTCGTCGACGTTTTTCGACGTGATGCCCAGCTCTTCGGCGTTGACCATCGCGTAGTGAACCCACGTRACGATGTCGAACCACTGGTCGTCGCCCTGGCGAACGGCCGGTCCAAGCGGCTCCTTGGAGATCACTTCAGGCAGAACGATGTTGTCATCGGGGTTCTTCAGCTTGAGACGGATAGCGTACAGACCGGACTGGTCGGTGGTGTAAACGTCGCAACGGCCGGAATCATAAGCCGAAGTCGCATCGGATTCCTTTTCGAAAACAACCGGGTTGTACTGCAGGTTGTTGGTCTTGAAGTAGTCGGCAAGGTTGAGCTCGGTGGTCGTGCCGGTCTGAACGCAGACGGCGGCGCCGGAAAGCTCAAGCGCGGACTTCACGTTGAGGCCCTTCTTGGCGATGAAGCCCTGGCCGTCATAATAGTTGACGGTACGGAAGTTGAAGCCGAGCGATGTGTCGCGGCTGATCGTCCAGGTGGTGTTACGGGTCAGAACGTCGACCTCGCCAGACTGGAGAGCCGGAAAACGGTCCTTGCTCGAAAGAGCGACAAATTTAGCCTTTGTAGGATCGCCGAAAACCGCAGTGGCAATRCCGCGGCAATAGTCCACGTCGATGCCGGACCATTCGCCCTTGTCATCGGGATTGGAAAATCCCGGAATGCCAGCGCTCACGCCGCAGGTGACGAAACCTTTCGACTTCACGTCCTGAAGCGTCGCAGCCGAAGCGACCGAGGCTCCTCCCAAAACTGCTGCGCCGATAACGGCCGACAGAATTGCCTTTTTCATTTTTCCCAACCTTTGTTTGTTATCGTCAATCGGAAGAGGACCGGCATATTGTTTTTGCCCCAGCTCCCCCCTTCAGCAGATCTTTTCGATCCGCTTTTTCTATCACAATCGTAATTGGCAGCGGGGTCAAGACATGCTGACAATAATTGTGCCTATAAAACGGAATTTTCCAAATTTTGGTCGGGAAGTGTGCAAAGGGTGAAAATATAAGCATATTATTGCGGAAAAATACACTTGCACGATTTTTGTATACTTCTTGTATGCTGTTGACGCGTGGATCAATCCTCCCATCTACGAAYGTTCTGCGGGACTTGACCTTGCCTCCGGCTCTCCGCATTGTCGCTCGCGTCAATATCCCTTCGAAAGCTGATCTGAAATGACCAAGACCAATGACCTGCTTTCCACCGCAGGTATGAATACGCGCCTGACCCATGGCGGCAACGATCCCGCCGACTGTTTCGGTTTCGTCAATCCGCCCATCGTGCGCGGTTCTACCGTGCTTTTCCCCGATGCCGAGACGCTTTCGACCGAAAACCAGAAATACACCTATGGCACCCACGGCACGCCGACGACCGATGCGCTATGCAATCTCGTCAACGAGCTGGAGGGTTCTTTCGGAACCATTCTCGTGCCATCGGGTCTTGCAGCGATCACCGTGCCGTTCCTCGCCTATCTTGGCGCTGGCGATCATGCGCTGATCGTCGATTCGGTTTATTTTCCCACACGCCGCTTCTGCAACACGATGCTGAAGAAGCTTGGTGTGGAGGTGGAGTATTACGACCCGGCGATTGGGGCGGGTATCGAAGCGCTGATCCGCCCGAATACCAAGCTGGTGCATCTTGAAGCGCCGGGTTCCAATACCTTCGAGATTCAGGACGTTCGGCTGATCACCGAGATCGCCCACAGGCACGATTGCGTCGTGACGATGGACAATACCTGGGCGACACCGCTTTATTTCAAGCCGCTCGATTTCGGTGTCGATGTTTCCATCCATGCCGCCACCAAATATCCGTCAGGTCATTCCGATGTTCTGATGGGCTTTGTTTCCGCCAATGAAAAGCACTGGAAGACGCTTTATCAAGCGAACACCAATCTTGGCATCTGCGTGACGCCTGATGACGCCTATCAGATCCTGCGCGGCATGCGCTCCATGGGCATTCGGCTTGCGCACCACCAGAAAAGCGCCCTCGACATCGCCACCTGGCTGGAAAGCCGCGACGACGTCGTGAGCGTCCTGCATCCGGCCCTGCCGAGCTTTGCCGGGCATGAACTCTGGAAGCGCGGTTTCAAGGGCGCGAGCGGCGTATTTTCCTTCGTGCTGAAGGCCGAAGAGGGCAAATACAAGCAGACTGCGGCGGCATTCCTGAATGCGCTGACCTTCTTCGGGCTCGGCTATTCCTGGGGTGGATACGAATCGCTTGCCGTGTCGGTGTCGCTTGTCGACAGGACGATTGCCAAAGGCCCGTCGGAAGGTCCGGTCATCCGTCTGCAGATAGGGCTTGAAGATATCGCCGACCTCAAGAAAGATCTCGAGGCCGGGTTTGCGGCGGCAGCCGGGGTTTAACCTCAGCCTTTGGCGCGGTAGCCGTATAGCCAGTCGAAGTCCTTCAGGAAGGCTTCCCTCGGACGTGTCGAAAAGACGAAGTTCCGGGCAAGCCGAACCGGGCCTGTGGCGTGATAGGCGAAACGATTGAGAGAGGCCCGCTTGCGGGCCTTTTCTATGCGCGGCAGACGCAGGGCTTCGAAGGCGGCAAGGGCCTGTGGTACGGGCAGGGATGTTCCGGTCAATGTGCCCGCCAGTTCAAATGCATCCTCGATGGCCATCGCCGCCCCCTGTGCGGCAAAGGGCATCATCGCGTGGGCAGCGTCGCCGATCAGCACCGTATCGCGACCATTGTGCCAGCGTCCGGCACCGGCCTGATAAAGTGGCCAGAAGGTCGGATTTTCCGACGATGCCAGCAGCCGAACGATATCCGGGCTCCAGCCGCGAAACTGCGCGAGCAGCATGGCTTTCTGTTGGCCGCTCGATTCCGCCCGCCATGTTGCGCCGGGATCGGCGCCGAGTGCGATGGCCACAATGTTGAAGCCGCCGACTTCCTTCAGCGGGTAGGCGACGATATGGCCACCCGAACCGAGATAGGCGGTGACGGCGCTTTTGTTGATRGCTGAYGGCACATCTTTTGCCGCGACCGTGAAGCGCCAGGCAATATTGCCGGAGAARGTGGCAGTGGGGGCGGAGGGGACAGCAAAACGGGCCGCGGACCAGACACCGTCTGCGCCGACGATCAGGTCGTGATCGCGGAACGTGGTTGCAGCGATGACGTCTGTCGTCGCGTTTTCGATACGTTTGCCAAGATGCAGGCGGCAGAGCGGATTGTGCGTTACCGCATTGAGAAGCGCGTTTTGCAACGTCGAGCGATGCAGCACGCCATAAGGTGCGCCCCAGCGTGTGCGGGCCGTCGCACCCACGGGCAAAGACAGCAACGTGGCAAGCGATTTGCCATCGGCCAGATCGACACTGACCGGCTCGGTCCAACGCGCCTCTATCTCAGCCATCACGCCGAGTTCGGCAAGGATGCGGGCGGCATTGGGCGATACTTGCAGGCCCGCACCGACTTCCGTCAGTTCGCCGGCCTGTTCAACGATGTCAGAGCTGATGCCCTGGCGGGCAAAAGAAAGCGCTGCGGTGAGACCGGCGATGCCGGCACCGACGATGGCTACGGATTTGATGGGCATGTCGCGCCCCGATCAGGAAAGGTGGAAGGTCAGGCGGCCTTCACATGGAAGACGCAGCCTGGAGGATTGGTCTGCTCGGCCTTCAGCGACGGATTGTAGCGGTAAAGGGTGGAGCAATAGGAACAGACCTTCTCGTTGTCGTCGCCCATGTCGATAAAGATGTGGGGATGATCGAAAGGCACCGAAGCGCCGGTGCACATGAATTCCTTGACGCCGATCTCGATCACGCTGTGTCCGCCATCGTTCTGGAAGTGGGGAATGGAATGCCCGGCCATGTTCGTCTCCAAATGCAATATCGTGGTTAAGCCGCATGTCGTCATCGAGCATGGGCTTATTGCTGCGGATATGTAGCCTCAAACGCATTGCATCTCCATAAAAATCGTCAGGAAAACATGTTCAAAATTGCGATTTCCTGCCATATGGTCCGGCAAAAAGGATGTCCTTGATGAATCTCAACATGCCGCAATTTTCCGATTTTTCCCATGACGGCCTTCGCCTTGCCTATTTCGATGAAGGTGATCCGGCGGGCGATCCGGTTCTGTTGATTCACGGCTTTGCCTCCAGCGCCAACGTCAACTGGGTGCATCCAGGCTGGCTGAAAACGCTTGGTGACGCCGGTTACCGGGTGATTGCCATCGACAATCGCGGCCATGGCGCAAGCGACAAGCCGCATGATCCGCAAGCCTATTATCCGCCCGTCATGGCCGGCGATGCGGTGGCGCTGCTTAATCATCTCGGCATCGCGGAGGCTCATGTGATGGGCTATTCCATGGGCGCACGCATTTCGGCCTTTCTGGCGATGGCACATCCGGAGCGTGTCCGCTCACTGGTTTTCGGCGGACTTGGCATCGGCATGGTGGAAGGTGTAGGCGACTGGGATCCGATCGCCGAAGCGCTGCTGGCCCCCTCGCTCGATGTCGTCACGCATGAGCGCGGCCGCATGTTCCGCGCCTTTGCCGACCAGACGAAAAGCGACCGGCTGGCRCTYGCMGCCTGTATCGAGACGTCGCGTGTCCTCGTCAGCCGCGAACAGGCCGCAAAGATCGATGCACCGACGCTGATCGCGGTCGGAACCAATGACGATATCGCCGGATCGGGTGCCGAACTTGCGGCGATCATGCCGCATGCGCGCGCTATCGACATTCCCGGCCGTGACCACATGCTGGCCGTTGGCGACCGGGTGTTCAAGGCGGCGGTTCTGGAATTTTACCGCAGCCTTTGATGGGTGGCGGCAAGAAACGGTTTTTCATGCTGCATGAAGAAAAACTGAAGCCTTGCCGTCTTTAAAGTCGTCATTCGAATCCCATTTCTTATGCACGTCTTTTTCTGTATAAAGAACGACTACTGCAAACGAGGAGACCATTCATGGTCGCACGTACCGAGGCCCGTCAGCCGGAACAGCTGGCGATCGTCGATCCGATCTGGGGCAGCCTACTGCATGAGGCACGAAGCGCCGTGGCGCAGGACCCGCTGCTTTCGGCTTTCCTTTATTCGACAATCCTCAATCACCGGTCTCTGGAAGAATGCGTGATTTATCGCATCTGTGAACTCCTCGATCATCCCGATATGCAGGCCGTTCTTCTGCGCCAGACCTTTCAGGACATGCTGGATGACTGGCCCGAATGGGGCAGCGTGCTGCGCGTCGATATCCAGGCGGTTTACGATCGCGATCCGGCCTGCACGCGCTTCATGGAGCCGCTCCTTTATTTCAAGGGGTTTCAGGCCATCCAGACGCATCGCCTTGCCCATTGGCTGCTGCAAAGGGGCCGCAGGGATCTGGCGCTTTATCTGCAAAGCCGCTCGTCCAGCATTTTCCAGACGGATATCAATCCGGCAGCACGCATCGGCAAGGGTATCTTCCTCGATCATGCCACCGGGCTTGTGGTCGGCGAGACGGCCGTTATCGGCGACAACGTTTCCATCCTGCATGGCGTGACGCTTGGCGGCACCGGCAAGGAGGGGGCGGACCGTCATCCGAAGATCGCCAATGGCGTGATGATCGGAGCGGGCGCGAAAATCCTCGGTAATATCGAGATCGGCAGCTGCTCGCGCATCGCCGCCGGTTCTGTGGTGCTGAAGCCGGTCCCGCCGAAGACCACCGTTGCCGGTGTGCCGGCGCGGGTGGTGGGAGAGGCAGGGTGTTCCGAACCCTCGCGCCTGATGGATCAGGTCATCGGAGCCGATATCTGACGGGTCCGATATTTTCTCAATTGTCCGTGTGGAAGGCTCCGCGTGAAAGACATGGCCTGTGAAAGACATTGGCGATGTGCCGCTTTCACTTTACTTTCGCCTTTGTCCCATGCCAAAAGCGGCGCAACCCGAACCGCACAGGAGAATAGTGGTGAAAGCCGACGAAATCAAAAAACTCGACGCCTATTTCAAGCGCACCTTCAATGAAAAGATGGTTGTGAAGGCGCGTCCCCGTAAGGACGATTCCGCCGAAGTGTATCTTGGCGAAGAGTTCCTTGGCGTTGTCTACATCGATGACGAGGACGGCGACCGCTCGTACAACTTCTCCATGGCAATCCTCGACGTCGATCTTTGATCGTCACTGCCCGGTGACGGGTGTTTTCCCGGATTAATAGTCGCCCGCGGTGGTTCACGCCGCGGGCGATTTGTTTTTGCGGTCGGTGATACGCATCATCAGGCGGCTTTGCGGCCGCAACGTCACCCTCATCAGTGGCTCTGCCGGACTTGCCGATCTGTTTTCGAGATGGACGTTCTGCAACAGCACCGCCAGGATCGACACGGCCTCCATCATCGCAAATGCGTTGCCGATGCAGACACGCGGACCTGCACCGAAGGGCATATAGGCGTAACGGTGACGCGCCTTGGTCTTTTCCGGCTCGAAGCGGGAAGGGTCGAAACGTTCCGGTTCGTCCCACAGCGCCGTGTGCCGGTGGACAGCGTAGATCGGCACATAAAGAACGGTTCCGGCAGGAATATCATGGTCGCCGAGCTTGAAATCCTGCAACGCCGTGCGGGTRACSACCGGGGCAGGTGGGTAAAGCCGCATCGCCTCGGAAAATACCTGTCTGGTATAGGTCAGTTGGGCGATGTGCTCTGCGGCGACGGGATTTGCACCCGTGACGGCTGCGATTTCCTCAACGACTTTCCGCTCCACGTCGCTGTGTTGCGACAGCAGATTGAACGTCCATGCCAGACCGAGCGCAGTCGTTTCGTGACCGGCGGTGATGAAGGTGAGCAGATTGTCGATGATTTCCTTGTCGCTCATCGTGCGTCCCGTCTCCGGGTCCTTCGCCTGAAGTAGCATGGACACCAGATCGTGTCTCTCGACGGGGTTCCGCCGCCGGTCCGCAATCACAGTCGACAGGCTGGAGCGCAGATAACGGACAGCGGCCCGGGCCTTGCGCCGACCGGGGTGGGGGAGCCATTCCGGTGCGCCCAGCATGGCGAGCGCGAAGGTCCAGCCTGTCGGTTTCAGATAGTCGGTGATGCTTTGCTCCACGCGCCCGATATCGATCCCGTGGCCGCCGGACATCATGGTCTCAACGATGATGTCGAAGGTGGTCCGCATCATTTCATGGCCGATATCGATGTCACCGAAAGGAGATGCGCGCCAGCGCCTGCCGGTTCGCTCCGCCGCCTCGATCATGACGGGCAGCAGTTCCAGCAGCTTTTCGTGCCGAAAGGCGGCGGCAACCGATTGCCGTTGCCATTTCCAGTGATCGCCATCGGCGGTCAGAAGGCCCTGTCCGAGAGCGGGGCCAAGCGCGCGGCGCACGTCCTCACCCTTGCCGAGCAGATGGGCGTTCTTGACGAGGGCCTCATGAATAAGKRCAGGATCGGCAAGATGGACGCGCATCGTACCGCCGACACGGATAAACACCGCCGGTTCGTTGAAAATCTCCGGTGGCAATGCGTTCAGCGGATTGCGGATGAGTGAGAGGGCCAAACGTGCTGTGGCGAATTTCGATACGGGTGCCGCAGCGGATGTATCCGGGAGCGGGGTGCGAAGGTCGGTTCCGGGCATGGACAGGTCCTTTATTCGCGTTGAACACTCAAATTTATTTGTTAAGGTGTGTACCTTATTATATTCATTTAAGGTGTGCACCTTAGGTTTCAATAGCGGGGTCCGATATCAATGAAGAAAAGCGAGGGCGGACGATCGACGGGGCGTCCTTCCCCCACACGACAGAGAATAATCGCTGCCGCACTCCAACTATTTAACGAGAGGGGGCCTGATCACGTAACCACAGCCGAGATCGCAAGGGCAGTGAATATCAACGAGGGTAATCTTTATTATCATTTCCGCACCAAGGAGGCATTGGTGCTGGCGCTGTTTGCCCTGTTCGAGACCGACGCACTGGCGGTTGTCGCAAAGATCGACGAAGAGGACGAAGTTGCCGCATCGACATATGCTGGCTTTCTGCGGCTCTGGTTTTCGCTGGTGTGGAACTACCGCTTCCTGTTTCGTGATTTTGTCGGCCTTCTTTCCTCCGCGCCTGCGCTGGTGGAGCCGGTTCGCGGCATAAGCGCGGCAATGCGACTTGCCGTTGATGATATCGTCAGCCGGATGGAGAGGGCAGGGCTTGCAGAGATTCCAGAAACCGAGCGGGCGGCCCTTCTTACCAATCTATGGATCGTCTCGACCTATTGGGCGGCTTATCTCAACCTTCAGGAAGGGGTCACCGAATTCGGGCCGCAGCAACTGGACTGGGGACTTCGGCAGGTGTCCAGCCTGTTTCGACCCTATCTCTCACCATTGGCCACCTCCGAGCTGGAGGCGATGCTTGAAGTTGATGCATGATTTCACCTGATGGTGACAATGTTGCAGGCAAAAACGCCCGCGACAATATCTGTCGCGGGCGTTTCCCATCTCGCGGGTCTTAAGCCGCCGTTATCAGGCCGACTTCAGCAGATCGCCGTGCGGATCGAGCACGAACTTGGTTGCGGCACCCTGGTCGAAGCTTTCATATCCCTGTACGGCGTCGTCGAGTGCGATGATCTTGGCGTTGACGATGTCGGCAATGGGCAGGCGGTCATGCAGGATCGACTGCATGAGCTGGCGATTGTATTTCAGCACCGGCGTCTGGCCGGTATGGAAAGATTGTGCCTTGGCCCAACCGAGGCCGAAGCGAAGCGACAGGCTGCCCTGTTTTGCTGCGGCATCGACCGCACCTGGATCTTCGGTGACGTAAAGGCCGGGAATGCCGATCGAGCCGGCGGCACGGGTAATTTCCATCATCTGGTTGAGAACGATGGCCGGCTGTTCGCCGCCCGAATGGCCACGCGCTTCGAAACCGACGGCATCGATGGCGCTGTCGACCTCGTTTGTGCCGACGATCTCGGCAATCATGTCGCCCAACCGGTCACCCTTGGAAAGATCGACGGGCTCGAAGCCGACCTTGGCGGCGTGCGCAAGGCGATCCTTGTTGAAGTCACCGATCATGACGACGGCGGCACCGAGAATACGGGCAGACGCGGCAGCCGCCAGACCGACCGGACCGGCGCCCGCGACATAGACCGTGGAGCCGACACCGACGCCGGCCTTGACCGCGCCATGAAAGCCGGTCGGCAGGATGTCCGAGAGCATGGTRAGGTCGCGGATCTTGGACATTGCCCTGTCGCGGTCGGGAAATTTCAGAAGGTTGAAGTCGGCATAGGGAATGGTCACGTATCTGGCCTGTCCGCCGATCCAGCCTCCCATATCGACATAACCGTAGGCGCCGCCGGCACGGGCGGGGTTCACCGTCAGGCACACACCGGTATCCTGCGACTTGCAGCAGCGGCAGCGACCGCAGGCGACGTTGAACGGCACCGAGACGATATCGCCGATATCAAGCATCTCGACGTCGACGCCTTTTTCAATGACTTCGCCGGTGATCTCATGGCCAAGGACGAGGCCGGGCATCGCCGAGGTGCGGCCGCGCACCATATGCTGGTCCGAACCGCAGATATTCGTGGAAATAACCTTGAGAATGACACCGTGCTCGATACGGCGGCCATCCGGCGCCTCCAGCTTCGGGTCATCGATGTCGCGGACCTCGACCTGGCCGGGGCGCAAATAGACGACGCCTCTGTTTTTGCTCATATCCATCTCCTCCTTGGGTTGAACACCAATACCGGCCCGCTCCTCCGCAGACAGGATATCGTCAAAACTCATGCGCGGACCCGTATGCGGCTCGCGTGGAATCTCAATCGGCGAAGGGATGGAAAGAAGAACAATCGGCGCGTCTGGACAAACGTCGCCTGCCTCTTGATCACCGCCCGCCGCAGATACCCGGCATTACGCCGAATATGTGCAGCAAACCATTTGGCGGGCGATGTGGCGGTCGGGAATACGACAACGCCTATAGCCGCAACGACACCGGCTCTCGCCAGATGTCACGGTGGCGTTATCTGTCGATCGATTTTCTCAGGCGCCCGGCGGCATCCTGAATATATTGCCAGGCGACGCGACCGGAGCGGCCGCCGCGCGTGGTCGCCCATTCCAGCGCCTCGTGATGCAGGGTTTCGCGATCAAGGCCGAGGTCGAAATGTTCGGCATAGCTGTCAATCATTGTCAGATAGTCTTCCTGGCCGCATTTGTGGAAGCCGAGCCACAGGCCGAAGCGGTCCGAGAGCGAGACCTTTTCCTCAACAGCTTCCGAAGGRTTGATGGCGGTCGATTGCTCGTTCTCCATCATGTGGCGCGGCAGAAGATGACGRCGGTTGGACGTGGCATAGAACAGCACATTGTCCGGACGCCCCTCTATGCCGCCATCGAGTGCTGCCTTCAGCGACTTGTAGGCCGTGTCGTCGTGATCGAAGGAGAGGTCGTCGCAGAAGACGATGACGCGTTCGCCGGAAGCTTTCAATATATCCAGCAAGGCGGGCAGGGTGTGGATATCTTCGCGATGCACCTCGACCAGCTTCAACGGAACGCCGCTTGCGGCGCGCACATCTTCGTGAACGGCCTTCACCAGCGAGGATTTGCCCATGCCGCGTGCGCCCCAGAGCAGCACGTTGTTGGCGGGAAAACCATCGGCAAAACGCAGCGTGTTCTCGTGCAGGATATCGCGCACATGATCGACGCCGCGAATGAGTTTCAGCGCAATGCGGTTCGGACGCGAGACCGGCTGCAGAAAGGAATTGACCGGCGTCCAGACAAAGCAATCCGCCGCATTCCAGTCGTTCACGGCAGGTGCCGGGCCTGCCAACCGTTCCATGGCGACGTTAAGCCGGCGCAGTTCGGCAAGAAGCAGGGTGGCCGTCTCTTCTCGAATCATGGTGTTTCTTCCGCTTATCCGATGTTCATAACGATGTTTTCAACCCGGCCTAGCATGGCGTTTCAGGCCCATAAAGGTTAAGAGGTCCGGAATCGGTACGGCGTGGCTTCTGCATCTGTTGCATTCCCGGCGTTCCCCACTATATTCCGGCGGCTTGAAAGCTGGGGCGGCATACGAGGTCGTGCTGTAATCGTTGAGGAGTTTTATATGTTCATTAGTCAAGCTTTTGCCCAGGACACGGCGGGCGGCGCGTCTGCATTCGGTTCCGGCCTTGAGATGCTTTTCCTGTTTGCACCGCTTATGGTGGTCTGGTACTTTTTCCTCATTCGCCCGCAGCGCGCGCAGATGAAGAAGCGTCAGGAAACGTTGACCAATATTCGCCGTGGCGATCAGGTCGTTCTTGGTGGCGGCATCGTTGGCAAGGTGACCAAGGTCATCGACGACAATGAACTCGAAGTCGAAATCGCCGAAGGCGTGAAAATCCGTGCCGCTCGTGCTTACATTGCCGAAGTGCGCGTGAAGGGCGAAGTGGTCAAGACGGAAGCCGCTTCCTGATCCTGCTGGATAATTGAACGTCCGCTTCCGAATTTGACGGGTTGCGCGTCGCGCAACCCCAACCCTGACCGAGATCGAAATGCTTCATTTTTCCCGTTGGAAAACAGTCTTTATCTGGTTGCTTGTGCTGGCAAGCGTCTTCATCGCATCTCCCAACCTGTTTTCGGACAAACAGCTGGAGGGCATGCCTGCCTGGTACAAGGACAACAAGGTAACGCTCGGTCTCGACCTTCAGGGCGGCTCCCACATCATGCTCAAGATCGAGCGTTCCGACATCGTCAAGGAACGGCTTGAAACGATCGTGGGTGACGTGCGCACGCAGCTTCGCGACGCCAACATCCGCTATTCGGGGCTTACGGGCAACGGCCAGCAGATCCAGGTTCGCATCAGCGATCCCGCTCAGTATGAAGCGGCGAAAACCGCGCTTCGCGACCTGACGCAGCCGGTGTCCGCCGGAACGCTGGTCGGCGGTTCCATCACAGAAGTGACGATGAACGACGGCGGCGACAATCTGCTGCGGCTCAACCTGACCGATGAAGGCGTGGATTATCGCCTGTCCTCGGCCGTGTCGCAGTCCATCGAAGTCGTGCGCCGCCGTGTTGACGAAGTCGGCACCACCGAACCTCTCATCCAGCGTCAGGGTTCCGACCGCATCATCGTACAGGTGCCGGGCCTCCAGGATCCGCAGCGCCTGAAATCGCTTCTCAACCAGACGGCAAAGCTGTCCTTCCGCATGGTCGATACCACCATGCCGGTGCAGGAAGCGATGAATGGCCGTCCGCCCGCGACCTCAGAGGTTCTTTATTCGCAGGACGATCCGCCTGTTCCCTATCTGGTGGAACGCCGCGCGCTCGTTTCCGGCGACAAYCTCGTCGATGCKCAGGCAAGCTTCAACCAGCAGACCAACGAACCCGTCGTCACCTTCCGTTTCGACAGCCGCGGTGCGCAGCGCTTTGCGCAGGCGACGCAGCAGAATGTCGGCAAGCCTTTCGCCATCGTGCTCGACAATCAGGTCATTTCYGCACCTGTCATCCGTGAGCCGATCATCGGCGGTTCGGGACAGATTTCCGGYAGTTTCTCGGTTCAGGGCGCCAACGACCTTGCAGTCCTGTTGCGTGCGGGCGCACTTCCGGCCACGCTGACCGTGGTTGAGGAACGCACCGTCGGTCCGAGCCTTGGTAACGACTCCATCACCGCCGGCCTCACGGCAAGCGCCATCGGCGCYGTCGGCGTCCTSATCTTCATGTTCGTCTTTTATGGCTTCTTCGGCCTGCTTGCGAACATCGCCCTCATYGTCAACGTGGTCATGCTGATCGCCGTCCTCAGTGTGATCGGATCTACGCTCACCTTGCCCGGTATTGCSGGTATCGTCTTGACGATCGGTATGGCGGTGGACTCCAACGTTCTGATCTACGAGCGAATACGCGAAGAGGTGAAGAGCGGAAAACCGCTGATCCAGTCACTGGATAATGGTTTCACACGCGCCTTTGCGACCATTATCGACGCCAACCTGACGACGCTGATCGTTGCAAGCGTGCTGTTCTACATGGGCACGGGTCCGGTCAAGGGCTTTGCCGTCACGCTTGCGGTCGGTATCATCACCACCGTCTTCACGGCCTATACGCTGACGGCCTGGATGTTTGGCTACTGGGTTCGCCGCAGCCGTCCGAAACATCTGCCGAAGGGTGTACGCACCGCCATGTTCGACGGTCGCGACATTCCGTTCATGCGTTATCGCCGTGTGGTTTTCATGATCACCGGTGTGATCATGCTCGCCTGCGTCGGCGGCTTCGTCGCCAAGGGCCTGAACCTCGGCATCGATTTCCAGGGCGGCTCGGTTATCGAAGTGCGCGCCAAGCAGGGTGAGGCCGATCTCGCAGATATTCGCGAGCGTCTGAACCAGCTGAACCTCGGTGAAATCCAGGCACAGAATTTCGGCACGCCGCAGGACGTTCTCATCCGCATACAGGCGCAGGACGGCGGCGAAAATGCCGAGCAGTCGGCAATCACCCTGGTGCGCGGCGAGTTGCAGGACAAGTATGATTTCCGTCGCGTGGAAGTCGTTGGTCCGGCCGTGTCCGGTGACCTGACCGTGACCTCCACGATCGGCGTTGTGCTCGCCATGGCGGCGATCATGATCTACATCTGGGTTCGCTTCGAGTGGCAGTTTGCACTGGGTGCGGTCATCTCGATGGTGCACGACGTGGTCTTCACCATCGGCCTGTTCGTCTTCCTGGGTATAGAGTTCAACCTGACCAGTATCGCGGCGATCCTGACGATCATCGGTTATTCGCTGAACGATACGGTGGTCATCTACGACCGTGTCCGTGAAAACCTCCGGCGATACAAGAAGATGCCACTTTCGATGATCATCGACGTATCGCTGAACCAGACCCTTTCGCGCACGATCCTTACCGGTCTGACCGTGCTTCTGGCACTGCTGGCACTGTATCTGTTCGGTGGCGAGGTCATYCGTTCCTTCACCTTCGCCATGTTGTTCGGCGTCGGTATCGGCGTGTTCTCCTCGGTCTATATCGCGGCTCCGGTGCTGATCGCCTTCAAGCTGCGTCCCGACAGCAAGGATGCGGAAGATGAGAAGGATGAGAAGTCCGGCAATGCCATCGGCGGCAAGCCTGCCGTCTGATGGCCGGCGGGATTGAAATACGCCCGGCCCATTTTCCCGGCCGGGCGCCCATCGATGCCTATGGCAATGGCGGTTTCCGTTTCGCCGACATGTCGCACCGCGGCTCTCTCCTGTTGTTGCCTTCCGGCATTCACGGCTGGAGCCCGGTTGATGYGAAAGAATTGACGCTTGAGCATTTCGACAAGGTTCTGGCTGATGCGCAGGATATCGAGGTGCTTTTGATCGGCACGGGTGATGGCATGCGGGTCTTGCCGAAGGAATTGCGCGAAGCCTTCAGGCAAGCGGGCATTTCGGTCGATCCGATGAGCACGGGTGCTGCCGTGCGCACCTATAATATCATGCTTTCGGAATCGCGCGCCGTGGCTGCGGCGCTGATTGCCGTCGAAGGCTGACAGGACGTTTCGCGCGGGGAAACATGGCACCCACAGAGAATCTAGACGTCTGCCTCGCGACGCTGCGCGACACCGATCGCGACCGCTATCTCGCGTGCCTTCTGTCTCCGGCCGACAAGCGCGCAGCGCTTGCCGCGCTTTACGCCTTCAATGCCGAAATYGCCCGAATCCGCGATTCCGTGCGCGAGGCGCTGCCTGGCGAAGTTCGYATGCAATGGTGGCGCGATCTCCTTGATGGCAATGCGCATGGGGACAGCCAGTCTCACCCCGTTGCTGCCGCTCTTTTGTTGGCGATCGAGCAATATCGCCTGCCGCGACCGGTTCTTGCCAATATGATCGAGGCGCGCATCTTCGATCTTTATGACGATCTGTTCGTGGATCGTAACGCGCTCGAAGGCTATGCGGGGGAGACCGCCTCGGCACTGATCCAGCTGGCTAGCCTTGTGCTTTCGCCGGAAGACACTCCAGCAAGTGCGGAAGCTGCGGGACATGCGGGCGTTGCGCAGGCCATGGCCGGCATTCTAATGCTGATGCCGCTGCACCGTCGTCGTGGGCAGGTCTATATTCCCGCGGATATGCTCGCGGCTGCCGGGCTTGATCGCGAGACGTTTCTGGAAGGCGACGACAAACAACGCATCAGCATCGCCATCGAGATTTTTGCAACGCACGCGCTTGATCACATCGAGAAGGCGAGACGCGCCAAGATGTCCCGGAATGTCTTTGCGGCCTATCTTCCCGTTGCCTTGTCCGGCCCGGTCATCGCCGCTGCCAGAAAGGCGGGAGCGGGCGTGTTTGAAGGCGAAGTGCAACTGTCGCAGCTTCGCCGGCAATGGCTGCTGGCAAAGGCGTCTTTCCTCAAGCGTTTCTGATTGCTCGACCTGCACATCGCGCAGACAGATCGGAGCAATTTTCGCGTCGAGGCCGGAGAGCCACACTTCACGCAAGCCTCGGTGTTTAAGAGCTTGAGCCGGGTTCGCATCGTTTCGATTCGCGAATCGCGATGTTTCGGTGCTGAGGGAGCCTTCCCGCATGAATATGGCGGTCTGGATAATCGTTTTCGTGCTGCTTGCGGTCTTCGCTGTTTATGCCTGGCGCATGACACGGGCAACGGATGAGGACAATAACCACGATGTGGGGCAGGCGATCATGGATTTTGCCCGCGCGTTTCCCACCGAGGCGATCAGAAGCCTGCATATGACGGTGGATGGCGGCGCAGCCTTCGTGCGGCTGCACGACAACAAGGCCGGCTTCATGCGCAATATGGGATCCCATTATGTGTGCCTGATGATCGATCCCGAGCGGATAAGGGTCGAGAGTCTGGAAAGCGGTGACGGTTTCGTCGTCACGTTTTTCGATACGCCGAAATATAGCGGCTCATACCGCTTCAAATCCGCCGGAGAGGCCGCCGAGGTTTCGCTGTGGCTGCTCGGTAGCCTTGTGGAGGCGCAGGACCATCACGACGAAGGACCGCAGCCCTCGGGCGCCTGAAAGCGTTCTGGGCGTCATTGTCCGTCGAGCGGCGGGTTCGCTTCCGTCTGCACACGCTCGCGCCAGATGATGAAAAGGCCGGATGCAACGATGATGAGGATGCCGAGCCATTTCGATGGCGTCGGAAAATCCGAAAACAGCGCATAACCGAGAACCGTCGCCGAGATGATTTCGAAATACTGGAATGGTGCCAGAAGCGACAGCGGCGCCAGCCTGAAGGCCCTGACGATCAGGAGATGCATATAGCCGGATATCGACCCTAACACGATGAGCAGGGTGAGGGTGAAGCCGGATTGCGGAAGCGAGATCGCGAAATCCTTGTCACCGTAGGCGTCGCCGGCCAGAAGGGCTGCCGCCATGAACACCGTGCCGGCAATGCCGGACATGGTCTGCATGACAAGCGGACTGTCGGCATCGCCGATGGCGCGGTTAAGGAACAGGTAGAGCGTGTAGAGAAATGCGCAGGCGACGGGCAGGAGCGATGTCCAGCCGAAAATCTCAAAACTCGGCTGAATGACGATCAGAGCGCCGCCGAAACCCACCGCAATCGCTGTCCAGCGTTTCCAGCCGACCCTGTCGCCRAGGAAGAGGGCCGACATCATCGTCAGCATGAATGGCTCGACGAAATAGATGGCAAAGACATCGGCAAGTGGCATGTATTTGACGGCGGCGAAGAACATCAGGCTGGCACTGGCATGCAGCACGCCGCGCAGGCAGTTCATCCACGGTCGTCTGGCGCTGAACAGCGCTTTGGGTGAGACCAGCAGCAGCAGGGGCAGGGTGCACAGAAGCTGGAAAAAGAAGCGGTAGAAAGTGACCTGCGCCGGTGACATTCCGCCGCTCACCGCCATGTATTTGGCGATGGCATCCATGACGGGCAGCACGAACATGCAGCCCGCCATGATCATCATGCCCTTGGCGACATCGTTCAAACCGGTCTGGCTGGTCATGGGTAGGGCTGCGCTTTCAACCAAAAGGTCCGACGAGGAAACGGGAGCGCCAGAGGGCGCTCCCCCTCGACGAGGTCAGGCGGCCTTCTGGCGTGGCAGGCTCTTCATATCAATGACGAAGCGATAACGCACATCGCTTTTTATCATGCGTTCATAAGCCTCATTGATCTGATCGATATTGATCATCTCGATTTCGGCGGCGATGCCTTTTTCGGCGCAGAAATCCAGCATTTCCTGGGTTTCGGGAATGCCGCCAATCATCGAGCCGGCGAAGGTCTTGCGGCCGGGGATGAGGCTGAATGCGTGCACCGATAGCGGCTTCTCAGGCGCTCCGACCTGCACCAGTGCGCCATCCCGCTTCAGCAACGCAAGATAGGCGTTGATGTCGTGGTCGGCGGCAACCGCGTCGATGATAAGATCGAGGCTGGAAGCCGCTTTCTTCATCTGGTCGGCATCGCGTGAAACGATCACCTCATGGGCACCGAGCTTTTTCGCGTCTTCTGCCTTGCCGGGGGAGGTGGTGATCATCACGACCGTAGCGCCCATGGCATTGGCGATCTTGACTGCCATATGGCCGAGGCCACCGAGACCGACGACGCCGATACGCTTGCCGGGACCTGCATTCCAGTGCCGCAGCGGCGAATAGGTGGTTATGCCGGCGCAGAGCAGGGGTGCTGCGGCTGCTGGATCGAGCCCTTCGGGGATCCGCAGCACATAGCGATCATCGACGACCACATGGGCAGAATAACCACCAAGCGTATGTGCGCCGCCGCCCATGGCCTTGTCAGGCGAGTTATAGGTGCCGGTCATGCCGTTTTCGCAATATTGCTCCAGCCCTTCGGCGCAGCTTGCGCATTCACGGCAGCTGTCGACGATACAGCCGACGCCGACGCGGTCACCCGCCTTGAATTTCGTGACCTGCGCGCCCACCCGACCGACGCGGCCGATGATTTCGTGGCCGGGGACGCAGGGGTAGAGAGAACCCGGCCATTCGCTGCGGGCCGTATGGATATCGGAGTGGCAGACGCCACAGAACTCGATTTCGATTTCGACATCGCGCGGGCCGGGATCGCGACGCTTGATGGTCGCGAGCTTCATCGGCGAAGAACCGTCATCGCAGGCATAGGCTGACGTTGTGAACATTGTCGTTCCTCCTCTTGTGGTGATCGATATTGCATGCACTGGCAGGCGATAAAAAAGTTGCGGCGGGTTTCAGCCGCCGGAGCCGGCTTCGGGCACTGCCGGGCCAAAGACCTCCTCAAAGGCTTCTCGCAGCAGAACATCGACATCGCCGATCATAACCGGCAATCCAAGATCGACAAGGCTGGTCACGCCATAGGCGCTGATGCCGCAGGGAACGATGCCGGAAAAATGCGCGAGGTCGGGATCGACATTGATCGACAGCCCGTGAAAGCTCACCCATTTGCGCAACCGGATGCCGAGCGCGGCGATCTTGTCCTCGGCCATGCTACCATCGGGAAGCAGGGGTTTTTCCGGACGCCTGACCCAGACGCCAACCCGGTCTTCGCGCCGTTCGCCACGGACATTCATCTTGTCGAGCGTGCGGATGATGACATTCTCCAGCGCGGCAACATAGGCGCGGACATCCTGGCGCCGGCGTTTCAGGTCGAGCATGACGTAAACGACGCGCTGTCCCGGCCCGTGATAGGTATATTCGCCACCGCGACCGGTGGCGAAGACCGGAAAACGCTCCGGCTCGATCAGGTCGGCAACATCGGCACTGGTGCCTGCCGTGTAGAGTGGCGGGTGCTCCAGAAGCCACACGAGTTCGTCGGCCTCGCCATTGGCTATGGCGGCAACTTCGCGTTCCATCTCTTCTATAGCCAGTTCGTAAGGCACGAGACCTTCCGAGATTCGCCAGCGAACAGGCGGCGAGCCGGGAACGGGCAGCATATTTGTCTCGATATCCGTGCGTGTAAGCATGAAAAAGTCCTTTCCACAGCCTTCTCGCAAAATGAAGAGAAGGCTGCAACCCCAGCATTTCCGGGCTTCCTGCATATAGGGTGGGCCGGGCCGATTTTTAATTTCAAAAAACTGTCACGACGCTCTTGTGCACCCAAAATCCTTTTGCTACATGCACCCCCGTCGGCGCAAGTCGACGCCTACCACGATGCGGTCGTGGCGGAATTGGTAGACGCGCAGCGTTGAGGTCGCTGTGGGGCAACCCGTGGAAGTTCGAGTCTTCTCGACCGCACCAAAGAAACCCGCTTCGGCGGGTTTTTTCTTTTTYTGCCAATTGTTTGGCTTTGCYCCTCCCMAAAAAAGAAGAAGYAGTTACGTCGATTAGATACGCCTCGGGCGACTTCGACTTGTTTCGTCTCGGCAGCCCGGGCTGTAAAATTTCAGGGCGTCAGATTATCGATCTTGCCGCCATTCGGATGAGATTTTTGCGGCTTAGCGTCTCCCCGCGCGATTGCCGTCACCGACCCGGTAGGGGTCGCCATCCATGACCTGGTCCATCCGCCATTCGTTTCCGCGATAGGGGCTTTGCCACGTCTGGCAGCCAGCTAGAAAGACAGTTGCCGACAGCAACCCAAAAGTAAGAGCGGTTCGCAGCATATGAGCATCCTTCGACATTTCATCTTGCAGTCATGTAGGTGCAAGCGGTTGGCTTTGCGACGCTTTTTTTGGAAATTATCGTGCTTTCGAAACCGGCATCCGGATCAGGCGCCATTAAATTTCGGTGGATATCGATACACGTTGTAGTAGCCGGTTAAATACCCCCTCAAAACAAGGGGTGGAATATTAGAGGTCTGATGTTAGCGTTTGTCAGAAAAAAAGGTCTGGAGGTTTTCGTGCAGGGGGACAAGGCGGATTCAGACAATGCGCTCGGCTATTATATGTGGAGCATTTCCGACAAYAGGTTGATCATGGACACCGTCACCGCGGAGTGTCATGGCTTTTCCGAAGCGGTGGCATCGCGAGGTGTGTCGATTGAGGATATTCTCGAAAGAATAGATGTGGAAATGCGCGATCAGGTGGCGCGGGCAATTTTCGAAAGCATCACTACCGGCGTGTTTTTCGACCAGCGCTACAAGGTGCATCTGCCCGATGGTTCCATCCGCTGGATCGTGGCGAAGGGCAGGGCGATTTTCGATGCTGAAAATACGCCGTTTCTTGGTCTCGGCAGCGTTCGTGATATCACTCTCAAAAAAACCTACCAGTTCGAGCCACGCCAATAGCTATCGAGTGTCATGAAAAATGGCGCAAAAAAAGAGGCGGCTTTCGCCGCCTTTTTCTGTTCGCACGCTACCGTGATATCAGAAGACGGCGAGATATTTCAGCAGCGAAATAATGCCGATGATGATGACGATGACTTGCGCGATCTGTTTCGCGCCGCCGCCGACGGGCAGTCGTGCGATGAGCCACAAGACGAGCACGATCACCAGGAAGGTGATCAGAATGCTGACGAGCGTAGATGTAACCATAGGTCCCAGCTCCCTGTATAATAAAGGTTCAACGGTCGTTCACCGTTGTGTGAGTAAAAAGCGCCAGACAGGTTTTGGTTCCATGCGATTGGTTGCACGCGATTAAATTAGGAATATTTGAATGATAGAAGGTGGAAAGGTGAAGTTGAGGCCGGTTGGCGCCACCGCCAAGGTCGGGCGGCTTGGTCGCCCAMTGATTTCGACAGTGACCGGCGGCGCCCTGGAAATTGTKACGGGTGTCTCTGAACCGGGCTTCAATCCRATCGACCTCCTTTATTCRTCGCTTGCGGCATGCCTGGCGCTCAGCGCCCGGATTGCGGCGAGCCGCATGGGGTTGCTGGACGGCTTCGAGAGCGTGCTCGTTGACGTTTCCGGTGAGAAATCCGCGCAGGAGCCCTATCGCATCATYCGTTTCGATATCAGGATGGAGATTGCCGGGAGTTTCGATGAGGCGACGCGCGCCGCAATTGCCCATGCGGCCGAAGATATCTGCACCGTCAGCAACACTTTGAAGGGCGACGCGGACTTTGCTCTTTCGATCGCTAGCTGATCGTCAYGGCTTTCGGGATTTTTCCCATTTCTTCACMAGCCGGTCGCGTTTCAGCTTCGACAGRCGCTTCAGCCAGAACACACCATCCAGCTGGTCGATCTCRTGCTGGATGCAGATGGCGTGAAATCCCTTGGCGCTTTCTCGATGTTCCACGCCCGTTACGTCCTGAAACCTCACCTCGACCTCAGATGGACGTTCCACCTCTTCGGTGAAGCCCGGCATTGAGACGCTGCCTTCCACATGCCGCATGGTCTGCGCGGAGTGACTGACGATTTCGGGATTGATGTATGTCAACACGGTTCCCGGYGTCAGCTCAAGCACGAAGACGCGCTGTTTTACACCGATGTGAGCCGCGGTGATGCCGACGCCGGGGGCGGCGCGCATGGTGTCGATCAGGTCCGTGACCAGATTTTGCAGGTGGTCGTCAAAAACAGTGACCGGCGCGCAAATCTCKGAAAGACCGGCATGGGGGTAGGGCAGGATCGGCCTGATTGCCAAGGAATGCTCCGTTCGTTTCAGGTTTGAGAGGATAGCGCGGCGAGCGCCTGTCCCTCCGCTGTGACCTCCAGCCAACTGCGCTGGGTGCGGGCGTCGCGTTTCGTCACCCGCACAAAGCGCGGTGACAGGGCGGAGATTTCGCGCAGGACGAGGGCATGCGCAAGCCCCAGCCGATTGGCGATGCTGCGGCTGTCGGTGGCGATATCCATATTGATGGCCAGAAGRATYGCCGCGCCCGTGGCCGAAAGCGCCTGYGACGATCCTTGCACGATCTGCTCCACCGCTGCCATGAAAGCCGCTGCAGATTGTTYCTCACCCATCAAGCCATCCTGTTCAAGAGGCGGAACCGGGAAGCAGGCGGAAGGAGACGAGTACCGATTTCGACGTTGGCGTAAAGCTGCCTTCGCCATAGCTTGACAGCGGCACCAGCACGTTCAGTTCGGGATAATATCCGCCGACACTGCCGCGCGGAATATTGTAGGGGACCAACCGGAAATTTTGGGCGATCCGCTCCACGCCATCGCCATATTCGCCGATGACATCGACCCGCTGGCGGGAGTGGGCGCCCAGCGCTTCCATATCCGCAGGATTCATGAAGATGACCTGGCGTTCGCCATAAACACCGCGATAACGGTCGTCCATGCCGTAAATCGTGGTGTTGTATTGGTCGTGGCTGCGGAATGTCTGCAGCACGAAAAGATTGTCGCCCGTGAGCGCCTGCTGATGCTCGGTCTGTTCGGGAAGCGGGCCGCTATAAAAGACGGCCTTTTTTGCCGGCGTGTTCCATTCCCGTTCGGAGGCCGTGTTGCGCAGGCGAAAACCGCGCGGCACGCGGACGCGTTCGTTGAAATTGTCGAAACCGGGGATGACCCGCTCAATCATGTCTCGGATGAGATCGTAATCCTCGGCAAGCGCTTTCCAGTCGACCTGCGCATTGCCAAGGGTCGCTTGCGCAATGCCGGCAACGATGGCAACTTCGGAGCGTAGTTCCTCCGAGGCAGGCGGATTGATGCCGCCGGAACCATGCACCATGCTCATGGAATCCTCGACCGTGACGATCTGCGGCTTGCCGGCAGAATTACGGTCGATTTCCGTTCGGCCAAGGCAGGGCAGCACGAAGGAGATTTCGCCCGGCACCAGATGCGAATGGTTGAGCTTGGTGGCGATGTTGACCGTCAGTTTCTGATTTTCAAAAGCCTTGACGATCAGCGGACTGTCGGGCGTTGCCCGCATGAAGTTGCCGCCGAGCGCGATGAAGGTTTGCGCCTCGCCAGCCAGCATGGCGGCTACGGCCTCCACGGTGTTGTGGCCGGGTTTGCGCGGCATGGCGACGCCGAGTTCTTTTTCCAGTGCGTCTAGCAGCGCCGGCGGCGCTTTYTCATCGATACCGACSGTGCGRTCACCCTGAACGTTGGAATGGCCGCGTACCGGGCAAAGACCGGCACCGGGGCGGCCGATATTGCCGCGCAGCAACATGAAATTGGTGATTTCGCGAACCATGATGACGGAGTGGCGATGCTGGGTGACGCCCATGGCCCAGGTGGCGATGACGGAGCCGGCATTCATGTAGATGCAGGCGGCATCTTCGATTTCTGCGCGGGTGAGGCCGGACTGGTCGAGAATGCTTTCCCAGCTGGTCGCCTCGACGGCATCACGATAAGCCTCGAACTCGACCGCATGTTCCGCGATGAAGTCGTAATCGATGATGGCAGATTCTCCGGCAGTCCTTGCGGCATCGTCGGCTGCAAAGATCGCCTTGCTCATGCCGCGCACCACCGCCATGTCGCCGCCTTGCCGGGGCTGGTAATAGTTGGTGGCGATCTTGGTGTTGCCGCCGGTGATCATCTCGATCTTGTCCTGCGGATCGGCGAAGCGCTCCAGCCCCTTTTCCTTGATTGGATTGAGGACGACGATTTTCGCGCCGCGAAGCGCTGCCCGGCGCAGGTCGCCCAGCATGCGCGGGTGGTTCGTGCCGGGATTTTGGCCGATTACGAAGATCGCGTCTGCCTGCTCGAAGTCTTCCAGGAGCACCGTGCCCTTGCCGACGCCGATCGAGGCTTTCAGGCCGACACCGCTTGCCTCATGGCACATGTTGGAGCAGTCGGGAAAATTGTTCGTGCCGTAAAGCCGAACCATCAATTGATAGATGAAGGCTGCCTCGTTGGAGGCGCGGCCGGATGTGTAGAATTCCGCCCTGTCCGGGCTGTCGAGGCTATTGAGAACGCCGCCGATTTCGGCAAAGGCGTCGTCCCAGGAGACCGGCAGATATTTGTCGCTCGCCCGGTCGTAACGCATCGGGTGGGTGAGGCGGCCCTGTTTTTCCAGATCGTAGTCAGACCAGCCGCGCAGTTCGGAGACGGTGCGGGTGGCGAAAAAATCCGGCGGCACCCGGGCTTCCGTCGCTTCCCATGCGACCGCCTTGACGCCGTTTTCGCAGAATTCGAAGGAGGAGCCATGCTCCGGATCGCCCCATGCGCAGCCCGGGCAATCGAATCCATCCGGCTGGTTTGCCTTCAGCAGCGTGCGTGCGCCGGAAATCGGCGCGCCGGATTCCATCAGCCGTTTGCCAACGCTTTTAAGCGCGCCCCAGCCACCTGCGGCGGCGGAAGCCTTGCCGATGAAATCTGTCTTGCTCATTGTCGTGATTTTCCTGAAATTTTCCTRGCCGCCCAGGGATACTTACCGTTTGGCAACGGCCAATCATATATAAAAAAAGCTCTTTCAGAATCGTCTATGGGCGACATATGTCAATCTCTATCTTACCGGTTCCGACGGAACGGCAAGGGCTTTCCGGACGTTGTGCGGATTGAGGTGCACTGCCTGCCGCTGCATCATCATGGAGTGCTGCGCTCTTCAATCATGGTCTTGCGAAAGGGCAGTCCATGACATTTTCGTCGCAGTTCCGAAGCCCGTTGTTTTTCACCTATCCGGTTGTTGACAATATACTTTTTAACGCCATTCTGCCTGCAAATTCGTGCACTGCGGCATTTAAAGAAGGGGACGCCAGATGACAGACCGTGACGACGATCTTCTCGCGCCCGAAGAGTTGAAACCGACAGAGGCACCCTCCGATATCTACGCCGAGGACGGCTCTGTCCGCTCCGACTTTCTGGCGATGGTGGGGGCGGCGATTGCCGACCGCGATCTGCTTTTCCTGCGCAAGAATGTGGCGCGACTGCATGAGTCTGAACTCGGCGACGTGCTGGAGTCCATCATGCCGGAGCAGCGCCACGCGCTCGTGCGGTTGYTGGGTTCCGATTTTGACATGACGGCGCTGACCGAGGTGGATGAAGGCATCCGTCTCGATATCGTCGACCAGATGTCGAACGAGCAGATCGCTGCCGGTATTGGCGAGCTGGATTCGGACGACGCTGTCTACATTCTCGAGGATCTCGACGACGAGGACCGCGAGGACATCCTCTCGCAACTTCCGTTCACCGAACGGGTGCGGCTGATGCGGGCGCTGGATTATCCGGAAAGCTCTGCCGGCCGTCGCATGCAGACGGAATTCGTTGCCGTACCGCCGTTCTGGACCGTGGGGCAGACCATTGATTATCTGCGTGAGGAGGAGGAGCTACCGGATTCCTTCACGCAGATCTTCGTCATCGACCCCACGTTCAAGCTTGTCGGCGCTCTCGATCTCGACAAGGTGCTGCGCGCCAAGCGTCAGGTGAAGATCGAAACGATCATGCACGAGACCAACCACTCCATTCCGGCCGAAATGGACCAGGAAGAAGCGGCGCAACTTTTCGAACAATACGACCTTCTATCCGCCGCCGTGGTGGACAACAACGGCCGTCTGGTTGGCGTGCTCACCATCGATGACGTGGTCGACGTCATTCAGGAAGAAGCCGAAGAGGATTTGCTGCGCCTTGGCGGTGTGGGCGACGAAGAACTGTCTGACAGCATCACCAGCACCTCGCGCTCACGTGTGCCGTGGCTTGCGGTCAACCTCCTTACCGCCTTTCTGTCTGCCTCCGTCATCAGCCTTTTCGATGCGACGATCCAGCAGATCATTGCGCTGGCGATTTTGATGCCGACGGTTGCCGGCATGGGCGGCAATGCCGGATCGCAGACCATGACCGTGTCCGTGCGGGCGCTGGCTACCAAAAGCCTAGATATTCACAACGCTGCCCGCATTATCAGGCGTGAAGCGGGCGTTGGCATCCTGAACGGGTTGTTGTTCGGCTGTGCCATCGGCATCGTTGCAGGCGTTTGGTTCCAGGATGTCCATATCGGCGGCATCATTGCTGCCGCCATGTGTCTCAACATGCTGGCGGCGGCGCTGGCAGGCATTCTCATTCCGCTGGTTCTCGACAGGTTCGGGGCAGACCCCGCCGTTTCCTCTGCTGTCTTCGTGACAGCGGTAACGGACATTGTCGGCTTTTTTTCGTTTCTGGGCATCGCTACGTGGTGGTACGGTATTTCGGGATAGGCCCAAACAGGCGAAAGCGGCAGGAAAATTGACTTTTACGTGAAGGTCAAATAATAATTGTCCGGTTATGAATCGGATAGGCCCTTGGACAAGTATTATAGCATAACCGAACTGACGCGCGAATTCGGTGTTTCCACCCGCACCTTGCGATTCTACGAGGATGAGGGCCTCATTCACCCTGAGCGACGCGGGCGTACGAGGCTTTTCAGGTCTGCGGATCGGCGTCTCATTCAGGAAATCCTGCGCGGCCGCCGTATCGGTTTCACGATCGCAGAAATTCGTGAGATCATTCACGTCTACAAGGAGCCGCCGGGCGAATCAGGCCAGCTTGTGCTTCTGATGAAGAAGGTCGATGAGAAGCGCGCCGATCTCAGGCAAAAGCGCAAGGACATCGAAGAGACGCTGGCTGAACTCGACAATGTCGAAGAGGCCTGCCTCACGCGCCTTGCCGAAATCGGCGTAGGGACYTGATGCAGGTTTCCCGCCGTCGCGCTTGACGTGATGGCCCTGGATTTCCCGCGGAGAGGAAAACCTCTCACTCCGTCATCCTTTTGATTTTACGCGACGTGGATAGATCCTCGGGTCAAGCCTGAGAATGACGCCGAGCGTGGATTGACGTGTGTCGTCCTTTACTGCGCCTCAACCGTGCACTGTTGCGCCACGTCGCTGACYTTCGTCTGCTGCTCSGCACTGAGCTTGCCTTCCATCATGATGTCAAACAGGCTTTCCGCTTGCAGCTTTTCAAGCGTGCAGCCGCAGAAACGTTGGCACAATTCCTGGCCGTTAGCCTGCTGGACGCAGCTTTTTTCACAGCTCGATTTGTAAAGCTCCACCTGGTCGACAGGAGGAGGCGGTGCCACAAGTGATACCGCGTAGACGAGGCCAATCAGCGCCGGCTGGTGGATTAGGTAAAACGCAAGGCTGTGACGGCCCGCTGTTGCTATCAGATTGCGGGGGGAGCTTGGGTTGCGAAAGCGGTCCAGCCAGCTGCGCGGTGTGACGAATTGCGAAACCGCAAGTCCGGCAAGAAAGGGCGCAAGCCACGGCAAAAGCGGCACATAATCGTTCGAGCGCGGCGGCATGGTGGAGAAACCGACCCATGCCAGCCATTTGCTGTTGAAAAAATCCGACTGGACGTATTGCGGCAGCGCAAAGGCAAGAGTCGCGAAAAGCAGCGTCACCAGCGGGGGTGCCCGCAGGAACAGCAGCCCGACAAGGCTTGCAGCGGCTATGTTGTGCAGGATTCCGAAAAAGATGAAGCTATCCGGAAAGGCGACATAGGTGGCGATGGTGATGAGCAGCGCCGAGCCCGCCACCATTGCAAAACGCTTGCCGAAGGACGGCCAGTTTATGGCTTTGCCATGGGCGAGAAACAGGCTGAAACCGGCGAGGAACAGGAACGAGCTGGCAATGGCGCGCGCATAAAGCTTCCACAGGCCGGTGGTTGCCGTACCCGGCTCCAGATAGCCGAAATACTCCAGATTCCATGTGAAGTGGTAAGACGCCATGGCGATGAGCGCCAGCCCGCGCAGTGTATCGAGACCGCCCATGCGGCCTTTGCGGCGGGTGTCGATTGCAGCTGTTTCTGTTTCCATAATTCCTGCTGTTTCAGCTGTCTGAAGCCGTTGTCTACTCAAGGGCTTGGCCCGTGAAGTAAGGCTATTTCAAGGCCCGGGCCTGTCCATGATGGCGCGGCGTGCCTCGGAGAAGAACTGGCGGCGCAACAGCGCCACTATGATGATGACCGTGCTTGCGATGAAGACATAGGGGCTGATGAACCAGCCGAGATAACCGATCGACAGGAAGATCGTCCGCAGCCCATCATTGAAGTTCTTAGCAGCGATGATGTTCATCTTTATGACGTTTTCAGCGGCACGCTCGGCAGCGTCGCGATCCGCGTTGACATCATGGACCATTGGTATGGCACCGAACAGGATCGTGCAATAATTGAACAGGCGGTAGGACCAGCCGAACTTGAAAAACGAGTAGCCGAAAAGGCAGGTTAGCCCCATGACCTTCAGTTCGAAGGCCGTGCGCCCGGCATATTGCACGAAGGGCAGGTCGCGAAACACGGTTTCGACCCGATCTGTCGCCCCCAGAAGAGCAAAGCAGCCGCCGATGGCAAAGATCGAGGTAGACGCGAAAAAAGCGGTACCATTCTGCAAACCCGCCATGATCTGCGTGTCGATCATCTTCAAGTCGCGTTTGAGAGAATTGTAAATCCAGTCGCGTCGACGCTCCGCCATGGCCTGATTGAGGCTGGTTCGCGAAAACAGCGTCGTTCCCGTCGTGAGGTGGGTATAGGTGGCCCATAACACGATAAAAACGACGATCGAGATATAGTCCATGACGGTCATCACGGGCAGGTCACCTTGCTGTTTGCGAATCTTCACGGCCATATTGATTTGAAGGCCATGGCAAGGCAATGGCAGCGGCCTCCATGGGCGAACATTCTCCCGCCGCGTTGCAGCTTCGTCATTTCGTTTTCTGCTAACGTTCCGGTAACCAAGTGGCTTTATCAATCCCGTCGCGGACGGAAAGGTCTGCCGGTTCCGGGTCAAGGTTTTGCGTACCGGTTCCGCTTGATTTATCGCCGACACCGCTCGCCGATTGACAGAATGACCGTTCGCACCTAGCTTTTTGTCAGGACCGGTGTTTCCGGCATCCGGAGTTGCCAAGGCTGTCAATGTCCCGCATCGTGCGGACAGGTTTTGTCGTCTCCGACCCGGTATCATCGGCAGTCCGGCATGAGTAACCGGGGGACGCCTTTTTCTACGAATCGTTCCCTTCATGTACGGCTGTCTCTGGCTTGCGACACCGCAATGATGCCGGTCCGTCTTATTCTTTTCTTCCAGGTTCTTCATGACAGATAAAAACCGCTCCGTTTTCATTCTAGGCGGCGCGCGCTCCGGCAAGTCCCGTTTTGCCGAGGACCTTGCGGGCAAAGCCGACGGGCACCTGCATTATCTGGCCACCGGCCGGGCATGGGATGACGAGATGCGCGATCGCATCGGCCATCATCAGGCCCGGCGCGGCGAGGAGTGGACGACACACGAGGCGCCCGTTGATATCGCTGCCGTGCTCGCGCGGCTGGATGCGCCGGACAATGTCATCCTTATCGACTGCCTGACATTGTGGCTCACCAATCTGATGATGGAGAACGCCGATATCGAGACGGCGTTCGCCACGCTGGCAGCGGCAATCGCGTCCACCAAGGCGAAACTGATTCTCGTCTCTAACGAGGTCGGCCTTGGCATCGTGCCGGAAAACCGCATGGCGCGCGAATTCCGCGATCACGCCGGAAGGTTACACCAGCGCGTCGCGGCCATCGTCGATGAAGTCTATTTCGTCGCAGCCGGGCTGCCGCTGAAAATGAAGGGCTGACGCAAGCCCTATAAAGCCGGTGTCGCGCGTCGGCGTCCGTTCTTTCAGTTTCTATGTACTTTTTATCGCCAAATCCCGGCTCGGTTTTGCCGGTGCTGCGACAGCTTCTCTTTCTTGATCTGGATCAAGGTGGCTTCCCCACGCCGGTGGCAATGCTCCAACCGACGCAAAGGCCCGTTTCCGCTTCGTAAAGCGCGCGCCAAGCCTTTCGTCGGTCTGCTTGCACGTTGGGGGAAACCAACAATGAATTACACGTTAGAAACCGCGATCGTGGCCCTTGGGGCTTTTCTCGCGCTGCTCGGGGCTGCTTTCGCTCACGACAGTCTTTTCGCCGCCCATATGTGGGTGCTGTTCTTTACGCTTCTGGTCAGCACGGTGCTTCTGCTGCGCCGTGTTTCTTTCGCGCCTGTCGATCAGGCCGGGCGCGCCCGGCTGAAATCCGAATATTTCGATGAGGTCGTGAAATACGGCGTCGTCGCTACCGTGTTCTGGGGCGTGGTCGGGTTTCTGGTCGGGGTCGTGGTGGCGCTTCAGCTTGCCTTTCCCGATCTCAACATCGCGCCCTATTTCAATTTCGGCCGGATGCGGCCGCTGCACACCTCCGCGGTGATCTTCGCTTTCGGGGGAAATGCGCTGATTGCCACGTCATTTTACGTGGTGCAGAGAACCTGTCGCGCGCGCCTGTTCGGCGGCAATCTCGGCTGGTTCGTGTTCTGGGGCTACAACCTCTTCATCGTCATGGCTGCCACTGGCTATCTGCTTGGTATCACGCAGGGCCGCGAATATGCCGAGCCGGAATGGTATGTCGATATCTGGCTGACGATCGTCTGGGTCGCCTATCTCCTTGCATTTCTCGGCACGATCCTCACGCGCAAGGAGCCGCATATCTATGTGGCAAACTGGTTCTATCTGAGCTTCATCGTGACGATCGCCATGCTTCATATCGTCAACAACCTCGCCATTCCGGTGTCGTTCCTCGGCGTCAAGAGCTACTCMGCTTTCTCGGGCGTGCAGGATGCGCTGACGCAATGGTGGTACGGCCATAACGCCGTCGGCTTTTTCCTYACCGCCGGCTTYCTCGGCATGATGTATTATTTCATTCCCAAGCAGGTGAACCGCCCGGTCTATTCCTACCGTCTGTCGATCATCCACTTCTGGGCTTTGATCTTCATGTATATCTGGGCCGGTCCGCACCATCTGCACTATACGGCGYTGCCGGACTGGGCGCAGACGCTCGGCATGGTGTTCTCGATCATGCTGTGGATGCCSTCSTGGGGYGGCATGATCAACGGCCTGATGACGCTTTCGGGCGCATGGGACAAAATCCGCACCGATCCCATCGTTCGTATGATGGTAATGGCGGTGGCCTTCTACGGCATGGCGACCTTCGAAGGTCCGATGATGTCGATCAAGGCTGTCAACTCGCTCAGCCACTATACCGACTGGACCATCGGCCACGTGCATTCCGGCGCTCTCGGCTGGAACGGCATGATCACCTTCGGTGCCATCTATTATCTGACGCCGAAACTGTGGGGCAGGGATCGTCTCTACAGCCTGCAACTGGTCAAGTGGCACTTCTGGCTCGCCACGATCGGCATCGTCATCTACGCCGCCGTGATGTGGGTGGCCGGCATCCAGCAGGCCTTGATGTGGCGCGAATACGATACTCAGGGTTTCCTCGTCTATTCCTTCGCGGAATCGGTCGCAGCGCTGTTCCCCTATTACGTGATGCGTGCGCTGGGTGGCCTGATGTTCCTCAGTGGCGCGCTGATCATGGCCTACAACGTCACCATGACCATCCTCGGTCGTCAACGCGAGGAGGGCGTCCGCAATGACGCCGCACCTTCGCTGCAGCCCGCTGAATAAGGAGAGGCCGATGTCCATACTCGACAAACACGGCGTCATCGAACGCAACGCCACWCTGCTTTTGGTCGGCTCGCTGCTCGTCGTCTCAATCGGCGGTATCGTGGAAATCGCGCCGCTTTTCTATCTCGAAAACACCATCGAGAAGGTGGAGGGCATGCGGCCCTACTCGCCGCTGGAACTGGCCGGGCGCAACATCTACATCCGCGAGGGATGTTATGTCTGCCACAGCCAGATGATCCGGCCGTTCCGCGACGAGGTGGAGCGTTACGGGCAYTAYAGCCTGGCGGCGGAATCCATGTACGACCACCCGTTCCAGTGGGGTTCCAAGCGCACGGGGCCGGACCTCGCACGCGTRGGCGACCGCTATTCGAATGRATGGCACGTGCAGCATCTGGCCGATCCGCGCTCCGTCGTGCCGGAATCGATCATGCCGTCCTACGCGTTCCTTAAAACCACGCCGTTGAAGATTACGGATATCTCGATGGAGCTGAAGGCYAACCGCRCCGTTGGCGTGCCCTATAGCGACGAGATGATCGAGAAATCMGCGGCTGATCTTCACGCGCAGGCCGATCCGAACGCCGATACGACCGAGCTTCTGGCGCGCTATCCGAAGGCGAAAGTCGGCGATTTCGATGGCGATCCAGCCAAGCTTACCGAAATGGATGCGCTGGTTGCCTATCTGCAGATGCTCGGCACGCTGGTCGATTTCTCGACCTATGACGATGCCGCCGGATATCGGTGAGGAGGCGACACGATGGAAACCTACACGGCCATGCGCCACTTCGCCGATAGCTGGGGCCTGCTTGCCATGACCCTGTTCTTCGCCGGCGTCGTCGTTTTCACCCTTCGTCCCGGATCGAAAAAAGCTGCGGACGACGCCGCCAGCATTCCGCTTAAGGAGGACTAGGATATGTCCGAAAAACACATTGATGACATCAGCGGCGTCGAAACCACCGGCCATGAATGGGACGGTATTCGCGAGCTTAACAATCCGATGCCGCGCTGGTGGGTCTGGACCTTCTACTTCACGATCCTCTGGGCCATCGGCTATACCATCGCCTATCCGGCATGGCCGCTGATCAATGGCGCAACGCAAGGGTTGCTCGGCTGGAGCAGCCGTTCCGAGATCGCCGCCGATATGGCGGACGCCAAACAGGCGCAGAGCGTCTATTCCGACAGAATCGCCAGTTCCTCGCTCGCCGAGATTGAGGCCGATCCGACGCTAAGGCAATTTGCCCTTTCCGGCGGTGCCGCCGCCTTCAAGGTCAATTGCATCCAGTGTCACGGTTCGGGTGCGGAAGGCGGGCAGGGATACCCCAACCTCAACGACGATGACTGGATGTGGGGAGGCAGCGTCGAGGATATCTATACGACGGTAAAGCACGGCATTCGTTTTGCCGACGATCCCGATACGCGCCTGTCGGAAATGCCGGCCTTCGGCGATATCCTCAAGTCCGAGGAAATCCGCGAGGTCGCCGCCTATGTCGTCAGCCTGACAGGAACGCCTTCCAACCCGGCACTCGTAGAACCCGGTAAACAGATTTTCGCCGACAATTGCGCCTCGTGCCACGGTGAGAACGCCAAGGGCAACCGCGAGTTCGGCGCGCCCAACCTGGCCGACGCGATCTGGCTGAAGGCCAGTGGCGAGCAGGGGATCGTTGCGCAGATACGGTCGCCAAAACACGGGGTCATGCCCGCCTGGGGTGAACGGCTTGGTGATACYACGGTCAAGCAGCTTGCGATCTTCGTGCACTCGCTGGGCGGTGGCGAGTGAACGTCACAGYCAACAAATGGAAAGGGCCGCTCGATGCGGCCCTTTTTCTTATCGATCAGACCAGACGGCCAGTTCGTATCCATCCGGATCGGTGAAATGAAAACGGYGTCCGCCGGGAAAGGCGAATATGGCGACGCTGATCTGCCCACCGGCTGCCTCGACACGCCGGTGCGCATTCTCGATATCGGCGGCGTAAAGAATGACAAGCGGTCCACCCTTGGCTGACACGGGTGCCGTGGTGGTGAAACCGCCGGTCAGCCGGCCATCGGAAAACTCGCAATATTGCGGGCCGTAATCCTTAAAGGACCAGCCGAAAGCGCCGCCGTAAAATTCCTTGCTGCGCTCTATATCGGCGACGTTGAATTCGACATAGTCGATGCGCCGGTCATTCGTATTCGTGGTCATCGTTTTATCCTTCAATCCGTTTCGAGCAGCGACTTCAGTTTCTCCAGATCGACCCGGACCATCTCCGCATCCCGTTCGAAATCCTCGTCCGTCATGTCCGGCAGGCGAAGCAGGGTAAAGCTCACTTCGGCACCGCTGCCATTCGGTGTTACCCGCAGCGCGTTATACACCTTCATTCCATCCGGCAATGTCACGACGTGGTCTATCACGCCGAATTCGTTTAAGGGCGCGAAATTGACGCGGACCTCACCCAGCGGGCCGCCATCGGCGATCCAGTCCTCGCCGTCTGGTTTAAGACCGCCTGCTAGACCGGCGGCCCAGTGCGGCATGTTTTGCGGGTCGGAGGTGAAATCAAAGACATGGCTCCATGGTYTTTCCACCGACAGATGAATGATTTTTGACTGCATGACTGGCATCTCATCCTCCCTGTTTAATGCAGGCCGCAGGCTGCGCCACTTTGTCCGCGCTTGATGTAAGTCAAGGATGTTTCGCCGGTGAGATGGGAGAAAGYAAGGAGATAAAAACGGACTGCAATCATGAACATCTATCCCGTCGGACAGGACCGCCCGCAACAGCCCGTCGAAAGGCTGGAAGCGGAGGCTGTCAATTCCGCAAAAACGCGTAAACCCCTTTATGAAGCGCGCAAGAAAATTTTCCCGAAGCGCGCGGAGGGCCGGTTCCGGCGGTTCAAGTGGCTGGTCATGCTGGTCACGCTCGGCATTTATTATCTGACGCCGTTTCTGCGCTGGGATCGCGGTCCCTATGCGCCCGACCAGGCGGTGCTGATCGATATTGCCAACCGGCGCTTTTATTTCTTCTTCATCGAAATCTGGCCGCAGGAGTTCTTTTTCGTCGCGGGATTGCTGGTCATGGCGGGTCTGGGGTTGTTTCTCATCACCTCCGCCGTGGGACGCGCGTGGTGTGGTTATACCTGTCCGCAGACCGTCTGGGTGGACCTGTTTCTGGTCGTCGAGCGGGCGATCGAGGGCGACAGGAATGCCCGCATGAAGCTCGATGCAGCACCTTTTACGTTCGGCAAGCTGCGCAAGCGGGTGATGAAACACGCAATCTGGCTGGTGATCGGCGTTCTGACCGGCGGGGCATGGATCTTCTATTTTGCCGATGCGCCGACGCTGGCGAGAGAGTTCATGACGGGGCAGGCACCGATGATCGCCTATACGACCGTCGCGATACTCACCGCCACGACCTATGTTTTCGGCGGGCTGATGCGGGAGCAGGTCTGTACCTATATGTGTCCCTGGCCGCGCATTCAGGCGGCKATGCTGGATGAGAACTCGCTGGTCGTGACCTATAATGACTGGCGCGGTGAACCTCGCACGAGGCACGCCAAAAAGGCTGCGGCCACAGGGGAGAGCGTCGGCGATTGCGTCGATTGCAATGCTTGTGTCGCAGTCTGTCCCATGGGCATCGACATCAGGGACGGGCAGCAGCTGGAATGTATCACCTGCGCGCTCTGTATCGATGCCTGCGATGGGGTGATGGACAAGATTGGTAAGCCACGCGGGCTGATCGCCTATGCGACGCTGTCCGAATACCAGTCCAACATGGCGCTTGCGACCGGCAACGGCCAGCACGCAATCCGGCCTGCGAATGTGCGCAACGAGGACGGCGCGTTCAAAAACAGCATTCGCCATTTCGACTGGCGCATCGTCTTTCGCCCGCGCACGCTTCTTTACACGGCAATATGGGGTGCAGTCGGCATCGGCTTGCTGTTTGCTCTGGTGACGCGCGAGCGGCTGGCTCTAAACGTGCTGCACGACCGCAACCCGCAATATGTGCTGGAATCGAACGGCTCCATCCGCAACGGCTATACCGTTCGCATCCTCAACATGGTGCCGCAACCGCGCCTAATGAGCCTGACGATAGAGGGCATTCCAAGTGCGGTGATGAAGATAAACGGCATGCCGGATGCAGCCTCTCGCAGCTTCGAGGTGATGGTGGAACCGGACGAGGCGACAACGCTGAAGGTGTTCGTCACCCTGCCGGGCAGTCACGTCGCGCGGGCTGCTGAAAATTTCGAATTCATCGTCAGCGATACGGGCGGCCATGAGACGGCCCGTTACGACGCCGTCTTCAACGCTCCGGGAGTGAAAAAATGACAACGACCAATCGCCAGACGTCCGGTTTCATTTTCACCGGCTGGCATATGCTGGGTGTTATGGTGATGTTTTTTGGCATCGTCATCACAGTCAACATGGTGATGGCCTGGAACGCTGTCACCAGCTGGAGCGGGCTGGTGGTGCCCAATACCTATGTTGCCAGCCAGCAGTTCAACGCCAAGGCCGAGGCCGCCAAGGCAAGGGCCGCGACCGGTATCAAGGGCAGGCTGGTGGTGAATGAAAAGACCGTGCGCTACGAGGTGTTTCATCCAGATACCGGCCCTGTGGATACGGATACCGTAACGGCGCGTTTTCGCCGGCCGGTCGGCGAGCACCAGAATTTCGACATGGAGCTGATCCCGGTGTCTACCGGGGTCTTCACCGGCCCGCATGACATGCTGCCCGGCCAATGGATCGTCGAGGTCACTGCCGTAAAAGACGGCAGGATCATCGTGCATGAAGGCACGCGGATCGCGGTGATCAGGGGGCGTCAATGAGCTGCTGTGCACCGGGAACGGAAGGATCGCTTCAACTCGGAGAACCGGTCAACCCACCATCATCAGAGGAGCTGATGCTGGCAAGCCGCGATCTGGGGCAGGGGCTGCGCCAGACAGATCTCAGCGTGCCCGGCGTTTATTGCGGCGCCTGCATCACCACCATCGAAACGGCGCTGCGCCGTCTCCGCCAGGTGGAGCAGGCGCGCGTGAACCTGTCCTCAAAACGGGTGGCGATTGTCTGGAAAGAGTATGTCGATGGCATCAGGACAGATCCCGCCGAACTTGCCCGCGCAATCCTTGCAACCGGATACCGGACGCATCTTTTCGCGAGCGGACAGGATGCTTCGGACGTGTTGCGCTCGCAACTGATCAGGGCGGTGGCGCTGTGCGGTTTTGCTTCCGCCAATATCATGCTGCTGTCCGTGTCCGTCTGGTCCGGGGCCGATGCCGCGACGCGTGACATGTTCCACTGGATTTCGGCGATGATTGCCGCGCCGGCACTGATCTATGGCGGCCGGTTCTTCTATCAGTCGGCCTGGAATGCGCTGAAGCACGGGCGCACCAATATGGATGTGCCGATCGCGCTCGCCATCACGCTATCCTACGCAATCTCGCTGTGGGAGACGATTCATCATGGCGAACATGCGTGGTTTGACGCGACCGTGTCGCTGTTGTTCTTCCTGCTGATCGGCCGCACGCTTGACCATATCATGCGTGACAGGGCGCGCTCGGCCATTGCGGGCCTGGCCCGGCTTTCACCACGCGGYGCAACCGTTATCGGTGAGGACGGAACGCGGGAATATCGCCCGCTTGGCGATGTGCTACCCGGCATGACGATTGCGATTGCTGCCGGTGACCGCGTGGCGGTRGATGCGATSGTCAYYAGCGGAAGCAGCGATCTCGACATGTCCATTGTCAACGGCGAAAGCGCGCCGCGTCGGGTGGAGGCGGGTGATCTGCTTCAGGCAGGCACGCTCAATCTCACCGGTTCGCTCGCCGCGCGGGTGACCGCATCGGCAAAGGATTCGTTTCTCGCGGAAGTGATCGGGCTGATGGAGGCGGCGGAAGGGGGGCGTGCGCGCTATCGGCGGATTGCCGACCGTGCCGCGAGCTATTATTCGCCCGTCGTACATCTTCTTGCTCTCATGACCTTTCTCGGTTGGGGCGTTTTGGGCGGTGACTGGAAGCAGGCGATGCTGATCGCGATTGCGGTTCTCATCATCACCTGCCCMTGTGCGCTTGGCCTTGCTGTTCCGGTGGTGCAGGTTGTGGCGGCAGGCCGGCTCTTTCGGCATGGCATCATGGTCAAGGAAGGCTCGGCGATGGAGCGACTGGCCGAAATCGACACCGTGYTGTTCGACAAGACAGGYACCCTGACGGTCGGGAAGCCGCGACTGGTGGAAACCGGCGATGTGAACCCCGCCACGATGGCGATTGCGGCTGGCCTTGCCGCCCATTCACGCCATCCGCTGTCCAAAGCCCTGCATGCAGCCTATGGCGGAATTTTATCGGTCTACGAAGCGGTGCGTGAAATTCCCGGCTCCGGTGTTGAGGCTCTCACGCCGGCGGGAACCTACCGGCTTGGCAACCGCCGTTTTGCCTGCCCGGATGAATCGCAAATGGAAAACGGCGACGCGCGATCGGAAGTGGTGCTTTCGCTTGACGGCGGGTATCTGGCGAGTTTCGGTTTCGAGGACAATCCGCGTCCTGGCGCCGTACAGGCACTGCGCAGCCTTTCTACGCGAGRACTGGTGCTGGAAATCGTGTCCGGTGACCGGGTCCCGGCCGTGAAGGCCATGGCGCAGCGTCTGGGCATTGCGAAATGGAACGCGGACCTGTCGCCGAAAGACAAGGCGGGGCGCTGTGGGGCRCTGGCAGGCGAGGGACGCAAGGTTCTGATGGTGGGCGACGGTATCAATGATGCGCCGGCGCTGGCTGCAGCACATGTTTCCATGGCACCGGCAACCGCTGCCGATATCGGCCGGCAGGCCGCCGACTTCGTGTTCATGCACGAGAATCTGGATGCCGTTCCTGTCGCCATCGAGACATCGCGGCGGGCCGGACGGCTTATCCGGCAGAACTTCGCGCTTGCCATCGGCTACAATGTCATTGCCGTGCCGATTGCGATTGCCGGTTATGCGACGCCGATGATCGCGGCCATCGCCATGTCGACATCGTCGCTCATCGTTGTTGCAAATGCGCTGCGTCTTGCCGGAACGCCTGAAGCCGCTTCTGCGCAACAGARCGTGCCGACCGGATTTGCGGGCGAGGGGGCGCAACCGGCATGAACATGTTGATCTATCTCATCCCCGTCGCCCTGTTTCTCGGAGCGCTCGGGCTTTTCGCCTTCCTCTGGTCGGTGCGATCAGGGCAATATGAGGATATGGACGGCGCTGCCTGGCGAGCGCTGGACGATGGCGACGACCGGCCACGACCTTCCTAGGGGAGGCGCATTGGTTACGACCTTCCCCCGACCTGTCGCAAATATGCAAAGCTGATTTGCGTCATCAAAATTTAATCGTTTCAGTCGCCCCTAGCCTTGCCGTTTGTTCATTACAGTGCCACAACACGACCACCTAAAAGCAAGATGGAGGCACATCCGTGGAACAGGCAGAAATCGGTTTGATCGGTCTCGGCGTCATGGGCTCGAACCTGGCGTTGAACATCGCGGAAAAGGGCAACAAGATTGCCGTATTCAACCGAACCCCTGAAGCGACGAAAAAATTCTACGCCGAGGCTGGGGACTTGCAGGGGCAGTTGATCCCTTGCGAAACCATCGAGGAATTCGTCGCCGCCATTCGTCCTCCGCGCCCGATCATCATCATGATCAAGGCCGGCGATCCGGTTGACCAGCAGATGGAAATCCTGAAGCCGCATCTCTCGAACGGCGACATCATGATCGACGCCGGCAATGCGAATTTCCGCGATACGATCCGCCGTTTCGACAATCTGAAGGATAGCGGTCTGACCTTTATCGGTATGGGCGTTTCCGGCGGTGAAGAAGGTGCGCGTCACGGACCGTCGATCATGGTCGGCGGTACCGAAGATAGCTGGAAGCGCGTCGAGAAGGTTCTGACCTCCATCTCCGCCAAATATAATGACGATCCGTGCGTGGCATGGCTCGGCAACGACGGTGCCGGTCATTTCGTCAAGACGATCCATAACGGCATCGAATATGCCGACATGCAGATGATCGCCGAAATCTACGGCATCCTGCGTGACGGCCTGAAGATGAGTGCGTCTGAAATCGCCGATGTATTCGGTGAATGGAACAAGGGCCGTCTCAACTCCTACCTGATCGAAATCACCGAGAAGGTTCTGCGCGCTGCCGATCCGATCACCGGCAAGCCGATGGTCGATCTGATCCTCGACAAGGCCGGCCAGAAGGGYACAGGCAAGTGGTCGGTTATCGAGGCGCAGAACATGGGCGTCGCCGCAACTGCCATTGAGGCCGCCGTGGCTGCCCGTATCCTGTCGTCGCAGAAGGACGAGCGCGAAGCTGCCGAGAAGATCTTCGGCCTGCCGACCGTTGCAGCTGCACCGGCTGACAAAAAGGCCTTTATCGCCGATCTGGAAAGCGCGCTTCTGGCCGCCAAGGTCGGTGCTTACGCACAGGGCTTTGCCGTCATGTCGGCCGCATCGAAGGAGTTCAACTGGAACCTGCCGATGCCGACGATCGCCCGCATCTGGCGCGCCGGCTGCATCATCCGCTCGGAATTCCTCGATGAGATCACCTCGGCCTTCACCAAGGATCCGCATGTGGCCAACCTCATCGTGACGCCTGCCTTCTCCGGCATCGTCAAGGACACCGACGCCGCCCTGCGCCGTGTCGTTTCCTACGCGGTTCTCTCCGGTCTGCCGGTTTCGGCGCTCGCTTCTGCGCTTGGTTACTTCGACGCCTATCGTCGCGCCCGCGGCAGCGCGAACCTTATTCAGGCGCAGCGCGATTTCTTCGGGGCGCATGGCTTCGAACGCACCGACGGTGTCGACAAGCCGCATGGCCCGTGGGGCAGCGGCGCCGACATTTTCTGATCGGCTATAACGATAAATGACAAAAGGCCCGCGCAAGCGGGCCTTTTTCATWTCATCCGTCGATTTACTTAGCGTGCCGCAGAAAGGCCAACGATCAGGCCGGTGACGGCGTTGATGAGCAGGAACTGGTTGTCGACGCGTACCCAGCGCTGGTCGCGACGCGGCTCTGCCAGGCGGTAACGGCGATAGTCGCGACGGTCGACGAAATGACGACGCTCTGCCGGCGAGAGGCGCTGACCGCGATCCCAACGGTGCTTCTTGACGATGACCTTTTTGGTTGTCGTGTGACGCTCGACGGTTACACCGCGATGACGATCGTCGTGGCGGCTTTGTGCCTGGGCCATTGGAGCAGCAAGAACAGTTGCAGCCAGAAGAATGGTGACGAACTTTTTCATGAATGTTTCCTCTCGTGTTTCGATAAGGAGAACTTACGAATAAACGAATGAACGGAAACTGAATTTAAAATTACATTTATGTAATGGTTGTTAATGGTTAGACGGGGACGTTAATCTTTCTGTTGGAGATTTCAGTCCAGCTTTTGCGTCGATCAGGCTGCCCGGTGGAAACCGGGCAGCCTGTTTCAAGTATTAAACGCGTTCAGCGGATTTTGCCCAGAGGTTGATATCCGCGTCCTTTGCGTAACCGTCGATTTCCGCAAGCTCCTCTGTGGAGAARTCGGCATTGTCGAGTGCCTTCACGCAATCCTCGACCTGTTCGACACGGCTCGCACCGATGAGCGCCGACGTGATGCGACCACCGCGCAGCACCCAGGCGATAGCCATCTGCGCGAGCGTTTGGCCACGCCGCTCGGCAATGCGATTGAGCGCGCGGATGTTTTCGACATTGCGCTCGTTGAGGAAGGCGGGGTTGAGTGACTTGCTCTGCGATGCACGGCTGCCATCAGGCACGCCACCCAGATATTTCGTCGTCAGCATGCCCTGCGCCAGCGGCGAAAAGACGATGGAGCCAATGCCAAGATCTTCCAGCGTATCGACCAGACCGTCTTCCTCGATCCAGCGATTGATCATGGAGTAGCTCGGCTGGTGGATGATACAGGGCGTGCCGAGATCTTTCAGGATCGCGGCGGCCTCACGGGTGCGTTTCGAGTTGTATGACGAGATGCCGACATAGAGCGCCTTGCCCGAGCGCACGATCTGGTCCAGTGCGCCGCAGGTTTCCTCAAGCGGCGTGTTGGGATCGAAACGGTGGGAGTAGAAGATATCGACGTAGTCCAGCCCCATGCGCTTCAGGCTCTGGTCGCAGGACGATATCAGATATTTGCGGCTGCCCCATTCACCGTAGGGACCGGGCCACATGTTGTAGCCCGCCTTGGACGAGATGACCAGTTCATCGCGGTAGCCTCTAAAATCCGTCTTCAGAATTTCGCCGAAGGCAGTTTCGGCGCTGCCGGGTGGTGGGCCGTAATTATTGGCSARATCGAAATGGGTAATGCCRAGGTCRAAGGCGCGGCGGCAAATGGCCTGTTTGGTYTGGTGCGGTGTGTCGTTGCCGAAATTGTGCCACAGCCCGAGCGAGATCGCCGGCAGCTTCAGGCCAGTCTTTCCGCAATGATTGTATTTCATGGATGTATATCGGTTTTCGGCCGGTTGCCAAACCATGGGTCTTCCTCCACTTGCTGATGAATGGTTGCCGGAGAAGCCGGCAAACCTTTGAAAGATGAGGGCAGGCGCAACGTTGCCTGCCGTTCCGCTAAGGATGGTTAAGCCTTTCGCCGCGTGGTTTCAATGCGAGGATTGGCAGGTATAAAGATCGAAGATACGGAACTGCGGCTGCCCGCTGCCCGCCTTCGGGGTGAAGATGATCCGGCGTGTTTCGCCCGCTGCGAGATCGAACAGATTGTCGGAATAACGCCCGGGCTGATCGGCCTCCAGCATGACGAAGAGGGCAAGACCTGCTGCGGTGACATCGATTTCGAGCTGGCCGTTTTTCAATGTGGCGGTGGAGAACGTCAGTCCAGCGGGCTGGAGCTCCAGAGACTTGTAGGTGTCGCGCACATGATGGCCTTCGCCTGTCATGCCGTTGGATGCTATGAAGTTCCAGGCAAGGATGGAACCATCAGGCACGCTGTCCATGTCGATTTCTGTCAGCGTCGCCGCCTTGTCCGTTGCGCACGTGCCGTTGGCGGATTTCAGCGGCACGCGGTTACCCTCCATCGTGAGGGCGACAATATTCATGTCGATCTCGACATCTTCCGCSGTGTCGTTGACCATGGAGAARCTYAMYCGRCGTCCRTCYTCSGAGGGAATGGCSGARACSGWSACCGGYTGGAAGAAMCGGCGGGCAGCATAATGCAGCGCCTTCCAGCCGCCGCCGTAATCCAGGCTCGACCATGAGGCAACCGGCCAGGTATCGTTGAGTTGCCAGTAGAGCGTTCCCATGCAATGGGGTTTCAGCGAGCGCCAGTAGTCGACCGCGGTTCGGATGGCCAGCGCCTGCTGCACCTGGCTCAGATACACGAAATTTTCGAAATCCTTCGGAAAGCGGAAATAGCGGAACATGGTGCCAGCGATGCGCTCATTGCCGCCGACATTCTTCTGGTGCAGTTCGATCACCGGGGAGGCGATGTTCATGTCTTTCTCTTCCGCATAGGTGCGGATGACAGGCATGGAGGTGTAGGACTGAAAACCGAATTCAGAGCAGAAGCGCGGCTTGACCGAGCGGTAATTGTCGAACGATTTGTTTTCGTGCCAGACGGACCAGTAATGCATGTCGCCGGAACCATCCGCATGCCAGGCATCACCATAATCGAGGTAGCCTGAAGCCGGGCTGGAGGGCCACCAGAGTGCTTCGGGGGCGGCTTTTTTCAGCGCCTTTTCGATGGTGCGGTTGAGGCGGTCGTAAGCCACGAGATAACGGTCGCGGTTGTTGCGGGGCTCCTCGAACCAGGTGAGGGCACCCACCAATTCGTTGTCGCCGCACCAGAGCGCGATGGACGGATGGGAGGAAAGGCGTTTTACCTGATAGTCGACCTCGTGTTCGACATTGTCGAGAAAGTCTTCGCTGCAGGGGTAAAGATTGCAGGCGAACATGAAATCCTGCCAGACCAGGAGACCGAGACGGTCACAGAGATCGTAGAACCAGTCTTCCTCGTAAAACCCGCCGCCCCAGACGCGGATCATGTTCATATTGGCCTCGACGGCCGAACACAGAAGGTCTTCGGTTTTTTCGCGGCTGGTCAGCGAATAAAGCGCATCGGATGGAATCCAGTTCGCGCCACGGCAGAAGATTTCCCGACCGTTGATGCGGAAGGCAAATCGGCTACCTGCCTCATCCTTGTCCGTCAGAAGTTCAATGGTCCTGAAGCCGATGCTGCGGGTGACGGTTTCATCCGGCAACTCCACCGCCAACGTGTAGAGCGTCTGTTCGCCGCTGCCCGCCGGCCACCAGAGCGCGGGGTCTTCCACGAAGAAAACGTGGCGCACCACCGTCTCACCCGCACCCACGCCGCAATCAAGCCGCAGCCTTTCATCGTTGAGGGAAAGGTAGAGCGGAAGGCTCGCCGGACCTTCGGCAAACAGCGTGATTGCCAGATGCAGCTCGACGCCGCCCTCGACATGATGTTGTGAGGTGACGACGTGTTCGACCCGTGCCGTATCGAGGCGCTTCAGCAGGATTTTGCCGTAAAGGCCGAGCGGAGCAATCGCGATATTCCAGTCCCAGCCGAAATGGCACTGTGGCTTGCGCAACATGTTGCCGTTGGCAATCGGCGAGTTGCCCTCATGATAGGGAATGTAAAAAGGTTGCCGCGCCTGCCGTTCCGCCCCGGCTGCGATGTTGGAGTGGAAATGGATACGAATGGTGTTTTCACCGGGCCGCACGGCGCGAGACACATCGGGACGGTAACGTCGGAAGCAGTTGTCCGAACTCAAGACCGGGACATCGTTGACGAAGACGATCGCGACGGTATCGAGATAATCGATATCGAGATACCAGCTGGCATCGGCGTCATCGAGGATGAAGGTCCGCTCTATGATCCAGTCCCGATGCGCGACCCATTGCACCGCATTTTCATTGGCACCGTGATAGGGGTCTGGAATGATCCCCGCGTTTTTGAGTGCGCTGTGAACGTCTCCCGGCACGGTAAGGTCGGTCGTATGGTCTCCTTCCAGCGAGGTCAGGCGCCAGAGCCCGGCCAGATCGATGACGGTTTCGGGCGTGGAGGAAGAAATCATGATGGGACCCTGCATGGACGAATTCAAATAGGATAAGCTGGCCATTATGACGCAGGCTTGTGTCGGAATCTGGGGAAGATGCATGCCCGCCAGCCAGCCGTTATCCAGCTCGCTCAGCTCGGCAATCTCCTCCCTCCGGCAACGTTACCGTAAAGCAATCGTTCCGTCATGTCTTCGGAGTGAAACTTCATGCGCGAAAAATGCCCGTTGGTACTATTGGAAAACCACGGATACGGATGGCTTGATATCTATTGACTTTTATTTATAAATATCAATTAATTATTGATACTAATTAATCTATTTTCTTGGCATTGTTTCTCTCTCGAGCAGAATTTTCGAGAGCGCGTAAGGTCGGTAATCCGGGATAAGTCTGTTCGATATTTTTCACGACCTACATCGTTATAGCCAAAGGCCCGAAGACCGGATCGGGTGTGACGGCGACCGGCGACGTTTGCCTTTGCAAGAAACAAAAAGCTATCTATGATTATTGTTCTGCAAAGCGTGGCGAAATGACATGAACGATACTGGTAATTCCGGCAGGGACGAAGCGAAGGCGACAACGGGCGAGCGCCCGACCTTGAAGACCATCGCCTACATGACGGGTCTTGGCATCACCACCGTGTCGCGCGCGCTGAAGGATGCACCTGACATCGGCGCGGAAACCAAGGAGCGCGTGCGGCTGATTGCCCAGCAGATCGGTTACCAGCCGAACCGAGCTGGTGTGCGCCTTCGCACCGGCAAGACCAATGTGATCGCGCTGGTGCTGAGCGTCGACGAGGAATTGATGGGCTTCACCAGCCAGATGGTATTCGGCATCACCGAGGTTCTTGCGACGACGCAATATCACCTCGTCGTTACCCCTCACACCCACGCCAAGGATTCCATGGTGCCGATCCGCTACATTCTCGAGACCGGTTCCGCGGACGGGGTGATCATCTCCAAAATCGAGCCGAACGATCCGCGCGTCCGTTTCATGACGGAGCGCAAAATGCCCTTCGTTACCCATGGGCGGTCCGACATGGGCATTGAGCACGCCTATCACGATTTCGATAACGAGGCTTATGCCTATGAGGCCGTGGAGCGGCTGGCGCAATGTGGGCGAAAGAGGGTCGCCATCATCGTGCCGCCATCGCGGTTTGCGTTCCACGACCACGCCCGCAAGGGGTTCACCCGCGGTATCAGGGATTTCGGCGTTTCCGAATTCCCGTTGGATGCCATCACCATCGAGACGCCGCTCGACAAGATCCGCGATTTCGGCAAGCGCCTGATGCAATCAGACGATCGCCCTGACGGCATTGTCTCCATCAGCGGCAGCAGCACGATTGCGCTTGTGGCGGGGTTTGAGGCAGCCGGTGTCAGGATCGGCAAGGATATCGATATCGTGTCGAAACAGTCCGCMGAATTCCTGAACTGGATCCAGCCGCAAATCCACACAGTCAACGAGGACATCAAGCTTGCGGGCAGGGAGCTTGCCAAGGCTCTGCTGGCACGCATCAACGGTGCGCCGCCAGAAACGCTGCAAAGCATCAGCCGCCCGGTCTGGTCCTCAATGGCGCCKAAGCCTTGATAGAAGCAACGCCTGTCCGGATCAGGACAGGCAATCCTTCAGCGAGCCGGCGATGCCGCGCATCATCTTGAAGTAGAGATCGGGACCCGGTTCAAGCGTGGCCGCTTCGGGATCGAGCGTCGCAGACTTTGCCGCCGTGCCTTCGGTTATGACGGAGATCAGTTTCGGCTCGAATTGCGGTTCGGCAAAAACGCAGGTCGCGCCAAGTTGGCGAACCTTTTCCTGCATCTCCCTGACGCGATCGGCACCGGGCAGGGTTTCGGGGCTAACGGTGATCGATCCCGCCGTTTTTACGCCGTAGCGATGCTCGAAATATTGATAGGCATCGTGAAAGACGATGAAGGGCTTGTCCTTCACAGGCTTGACCGTTTCCGCAATTTCGCTGTCGAGCGCATCGAGATCGTCGATCAGTTTCTTTGTATTGGCCTGATAGGTTTCCGCATTGCCGGCATCGGCGGCAATCAGCGCGGTTTCTATCGTCTGGGCCATGGCCTTGGCATTGGCCGGATCGAGCCACAGATGAGTGTCGTACGCGCCGTGTTCATGGTCGCCGTCATCGTGCGCATGATCATGAGCATGAGCGTCTTCGCTGTCCGCATGGCCGGCATGTTCTCCATGGGCCTCTTCGCCATCGTCATGCGCCTCGAAAGGGCCGCCTTCGCGGAAGGGAAGCTTTTCCAGCCCCTTGGCRTCTTCTAGTTCGACCACTGTTGCCTTGCTGGTCAACGCCTCCAGCGGCTTCTGCAGAAATGCCTCCAGTCCAGGCCCGACCCAGAAGACCAGATCGGCCTTTTCCAGCGTGCGGGCATTGGAAGGCCGCAGATTATAGGTATGCGGTGAGGCTGCGCCGTCGACAATGAGTTGCGGTTCGCCCACGCCACGCATGATTGCCGCGACGAGGGAATGGACAGGCTTGATCGAGACCACGACATTTGGGGCGGCGGTGGCGCCGGAGGCGGCCGCCGCTATTGCTACCGATGCCATGAGCGGGATCACGAACGATCTCATGAAATGCACTCCACTTGAAGAAGTATAGTTATGTTATTACATTTATTGCGTAACTCTATAACGTATGCGATAGCGGTAAGCAACATCGCCGATCGGACAATCCCATGCTTCATTCCGCCCATGAGGGCAAAGAGATACTGGTGTCACTTTCCAATGCCGGCGTGCAGCGCAACGGTCGCTGGCTCGTGCGCGGCGTGGAGTTTTCCGTCAGCAAGGGTGAGATCGTCACGTTGATCGGGCCGAACGGTTCGGGCAAATCAACCAGCGCGAAAATGGCGATCGGTGTCTTGAAGCCGAGCGAGGGCGCGGTATCGCGCATTGCCGGTCTGAGGGTCGGGTATGTGCCGCAGAAACTTTCGGTCGACTGGACCATGCCGCTGTCTGTGCGCCGGTTGATGACGCTGACCGGGCCGCTTCCCGCGCGCGAAATCGACGCCGCGCTGAACGCCACGGGTATCGCGCATCTGGCAAACGCGGAGGTGCAGCATCTTTCTGGCGGAGAGTTCCAGCGGGCGCTTCTTGCCCGCGCCATTGCGCGCAAGCCCGATCTGCTGGTTCTCGAYGAGCCYGTGCAGGGCGTTGATTTCTCCGGGGAGATCGCGCTTTATGATTTGATAAAAAATATCAGGAATTCAAACAATTGCGGAATTCTGTTAATCTCGCATGACCTGCATGTGGTCATGGCGGAAACCGATACCGTRATATGCCTGAACGGTCATGTCTGCTGCCGGGGAACGCCGCAGGCGGTGAGCCAGAGCCCGGAATATATGCGACTTTTCGGTGGGTCGGCCGCCAAGGCGCTTGCCGTTTACAGCCACCATCACGACCACACCCATCTGCCCGATGGCCGGGTGCAGCACGCGGATGGTTCGGTGACCGAACATTGCCACCCCGATGATGGCCATCATCATGCGCATGAGCAGCATCACGACCATAATCATGACCACGGGGACTGCGGCTGCGGCCACGAGCATGACGGACACGCCACTTCAAGCCACCAGCARGGAGAGCGGCATGTTTGACGATTTCTTCGTTCGCGCCATGATCGCCGGCATCGGTGTTGCGCTCACCGCCGGKCCYCTTGGCTGCTTCGTTGTGTGGCGGCGYATGGCMTATTTCGGCGATACGATGGCCCATTCGGCACTGCTTGGCGTTGCGCTGTCGCTGCTGTTGCAGATCAACCTCATCGTCAGCGTCTTTCTTGTAGCCTCGGCGGTTTCGATCCTGCTGATTTTCCTGCAACGGCGGCAGGCGCTTTCCGCCGATGCGCTYCTCGGCATACTCTCTCATTCGGCGCTGGCGATCGGTCTCGTCATCGTTGCCTTCATGAGCTGGGTGCGCATCGATCTCGTCTCCTTCCTGTTCGGGGATATTCTGGCCGTTACCCGCAGCGATATCGCGCTGATCTGGGGCGGCGGGCTGGTGGTGGTGGTTTCCATGGTGTTCCTGTGGCGGTCTCTGCTGGCCTCCACAGTCAATACCGAGTTGGCCGAGGCCGAGGGGTTGAACCCGGAACGCGCCAAGCTCATCTTCACGCTGTTGATGGCGCTAGTGATTGCCATCGCCATGAAGGTGGTCGGCATCATGTTGATCACATCGCTGCTCATCATACCGGCGGCGACAGCCAGACGTTTTTCTTCCACGCCTGAGGTGATGGCYGTGGTCGCGTCTSTGATCGGAGCGGTTGCCGTCGTTGGCGGCCTGTTCGGATCGCTGAGTTACGACACGCCATCGGGACCGTCCATCGTGGTTGCCGCCGTGATCCTGTTCGTTATAAGCCTGTTGCCGGCACCGGGTTTTTCCCGCTCCGCAGATGAAGGAGGCAAGTCATGAATGCGCAGAACCTTACCAAAAACCAGTCGCTGGTCATGAATGCCCTGTCGAATGCGCATGCGCCGCTCAGCGCCTATGTGATCCTCGACAAGCTGCGCGACGATGGTTTTCGCGCGCCGCTGCAGGTCTACCGGGCGTTGGAAAAGCTGGTGGAATATGGTCTCGTGCACCGGCTTGAAAGYCTCAACGCCTTTGTTGCCTGCACCCATACGCARGCMGAATGCTGCTCGCATMATCATGGCACCGTCGCCTTTGCCATTTGCGAATCCTGCGGCCAGGTGAACGAGTTCCACGATCATGAGATCGACCATCGCCTCGAGCGCTGGGTCAAGGACAGCAAGTTCAAGGCGGAAAAGACCACTATCGAAATTCGTGGTCTGTGTGCCGCCTGCGCGGGGTAACACCGTTTGGCGACAGCGGGCGTTCTTGCCCGCCATCCGTCATTCTTCGATGACTTCCAGATCCTTCGAAAAACGCTTCCAGTTTTCGATGTAATTTTCCGCCGAGCGGCGGATGCTGGCGATGGCCTCGTCATCCAGCGTTCGTACGGCACGCGCCGGCGATCCGACGATCAGGGAATTGTCGGGAAACTCCTTGCCCTCCGTTACCAGCGCATTGGCGCCGACCAGGCAGTTGCGGCCGATCTTTGCGCCGTTGAGGATCGTTGCGCCCATGCCGACGAGCGAATTGTCGCCGATGGTGCAGCCGTGGATGATGGCGTGGTGGCCGATRGTGCACATTTCGCCGATCGTGGCGGCAAAACCGAGATCGCTGTGAACCATCACGCCGTCCTGAATATTGGTGCCGCGACCGATGCTGATTGGATCATTATCGCCGCGCAGCGTCGCGCCGAACCAGATGCCGACATCCTCGGCAAGTATCACCGAGCCAATGACATTCGAATCGGGTGCGACCCAGTAGCGATCCGTGGCGGGGGTCTGAGGCACCCGATCTGCGAGGCGATAAAGCGGCATGTCGGTTCTCTCCCTTTGGATTATGCGCCGATAGCGATCAGGCGACCGTAACGGACAGAGTGCCGACACCGTCTACACCACACTCGATCCGATCGCCGCGCACGATAGGGCCGACGCCCGCGGGCGTGCCGGTCATGATGACATCGCCAGCGGCAAGCGTGAACAGCTTGGAAAGCTCGGCAATCACTTCCGGCACTTTCCAGATCATCTGCGCAAGATCGCCTGTCTGCTTGCGCTCACCATTGACATCGAGCCAGATCGCACCGGTCGACGGATGGCCGATCTTGTCTGCGGGAACGATGGCGGAGACCGGCGCGGAATATTCGAACGCTTTTGCGCCCTCCCACGAGCGTCCCATCTTCTTCAAACCATCCTGAAGGTCGCGGCGTGTCATATCGATGCCAACCGCGTAACCCCAGACGTGGCCCAGCGCATCGCTTGCCRGAATATCCGCACCGCCGCTTTTCAACACCACGACGCATTCGACTTCGTAATGCACGTTCGACGAAAGCGAAGGGTAGGGGAAATCCTGGCCCGCAGGCAGAAGGTTGTCCGGATTTTTCTGGAAATAAAACGGCGGTTCCCTTGAAGGATCGTGGCCCATCTCGATGGCGTGATCGGCATAGTTGCGGCCGACACAATAGACCCGCCGCACGGGGAACATCTCGTTTGTGCCCTCTACAGGCAGAAGAACGGGTTCTGGAACTGGAATGACGGTGGCGGCCATGGGATTTCCTGTCGTCTTTTTTAGAACTGCAAGTCTTGTCCCCCGATTCCTGGGCGATTTCCAGTTCAAAATGACCGCAGCCGCAAAACTGGCTTTTTGCGGTCCTTTGCTGTAGAAGCCGCCGCAAAGAGGTAATTCATGTACAGACAAGCGCTTGCAAACGGCGAAAAAATCTTTGCCGTGGCCCCGATGATCGATTGGACGGACACGAGGTGCAGATTTCTGCACCGGCAATTGTCGAAGCGTGCGCTGCTTTATACGGAAATGATCGTTGCCGACGCCATCATCCATGGCCAGCGCGACAGGTTGCTCAACTATCACACGCAGGAACATCCGGTTGCATTGCAACTCGGTGGGTCGGATCCGGTAAAGCTTTCGGAGGCGGTGCGGATCGCCGGCGATTATGGCTATGACGAGATCAACCTCAATGTCGGCTGTCCTTCGGACCGGGTGCAATCCGGCACTTTCGGCGCATGTCTGATGCGCGAACCCGAGATTGTCGCGCAATGCGTGACGGCGATGAAGGCCGTTGCGAAGGTGCCGGTCACGGTCAAATGCCGCATTGGCGTGGACGATCAGGAGCCGGAAGCCGTGCTGCCGGATTTTCTTTCGCGGGTTGTGGCGGCGGGCGCGGATGCGGTCTGGATCCATGCGCGCAAGGCTTGGCTGCAAGGGCTTTCGCCGAAGGAAAACCGTGAGGTGCCGCCGCTCGATTATGATCTCGTCTATCGCATGAAGCGGGAAAATCCTGACATCTTCATCGGYATCAACGGCGGTATCTCCGATCTCGATCAGGCAAGCCTCCATCTGCAGCATATGGACGGCGTGATGCTKGGCCGTGCGGCCTATCACAATACGTCCATCCTTGCCGATGTCGACCATCGCATTTATGGCGAAGAGGCCCGGCAAGCTGACTGGATGGGGCTGCGTGATGCGATGATGGCCTACGCCGCCGACTATATTGCCGCCGGCGGGCGCCTCAATCACGTCACCCGCCACATGGTCGGCCTGTTTCAGGGCATGCCCGGCGCGCGCCGTTTCCGGCAAATCCTTTCCAGCGACGCCACACGGCCGGGMGCTGGAACCGAGGTGATCGAGGCGGCGTTCGCGGCAGTCGATTTCAACCCGGCGAAAGAAATGGCTGGCTGAGCCAGTCAGACCAATTTCTGCAATACCTGTGCGCCGTTTGGTGCATTGACCTTGCCGCCGGTGATGAAGAAAGCGAAGACATCGCGAGGGGTCTTCTCTACTTTTCTATCGGGAGCGATCAGCGGCAGGTCATCCGGAACACCGCCCGCCGCATAGGTCTTGACCCGTTTTGCCCAATGGTCAATCTCGGCCTTCGGATAACAGGTCTCGATATCGTCTTCGCCCTTTTGCAGGCGGCAATAGACGAAATCGGCAGTTACGTCAGGCAGCATCGGATAATCGTGATGGTCGGCGCAGACGACCGCGACCTTGTGTTTGGCGAGAAGATCGATGAATTCCGGCACCTGAAATGTCGGGTTTCGCACTTCGACCACGTGGCGAAGGCTGACGCCGTCCTGTTTTTCGGGCAGCAATGCCAGAAACGCCCCGAAATCCTCGGCGTCGAATTTTTTAGTCGGCGCGAATTGCCAGAGAATCGGGCCGAGATGGTGGCCGAGCTCCGTCAGTCCCTGCGTCAGGAACTTCGTCATGGATTCACCCGCCTCGGCCAGGACCTTGCGGTTGGTGACGAARCGGCTTGCCTTCAGGGAGAAAACGAAATCCTCAGGAACGTCCGCCGCCCATTTGGCGAAGGTCTCGGGTTTCTGGCTGCTATAATAGGTGCCGTTCACCTCGATCGCCGTCAATTGCCGGCTGGCATGTTCCAGCTGGCGTTTCTTCGGCAGTTTTTCCGGATAAAACGTGCCTTCCCACGGCTCGAAAGTCCAGCCGCCGATACCGGTGCGAATCGTGCCTGATGTCGACATATACTATTCCTCCTCGGGCTATCGGCCTTACGTACCCTTGCTGCGAAAGGTGCGGATTACTCCGCAGCCTCGCGTTTTCCGGCTGGCCGGCGTTCCAGAAGTTCCTTCAGGAAATGACCGGTATAGGAGCGCTCGTTCTTGACGATGTCTTCYGGCGTKCCGGTTGCCACCACTTCGCCGCCGCCCGTGCCGCCTTCGGGGCCAATATCGATGATCCAGTCGGCCGTCTTGATGACTTCGAGATTGTGCTCGATTACCACGACGGAATTGCCCTGATCCACCAGCGCCTGCAGCATTTCCAGAAGCTTGTTGACGTCGTGGAAATGGAGACCCGTCGTCGGYTCATCGAGGATGTARAGCGTGCGGCCGGTGGAGCGTTTTGACAGTTCCTTGGCGAGCTTGACGCGCTGCGCCTCGCCGCCGGAGAGCGTATTGGCCTGCTGGCCGACCTTGATGTAACCGAGGCCGACATCGAACAGCGCTTGCAGCTTGTCACGCACGGCCGGAACGGCGGCGAAGAATTCAACGCCTTCTTCCACCGTCATATCAAGCACGTCKGCAATGGACTTGCCCTTGAAGGTCACRTCCAGCGTCTCGCGATTATAACGCTTGCCGTGGCAGACGTCGCAGGTGACATAGACATCCGGCAGGAARTGCATCTCGATCTTGATGACGCCGTCGCCCTGGCAGGCTTCGCAGCGGCCRCCCTTGACGTTGAAGGAGAAACGGCCAGGTGCATAACCTCGCGCCTTTGCCTCCGGCAGACCGGCGAACCAGTCACGGATAGGCGTGAATGCGCCGGTGTAGGTGGCGGGGTTTGATCGTGGCGTGCGGCCGATTGGCGACTGGTCGATATCGATCACCTTGTCGATGAATTCGAAACCATCGATGCGGTCATGCTCGGCCGGAATTTCGCGCGCGCCCATCACCCGGCGTGCTGCCGACTTATAGAGCGTCTCGATCAGGAAGGTGGATTTGCCACCACCCGACACGCCGGTAACGGCGGTGAAAACGCCAAGGGGAACGGCCGCAGTCACATTCTTCAGGTTGTTGCCGCGTGCGCCAAAAACCTTGATTTCGCGGCCCTTCTTGGGCTTGCGGCGTTCTGCCGGCACGGCGACGCCAAGTTCGCCGGATAGATATTTGCCGGTCAGCGATTTCGGATTGGCCATGACCTCCTGCGGCGTGCCTTCGGCGATCACCTGACCGCCGTGGATGCCGGCGGCCGGGCCGATATCAACGACATAATCCGCCGTCAGGATGGCATCCTCGTCGTGTTCGACCACGATCACTGTATTGCCGATATCACGCAGATGTTTCAGCGTATCGAGCAGACGGGCATTGTCACGCTGATGCAGGCCGATGGACGGCTCATCCAGAACATAGAGAACGCCGGTGAGGCCGGAACCGATCTGCGAAGCAAGCCGGATGCGCTGGCTTTCTCCGCCGGAAAGCGTGCCGGAGTTGCGTGACAGGCTGAGATAATCCAGCCCGACATCGTTGAGGAATCGCAGACGTTCGCGGATTTCCTTGAGGATGCGAACCGCGATCTCGTTCTGTTTGGCGTTCAGATTTTCCGGCAGCGTCTCGAACCAGTCGCGTGCCATACGGATCGACATCTGGGTGACTTCGCCGATGTGCATCCTGTTGATCTTGACGGCGAGCGCTTCCGGCTTCAGGCGATAGCCKGCGCAGGCCGGGCAGGGGGCYGCCGACATATAACGCTCGATTTCCTCGCGCGCCCAGGCGCTGTCGGTCTCTTTCCAGCGACGCTCCAGATTGGGAACGATGCCTTCGAAATTCTTCACCGTCTTGTAGGAGCGCGCGCCGTCCTGATAGTTGAACTCGATCTTGTCGTCAGTGCCCTGGAGAATGGCGTGCTGCGCCTCTTTCGAAAGGTCCGTCCATTTGCTCGACAGCTTRAAAMCGAAGGCCTTGCCCAGYGCCTCSAGCGTCTGGTTGTAATAGGGGGAAGACGACTTGGCCCAGGGGGCGATCGCGCCATCCCGCAGGGTGCGTGCAGGTTCGGGCACGATYAGGTTTTCGTCSACCTTCTGCTGCGAGCCGAGACCGTCACAGGTGGGGCAGGCGCCGAAGGGATTGTTGAAGGAGAAAAGCCGGGGCTCGATTTCCGGGATGGTGAAGCCGGAGACCGGGCAGGCGAATTTTTCCGAAAACAGCATACGCTCGTGGGTCTCATTGAGCGATTTGTTTGCGGAGCCGCCAGCCGAGGTTTCTTCCGGCGGCAGGGGCTTGTCGGCAAATTCGGCCACTGCCAACCCGTCGGCGAGCTTGAGGCAGGTCTCGAGACTGTCGGCAAGGCGTGCTGCCATATCCGGGCGCACGACGGCGCGGTCCACCACCACATCGATATCGTGTTTGTATTTCTTGTCGAGGACGGGAACGTCAGCGATCTCGTAGAACTGGCCATCCACCTTGACGCGCTGGAAGCCCTTCTTCATCAGYTCGGCGAGTTCCTTTTTATATTCGCCTTTGCGGCCGCGCACGATCGGCGCGAGAATATAAAGGCGCGTGCCTTCCTCGAAGGCAAGGATACGGTCGACCATCTGGCTGACCGTCTGGCTCTCGATCGGCAGGCCCGTCGCCGGCGAGTAGGGCACGCCGACACGCGCAAATAGCAGGCGCATATAGTCGTAGATTTCCGTGACCGTGCCGACCGTGGAGCGCGGGTTCTTCGAGGTGGTTTTCTGCTCGATGGAAATCGCYGGAGARAGMCCCTCGATGCGGTCTACATCCGGCTTCTGCATCATTTCGAGGAACTGGCGMGCATAGGCCGAGAGRCTCTCGACATAACGGCGCTGGCCCTCGGCATAGATTGTGTCGAAGGCGAGCGACGACTTGCCCGAGCCGGAGAGCCCGGTCATGACGATCAGCTTRTTGCGCGGTAGATCCAGATCGATACCCTTGAGGTTATGCTCACGGGCACCACGGATGGAAATCGTCTTCAGTTCACTCATGATAAAGCTCGGACAAAATTAACAGGCCTGATGGCGGCGCGTCCTTATGTAGTGACGCAACCGGACGTGTCGAGGTTTATTCCCTATCGATCGATGGCTTTTCGGCTCACTTGACTCGAATTTCGTGATTTAATAGAACAAAAAAGGAACAAATTGCAAGTGCGAATATACTCTCTGAGAAAGTCGGGATTATTCGCTGTGGATTGTTCCCCGTTGCGGTGCCCTTTGCGGGCGGCGATGGTTATTGTGTGCGGGATTTTTTGAAATGCAATTGCCGGTCAYGATGRCTGGCGGACAGGATGACGAGATGGCTGGTAGCGTAAACAAGGTAATTCTGATTGGGAACGTTGGCGCCGATCCCGAAATTCGCCGGACGCAGGACGGCCGTCCGATCGCCAATCTGCGTATCGCCACCTCGGAGACGTGGCGGGACCGCAACAGCGGCGAGCGCAAGGAAAAGACAGAATGGCACACGGTCGTCGTTTTCAACGAAGGCCTGTGCAAGGTTGTCGAACAATATGTGAAAAAGGGCGCCAAGCTCTATATTGAAGGCCAGCTGCAGACGCGCAAGTGGCAGGACCAGACCGGTAACGACCGTTACTCCACCGAAGTGGTACTGCAGGGCTTCAACTCCACGCTGACGATGCTCGACGGTCGCGGCGAAGGTGGCGGCGGCAGCCGCAGCGGTGGCGACATCGGCGGTGGAGATTATGGCAGCGGCGGCGGTAACTACGGTGGCGGTTACGACCAGCAGCCGGCGGCCCGCGGCGGTGCCTCGCGTGGCGGCAGCCAGCCTTCCGGCGGCTTCTCCAGTGACATGGACGACGATATCCCGTTCTGATCGGRACCGTGATTGACGGGGCGGGRGCCGGTCGAAACCGGTTGCCCGCTTCAAGGTCGCGACGACCTATGCCGCGGCTTTGTCCGCCAGCATCGCAACCATGACATCGGACTGCGAAAGAATACCCACCATCTTGCCGTTGGCGTCGATCACCGGCAGGTAATGCAGCCCTTCCTCCGCAAAGCGGATGATTGCTTCCTCGATCGCCGTTTCCGGCTGCACGGTTCTAACAGGCGATGTCATGATATCCTTGACGGTATCGTTGGGTGCGCTTGTGCCTGAGAGAATAAGGCGCAGGCGCTGCAGGAAACCGATGGAAGGGCGGCCGTTTCTCCAGCTAGCCTTTTCAAGAAAATCCGTCTGAGTGACGATGCCAAGGATTTCGGCCCTGTCGTTGGTCACGGGCAGCGCCTTGAAATGGTGGTTGTGCATCAGTGAATGAGCGTGGCGCAGGCTATCATCCGGGGCGACGCCGACCACATCGCGTGACATGACGCTGGCGCAATCGAGGTGGAGGGCGCGGCGGCGCCAGGAGCGCAATTCCGTCTTGCGCAAAATCATCTCCAGCACATCGCGATCAATATCGAGAACCTCGTCATATTCCTTCAGCACCTCGTCCAGATCGGCTGAGGAAAAGCCGATTTTCTGTATTGGCGTCGGGTCTGCCGTGCCGTGGCTGGCCTTTCCCAACCTCAGGCCGTGCGGATAGGCGCGGCCGGTGGCATTGTTATAAACGAGCGCGAGGATGAGAAGGATGAGCGAGTTTCCGGCGACCGGCCAGAGAATAAAGCCATAGCCGAGACTATGCACGGCGGGACCGCCGAGAACGGCCGTCAGCGCCACCGCGCCGCTTGGCGGGTGCAGGCAGCGCAGCGCCATCATGGCAGCAATGGCAAGGCTTATGGCAAGCGCGCTGGCAAGGAAAATATCCGGAACGAGTAGAGCCACCGTCACGCCCACGAAAGCCGACACGATGTTGCCGCAGAGGATCGACCAGGGCTGCGCAAGGGGGCTGGATGGCACGGCGAATAAAAGCACCGCCGAGGCGCCCATCGGCGCGATCATGGCGGGCAGGGTAGGGTCTAAGCGGAAAGCAAGGCTGCCCAGAAGTCCGGTCAGCGAAATGCCGACGAAGGCGCCCGCCGCAGCGCGCAGCCTTTCCCGGTTACTGACGGGAGCGGCATCCGGGATGAGGCGGCGCAGCGTGGATCGCATGGAGAGAGCTTTCTGGTGCGGAAAAAAGATGCGCGTCTTTTAACCGAGGCAGGAGCCGGATTCAAAGGGCGGATTTTTCGCAAATCCGGCCGGTTGCGGCATTTTGTTGCGAACCGATGGTCGTCAGAATGCGAAGGCCGATTTTATGCCGTCCACTACGAACTGCACGGAAAGCGCGGCAAGAAGGACGCCGAGCAGCCTTGTCAGGATCGCGCGGCCGGTATTGCCGAGAAAACGGTCCATGCGTTCCGAGACGATCAGGGTGGCGTAGACGAGGGCCATGGCGAAGGCGAGGATGAGAATAAGCACGACCATTTCGAGCGTCGTCTTCATCGTTCCCGCCAGGAGCACGGTCGCGGAAATGGCGCCAGGCCCGGCGATCAACGGCAAGGCGAGCGGAAAGACCGCCAGATTGTGCAGATGGTCCTTGGTGATGGCAATCTCCGAGGTCTTTTCCTTGCGCTCCTGGCGTTTCTCGAAAATCATCTCGAAGGAAATCCAGAACAGCAGCAGRCCACCGGCGATGCGGAAGGCACCCAGCGAAATGCCGAGAAGGTTGAGGATGGTGAGACCGAACAGGGCGAAGATGGCGAGAATGCCGAAGGCGATGATCGAACCACGCAGGGCCACCTGGGCGCGCTGGTCGCGCGTCATTCCAACCGTGAGTGCGAGAAATACGGGCGCGAGACCGGGCGGATCGAGCGTGACCAGAAGTGTTGTAAGCGCGTTGATGAGCGTTTCGCTGCTGGCCATTCTTTCCCCRCCTGTTCTGTTTTTAGGCCGGAGCCTACGCAAGTCGTACACGCTTTAAAAGGGAGCGGCGTCGCTTTTGCCAACCTAAATGGCGAAAAGCGGGGTATGTCTTGCAAATGACGCAAAAGACTGTTCAAAACTCGCCTGGAAATTGGCTTAACGTGGCTGTTTCCGCTATAAAAATCCATCCGATTCTTAACAGAGAATGTGATCCGTTTTGACTGACCAGAGCCCCCCCGGCGGCGGAAAACTTCCGCCAGGCATTGAACCGATTTCCATCATTGAGGAAATGCAGCGGTCCTATCTCGATTACGCCATGAGCGTTATCGTTTCCCGCGCGCTTCCCGATGTCCGTGACGGTCTGAAGCCGGTTCATCGCCGTATTCTTTACGGCATGTCCGAACTCGGCATCGACTGGAACAAGAAATACGTCAAATGCGCCCGCGTCACCGGTGACGTGATGGGTAAATTCCATCCGCACGGCAATGCGGCGATTTACGATGCGCTTGCGCGTATGGCGCAGGACTGGTCTCTGCGCCTGCCGCTGATCGACGGACAGGGCAACTTCGGCTCCATCGACGGCGATCCGCCGGCGGCCGAACGTTACACGGAGTGCCGTCTCGAAAAGGCAGCGCATTCGCTTCTCGACGATCTCGACAAGGAAACGGTGGATTTCCGCGACAACTATGACGGCACSTTRCATGAGCCGGTCGTCATTCCCGCGAAATTCCCGAACCTTCTGGTCAACGGGGCGGGCGGCATCGCCGTCGGCATGGCGACGAACATTCCGCCGCACAATCTTTCCGAAGTCATCGACGGCTGTATCGCCCTCATCGACAATCCCGCGATCGAGCTGCTTGAACTGATGCAGATCATTCCCGGCCCGGACTTCCCGACCGGCGCGCTCATCATGGGCCGTTCCGGCATTCGCTCTGCCTATGAGACGGGTCGCGGATCGGTCATCATGCGCGGCCGTGCGACCATCGAGCCGATGCGCGGCGACCGCGAGCAGATCATCATCACCGAGGTTCCCTATCAGGTGAACAAGGCGACGATGATCGAGAAGATGGCCGAACTGGTCAAGGAAAAGCGCATCGAGGGTATTTCCGATCTGCGCGACGAGTCCGACCGCCAGGGTTATCGCGTCGTCGTCGAGTTGAAGCGCGACGCCAATGCCGAAGTCATCCTGAACCAGATCTATCGCTACACGCCGCTGCAGACCTCCTTCGGCTGCAACATGGTGGCGCTGAACGGCGGCAAGCCTGAACAGATGACGTTGCTGGACATGCTGCGCGCCTTCGTGTCCTTCCGTGAGGATGTCGTCAGCCGCCGCACCAAGTATCTGCTGCGCAAAGCGCGCGACCGCGCGCATGTGTTGGTCGGTCTGGCGATCTCGGTTGCCAATATCGACGAAGTCATCCGCGTCATTCGTCATGCTCCCGATCCGGCTTCGGCCCGTGAGGAGCTGATGACGCGGCGCTGGCCGGCGCAGGATGTGGAAAGCCTGATCCGTCTCATCGACGATCCGCGCCACCGCATCAATGAAGACGGCACCTACAATCTCTCCGAAGAGCAGGCACGCGCCATTCTCGAATTGCGCCTTGCCCGCCTGACGGCGCTTGGCCGCGACGAAATCGGCGACGAGCTGAACAARATCGGTGCGGAAATCAGCGAATATCTCGAAATCCTGTCTTCACGGCTGCGCATCATGCAGATCGTCAAGGATGAGCTTATTGCCATCCGCGACGAGTTCGGCACGCCACGCCGGTCCGAGATCGTCGAAGGCGGTCCTGACATGGATGATGAAGACCTCATCTCCCGCGAAGATATGGTCGTCACCGTTTCGCATCTCGGCTACATCAAGCGCGTGCCGCTGACCACCTACCGGGCACAGCGTCGCGGCGGCAAGGGCCGTTCCGGCATGGCGACGCGCGACGAAGATTTCGTCAACCGTCTCTTTGTCGCCAATACCCATACGCCGGTGCTGTTCTTCTCCTCGCGCGGCATCGTGTACAAGGAAAARGTCTGGCGCCTTCCGATCGGTACGCCGCAGTCGAAGGGCAAGGCCCTCATCAACATGCTGCCGCTGGAACCAGGCGAGCGCATCACCACCATCATGCCGTTGCCCGAGGACGAAACGACCTGGGAAACGCTCGATGTGATGTTCTCGACGACGCGCGGCACGGTTCGCCGCAACAAGCTCGGCGATTTCGTGCAGGTCAACCGCAACGGCAAGATCGCCATGAAGCTGGACGAGGAGGGCGATGAAATCCTCTCCGTCGAAACCTGTACCGACCAGGATGACGTATTGCTGACGACGGCACTCGGCCAGTGCATCCGCTTCCCCGTCGACGATGTCCGCGTCTTCGCCGGCCGCAACTCGGTTGGCGTGCGCGGTATCAACATGGCGGATGGCGACCGCATTATCTCCATGACCATTGTGGGCCATGTGGAAGCTGAACCGTGGGAGCGTGCGGCCTACCTCAAGCGTTCGGCCACCGAGCGGCGTGCCGCCGGGGTCGATGAGGAAGATATCGCACTGGTTGGCGAGGAAGTCGCGGAAGAAGGCGAACTCAGCGAAGAGCGTTATCAGGAACTGAAGGCACGCGAAGAATTCGTGCTGACCGTCTCTGAAAAAGGCTACGGCAAGCGTTCTTCGTCTTACGACTTCCGCACATCGGGTCGTGGCGGCAAGGGCATCCGCGCCACCGATACCTCGAAGACGACGGAAATCGGCGAACTCGTTGCGGCCTTCCCGGTGGACGAAGGCGACCAGATCATGCTGGTTTCCGATGGGGGCCAGCTGATCCGTGTGCCRGTAAACGGCATCCGTATCGCAAGCCGCGCCACCAAGGGCGTGACGATCTTCTCCACCGCCAAGGATGAGAAGGTGGTTTCCGTGGAACGYATCAACGAGCCKGAAGGCGACGAAGAGGCGGAAAACGGCAATGGCGAAGAKGTGGCAGACACTCTGCCGGATACGCCAGAGGCACCGGAGAGCGAGGCGTAAGYCGCCTCGTTTCTTCATTGTCAATCAACAAAAACCCCGCGGYGCACAGGCTCCGCGGGGTTTTTCTTTGTCTCGTCCGRTTATGTTCGGTTTGTCAGCGGATCCGGATATGGACCGGTGCACGCCCGGAGCGGCGGCCGACATGAAGGTGGATATTTGCTTCCGGCTGATTGGCACGCCAGGCGCGGGCGCCGTGCGACAGAAGCAGGCTGACGAGATCACGCGTCTTTGCCTTGGAGCGGTTAAGACCGAGATCGGCAATGCGCATTGCCGCCTCGTGAATGGGATGCAGAACCGACAGACTGCCTTGCCCGTTGCCAGACGCAATGTCCGAATAGTTCTCGTTAACTGCCATCTTGGAAAGCCTCGCTACACATTACACAATTCGAGGAGACAGGCGATGTTTCAACAAATAAGCCACCGCCTGCGCGAACGTCGATTACTGGAGTGACGCCCAGCAGCTGACGCCTTTCTTTTTCAATGCATTGCATGCATTTACCGCGGCGGCCTGGCCGTCGAAGCCGCCGAAGCGGGCGCGGTATACCTGGGAGCCTTCTCTGCTGAAGGCCACCGTGAAGGGTTTTGCGGACCGAAGGGCGGCGCCGCCTTTTTCCTGCGCATTCTGCAACAGGCCACGTGCCGAGTTTTCATCCGGCGATGCGCCAATCTGGATCACCCARCCGCCCTGCGGAGCTTCAGCCTTTRCCGAAACGGAAGGGGTGGAGGGTACAGATGCCGGTGTGGACGCGGTGACGATATTGTCCACCTTGGTCGAGTTGGTAATCAACTTGCGGTCAGGCGCGACGGCTACCTGAGAAATAGGATCCTTGCCCTTCTGCCAGGTGGCGGCTTCCATGGCCTTTACGGCCGCATTGGACGAGGAGCCTGCAAAGGCAGCAACCGGCGCGTCCTCGTAACGGGTCTGCGGTACGGGGCCGGCATGSGGCAGGCCGGAATCTGTCGCAGCGACAGCTGCGGACGGAGCCGCGACTGCCACAGGTGGAGCAGCAACMGCCACAGCGACTGGCTCTTCGACAGGTGCCGATCTCGTCTGCGCAATCAGGTTGCTGTTGCCGCTGCGGGAGGCCTGCGGCAGGTAGGTCGCAACAAGCTTGCGCATGGTGGCGTCACGGGCAGCGCTCGAGCGGCCGCCAAGAACGACGGCGACGATGGAGCGACCGTCTAGCTGTGCCGATGTTGCAAGATTGCTTCCGGCAGCACGGGTATAACCGGTCTTGATGCCATCTACGCCGCGCACGGTTCCCACGAGACGATTGTGGTTACCGATGACCTGCTTGCCGAAATTGAAGGTGCGCGTGGAGAAGTAGCCGTAATATTGCGGGAAATGCTGGCGAAGGGCGATGCCGAGGCGGGCCTGGTCACGCGCCGTCGTCATCTGCGCCGTGTTAGGCAGGCCGTTGGCGTTACGATACGTCGTGCGCGTCATGCCGAGCGCACGGGCCTTGGCGGTCATCATTCTGGCAAAACGGTCTTCGGAGCCGCCGATATATTCACCGAGTGCGGTGGCCATGTCGTTGGCGGAACGGGTGACGAGCGCAAGAATTGCCTGCTCGACCGTGATGCTGCCACCGGCGCGCACGCCTAGCTTGGAAGGAGGCTCCTTGGCGGCGTTGGCCGAAACCGGCACCTTGGAATCGAGCGAAATGCGCCCGGAATTAAGCGCCTCGAACGTAAGATAAAGCGTCATCATCTTCGTCAGCGAGGCTGGATAGCGCAGGCCATCCGGATCCTCGCCATAGAGAACCTTGCCGGTCTTGGCATCAATGACGATGCCCGCATATTTCGGGTCCGCCTGTGCGGTGCCAACGGATGTTGCGGTTATGAACGCCGCAGCAAGGGTCAACGCAACGAACCTTACCAAAGACGTCGCACCCGCTTTGCGCGAATCTGCCCCAAATAGACTTTTCAACACTGCTGAACTCTTCAATCGCATATTTCTGTTCCGCTCGGACGCGCCCCGCCCGAGTGCTCCGGGAAGAAACTTTATCGGGATGGCGTTACCAAGTGGTTTATGAAAGGTATCCACGCTCCATAAAATGCGACTTTTCGGGCGCAATCTGTCTCACGCCTTTTCACGGATTTCAGTCTTTTACGAGGCGCTGCTCGATGTAGCGTTTCACGCCTGCGTCGAGTTCTTTCCATTGTGGCAGCAAGGTTGCGGAGAATCGGTAGAACAGGCTGAGGTCCTGGCCGGCGTGGATATCCCTCTGGCAGTCGCTGCCCGTCGACGCCTGCTGGGTTTGCGGCAGAAGGCAGCGCACGACATAGTCGCTTTCGCCCTCTCGCTGCCCGGTCAATATGACTTCCTTGCCGTAACCTGCGTCGGCACGCAGGCGGTGCAGTGTGAGGCCGTGTTTCAGCGGCACAGGCTCTCCTTCCGTCAACCGGGCATAGATCGGCCCGAAACGGCCGGACATGTCCTCAGACATCGTGCTTTGCGATAGCTGGATGAAAATAAGCCCTGCTGCCTGCGCCGGATCATCGAAAACAGCGCGATTGGAGTCTTCATATCCCTTGAGATCCGGCCAGGTGAGATAAAGATCGGCCCGCTCTCGCTCTCCATCATGGCGGTCGGAAGGTACACGCAGCGTGTTTTTCGCAAGTTTCAGCCGGTCATTGCCGATTGTGATCTCCACCGCATCGGTTGCTGTTGTATGGCCCGCCTGAAGGATCCGCTCGCCGTACCATTTAACGCCGATATTAAGGGCAGCAACAAAGCATATAATAATGACGGCAATGATGACGGCGCGCCGTATCAGGGAGGATGAAAGCAGGGGGGCTTCGTTGTGCATGAGCTTCCGACTTGTTCTTGCCACTGGACGCGTTTTCCACACTGAAAACAGACGGGCAAAGCTTTAACCTGCGGCGATCGCCATTGAAATGCTGTTTTGCCGCTGCTACCTGATAGGGTGCAAGCAAAGGACGGCATATGGCAGCGCGCGACAGATATTCCCGGAAACTCGAATGTTCCAAATGCGGTCATCAGGGTTTTGCCGAGGTGTCGGAATCGGATGAGAAAGGCCGCCGTAACCTCGATTTTCGCGTTGATGAAATGCCGCGTGGCTTCCGCACCGAGCGTGCCTCGGTCGATCCAACGGAATTCATGATCCGCTGCGGTCAGTGCGGCAACATATTCCGTTTCCTGCAAAAAACCGCCTATGCGCCGGGAGGCGAACCGCGCGTCAAGGCCTGAACGGAAGGTGCCGGGATGACTGTACCGCAACAACCCAATGGGGCGCCGCCTAAGCGCAAGCCAATCTGGCCGTGGATCGTGCTGCTGGTGCTGACGCTTTGCACCATCTATTCCTACAATCGCGCCAACGAGATCATTATGGAGTTTTCCGACACGTTACCGCCGGCGCTGCTGAACCTTTTCGAGGATATTTTCCGGGGCGGTTTTCGGCACGTCGACGGCGGACCGAGCATCAGTGTCTGAACCATAAAGCAGGTAACGCACACCCAGCCTTTATCCGCCGGTCGCAGTTTTTCGGTAGTATAAAAGAAAAAAGCCCCGCAAACGGGCGGGGCAGGTTGATCGCTCGGGGAAAGTTGGGCAATGCCCGGGAGCGATGCGGCTATATAAATGACAATATTACTGACGCGATAGGCCACTTCCGTCCCAAACAGTACGCCGACGCATAAAATTTGCTCAAGCAGGAAGAATTTAGGAATATCAACTGGCCAAATCTGTCAGGCAACTTGACAGGAGATCGTTTTATTCTTCGATTGCCTCGAATTGCACATATTCGCGCCTAACATAACGGCACATGAGCAGACGCATGGATAAATCCGGAATCTTCTTCGTGGCGCTTTTATTGGTGCTTGTGGCAATCGTGCTGAGTCTGGCGCTATTCCACTCGCCTCAGCAAAGTCCGGCACTTCCTTCGGGCGAGGGGTCTCTGCTGCCGCCTGCAACGACACAAGGACAATGAGGTGCTGACGGATACGAAGAGGCTGTGCGCGCGTGCGCCATCGGGATTGACGGCCTTTTTCAAAACGCTATAAAGCCTCACCACCGATGGATGGGTGTCCGAGTGGTTTAAGGAACCGGTCTTGAAAACCGGCGTGCGTGAGAGCGTACCGTGGGTTCGAATCCCACCCCATCTGCCATAAAATTCCAAACAGACAGTTTGAAATCAACAGRACCGGCAGCGTTAGCGAYGCGGTGTACTTTAGCTTGGAAATTTCTTGTATCACCGAAATGAAGAAACCCGCCTGTCGGCGGGTTCCGTTTATTAATGTATTAGAGTTCTGGACAGCCGCGTTCGTTCGCGAATGTGATGCGCTCCGGTCCTCGGCGGGTGAAGCCCTGGACAACGACGCGACCGGGGGTGACGCGCACGATTTCGGGGTCGCGCAGGCCTGCCTCGCGGGCGGCGGCGCGGGCTTCGCGTTCGCCGCAGCCACGCATGCGCGGAGGTCCTCGTCGGTCCATGTCGCGGTCGCGATCACGTATAACCGGGCGAACGCCGTCTGGGCCGATCCGCAGCTCCATGTCCTGCGCACTTGCGTGAATAGGGGCGGCAATGGACATCAGCGCGATGCCGAGTGCCAGGCCGGCGGTTTTTATTGACTTGATCATGTTCCCTCACTCAGCCGAAAACCGGCGGAAGCTCGTGTGTTTGCGAGGAGAAAACGCGGTCGGGCTTCGTTTGTTCCTTGAGCAGGAGACATCTCAAGACGGCGCGTTTAMAGGCSCRTCRGGCTTCMCGCKCTGCGGAAAAGACATAAATCGTTAACCACGTTCATTACAATTTTATCGAATTTGCAGAAGTCGTTCGCATTTTTGCCACGTTATACACAAGATTAAGCGACTGTTAGGTGCTTCGATGGCAGGGGCATGCATCGAGGCAAATGAGGGTGCGGTTCTTCGAGCCTGCAAGCAGCGTGGGGCAGACGATTTGAAATCTACGGTCAAGAAACTCGGCATCAACGCCAGATCGGGCGTGAAGTGGCTTGCAATTTCCGTGCTTTGCGCCGCGACAGCCTCGTGTTCCACCACCTCTGAGACCAAACCGAAGCAGAAGCGCAGCAAGGAATATTTCTCCGAATCGGAATATGGCGTCAAAGCCAGCCCGCGCGTGGCCGACGGCCAGAATATTCCCAAGGGCGGCGGGCGCGAGCTTCTCGGCAATGCCTATACCGTCAAGGGCCGACGTTATTTTCCGAAGGAAGAGCCGGGTTACAACAAGACCGGTCTTGCCTCCTGGTATGGTTCCGCCTTCCACGGCCGCCTGACGGCAAATGGCGAGGTCTATGACAAGGAACATCTTTCCGCTGCGCATCCGACATTTCCCCTGCCGAGCTATGCGCGCATCACCAATATGGAAAACGGTGCATCGGTTCTGGTGCGCGTCAACGATCGCGGACCCTTCCATGAAGGTCGCCTGATCGACGTTTCCAGCAAGACCGCAGATCTTCTCGACATGAAGGGCACTGGAACGGCGAATGTGCGGGTGCAATATGCAGGCCGCGCGCCGCTTGATGGGCACGACATGCCTTATCTGATGGCGTCCTATGTTCCGAAGGGCTCTCGTTCTCCGGGTGTTGCGCCGGAAGGGCAGATCGCGACTGGTGTCATGGTGGCTTCGGCTTCGCCGAATTTCGTGCCGGCCCCGACATCCAACCCGAATTACGGTGCTTCGACGCAGACGGCGCTGGTTGGTACCAAAAAGAATGCAGCGCTCCAGGCCATGCCGCTTGTCAACGGCCCCGCACCGGCCTTCGAACAATTTGCAATTCTGCCGGAAATCGGTCCGTTCCTGGCGGAACGCCCGGAAGGCAATTTCACGCGTGAGCCGGCAGCACCTGGCGGCAACTATCTGCGCGTGCCAACGCCGTCGTCCAAATATGCAGCGGCTTATTCCGAGGAATCCTCTGCTGTTTCGAGAACCTCACGTGCGTTCGACAGCGTGCTCGTCGATCGCGGAGCGCTCAATGAGGATTCCATACTTGCCCATGTGAAGCGTCAGCAGGCGAAGACGCGCTGACGGGTTGAAGAATTTATGGCTGACTTGCGTTTTCGTCGCGAGCGGCGGGTTGCGGCAGGGAAAGCTGGGCGGTTTCATGCACAAGGCCATTCATCGTTCTTTTCTCCCGGTCGCGGCAGCGCTCGCATTTGCGTTTTTCGGTAACGGTCCGGCGCAAGCGCAAACGCAAACAGCACCTTTCATCGCCAAGGCCGAACAGGCCTATATGATYGATGCCGAAACCGGCACGGTGCTGCTTTCCCAGAATGAAAATCAATCCTTTCCGCCCGCTTCGCTTGCCAAGCTGATGACTGTGGAGGTGATGCTGGATGCGCTGGCCAAAGGGCAGGTAACGCCCGAGACAGCTTATCCGGTTTCTGAATATGCCTGGCGCACGGGTGGCGCGCCGTCGCGGACCTCGACCATGTTTGCAGCGCTGAAATCTTCCGTCAGCGTCAACGATCTTCTGACGGGAATTATCGTGCAGAACGCCAATGATGGCTGCATCATTGTCGCCGAAGGCATGGCAGGGTCCGACTCCGCTTTCGCCAAGCGCATGACGGTKAGAGCCGGCGAACTCGGCATGAACCGCAGTGTCTTTGCCAATTCGACGGGTCTTCCCGATCCGGGCAACCAGACGACCGCGAAGGATATGGTGCTTCTCGCCCAGCATCTGCGCGATACCTATCCCGATCGCTATGGGCTTTTCACCAAGCCGGATTTCGAATGGAACCGGATTTTCCAGCGCAACAAGAACTCGCTGCTGGGTAACGGCATAGACGGTCTCGGGCTTGGTTTTGCGGAAGGCAGCGGTTTCGCAGCAGTCGTTTCGGCAGAGCGGGAAGGGCGCCGGGTCTATCTGGCGCTTGGCGGCATYGCGGACGACAAGACGCGGCAGGACGAAGCCCGCCGGGTGGTTGACTGGGGGCTGACGGCCTTCGAAAAACGCCATCTTTTTGCAAAGGACGAAGCCGTCGGTTCGGTCAGCGTCTACGGTGGCGAYGTCTCGSATATAGACCTGTCGCCCCGGGAAGATGTCAGCGTGCTGGTACCGGTCAATAATCCCGAGCGTATTTCCGGGCGGATCGTCTATCGCTGGCCGCTCAATGCGCCGCTCGACACTGGTGCGAATGTCGGCACACTCAAGGTTTTTTCGGGCGAAAGGCTGTTGCGGGAAGTGCCGCTTTACACGAGAACGGCAGTCGGCAAGGGCACGTTGACCCAGAATGCAGCCGGGGCGCTCAAGGAATTGCTGCTGTTCTGGCTCTGATGCCTATCCCGCAAGCCGCAACTTTCCCTATGCTTTTGTTCAGACACCGGATTTTCTGAAAAGCGCTTCACACTTTTCGGTTCGATGCTGTAAACAGGCATTTCGATATTTCTGAGAATTCCTCACAGGACGTGACATTGGCCGAAAAGACCGGATTGTTCATCAGCTTCGAGGGYGGCGAAGGCGCTGGCAAGTCGACGCAGATTCGCACGCTTGCCGAGGCGCTTCGCGRCCGTGGYTTCGATGTGATCGTAACCCGTGAGCCGGGCGGTTCGCCGGGGGCRGAGGCTGTTCGCCATGTTCTGCTGTCGGGTGCTGCCGAATCCTTCGGCGTGCGCATGGAGGCAATCCTGTTTGCGGCAGCGCGCAACGACCAYGTCGAGGAGGTCATTCGCCCGGCACTGGAACGTGGCGCAATCGTGCTTTGTGACCGGTTTCTTGATTCCTCCCGTGTCTATCAGGGTACGACCGGCAATCTGGAGCCGGATTTCATCGAGACGCTGCAACGCGTTGCTATTGATGGCGTCGTACCGGAACTGACGTTGATCTTCGATATCGCCGCCGAAAAGGGCCTTGCCCGGRCCAGAAAGCGTGCGGATGAGGGTGCCGCACCGGACCGTTTCGAAAAAGAGGAAATCGAGACCCACGAGAAGCGGCGTGAAGCCTATCTGGATATTGCGCTTGCCGAGCCGCGTCGTTGTCGGATCGTCAATGCCGATCAGCCGGAAGAAAAGGTGACGGAAGACGTCATGTCATTTGTCGAGCCTTTGCTCGAGCGGCTGGAGACTGCGGCGGGCACGGCGCATGAGTGAGGTTCAGGGCGTTCTCGACGGCGCAATTGCGCCGCAGCAGAACACGAAGCTTTTCGGCCATGGCGAAGCGGAAGCGTTTCTTGCGCAGTCCTATCGCTCCGGCAAGGGCCACCATGCGATCCTGATCGAAGGCCCTGAAGGCATTGGTAAGGCAACACTCGCTTTCCGTTTCGCCAACCACGTACTTACCCATCCCGATCCAGCCACCGCACCGGATTTCCTGGCCGATCCCGATATAGAATCGCTTGTCAGCCGGCAGATCACCTCCGGTGCGTCGCATAATCTGCTGCATCTGACCCGCCCGGCGGATGAAAAGACCGGCCGCGTGAAATCCGCCATCACGGTGGATGAGGTGCGGCGGGCAGGGCACTTCTTCTCGCAGACCTCGGGCACCGGCAATTGGCGTATCGTCATCATCGATCCGGCTGACGATCTAAACCGCAATGCCGCAAACGCCATTCTGAAAATACTCGAAGAGCCGCCAAAGCGGGCGATGTTCCTCGTTTTGTCGCATGCGCCGGGCAAATTGCTGCCGACCATCCGCTCGCGCTGCATGCCGCTCCGGCTGCTGCCGCTTTCGGATGCGGATATGGTGCAGTCGCTCGATCATCTCGGTATCAGCCCGGCTGGCGAAAAGCGGGATGCGCTGCTTTCCGCCTCCAAGGGCAGCGTCGCGCAGGCGTTAAAACTGATGAATTACGGCGGCTCCGACATTGTGGAGGCGCTCGCCTCCGTCATGACGGCCGAAGGGCCCGGTGCACGCAAGCAGATGCACAAGCTTGCCGAAGTTCTGGCACAGAAGGACGGCGATATTGTTCTCGGCTTCTTCATGGAGCACGTGACGGAGGAGTTGATGGCGCGWGCGAGAGCGGCGGCGATGGCCGGTGATATCKCGGCGGCAGAGAAACATGCGCGCCTTTCGTCGACGCTTTCGGAACGCATTACCGTGGCGCAGGCCTATAATCTCGACAAGAAGCAGATGGTGCTTTCCATTCTGGAAGATGTTCGCGGCGTGTGAGACCCAAGAGATCGTACGGAACGTACGCTTTTGCTTTCGCTGTTGCGAACAATCGTTTAAGAGCGGTCTATCCAAAAAACAGCCTGTAAAGTCGATAGACCGTCATGACAGACAAGACACCCTTCTACATCACCACCGCAATCTCCTATCCTAACGGCAAGCCGCATATCGGCCATGCCTACGARCTGATTGCGACGGATGCCATGGCACGCTTTCAGCGCCTGGAYGGAATGGATGTTTTCTTYCTGACCGGCACCGACGAACACGGCCAGAAGATGCAGCAGACAGCGCGGGCGGAAGGCATTTCGCCGGAAGAGCTGGCGCAGCGCAATTCCGACCAGTTCCGCGAGATGGGCAAGCTGCTCAACGCCTCGAACGACGATTTCATCCGCACCACGGAAGAACGTCACCACGAGACCTCGCGCAATATCTGGAACCTGATGGCCGAYAGCRGCGATATCTACAAGGACAGYTATGCCGGCTGGTATTCAGTGCGCGACGAGGCCTAYTACGGCGAGGAYGAGACGGAAGTGCGCGCSGACGGCGTTCGCTATGGGCCGCAGGGCACGCCCGTCGAATGGGTCGAGGAGGAGAGCTATTTCTTCAAGCTYTCCGAATATCAGGACAAGCTGCTGAAGCTCTACGAGGARAACCCGGATTTCATCGGTCCCGCTGAGCGTCGMAACGAGATCATCTCCTTCGTCAAATCCGGCCTCAARGACCTGTCKATTTCCCGYACGACRTTCGACTGGGGCATCAAGGTTCCTGATGAYCCGAAGCAYGTCATGTATGTCTGGGTCGATGCGCTGACCAACTACATTACCGCTACGGGTTACATYGAAGACAAGAACGGTCCGCGCGCAAAATATTGGCCGGCCGACGTGCATATCATCGGCAAGGACATCATTCGCTTCCACGCGGTCTATTGGCCGGCTTTCCTGATGAGCGCCAAGCTGCCGCTGCCCAAGCGGGTTTATGCGCACGGCTTCCTGCTCAACAAGGGCGAGAAGATGTCTAAGTCGCTCGGYAACGTCGTCGATCCGGTCAATCTGGTCAACCATTTCGGTCTCGATCAGGTCCGCTATTTCTTCATGCGCGAAGTCTCATTCGGCCAGGACGGCAGCTATAGCGAAGAGGGCATCGCCACCCGCATCAACGCAGATCTTGCCAATGGCATCGGYAATCTGGCCAGCCGCTCGCTGTCGATGATCGTCAAGAATTGTGACGGACAGATCCCGACGCCCGGGCCGTTGACCGATGAAGACAAGGCGATGCTCGCCTCCGCCGACGGGCTTCTGGCACTCTGCCGTGAGGAAATGGGCAAACAGCTCATCCATCGSGCGCTTGCRGCCATCATCGCCGTCGTTTCRGAAACCGACCGCTATTTCGCGTCGCAGGAGCCGTGGGCTCTGAAGAAGACCGATCCAGAGCGCATGGGCACCGTGCTTTACGTGACGGCGGAAGTCGTCCGCCAGATCGGCATTCTGTTGCAGCCCTTCATGCCGGGATCCTGCGAGAAGCTGCTCGATCTCGTAGCCGCCCCTGCCGACAAACGGGATTTTGCCGCACTCGGCGAAGCCGGACGTCTGGTTCCGGGAACGCCGCTTGAGGCACCGAAGCCGGTCTTCCCGCGTTACGTCGCGCCGGAAGCGTGAAGGCGACGACCATGCTGATCGATACGCATTGCCATCTGGATTTTCCCGATTTCGAGGCTGAGCGCGACGATATCATCGCCCGCGCCCATGCTTCCGGCGTTGCCCAGATGGTGACGATCTCGACCCGGGTGCGCCGTCTGCCCGAGCTTCTGAAGATTGCGGAAAAATATCCGTCGGTTTTCTGCTCGGTCGGCACGCATCCAAACAATGCCGACGAAGAACTCGACATTTCGGCCGACGAGCTTGTGCGGCTTGCCGAGAGCCATGACAAGATCGTGGCGATCGGCGAGGCGGGGCTGGATTACTTCTACGACACGCAAAAGCCGGAAGACCAGAAGACCGGCCTCGTTCGCCACATCGAGGCGGCGCGGAGAACCAAGCTTCCGCTCGTCATACACAGCCGCAGCGCTGATGAGGACATGGCTGCGATTCTGCGTGAAGAAAGCGACAAGGGTGCTTTTCCCTTTATCCTGCACTGCTTTTCCGCAGGTCCCGATCTCGCTAACACCGGCGTCGAACTTGGCGGTTACGTATCCTTTTCCGGCATTCTGACGTTCCCGAAATCGCAGGATATCCGCGATATTGCAGCCACCGTGCCGCTCAACCGTCTGCTGGTGGAAACGGATGCGCCTTATCTCGCGCCCAAGCGTTGGCGCGGCAAGCGCAATGAGCCTTCTTATGTGGTGAACACAGCGGAAGTGCTGGCCGAGGTACATGGCATCTCGTTCGAGCGCATGGCCGAAATCACCACCGAGAATGCTTTCCGCTGCTTTTCGAAGATGACAAGGGTGTAGGCGTGGCAATCTACCGTCGCCGCTTTACGGTTCTYGGATGTGCGTCGTCTCCCGGCGTRCCGCGCATCAACGGCGACTGGGGCGCCTGCGATCCTGAAAACCCCAGAAATCGGCGTACTCGTGCGGCCTTCATGGTGGAGCAGATCGGACCTGATGGCGGTAAGACCACCGTCGTCATCGACACTGGGCCTGATTTTCGCGAGCAGATGATTGCCGCCAAAGTGGAGGCCGTTGATGCGGTTCTATACACTCATGCCCACGCCGACCATTTGCACGGTATTGACGATCTGCGCATCTATTTCGCCATTCAGCAGAGCCGCATTCCGATCTATGCCGATCCTGTCACCATGGCGCGCATCTGGGATGGTTTTGCCTATTGCCTGGAAACGCCTCCGGGCAGCAATTATCCGCCGATCGTCGAGCCGAGGATCATCGCCGATATCGACGCGACCCTGATCATCGACGGGGCAGGCGGGGCGATACCTTTCAACGTGCACATGCAGCAGCATGGTGACGTGCACTCGCTCGGCTTTCGGATTGGCGATGTTGCCTATTGCACCGATGTCAGCGATTTTCCGACCGAAAGCGTGCCCAAGCTTGCCGGTCTCGACGTCCTCATCATCGATGCGCTGCAGCACCGTTATCACCCCAGCCATCTCTCGCTCGAACAGGCGCTCGGCTGGATCGATAGATTTGCACCCAAAAGGGCGATCTTGACCCATATGCACATTCCGCTCGATTATGACACGGTGATGCGCGAAACGCCTGATCATGTTGAACCGGCTTACGACCAGATGCGTTTCGAAGTCGAACTCGAGATTGAAGCGCCCTAATACCGCCTGAAAAGGAACAGCATGTCGACCCGGCCTTTCCGTGCACCCAGTATGGCGAGCTTCTTCGACAATCTGCGCTCCAGTCGCCTGCGGGCGATGTTCCGGCGCGGCGAGCTGGGGCTGGTGGCTCTCGCCGTCCTCATCGGCATTGCGGCCGGCCTTCTGGTGGCGCTGATCGGCGGATTGAGTACGGCCCTTCATGTGCTGGTCTTCGGTGTCGAGCGGCTGAGYAGCAGTGARCTCTCCGGCTGGATCGTGCTTGCCGGGCCGGTCATTGGCGGCATCGTACTCGGCCTGATCCTCTTCATTCTTTCGAAAACCCGCAAAAAGCCGATGGTCGACCCTATCGAGGCGAATGCGCTGCATGGCGGCCGCCTTTCGCTGACGGACAGCATCATCGTCTGCGTGCAGAACATCGTTTCAAACGGTTTCGGCGCATCTGTCGGGCTTGAGGCAGGCTATACGCAGATCGCCAGCGGTGTCGCTTCCAAGATCGGCATCAAGCTAAAGCTGAGACGAGGAGACATGCGCATCCTCGTCGGCTGTGGTGCTGCTGGTGCCATTGCCGCTGCCTTCAACGCGCCTCTGACCGGGGCATTCTATGCCATAGAACTCATCATCGGCACCTACACCGTAGTGACACTCGCGCCGCTCATTGTCTCTGCGCTGGTTGCCAGCATCGTGGCAGGGCTTATCGGCGGACATGGCCTGTCCATCGATATCTATGATGCCAGCCGTGTGACGCCGCCGGATTATGTACCGGCCATCTTTCTCGGCATGGTATGTGCGTTTATCGGCATCGTGCTGATGCAGACGGTCTCCCTTATCGAGGAAACGGCCCGCAAAAGCGCCATTCCCGGATGGCTGCGTCCAACAATCGGTGGCGTGGCGGTGGGCGCACTTGCGCTGATTTCACCGCAGGTCCTGTCGAGCGGCCACGGTGCGCTCCATCTCAACATCGATGCCGATCTGACGATATACGGGCTGGCCGGGCTTTTCCTGCTGAAGGCTGCGGCGAGCGCGATTTCCATCGGCTCGAATTTCCGCGGTGGCCTGTTTTTTGCCTCGCTGTTCATGGGGTCGCTGGTCGGCAAGATTTTCGCACTCTGCGCGCCCTATATCGGCTATGGCTCGACAGCACCCGTGGTCTACGCCGTGGTCGGCATGAGTGCTTTTGCCGCCGCCATTATCGGCGGTCCTCTSACGATGACGTTTCTGGCGCTGGAACTGACCGGAGACTTCCAGATCACGGCTTTGGTGCTGGCGGCCGTCATCACGACATCGCTCGTGGTACGCACCACCTTCGGTTACTCCTTCGCCACCTGGCGTTTTCACCTACGGGGCGAAAGCATTCGCAGCGCCCACGATATCGGCTGGATCCGCGACCTGACGGTGGGCAAGATGATGCGCGCCGATATTCGCAAGGCCAATGTCAGCATGGGTCTTCCCGCSTTCAAGGAGAAGTTTCCGCTAGGCTCGACGCAGCGGGTTATCATGACACATGAYGACGGGCGTTATGCCGGCATGGTCCTSGTGCCGGAAATCTACGCCGATCCGATGGATCGCGATCCCTCCAAGATCAGCCTCGAGACCTACCTCAATTACAAGAACGACGTGCTGCTGCCGGCGATGAACGCACGTCAGGCGGCGGCAGCCTTCGATGCTACCGAAAGCGAAGCTCTGGTTGTCGTCAACGACAAGATCGAAAACCGACCCGTGGGCCTGCTGACGGAAAGCCATACGCTGAGGCGGTATAGCGAAGAGCTCGAGCAAAGGCGTCGGGAGGCGTCAGGAGAGTTATAAATCACATCAGGAAACTGAACTTATATCTTGAAATATATAGGTTTATTATGATCTATATCTCGGGGCCACAGACTTCTGATTTTCCAGCGATGTCGCATGGGCTAACTTGGCATCACATTGTGAAGCAAGCTGTCATTCGCCGCAGCGGATGCGATTTGAGTACTCAAAGGAATAGACCATGGATGGCGGCAACTTCGATCTCAAGGAGGAAATCCGCGATTATTGGTCGAAAAGATCAGAGACTTTCGATCTGGCCTTTGGACACAAGATAGCAGCTGGCGCCGAGGCCAATGCATGGCAGAAGCCGATCCGCGACCTGATGGGACCTGAGCCGAAACATATCCTTGAACTGGCCTGTGGCACCGGCGAGGTGACGCGGCTTATTCATGATCTCGGCCACGAGGTCACGGCACTCGACTTTTCAGAAGCGATGTTATCCGTAGCGCGCGCCAAACATGCGGGAAAACCAAGGCTACGTTTCGTGATGGCGGATGCCGAAAACACCATGGAGCCGGATGCGTCCTATGATGCGATCATTTGCAGGCATCTGGTCTGGACACTGACGCAGCCTGAGGAGACCTTCCGCGAGTGGTTCAGGCTGCTTCGTCCGGGCGGTCGGCTCTTGTTTTTCGATGGTGACTGGGCAACGCCAAAACCGGCAGGGCGTCTCGCCAGCCTTTTGATCCGGCTCATCGATCTTTTGGTGGGGGCCGACAAGAATTACGATGGTGCCCAAAGCAGCCATCATGCCGCAATCATGAAGGCGCTTCCGTTCGGGCAGGGGTTGCGCCCGCAGATGCTGACACCGCTCCTGATCGCCGCCGGCTTTACCGGCATCGAACTGCACTCACATGCCCCGATTGCGAGAGCGCAGCGGAAAAACACCAACCTGCGCAACAGGCTGCGAACTTTCGTCTACCGTCGTTTCATCCTGACCTGCCGCCGTCCTTGAAACGGGAATGGTAATGGGAAACGGGAAAGGTGAGGGGCTGAGTGTGAAATCACACAACCACGAACTCAGCGGTCTTTTACAATTGCACCACCGGAGAAATGGTCGCGGTACCAGGGCAGAAACCATATTGCGAGCGGGCCGAAGACCATGCGATAGAGCGCTTGCGTAAAAGTCAGTCTTTCGCCGGTGCGCCGGACGACCTTTAATCGCATTAGCAGTTTTCCGGGAGTTGCCATGAAGGCGCTGCTTTCGAAGGCCGGGAAATAGCAAAACAACACGGATGCCAGCCATAAAAGCGTTACGCCCATCAGAGGTGTCGGCGGTTGCCCCGCTGGAGCGTCCATATATTGCGGTAGCCACTCTGCGGCGATGAATGTCGGTGCAAACGCCACACTGATGAGCAAGATGAGATCGACTATTCCTGCGACGATGCGTTTGAAGATCATGTTTCATCCCTAGACGTGAATCTGACTCGAATAAGATGATTGTACAAGCTATCTACAGAAAACACCCGAAAGCGCTGTCATTCTTTCCAAGCGCCTCTGACGCAAGGAAACGAGCTCCATGACTGCTCCACTCGTCATCTACGCGGATGGTTCGTACGACCCTGTTGCATTATCGGGAAGCTGGGCATTCATCGTGTTTGAAACCGAGCGGCAGATCCATGCTGCGCGAGGAACGGAAATCGGACTTACAAACAATTCGTTTGAAGTCATGGCGGTCATGAATGCACTTTTATGGCTCGATGCACAGGCTCCAGGCCGGCCAGCCAAGCTCTGGACAGACTCCGCTCACGTGATGGAAGGTTGCCATCGCTGGCGCGAAATYTGGCGKAGCAACGGGTGGAAACGCATCAATCCAGATTCGCGAAAACGCAAACGACAGATACCAGATGGCGGTCTGTGGCAGAATGTGGATCGTTTGCTCCTTTGTAATCCGAACGCCGAGATAGCGTGGTGCAAGGGACACTCCGGTATAGCCGGGAACGATCTCGCGGATACTTTGGCCCGTACCAAGATGGTGGATGGGGGCAATTAGTCTCACGCCAACCGGTCTATAGACGCACGCCAGCAGCTTGTTCTTGTTGAGATAGCGGAGCTTCAAGCTGTCCGCCGGCCCTGAAATCCACGCCAATATGGTGCCGCTGTTCCTCCTTAAATTGCCGCCCCATCTCTCCGCCAAGGGTCGGCAATTTGCTGTGGCAATGGGTGCATAAAAAATCCCAGCTGGGTTGACTCATTTATGAAACCGGTTACATTCCCTYATGTAAACGGTTTCATCGGTTAAAAACCGTGCTTGGAGGAGCAAATTTTCATGTTTAAACATTTGATGGCTGCTGCCGCTATGGTGCTGGCGGCGGGCACGTCCGTGCATGCTCAGGAACAGAGCTTCAAGATCGGTCTTTCCAATTCTTTCGTCGGCAGCGAGTGGCGCACGCAGATGATCGAGGAAGCCCAGGCTGCCGCAAAGGCGTGGGGCGAAAAGGGTGTGAAGGTCGAAGTCGTCGTTCAGAGCGGTAATGTCGATGTGCAGGGGCAGATCGGCCATATCCGCAATTTCATGAACCAGGGCGTCGATGCGATCCTCATCAATCCCGGCAGCCCGACTGCTTTTGATCCGATCTTCGCTCAGGCGAAGGCACGCAACATTCTCGTCATCGCAACCGACGCGGAAGTTTCTTCTAAGGACGCGATCTATGTCGGCATCGACCAGAAGGCCTGGGCGGCACAGTCCGCACAGTGGCTTGCGGATTCGCTGAAGGGCAAGGGAAGCGTCGTCGCGATCAACGGTATTGCCGGCAATCCCGCCAACGAAGCCCGCGTCGCCGGTTACCGCGAAGTGTTCAAGAAATATCCTGATATCAAGGTGCTGAACGAAGCCAATGCGAGCTGGGATCAGGCGCAGGGCCAGCAGGCGATGCAGAACCTTCTCGCCACCTATCCCGATATCAGCGGTGTGTGGGTGCAGGACGGCATGGCCGATGGCGCATGGCGCGCAATCGAAGCCGCCGGCAAGACCAAGGACATCGCCGCGACAGGTGAAATCCGCAAGGACTTCATGACGCGCTGGGAGAAGGAAAAGTTCAACTCCGGCGCCTCCGTCAATCCTCCGGGTGTCATGGCCAGCGCGCTCAACGTTGCGGTTCTGAAGCTGCAGGGCAAGGAATTCAAGGACGGCATTTTCGGCGGTACCTACGGCAACGCCATCTATATTCCGATCCCCTTCGTCAGCAACGACAACCTCGCGGACAACATCAAGTCCGCCGAAGGTAAGCCGGGCTATTGGTCTGTCACGGCAACCGTGACGCCGGAACAGGCTGGCGAGTTCTTCAAGTAAGATCAGTCTCGGGCTGGCCGCAAACGCCAGCCCGAAACCTGAAATTCGAATGTGGACCGCTTATTGCGCGCGTCCGCCAGTGACGAAGCACAATGACAAGTAAAATTCGGGGACATCCGATGGCGAACGCTCTGGAAGCGGCCGGCATACAGAAGAATTTTGGCGCCGTGCGTGCGCTTTCCGACGGCAGGCTGACCGTTGGTCGCGGTGAAATTCACGCGCTGCTCGGTGCGAATGGTTGCGGCAAGAGCACGCTCTGCAAGATCGTTGCAGGTGCGGTCGCGCCGACCAGCGGCACCATCCGGTTCAACGGCGAAAACGTGCGCTTCAAAAGCCCGCGTGAYGCCGAAAATGCCGGCATTGCGCTGTTTTATCAGGAGCTAAGCCTCATTCCGCAGCTTTCCGTCGCTGACAATATTTTTCTCGGTCGCGAACCGAAGCGCGGCGTTTTTGTCGACAGCAAGGCCCTGAAAGCCGAGGCGCGCAGGCTGATCGCGCTGTTTGACGGTGTTGCCGGCACCGGTCTGGAGCCGGATGCGATCGTCGGCAATCTGCCGCCCGATCAGCGCCAGCTCGTCGAAATCCTGAAAGTTTTCGCCCAGAATGCCAGCCTCATGATCATGGATGAGGCAACGGCGGCACTTGATGGCCGCCAGTCCGAGCGTTTTTTTGAGATACTCAGAGCCAAGAAGGCGGACGGTATCTCCACCATCATGATTTCCCACCGGCTCGATGAGGTTTTTGCTGTCTGCGACCGCATCACCGTCATGCGTAACGGTGCGACCATTTCGGAACTCGACACCGCCGCTACCACCCGCGAGGCCGTGGTGCATGACATGGTCGGCGATGTCCGCGCCGCGCCTGCCCGCCAGCAGGGACGCGCAGGTTCAGCGCCCAGCCTGAAGGTGACGGACGTTGCGGGCGAGGGTGTTCGCGGTGTCAGTCTTGAAGCCTATCCGGGTGAAATCGTCGGTTTGGCGGGATTGCAGGGGCAGGGCCAGTCGGCCTTGCTGAAGGGCCTGTTCGGCGCAAGCCCCTTTGCCGCCGGGCAAATCCAGTTCGAGGGCCGTGATGTCGCCATCGGCAAGCCTTCGCAGGCGGTTCATAACGGTTTTGCCTATGTGTCGGGCGACCGCGGGCGTGATGCCTCGCTTCAGGGCCGGTCGATCTTCGAAAATCTTGTTGCAGCTCTGATGGTGCGCGAAAAGATGAGACTGGTCCGGCCCGCGACGCTGAAGCCGCGAGTGCAGAAGGTCGCGGACGACATGAAGACGAAGTTTGCTGGCATGGATATGCCGATAGGCACGCTCTCAGGCGGCAACCAGCAGAAAATCTTCATTTCCCGCTGGCTTGCCACCGCACCGAAACTGCTGCTGCTCGATGATCCGACCAAGGGTATCGATCTTGGCGCCAAGGCCGATCTCTTCGCGCTTATGCGCCAGCAGGCTGACGCGGGCGCGACCATTCTTCTCTATTCCTCGGAAGATGCGGAAATCCTCGAATATGCCGACCGCATTCTCGTGTTCAACGGCGGACGCATTTCTGCGGAGCTGACCGGAGCCGACATGACATCCGTCAACATGACCCGCGCCGCCTATGGAGACGCCGCATGAATTCCCTCGGTTTTATGCGCAAGCAACCCTGGATCATAACTCTTGTGGTTCTGGCCGTTCTCATCGGCGTCAACACGTTTCTGCAGCCGTCTTTCGTGCAGCCGGCCGTATTGCAGTCGAATCTGACGACATTTCTTCCCCTGATCCTGGTCGCCATCGGTCAGACCTATGTCATTCTGGCGGGGGATATAGATCTGTCGGTCGGAAGCATCGTAGCGCTCGCCAATGTCGTTACCGTCAGCGTCATCGCTGCACTTGGCGGAACGGCAGGTGCCGTCGTTGCAGGTATGGGAGCGGGAGTTGCGGTCGGACTGATCTGTGGGCTGGTCAACGGCCTGTTCATATCCGGCCTGCGTTTCCAGCCCATCGTCACCACCTTCGCGACGGGCATCATCTTTGCCGGTCTGGCGATCTGGGTTCTGCCGCAGGCCGGTCTTCCCGTGCCCGAAGCCTATTGGCAGACCTATTCCGGCAGCTTCATCGGTTTGCCTTTCGTGCTGTGGATGCTGTTGGCTGGYATTGCCTTTACGCTCGTTGTGTCGCGCATTCCGTTTCACGTGCATTTGTTGGCCGTGGGCGGCAATCGCACGGGCGCTTTCCAGACGGGCCTGCGCCTCTCCGGCATTCGCATTGGCGCCTACATGATTTCCGGTCTGTTTTCGGCGCTCGCAGCGCTGTGCCTGACGGGCGAGACCGCCTCCGGCGACCCCTTGCTCGGTGCAAGCCTGGCGCTCTCCTCCATTTCGGCGGTCGTTCTTGGCGGCACAGCACTGTCCGGCGGGTTCGGCAGCTCGACAGGATCGATCGCCGGCGCGCTGGTGCTGGGCATGATTGGCAATGTGATTTTCTTTGCGGGCTTGCCCTTCGAGTACCAGACATTGGTGCAGGGGTTGATCGTGCTGACGGCACTTGCCGGCGGCGTTCTGGTGACGAGGCGTTGAGATGACAAATTCCGGTTTGAAAATCAAATCCATCATCACCGATCCGCTTACCATTGCGATTGGCGCGTCAGTCTTCCTGCTGCTGGTCGGCGAACTGTTGTCGCCCGGCTTCGCACAGGGGTCGCAGATCGTGCGGCTGCTGACGATCGCSGCYATTCTCGGTATCGTCGCGGCGGGCCAAAATCTTGTGATCMTTGGCGGACGCGAAGGCATCGATCTGTCCGTCGGCGCGATGATCTCGCTCGGCGCGGTCCTTGCCGGCAACATGATGAACGGACAGAATGTCGGAATACCGCTCGCCATAYTGGTCGCAGGTGGCATTCCCTTCCTGATCGGCCTCATCAATGGCCTCGGCATCACCTTCGTGCGCATTCCGCCGCTGGTCATGACACTSGGCATGACAGCGGTGATCCAGGGCGGGCTKGTGGTCTATTCGCAGGGCGTTCCATCAGGTGCGGCGGCGCCSCTYCTGGCGGGTTTCATCAACCGGCCTCTCGTTTTCGGTATTCCCGGCGTCCTCTTCGTCTGGCTTGGCATTGCCGCGATCATGCTGTTCGTGCTGCGCCGCACGGCCTTCGGCTTCTCCATTTACGCCATCGGCTCCAATGAGCGGGCGGCGACGTTGGTCGGATTGCCCGTGTCTTTGATCCGCACGCTGCTTTACGGCCTGTCCGGCCTGTTTGCCGGTCTGACCGGGGTCTGCGTGATCGGTTATACCGGCACCTCCTTCATTTCTGTCGGCGACCAATATGTCCTTCCATCGATCATCGCTGTTGTCATCGGCGGCACTTCGCTTGCCGGTGGTGCGGGCGGATATATCGGAACCATGGCCGGGGCAGTTGCGCTCACCATTCTGCAAAGCGTACTGATAACGCTCAACCTCGATGTATGGGCCCGGCAGATCATATTCGGTGTCACGTTACTTGCGCTGATGCTGCTTTATGGCCGCCAAAAGCAGTTGCGTGTGTGACAGATGAGCAAAGACCAAGGTTCGAATATCAGGGAAGTTGCAGCTCTCGCGGGCGTTTCRATYGCGACCGTGTCACGGGCGCTGCAACAACCCGACAAAGTCCGCCCGGAAACGAGGAAGAAGGTTTTCGATGCCGTCAGGCAGGCRAACTTTGTTCCCAACGCCCAGGCCGCAAGCTTCAGGCGTCAATCCAACAATACCGTCATTCTTCTCGTTCGCGATATCGGCAACCCGTTTTATCTCGAGATCTACAAGGGCGTGGAGGAAGCGGCGGGGGAGGCGGGATTCAAGGTGCTCATGGGCGACGCCCGTAACGACGAAAACCGCGTGGCGACACATATCGACATGGTCAGGCAGAAACATGCTGACGGCCTCATCCTGATGACCGGCCAGTTTCCTTCAGAGCTTCTCGGTCAGGGTGACGCGCTGCCGCCGATCGTCATCGCTTCGGAAACCGTGCCAGGCATTGCGCTGCCCACCGTCAAGGTCGATAACCGCGCCGCGTCCAAAAACGCCGTGCATCATCTGATCGAATCAGGGCACACGAAGATCGCACATCTCGCCGGACCTTTTCCGGAAAGTCTGGCACAGGAGCGTTTCGAGGGCTACCGCGACGCGCTTGAGGAAGCGGGTATCGGTTACGCGGATGAACTCGTCGTGACAGGCGATTACAGCATCGAAGCCGGTAGACAGGCGATTGCCGGACTTCTCGAAAACGGCATTTCCTTCACCGCCATCTTCGCCTCGAGCGACCAGATGGCGATTGGCGCAATCAGCGAGCTGCGCGGGCGCGGGCTGTCCGTGCCGACCGATGTCTCGGTYATTGGCTTCGACGATATAATTTTCGCCAATGCYTTCGAACCACCGCTAACKACAGTGCGCCAGCCCCGGCAGGAAATGGGCCGCAAAGCCATGGCGCTGATGGTCGACCGGCTAAATGGCAAACGCACGGCCGAAACCATCGTGCTGGATACGGAACTGGTGGTGCGCGGCTCGGTCGCGCCCTGCCGTTCGCCGCACCGGTAGCGGCCAGACTGTGAATGCAAGGAGTGTAAGGACATGAAGACGATCAAAGGCCCGGCGATTTTCCTCGCGCAATTTGTCGGGGACAAGGCACCCTTCGACACGCTCGACAATCTTGGCCAATGGGCGGCTTCCCTTGGTTACAAGGGCATTCAGGTGCCGACCGATCCCAAGCTCTTCGATCTCGAGAAAGCTGCCGCTTCCAAGGCTTATTGCGATGATATCAAGGGACGTCTGGCCGAGACAGGCGTCGAGATCACCGAGCTTTCAACCCATATTCAGGGCCAGCTCGTCGCTGTTCATGCTGCCTATGACGAGATGTTCGACGGTTTTGCGCCCGCCCAACTGCGCGGCAAACCGCAGGCGCGTCAGGAATGGGCGGTCAACCAGCTGAAGTGCGCGGCGAAAGCCTCGCAGCATCTGGGCCTTAAGAGCCATGCGAGTTTTTCCGGCGCGCTGGCGTGGCCTTTCGTTTATCCGTGGCCGCAGCGCCCCGCAGGTCTTGTCGAAATGGCCTTTGCTGAACTCGGCAAGCGCTGGACGCCCATTCTCGATACATTCGAGGAGAATGGCGTCGATCTCTGCTACGAGCTGCATCCCGGCGAAGACCTGCATGACGGCATTACCTTCGAGCGTTTTCTGGAGGCGACCGGCAATCATTCCCGCGCCAACATCCTTTATGATCCCTCGCACTTCGTGCTTCAGGCGATGGATTATCTTGATTTCATCGATATCTACCACGAGCGCATMCGRGCCTTTCACGTCAAGGATGCCGAGTTCAATCCGACCGGCCGGTCCGGCGTCTATGGCGGTTATCAAGGCTGGGTCGACCGGCCGGGGCGCTTTCGCTCACTCGGCGACGGGCATGTCGATTTCGGCGCGGTGTTTTCCAAGCTCACCCAATACGACTTCGAAGGATGGGCCGTGCTGGAATGGGAATGCGCGCTGAAACACCCGGAGGACGGGGCGCGTGAAGGTGCCGGCTTCATTGAAAATCAAATCATCCGCGTGACCGAACGGGCTTTCGACGATTTCGCCAAAAGCGGCGCCGATGATGCCGCCAACCGTCGCCTTCTCGGGCTTTGAAAGGGATAGACATGTCCTCCGCAACAGCAAGATTTAATAGCCGCCGCATTCGTCTCGGCATGGTGGGTGGCGGTCAGGGTGCCTTTATCGGCGCGGTGCATCGTATCGCCGCGCGGCTCGACGACCGTTACGAATTGGTCGCCGGTGCACTTTCCTCCGACCCGGCACGCGCCAGCGCTTCGGCAACCCTGCTCGGCATTGCGCCCGAGCGGTCCTACGCTTCTTTTGAGGAGATGGCGTCGGCCGAGGCCGGTCGTGAAGACGGTATCGAGGCGGTCGCCATCGTCACCCCCAATCACCTGCATTTCGCCCCGTCCAGGGTCTTTCTCGAATCTGGCATCCACGTCATCTGCGACAAGCCCGTCACAGCGACGCTGGAGGAGGCCAAGGAGCTGGCGAAGAGCGTGAGGGCATCCGACAGGCTGTTCATCCTCACGCATAATTACACCGGCTATGCCATGTTGCGGCAGATGCGGGAGATGGTKGCCAACGGTGCCATAGGCAAGCTGCGCCATGTCCAGGCCGAATATGCGCAGGACTGGCTGACCGAAGCGGTTGAAAAGACCGGCGCAAAGGGAGCGGAATGGCGCACCGATCCGAGCCGCTCTGGCGCGGGCGGGGCAATCGGCGACATCGGCACCCACGCTTTCAACGCCGCCGCCTTCGTGACCGGTGAAATTCCCGCGAGCCTCTACGCAGATCTCACTTCCTTCGTTCCGGGCAGGCAGCTGGATGACAGCGCCAATATTCTGCTGCGTTACGAAAGCGGCGCGAAGGGCATGCTGTGGGCAAGCCAGATCGCYGTCGGCAATGAAAACGCCCTGTCGCTCAGGGTCTATGGCGATAAGGGCGGCCTTGAATGGCATCACCGCGTGCCGGACGAGCTGTGGTTCACACCTTACGGCGAGCCCAAGCGGCTGATTACGCGCAATGGCGCGGGTGCAGGCGCTGCCGCCAACCGCGTCAGCCGTGTGCCATCAGGGCATCCGGAGGGATATCTCGAGGGTTTTGCGACGATCTACCGTGAAGCCGCAGACGCAATCATCGCAAAAAGGGAGGGAAAAGCAGCCGCCGGGGATGTGATTTATCCCGGCATAGAGGACGGCCTTGCGGGTCTCGCATTCATCGATGCGGCCGTGCGGTCCAGCCTGACCTCGTCCTGGGTAGAGATCGACATATAGATCACTGGATATCGGGGACTGACGACGCAGGGCATCGGAGGTTGTGCCCAGCATTACCCGACTRATTGTTCGGAAGAKCACGGGCAGGCGTGTCGTCATATTGATCAAACGGAAASGGAGTCACGCGTTTGAAAACGTTCAAGTCAAAATTCGCAAAGATGGCATTCGTCGTCGGACTGGCGGCCGGTTTCGCAAATCCGGTTTTTGCCGATGACAGCAAGACGCTGCCGATTGCCGCGCAGATGTACACACTGCGCAACGCCGGAACGCTTGAGGAGCAGCTTGCCATCCTCAACCGCGCGGGCGTTTCCGCCGTGGAAACGGTGGATATGCAGAAGGTCAGCGCCAGCGAGCTGAACGCGCTTCTGGAAAAGCACAAGATCAAGGTCATTTCCTCGCATGTGCCGATCGACAAGCTTCGCGGCAATCTCGACGAGGTCATCACCGAGCAGAAGGCTGTCGGCAATCCGGTCGTGACCGTGCCGTTCCTCAAGCCCGAAGACCGCCCCAAGGACGCCGCTGGCTGGACAGCCTTCGGCAAGGAACTTGGCGGATATGCCGACAAGCTTTCCGCGGCTGGCCTCTCCATGGCCTATCACAACCATGATTTTGAAATGGTCAAGTTCGACGGCAAGACGGCGCTTGAACTGCTGCTCGATGCCGCAGGCCCGAAACTGCAGAGCGAACTCGACGTCGCCTGGGTGGCGCGCAGCGGCAATGATCCGGCTGAGTTCCTCGGCACTCTGAACGGTCGGGTTTTTGCAATCCACGCCAAGGACAATGCACCGGCCGGCACGGCCGAAAACGAGCGCGGCTTTGCAACGATTGGCACCGGCGTTCTCGACTGGAAGACGATCCTGCCGGCGGCCAAACATGCCGGCGCACAATGGTTCATTCTTGAACACGACCTTCCGCTCGATGCCGAAGCGGTCGTGACCAAGGGCAACGCGTTCCTGAGCGAGCGCCTGCCGACCATTCAGTAAACACTGGCAGTAAAACCAGAACCGCACCTCGGCGGCCGGTTTCGCCGGGGCGCATAAGGTTCGACAGACGCATGATGAAGTTTCCGCCGCGTTGCGACGGGGAGCGCATTGTCTCGTCGACTTTTTACCCAAGTACCAATCGGAGGAGTTATCATGGCGGACAATCATTATGATGCGATTGTTGTCGGTTCAGGCATAAGTGGAGGCTGGGCTGCAAAGGAACTCACGGAAAAAGGCCTGAAGGTTCTGCTGCTGGAGCGCGGCAGAAACATCGAGCACATTACCGACTATCAGAATGCCGACAAGGAAGCCTGGGACTATCCCCATCGCAACCGCGCCACGCAGGAGATGAAGGCGAAGTATCCGGTGCTCAGCCGCGACTATCTGCTGGAAGAGGCCACGCTCGGCATGTGGGCCGACGAGCAGGAAACGCCCTATGTCGAAGAAAAGCGTTTCGACTGGTTCCGTGGTTATCACGTCGGCGGACGTTCGCTGCTGTGGGGACGCCAGACCTACCGCTGGTCGCAGACCGATTTCGAGGCCAATGCCAAAGAAGGGATCGCCGTTGACTGGCCGATCCGTTATCAGGACATTGCTCCCTGGTATGATTACGTCGAGCGTTTCGCCGGCATTTCCGGCAGCCGCGAGGGGCTGGACATTCTTCCTGATGGTGAATTCCTGCCGCCTATTCCGCTGAATTGCGTTGAAGAGGATGTGGCACGCCGGTTGAAAACCGCCTTTAAAGGCACACGCCACCTCATCAATTCGCGCTGCGCCAACATCACCCAGGAACTTCCCGATCAGGAGCGCACGCGCTGCCAGTTCCGCAACAAGTGCCGGTTGGGCTGTCCTTTCGGCGGCTATTTCAGCACGCAGTCATCGACCCTGCCGGCGGCAGTCGCCACCGGAAATCTTACGCTCCGGCCTTTCTCCATCGTCAAGGAAATCCTTTACGACAAGGACAAGAAGAAAGCTCGCGGTGTCGAGATCATCGATGCCGAAACGAACCTGACCTATGAATACACCGCCGATGTGATCTTCCTCAACGCTTCGACGCTCAACTCGACCTGGGTTCTGATGAACTCGGCCACCGACGTGTGGGAGGGAGGGCTCGGCAGCAGCTCGGGCGAACTCGGCCACAATGTGATGGACCACCATTTCCGCATGGGCGCCACCGGCGAGGTGGAAGGTTTTGAAGAGTTTTATTTCAAGGGCCGCCGCCCGGCGGGATTCTATATTCCCCGTTTCCGYAACACCGGCGACGACAAGCGGAACTATCTGCGYGGTTTCGGTTATCAGGGATCCGCCAGCCGTTCGCGCTGGGAGCGGGAAATCGCCGAACTCAACATCGGAGCCGACTACAAGGAAGCGCTGACCCAGCCGGGCGCCTGGACTATCGGCATGACTGCCTTCGGTGAAATGCTGCCTTATCACGAGAACCGCGTGAAGCTGGACCACGACAAGAAGGACAAATGGGGCCTGCCGGTCCTGTCGATGAATGTCGAGATGAAGCAGAACGAACTCGATATGCGCGAAGACATGGTCAATGACGCAGTCGAGATGTTCGAAGCGGTCGGCATCAAGAACGTCAAACCGTCGAGGGGCAGCTATGCGCCGGGCATGGGCATCCATGAAATGGGTACGGCTCGCATGGGACGCGACCCCAAAACTTCCGTGCTCAATGGCAACAACCAGGTCTGGGATGCGCCGAACGTCTTTGTCACTGACGGTGCCTGCATGACTTCGGCCTCCTGCGTCAACCCGTCGCTCACCTACATGGCGCTGACGGCGCGTGCCGCSGAATTTGCCGTTTCCGAACGCAAGAAGGGGAATCTGTGATGAACAGACGTGAACTGCTGAAACTGATAGCCATTGCCTCCGGTCTTCCGYTGATCGGCGCTGACGTGGTCACTGCGGCGGAAAACGCCGCCAAGCCCGCCGGCGACGTCCACGTGTTCAGCCCGGAGGAGATCCGGCTTCTGGACGAGGTGGCTGAAACGATCATCCCTCGCACATCCACCCCGGGTGCGAAGGACGCCGCCGTTGGCGCATTCATGGCAGTCTATGCGGCCGATTGCTACACGGGCGAACAGCGGAAACTCTTCCTCTCCGCGATGGCTGACATCGAAAACCGCAGCCGGACGGAATACAAGAAGGCGTTTCTGGAGCTGACGGCGCAGGAGCGGCAGACGCTGATTTCTGCGCTGGACAAACAGGCCCGGGCGGAACAGACACCGACCGCACCGCATCCCTTCACACTCGTCAAGCAGCTGACGCTGCTCGGTTTCTTCACCTCGAAGATCGGCGCCACCGAGGTTCTCGTTTACGACGAAATCCCCGGCGGCTTTGAGACCTGCGTTCCCTACAAGAAGGGTACGCCCGCCTGGGGCACGACCTGAATTGAGAACAAGCCGCCCGCCTGCATTCGCAGGCGGGCGCGTTCATACGGCAGAACAAGGATGACACGATGCGAAAGAGAATGATCATCACGGCGGCGATGCTGGCAGCAAGCGCCATTCCCGCTTTTTCAGAGGGCGATGTTGCCAAGGGGGAGGCGGCCTTCAAGCGCTGTTCCGCCTGTCACGCCATCGGCGAGGGCGCGAAAAACAAGGTCGGCCCGCAGCTTAACGGGATCATCGGTCGCACTGCGGGCGGCGATCCGGACTATAATTACTCGAATGCGATGAAAAAAGCAGGCGGGGAAGGGCTGGTGTGGACACCGGAGGAACTGCGAGACTTTCTCAGCGCTCCCAAGAAGAAAATCCCCGGAAACAAGATGGCCTTGGCGGGCATCAGCAAACCGGAAGAACTGGATAATCTTATCGCCTACATCGAAAGCGCGTCTTCGAAACCAGCCGAATGACAGCACACCGTTTATCGAACATCAAAACTCCCGCAGTTTTGAGACGATGACCACGACTTTACCCCAGCATATCCTGCGCGCCGAAGGCCTTGCCAAGGAATTGCCAAGGCCTTCCGGCGTTGTCTTCAAGGATGCATTTGCGCTACTCAAACACCGGTTCTCAGGGGTCGGTCCGTCCTTCCTGCAGGCTCGACTTTTCGAACGACTTGTCCTGATGGAAGCCCAGTTTGGCCAAGCCGTTTTTCACCTCCGGCGCGTTCATGAATAAATCCCAGATCAGGCCGCTGCGATAGTTTTCCATCATCGCAACAACAGGCCCTTGATTGATCGCAAGATGCGTTCCGGACACCCAGCCGGTTGAGGGCTGGAATGAATCCATGAGGCCAAAGCGGCCGATGAGTGCACCATTGTTCCATCGCAGAAAACGCAAAGCCGCCTCGCGTGAGCGATGAGAAAAGAAGGGCATGCTAGAGAGGGCTGCCGTTGTCGCAATGATACCGTCATCGTCGGTCGGAGAGTTTACGACATAGCCCTTTGGCCCATCACACGCAGACAGACCCCACCCGGCCTCACTTGGGTAGCGCGTGCGGCAGTAGCGGTAATTGATCATGCAATGCGCGTGAACCTGCTCCAGATAGTCATGACAATAAACATCGCCGAGACCGCGCGGATCGAGTGTGCAGAAGGAATAGTGSGACAGGAAAAGCGGTCCTCCATACGGCTGGCCAAGCGGCAGCCGAACACCGAGATACATCGATCCGTTCCGGATTTCGCCATCGCTTGCCCATCCGGAATGATAAGACTCGGCGCTGATTGCATGCGTCGTGGATCCTGCCGCGAGCACATAACAGACGAGGGCCTCGTTCCAGCCCACAATCGGCAAGTTTTTCGCCCAGGCATACCGACGGCTCCAATGCCAGAACAGCGGCCCGGGCTTTCCCCTGGTAAACCAGCCCCAYTCCACCGTCTCGACGATTTCATTTATGGACCGGCGTAAATCGATTTCGGAGGATGTCTGCGCGCCAAAAAACTGTCTGACGCAGATCAGCGCCTGAACCAGAAGAGCGGTTTCAACGAGATCTCCGCCGTCGTCGAATTTCGCGAAGGGTATCGTTCTTCCGCTGGACGCATCGATGAAGTGAGGGAAGGCGCCATGAAAACGCTTCACACTTGCCAGCGATCTCAACATCCGGCTCGCCCGGGCGATGGCTTCCTGTTCGGTTATCCAAGAACGGCGGACACCAACGATGAGCGAAAGAAAACCAAACCCGATCCCGGAGACCGACGCGATTTCATGGATCGAAAGACCATCGGATCGCATMCGATCCCGCGGTAGGCCACTCTCCGGGTGGCTCCCGGACCAGAAATATTCAAAGGTATTGCGATGCAAACCATCAAGTTCAGCAGGTAATTTATCCGTCAATTCCAACCTCAGGGACCAGCGGCAATCAGTCGGCAGATCGACTGCCAAGCCTTATCCGACTCTGTCACCATCTCCAAATTTCAAGCGGAGCGGTGAATCCCGGTAGCCGCAAAAATTCTCGGCTACCGCAGCATCTGTCTTATCGTCTCCACGATCTGCTCTTCGCAGTAGGGTTTCGTAAAGAAAGCCGTATCTGCCGCGATCATATGACCGGGATCTTCGAGATGGCCGGAAACCAGGATAACTTTGATAGGGGGCCACCTGTCACGAATAATGGCTGCCAGTTGCAGGCCGTCGACGCCGCGTGGCATATCGATATCAGTGAAAACAATTCGTATGTCTGCGCGTGCCTCAAGGATATTGACCGCCTCCGTAGCATCTGCCGCAGCAAGCGCTGTGTATCCTGCGGTTTCAACCAGATCCACGGCGGCAAGGCGTAGCAGCGGCTCATCCTCGACGACGAGTATKGTTGCCACATCGGCAGCATTCGAGGTCAMGGTCATCATGACTGTCTCAAATGGGAAACCAGTCCCTGCATCGTTACCCGCAGGCCGTCAGGATCAAAATTTACCTCGACACCGCCTGTACCCATCAGACCAAGCTGGATGAGCTTCGATCCGAAACCTTTACCCGATGGAGCGGTCACCGGCGGGCCGTCCTGCTCCTTCCATTCCAGAACAAGCGCGTTCTCGCCGCCTGCATCTTCTATCGTCCATGAAATAACGACGGTTCCGGCATCAGAAGACCAGGCTCCATATTTCAAAGCATTTGTGCCAAGCTCGTGCATCAGGAGAGCCAGCGACAGTGCAGTCCTGGGCCCGATTTCCATGTCGGTGCCCGATATGCGGTATCGCTCGGGAAGAGAAAGTTGGCGAAGCACGGAATCGATCACTGCCACCATGCGCGCCGACGACCAGTCCTGGTTCAGGAGAACCTCATGCGCATTGGAAAGCGCGCGCAATCTGCTCGTGAAGGCTTCGACAGGGGCTCTGTCGGTAACAGGGCGAAGCGTCTGTGTCGCAATCGCCTGAACCATGGCCATCGTGTTTTTGAGCCGGTGGCTGATCTCGTGATTGAGAACCTGCTGTTCCTGCTCGGCCCGAATCCTGGAGATCGCCTCACGCGTCCGGTCCGCTATCGCACGCACAAAATCACGCTCCTCGGAMGAGAATTCATGCGGCTTGTCGTAGTGTACGAACATGACCCCCGCGAATGCACCTCTTTCGATGATTGGCACATTCACGAGGACGGAGATGCCTAATGAGTGTAGAAGCTCGGCTGAAGCGGAGGTTCTCGGATCTGTCGCCACATCGGGTATGATGACCGTCTCGCCGCGCTTCAAATCCTGGATGTAGGATCCGTAATTCCTGAAATGATGGAGCCCCGCGACGGTGAACATTCCCTCCGCACACCAGTCGGGAAGCATCTGCACCGTCTCGGCGATAGGGTCAACGATGCCGTAGCCTGCCCGCGTCGCGCCTCTCAGACTCCGTGCCAAAATCTCGGCGGCGGCAAATGCCACTTCCGCAACAGTATCCAGCTCGCGGATCTTTTCGCCGAGTTCCAGGAATGCAAGCTGCCTGTCCTCCGACAGTTTTTGAGCGGTGGCGTTGCGTGCGACCTTGATATATCCCGGGACCTTGGGCGACGAATGGTTGGACATCGGCCGGATCGTGCCGTCCAGAAAGATGCTGGAGCCATCAGCAGCGAGGTGCCACCGGCGGTCGGGTGCAACCCCTTCGGACGTGGCTCTGCTCACTTCAGCCGCAGGAACGCCGGCTGCCCGGTCCTCCTCAGTAAAAATCGACTCAAACGGCCGTCCGAGCATCTCGGCTTCCGACCAGCCAAATGTCTCCTGCGCTCCACCGAACCAGCTTGTAATGCGCTGGTCTTCATTGATCGTCATGATGATATAGTCTTTGGCGCCTTCGACGATCAGGCGAAGCTTCGTTTCGCTGTCGCGTAAAGCCTCCTGGGCTTGCATGCGGTCAGTGACTTCAACGAACATGATGACGAACGCGTCTTCACCAGTGGCTTGAACATAGCCGTCAAACCACCGGTCCATCGATCCGATCTTGCGGGTGAAACGCTTGCTTTGTTGCGTCTCGACGGCCTCCACCACATCGGAAACCCACTCATTCTCGAATTCTGGAAAGAGTTCGCGCATGGTTCGACCAGGCACATTATCGCCTGGCAATCCAAGAAGAGTGCTCCATGCRGGATTGACCGTCTCGTACCGCCAATCGACAATCGTTCCGTCGACGTCACGGATCACCGAGCCTACGACGATGCCTTCCTCCAATTGCTGGAAAAGCGCACCCCAGCGTCGCTCGGAAAGGAAGGTCGCAATCTGGTTCGAGGCGACCCTTCCGATCTGGTTCAGTAACTGCAGCTCGCTTTCCGTCCATGTGCGTGGTTCTCCATCGATTGCTGCGAGCGCGCCGATCACCATGCCATCAGGGAGGGTTACAGGCACTCCCATGTAGGAGATCACACCCAGATCGGTTATGGCCAGATTATTTCTAACGAGATCATGAACCGTCGCATCCCCGATGATCAAAGGCTGTCTGTCACGAACCACATGCTGACAGAATGAATGCGTGAGTGGCGTTTCCGCTGCTTCAGCCCATTTGGGTGGCAACCCGACATGAGCGATGAAAACCTGCCGGTGCTCGTCCAGAATGGAGATCAAAGCCACTGGGCATTTCAGGCCGGTTTTGACGACCTCGATAATATCCTGGAATTCGGGTGGGCTCTGGACATCAAGCAGCCCAGAGTTTCGAACTGCGTCAATGCGTTCCGACGGTGAATTCAAGGTCAATCCTTATCCGCACAGGGGCGGCGTTGGTCAAGCCGACAAGGCGGCAAGCAGTTTGGGCGAAACAACAAGGCTGGGAGGAGGGGTAGCGGAGCGCTCTGCGCCAATAACGATGCCTTCAATGAACTGCAAGGCATTTTGCAAACCGTTCATCGTGTAGGGTTTCTCGATCGCTCCAAGTGCGCCCGCAAAGTCCTCAGGTATTCTCTTCAGGTTACCCGAAACAAAAACATAGGGGATGGAGCTCGAGGAAAGATATCGGCCGACTTCTATGCCCGTTGGACCATCCAGCAATTGAATGTCTACAAATGCGAATTGCGGCAGTGCCTTATTGGCAAGCTCGATAGCTTCCTTGCTGTCGGCAGCGATCCCCACAATCTCGTGTCCGGCATCTTCCACTTCGCTTTCAAGTTCCATCGCCAGCAGAGCTTCGTCCTCTACGATCAAGATTTTCACAGGAGATCCTTTCAGTCTTTTACAGAAAGCGTGACACGAACATCCGAGAGGCAACCTTCAACCGTCCGAACTATCGTAGCACGCAATTGTTTTACGCACGCTTCCAGCATCTTTTTGCTAAAGGCTGCTTCTTCCTTGTCCACTTCGCCCGGCGTGACGGTATCGGCAACCCTSACAAGGAAGTGGCCGTTKAGGCGCTTGACCTCCAGGTGCARTTGCCCGCCACGGTCCTTCAATCCTCTGCGAATGGCRTCGCCGATGAGTTCGTTGATGATCAASGCAAGGGGWGAGGCCTTGGTCGCCGGAACCACAACCTCGTGAAGATCGGTGGTGAGGATGATGTCGGTTCGCTTCAAGGCGCCGATCTTGTCGAGCATCAATGTATTGGCAAAATCCGCGACATCGAAATGCCCTACATCTTCATCGTTCAGAAGCTTGCGCTGAACGGTGCTGAGTGCTTCGACCCTGTTCAGCACAGACATCAATGTCCGCTCCACAACATCGTTATCAGTCATCCGCGCCTGAAGCTTCACGATYGAGGCGATTGTCAGGAGGTTGTTTTTTACGCGATGATCAACTTCGTGGACGAGGGTTGTTTTTGCCCGCAATGCCTCWGTCAAATCCGCCGTTCGCAGCGCCACCTCTCCCTCCGCGATGTGGCGGGCGCGAGCGAGTTCGGCTTCCTTGCTCTTGATATCGGTGAAGTCGAGTTGCGAGGCGAAAAAATAGATGACGGTTCCGGMAGCATCGCGAACAGGACTTACGAAGAGAGCATTCCAAAACTCTGATCCGTCYTTGCGATAATTAAGGATGTCGATCGCCAAATCCTGCTCGGCTGCGATTGCCTCACGCAGCTTCGTAACTGAGCCAGGATCCGTGTCTGGACCCTGGAGCAGACGACAATTTTGACCAACCAGCTCTTCGGCGGAATAGCCCGTCAATCTGCTGAAAGCAGCATTGCAGAAGATGATTGGATTGTCGTTGAGGAGTGGATTTGTGATGATCATGGGCATGCGGGTGGCCTTGAAGGCTGCCGCAAACGGATCTTCAGAAGCGTGGCCAGATACTAGACGCTCTCCAGCGTCTTGAGCATCCTGCCGGAGGAGATCATTATCTTTCATGCARGGTCCTGAAGGTAACGGTYCCCTAAAATGTTTGAATGGGAATTTGGTTCCAACGACAAAGTGAATTATTCCTGTTTTACAGGGTAGGGGATCCACCATCTTTTTGCATATTGTCCGTGAGCAGGTCTGCCGGCGTCCGATAGCCGAGAGATCGGCSTGATGACGTCAGTAGAACAAAAACGGGGCGACCAACTGGCCGCCCCGCTTGATATGAGACTGGGTCGAAACCTCAAGCAGGCCGTTCTTCGCCCGCGTTCGGCCTCCAGGTGATCAGCTTTCTCTCGGCGACATCGAGAATGAGATCGATGACGAGAACAAAAATGGCGAGAATGATGATACCCGCGAAAACGCCGACCGCGTCGAAGTTACCTTCCGAACGGGCGATCAGGTAACCGAGGCCTGCGGAAGACCCGAGATATTCGCCGATGATCGCGCCAACCACCGCAAATCCGACGGACGTGCGCAGCGACGACAGAATCCAGCTGGCTGCCGCCGGAAAATAAACATGACGCAAGAGATCAGAGCGCTTTGCACCGAGAATGCGCGTGTTGGAAAGCACGACGGGGTTTACTTCGCGMACACCTTGCATGGCGTTGAAGAACGTCACGAAGAAGACGAGRGTGACCGCAAGAGCGACCTTTGACCAGAGGCCAAGCCCCAGCCAAAGGACGAAAATTGGCGCGAGGACCACACGCGGGATGGCGTTCACTGCCTTGATGAACGGATCCAACACACGGGCCACAAAGGGACTGAGTCCCAGCCAGACACCGGCGCCGACGCCGAGACCTGTACCGATGAGGTAACCGAGAACCGTTTCACTCAAGGTGATACCGACATGTTTGTAAAAGCCGGCATCGGCAACCCAGGTGATGACCTGCTTGACGATGTCGATGGGTGCCGGGAAGAAGAAGCGGTCGATCGCCCCGGAGCTTACCCCGAGTTGCCACCCACCCAGGAGCACGACCAGAAGCACGATCTGGATGATGCGAACATTAGCGGCTTGCATAGCTTTTCTCCACTTCGCCGCGCAAAGACGCCCATATATCGCGATATAGGGTCATGAATTTCGGATCGAGCTTGATTTCGGCCACGTTGCGGGGCCGTTCCAGATCAACCGGGAAGCTCTCGATAACCCGGCTCTTGGGGCCGGCGGCAAGGACGACAACCCGGTCCCCGAGTGCAATCGCCTCTTCGAGATCGTGCGTGATCATGACCACTGCACGGCGATCCTCTTGCCACAATCTCAGGAGTTCATTCTGCATGAGGTGGCGCGTGTGAATGTCGAGTGCGGAGAAGGGCTCGTCCATCAGGATGACCTTCGGCTCGGTKATAAGCGCCTGCGCCATCTGGACACGYTTGCGCTGTCCGCCTGAAAGTTGATGCGGAAAGCGCTCTTCAAACCCCTTCAGGCCAACTTTTTCCAGCCAGGCCAGAACTTTGGTACGGCGCTCATGTTCGGATACGCCGCGGAACAGCAGGCCAAGCTCGACATTCTGATAGGCCGTTTTCCAGGGAAGCAGCGCATCCTGCTGGAAGAGATATCCAATGTTGTTCTGCACGCCCTGCACGGCCGAACCATCGATGGAGACCTTTCCCTGCGCCGGTTTCAGCAAACCCGCGATGGCATTGAGAATGGTGGACTTGCCGCATCCGGTTGGGCCGACAATCGAGAGAAACTCACCATCTCCAACTTTCAGGTTCACATCCTGGACCGCAACGAACGCGCCAAAGGCCATTGTTACGTTCTCGATTGCCACCATTGGCTGAAGATTGAGTTTCGCCACGGGTTCTAACTTTCTAATTGGCAAAGACATTGAAGACCCTCAGTTTACGCCCTTCGAAGCCGCAGCCTCGACGAACTTGTTGGTGTAGGTCGTGTTGAGATCGATCGTGGCCTTCGCGACTGCGTCGTTGAAGCTTTTCAAAACCGCCAACGGGGTTTCCAGATCGGCCTGGTTGAAGGTTCCATCTTCGGAGAAGATCGCCTTGGCGGCCTCGACGGCCTTGATGTAGGTCTGCTTGTCGCCGGACACGAAATCATCGGGCAGCTTTGCAACGATTTCCTCGGCCGAATGCTCCTTCATCCAATGCAGCGCCTTTACCGTGGCATTGGTAACCTTCTGGATCACCTCGGGATGTGCATCGATGTATTCCTGCGTCGCATACAASACGGASGTGGGGTATATCCCGCCATAGACATCCTTGGCGCCCTGATCGCTRCGGGCATCGATCAARATCTTGCCAAGACCACGCTCAACCACGATCGTCGCAGCCGGATCGTAATTGACCAACAGGTCAATCTTGCCCTGCTGCAGAGCGGCTACAGCAGCAGCGCCGGAGCCAACGCCGATGATGGCGATGTCGTTGTCGCTCAGATTGTGCTGCTTCATGTAATAACGAATGAAGAAATCGGACGAAGACCCGGGCGAGGTGATCCCGACCTTTTTGCCCTTGATGGTTTCAGGTTTTGCCGGATCGAAGTCTGTATCGTTCTTTCCTGCGAGAACCAGCCCGGAATTGCGGGCAAGCTGAACGAAGCCAACCACGTGCTTGTTCTGGGACTGCATCTGGATCGTGTGATCGTAGAAACCGACGGCTACATCCGTGGACCCTGCGACGAGCGCCTGCAGGACTTTCGAACCGCCTTGGGCAAAGTTCTCGGTCGTCACCTCAAGGCCCTCGTCCTTGTAGAAGCCGAGGCTGGCCGCCACCGGAAAAGGCAGGTTGTTGAGGTTGTACGAACCAACACTCATTCTGACGGATTCTGCATTTGCCGATGCTGCCAGCGCACAGAGCGCCGCTGTTGCAAGCAAGTATTTACGCATGAGGGTCTCCTCCCAGTTTTGCTATGTTTTGAGCCAGTATGGCTTTGTCTAGGCTGCGTCTTCAATCGCAGCGTTTGGCTTGGCGAAGGCAAAGCCTTCGAAAAGTCTGCGGGCCGTTCTCACAAGCCCGGCTGTTATTGCTCCGTTTCGCATCTCAAGTTGCACGTCCAGCCGACCGGCGGGATGCTCGATGCAGATCTGGGTCGGAACAGAYCGATTTCCCGCTTGTTCAAATGCCACGGAGCCTTCCGTGATCGCTGCGGTTGCTATGCCAACGGCGCCGGTCGTTGCCAGGGCAGGGTGGCACTCATTGGGCATGAAGTACCGGACAGACAGAGTGCCTCCCTTGCGGGCCGGCGCTACGATCACGGGTTTTGGTATGACCATATCCGTTACATCCCCCATCCCCATCAATTTGCCTGCCTGAATGCGTATGCGGGTCAATCGTTCGATGAGATCGCTATTGGAAGTCAGGGTCTGCGGATCTTCATATCCCGTGACGCCGAGGTCTCCCGCACGCATGAGRACCATCGGRATTGCGCAGTCTATCGCCGTCACAYCTATTCCCTCAACCGTGTCGACAGGGTTTCCGGTGGGCAACAGTTTTCCGGTTTTCGCACCCGCCGCATCCACGAACGTCAGGGCGATCGGTGCAGCCAGACCCGGAACGCCGTCGATGGATGCGTCTCCGAGATAAATTACTTCGCGACCACGCGTCGGCACCTTTGCCTCGATCAATTTTCCGGTGTTCACGTTGTGGATGCGAACCACGGTATCGCTTCCCCGAGCCTCGACAAGTCCAGCTTCGATCGCAAAGGGACCGACMGCGGCCAGCATATTTCCGCAATTGGGYGAATAGTCGACATACTGCCTGTCGGTACGAACCTGKGCGAAGAGATAGTCGATGTCTGCGCCTTCGACGGTGGAAGGACCTATGATCGCCACTTTCGAGGTGACCGGATTGCCGCCTCCTATCCCGTCTATCTGCAGCGGATGACCGGAACCCATGATGGACAAAAGTGCCGCATCCCGTTCCGCTCGATTACGCGGAAGGTCAGACGCCAGGAAGAACGGTCCACGAGATGTTCCGCCGCGCATCAGCACACAGGGTATCTTAAGCAGGTCGTTCATTTATCGCCTCAATCTTGCATTTGGTGGATCAATCCGCCTTGTTGTTGCAATATGAGCAAAAGAATCTAATCTGTTAAATGCAATGTTCGGAGGTATTATTGCGATATGAGCATCAATTGCGAAATTCTGGATCTAAGAGCATTTCAAGCAGTAGTTGAGCTTGAAAGTTTTCATAGGGCTGCCGACGCGTTGCATATTTCGCAACCAGCGCTTACCCGGCGCATCCAGAAACTGGAACAGGCCATTGGCGCGCCACTCCTCGAAAGGACCACACGCCACGTTGCCCCGACAGCGATGGGTCAGGAGGTAATGCCGCTTGTCCGGCGCATGCTGGAAGAGTTCGACGGATCGCTTTTTGCGATGAAAGATGGTGCACATCGGCGCGGCCTCATCACGATGGCCTGCGTTCCAACCGCAGCGTTTTATTTTCTACCCACCGTGATCAAAACATTTAGCAAGCAATATCCGCATATTAGGCTGCGTATCAGAGACCTTACGGCAAACGAAGGGCTGCAGGCGGTTGCGCGGGGAGAGGTGGAGTTCGGGATAAACCTCATGGGTAATTCTGATCCAGACCTGGCATTCGAACCTCTTATCGATGACCCATTTGTGCTGGCGATGCGGAAAGACCACCCTCTGGCGGATTTCGAAACGATCCAATGGAATCAACTGGAGCCTTACCCGCTGGTTGTCGTCGATCGCTCCAGCGGCAATAGAACGCTTCTGGATGGCGCACTCGCGCGGCACAATCTAAAGCTGAACTGGTTCTACGAGGTGACCCATCTCAATACGTCGCTTGGCCTGGTGGAGGCTGGGTTGGGGATTTCCGTCTTGCCGCGACTGGCTACCCCACAGGATGACCATCCTTTCCTCGTCACGCGGCCGATCGTTAATCCCGTGGTCTCCCGAACCATCGGTATCGTGCAAAGAAGAAGCAGTGCCTTATCTCCCGCCGCGGAGAAATTCGTGGAAATGCTGTTGAAGACCTGGAAAACGCCTTAGGGTTTGCAGCCGTGCATATCACCGTAAAGGGTTGGGTCTGACGCCACGCGGTGTAAGGTCGAGAAACGGGCGAGGGTGACGCCGTCTTCTCAGCGATGGTTGCGTAGTCACGCCGCCTTACCGGCTCTTCTAATAGCGGACCGCCTTGGCGTTCTGGGTCATAGATATGGGTTTTGCTGTTGCCATTTTCGCTGTTGAAGGAACCGGCGACGTGCGCCGCGCCGATTGACGTCAGCAAGCTCAATACTGATCAACCGTACAATGTAGATGTGGTTGAAGATCATAGCCTGCTTATCGACTGACAAGGCATACTCGCAGCAAGAGCGACCTCCATCAGTATCGCTTGAGGAAATAATGTGAGGCGGAAATTGAGTGGTGTTTTGTTTAGAGCGAAAGGATGCGTTACGCTTCGACTCAGCGTGATAACGCGGCAACCAGATAAGGTTCAAAACGAGTTCTGAAGGTTGCCTAAAGGGTCATTTGGACTGAGAACGAAAGACATTTAAACCAGAAAAAGTTCCATAATCTATCTTATGCGATCATCGTATGTAGCCGCAAAGTTAAAGTGTCCTGTTTCTGCAAAGTTGGAATGTCACACTCCCCGGGTCTGATTGACGTCTGGGAGATTGCAGATGGGATTGATTACGATGAGCGAGCGCGATCTGCAGCGGATCGAGGTTTTGTCGAAAGTCATGG
>NZ_JBFREP010000005.1:0-373408 GCF_052114365.1 Agrobacterium sp. MCAB5
ACCCGCCCCCGCCCTCTCCTTGCAACCGGAGAGCCGGGTCGGCCGGGGGCTGATCGGAGGAGCAAGTGTCGCATGTCTAAATGGCCAGGACACGGAAACCGGACATTTCTACTTTGCAAATCGGCGGACATTCCAACTCCTCCGCCACATCGTATGTAGCCGCAAAGTTAAAGTGTCCTGTTTCTGCAAAGTTGGAATGTCACACTCCCCGGATCTGAATGATACCGGGGAGATTGCGGATGGGATTGATCACGATGAGCGAGCGCGATTTGCAGCGGATCGAGGTTTTGTCGAAAGTCGTTGATGGCCGCATGACCATCGTCGCAGCGGCGCATGTGCTGGCAATCAGCGCCCGGCATGTTCAGAGACTGATTGGTCGTATTGAGGCTACCGGCGCTGCCTCGATCAGACACAAGGCAATTGGTCGCCCGTCGAACAATAAAATCGCCACCGGCGTCCGCGATTACGTTTTGATTCTGGTGCGCGAACGCTACCTTGATTTCGGGCCAACGCTGGCGGCCGAGAAGCTTAAGGAAGAGCACGGCGTCACAGTCTCGCGTGAGACGCTGCGTAAGTGGATGCAGGATGCTGGCATATGGCTTTCGAGAAAACAGCGGCGGGCGTTTCATCAGCCGCGGTTGCGGCGCGAGGCTTATGGTGAACTGGTGCAGATCGACGGCTCCGAGCACCGCTGGTTTGAGGACCGTGGCCCTGCGTGCTCTCTGCTGGTCTTCGTCGACGATGCGACCGGAAAGCTGATGCAGCTGCGGTTTGTTCGATCGGAGAGCGCTTTTACCTATTTCGAGGCGCTTTCGCTTTACCTTGAAGAGCATGGCGCACCTATCGCCTTTTACTCCGACAAACATTCCGTTTTTCGTGTCGCCCGGAAAGACGCCAAGGGTGGGCAAGGCATGACGCAGTTTGGTCGCGCGCTATCGGAGCTGCACATCGAGATCCTTTGCGCCAATTCCAGCCAGGCCAAGGGACGCGTCGAGCGTATGAACAGGACATTGCAGGATCGGCTGGTCAAGGAATTGAGGCTTGCCAATATCAGTGACATGGAGACCGGCAATGCGTTTCTGCCAGCCTTCACCGAGCGATACAATGACCGCTTTGCGGTGACCCCTACCCGCCCCGACAACCTCCATCGGCCTGTCAATCTGGCGCCAAGCAGGCTGAATGACGTGCTTTGCAAACGCGAGCAAAGACACGTCGGCGCACAGCTTTCATTCTCCTATGAGCGCAAACGCATCATGCTTGAGGAGAACGACGTCACGCGCGGCCTGGTTGGAAAGTATGTCGAGACATTCGCTTACGTTGATGGTCGACTGGATATTCGATGGAAAGGTCACTCGTTGCCTTACAAGATCTTCGACAAGGACCAGCGCGTGACCCATGCGGCTGTGGTCGAGAACAAGCGTCTCGGCGAAGTACTGGCCTACATCAAAGAGCAGCAAGATCGAGACCACGCAGCTGCGCCAAAGACCAACAGTGAGAAGATCGGCTACAAGCCGAGAGGCCGCAAACCCGGTCCGCGCACGGATTTCATGAATGATCCGGACGTCATTGCGAGACGGCAAAAGGCTCTTGCTCAAATGGATGCGGCTGGGTGAAGGCCGCACCCACTTCTGCCGTGTAAACAACTGGCTTTTCAGTAAAAATGGACTTTCGACAGATCGACTTCATATGGATCTGTCTGGATTGGGCTTCCATCTTCCTTGTAAACTTCAAGCTCGGAGATTCTGCCGTTGGTTACGTGCAGCGCCAATCGCACAAGTCTGGCGATGCGAACGATACTTTTCTGGTTTGGAGCTTCATCGTCGTAAAAGCTCTCGATGGGTATATGGTCGTTTGGTCTAGGCGAAGGGGCGTCGTTGTCCTTCACGATCGCCAACGGCCCTTGACTGCGAAGCTTTAGGCTCCCGGTAGGGCTGATGCGCATCACTTCCACGGAGCTCATCTGCTCCAGGATTTCCGCTTTCCCTTGAAAGTCACCTCGCAGCAGATGCATTAGGAGCGCGCGTTCGCGATGGTCGATCTCTCTCCAGTTCTCAAGCCCATCTATCATGCCCTTCCCTCTCATCTGGCGAAGCCAAGGTGAATCTGATTGTAGCTTATGGCGCTGTCAACGGCTGACCATGACGCGACGAAAAGTGCTTTGGAGTGAGAAAGCTAAAGCCGAAGGGTGTGTTCCATCACCCGCCCCCTCCCTACCCTTGCAACCCGGCCCAGCCGGTCCGGTCGGGGGCTGATTGTTTGAGCCAGTGTCGCATTTCTAACTGGCTGGCAGAGCGACAGATGACATTTTAACTTTGCACGATTCGCGACATTTCAACCTTGCCGCCACATCGTATGTAGCGGCTATTTAGTAATGCGACAGTTGGGCCAGTTAGAGATGCGACAGTCTCGCCTCTCGATGTTCTGGTCAATGCCAACGTTGGGAGCAAGGATGACGACCTTCAACCTGGTCGAGACCATGTGCGGTCGGAGTCGTCATGTCCTGTTTGATCACCATGTCGCAGAAAGAATTGCATCGCCTCGAAGTTATTCAGAAGATCCGTGATCAGCGCCTGTGCGTTGTCCAGGCCGCTGAACTGCTTGGCCTCAGCCGAAGTCAGGTGCACAGGCTGCTGCAGGCCTATGACCACTCTGGTGCGGCCGGTCTGGTTTCGAAGAAGCGAGCGCGGCCAAGCAATCGGCGCCACAGCGAGGAGTTTCGCAATGCGGCGCTGGATCTGATCCGCGAACGCTATCTGGATTTCGGCCCGACGCTGGCGCGGGAGAAGCTGATCGAGTTGCACCGGATCTCTGTCGCCAAGGAGACGCTGCGGCAATGGATGACCGAGGCTGGCATCTGGGTCTCGCGTCGCGAACGCAAGAAGCGGGTTTTCCAACCACGCGGCCGGCGCGATTGCTTTGGCGAACTGGTGCAGATCGATGGCTCGCATCACTGGTGGTTAGAGAACCGCGGCCCCAAATGCGCCCTGCTCGTCTACATCGATGACGCCACAGGCAAGCTCTTGCATCTTCGCTTTGCCGGATCGGAGAACACGTTCGACTATCTGCGTGCGACGAAGGCTTATCTGCAGCAATGGGGCAAGCCGCTGGCTTTCTACAGCGACAAACATGGTGTCTTTCGATCGACGCATCCGTCGAAGAAGGACAGGGCAAGCGGTCTGACGCAGTTCGGCCGGGCGCTCTATGAGCTCAACATCGATATCATCTGCGCCAACACCCCGCAGGCCAAGGGTCGGGTGGAACGTGCCAACCAGACGCTGCAGGATCGGCTGGTCAAGGAGATGCGGCTTCGCGGCATCGATACGATTGAGGCTGCCAATGCCTATGCGCCGGAGTTCATGGCGGATTTCAACGCGCGTTTTGGCAAGCCGCCACGCAATCCGAAAGACATGCATCGTCCTCTGGCCGACCATGAGAACCTTGACGGCGCCATGTGCCGCAAGGAAGTGCGCACGCTGTCGCAGGCACTGACGTTGCGCTACGACAAGGTGTTATTTATCCTCGATCCAACAGAACAGGCCAATGCGCTGGCGGGAAAGAAGGTCGTCGTCTGCGACTATCCGGACGGTCGCCTCGATATCATGCACGAGAGCTTCACCCTACCCTACAGAACCTTTGATAAGTTGCGATCAGTGCACCGATCCGCAGTGGTCGAGAACAAGCGGCTGGACGACATGATGTTGATCGTGGCCGAGATGCAGGCCGGGCGGGAACAGCAGCGCAGCAAGAGCGGCCCTCGCCGCACCGGCCAGACGGATCATATGTTCGGCATTCGCGATGGCAGCCAGAGCAACGGTTATCAGAAGCGCGGCCGCAAGCCCGGCCGGCGGACGGACTTCATGAACGACCAGGAGGTGATTGCCAAAAGGCAGAAGGCGCTGGCGCGGATGGAAGCGGCGGAATGAACTGGCAACGTTGAATGCCAGCGGTCTATTGCAGACGTCAGCGGCGCATGCGAGTTTCGCGTTATGAAAGACGAACAACAAACTTCTTCCGATCATACACAAATCCACCTTGCTCCAGACGAAGCTCTGGTTCTTTTTGAGCTTCTTTCTCGTTGGTGCAAAGAGAGCAGCGCTCCCACGCCAAGCGCGTCCTGTTTCGAGAGCCCTGCCGAATGCGCTGTGCTGCACGGACTGCTTGCCGGTCTCGAAAAGCAGCTGGTTGCACCCTTCAGGGCGGACTACCTTGACTTTGTAAAAGAGGCCCGTCGCCGTTTGCAGTCATCGTGGGATTATCCTGCACTTAGGGTTTGATCTCATACCCGGAATGCCTGTTGATTGCCAAGGCAGATTATGCACCCTGCTGAGGAAGCTAAAGCCGAATAGGCATTCCCTCACCCGCCCCCGCTCCTCCCTTGCAACCCGGCCCAGCCGGTCGGATCGGGGGCTGACCGTCGGTGCCTGTATCGCGTTTCTAAACAGCTGGCGAAGTCGCGCCTCTAACCAGCTTTGACATCGTATGTAGCAGCCAGATGAAGCTTTCTATGGTCTTGAGCGCCTCACCTTCATCAGCGCCGCCTAGACACTCTGTACCTCGCTTGAGCACAATAACGAGCAAAGGATTTAGAGAAAGCACCTAGCCTTGAGTGGGCTTTGAACCCATGAAAGACATTGCTGACGAAATGCCCATGCATTGGCTGATGCGGCAAAGATTTTGATGATCTGTCGGAACTGATAGGGATTAAATAGTGGCCAGCGGTGTTCTCACGGGTACGACCACGTACTCATGAAGGAGCCTGCGCCGTGAAGCACCTCTACTCCATCACACTCGTTATTGCCACATTGGCCTGCACGCCTATATCTGCAAGCCCATTTTCGTCCGCCGCCGGACGTTACCGTATCGATCCCGCCTCGCACATCGGATTTTCGATTGCACAGGTTGCCGGTCCGGGCATCAACGGCACTATTCCCGATATATCCGGCCGCTTCGATATCGATCCGGACCAACCGTCCAAGTCCTATGTGGAAATCAGCTTGAACCCTTCCAGCGTGAAGACAGGCCAGGAACGGGTGGAAAATTTCCTGCGGTCCAGCGCGGTTTTCAACATCGCCGCCTATCCGCAGATCGTGTTTCGCTCCAACCGCGTTACGCAGGACGGGCCGCGCAGCGCGGTGGTTGAAGGTGTGCTCACGGCCCGAGGCGTCTCCAGAGCCGAGACGTTTCACGCAACATTCGTTGAGCAGCAAAAGGGTTCCGTCACCTTCCATGTCACCGGAAATATCCCCCGCCTGCCCTATGGCATGGGCGTTGGCGTGCCGCTCTATTCGAACACGGTTGCCTTCGACATAGATTTGAAGGGCGTCAGATAAAAACGAAGGAACGTCAAAAAAATCGGCGGGACGGGATTAATTGCCGCTGGCCGGTGTTCTGTCTTGTATCGGACATGGTGTCCGCACCGTTACCTCTCAAAGGACGATCTCATGCGTGAACATCATTTCATTCTGGCAGGCGCTCTCGCGCTCGCCTCCACTGCCGCGCTTGCCGAACCATACGCCGGTGGCGCGGTGGTTGAAACGGCGACGGCAAAGGGCACGATCCTGACTGACGCCAAGGGCATGACGCTTTATACGTTCGACAATGATGGCGATGGCTCGTCAGCCTGCTATGACGGCTGCACGAAGAAATGGCCGCCGCTTGCGGCTGCCAAAACCGACAAGGCGGATGGCGACTACAGACCACTCGCCCGCAGGGATGGCACGATGCAGTGGTCGCATGATGGAAAGCCGCTATATCATTGGCAGATGGACAAGAAGCCCGGCGATGTCACAGGTGATGGTGTTGGTGGCGTCTGGCACGTTGCCAAGGAATAGCACCGATGCCTGATTTTCTTGACGAGATCACAAGTTGCATACCGGCGCTTCGACGTTACGCGAATGCGCTCACGCACGACCGTGACACGGCTGACGATCTCGTTCAGGACTGCCTGGAAAGAGCCATCCGCAAAAAGGCGCTGTGGCGGCCGCAGGGGCCGTTACGTCCATGGTTGTACCGTGTGCTGGTCAACGTTTACCGCAACAATCTGCGAGGCAGAAACCGCCGGCCCTCGCAAATCCCGATTGATGATGTTGCCGAACAGATGTTTGTGCCGGCGCCGCAGACGGGCCGGATCGCGCTTGCCGAAATGGCCCGTGCCATCGAAAAACTGTCAGGCGAGCACCGTGAGGCCCTCCTCCTCGTCGTCGTCGAAGGTCTGAGTTATGCGGAAGCGGCAAAGGTCCTGGAAATTCCGTTGGGCACTTTGATGTCCCGTCTGGGGCGCGCCCGAACAGCCTTGGCCCGCATGACCCAGGAAGACCAGCCAAATCTCAAGGTGATAAAATGACTGGCAACGAGCCGCAGATAACCGAAGCCGATCTGATGTCCTATGTCGACGGGCAGCTCGAAGACCAGCGACGTGATGCCGTTCGCTCCCACCTCGCCTCCAATCCGGCCGATGCGCGCAAGGTCGAGATATGGCAGCGGCAGAATGCGACACTTACGGCTCTCTATCGCCCTGCTGATGTCGATGTTTTACCCGAGCGCCTCGATGTTTATCGGATGGAGCGGCGCTTGCGATCGGAGCGTGCAAATTGGCGCAATCTGGCAGCGGCTTCCGTTCTCGTTCTGGCAGTTGGACTGACAGGTGGCTGGTTCGGGCGCGGACTTGTGTCGGAGGTCGAGGCACCTGCCCATTCCATCGTGGCGGATGCGACGCAGGCGCACAAGTTGTTTGCAAGCGAGGTTCTGCACCCGGTCGAAGTTCGGGCTGATGCCGAGAACGGTTCGAGCCTGCCGAAATGGCTGTCAAAACGGCTCGACCGTAAACTGAACGTGCCGGACCTCACCCGCCATGGCTTGTCGCTTGTCGGCGGCCGGGTGCTGCCCAGTTCCGAAGGCGCCGCAGCTCAGCTGATGTACGAAGACAAAAGTGGGCAGCGTGTCACTCTTTACATCGTGGCCGCGGCTGAAACGAGCGATACCGCCATGCGGCGCTTCAATGTCGACGCGCTGGAAACAGTGTCCTGGGATGACGAAACAATCCGCTGTGCTCTGGTCGGCAGCCTGCCGTCCGACCGCATGGACGCTATTGCCAAAGACACCTATCAACAGCTGAGTTAGCAGATGCAATATCTCAAGGGTCATTCCGATAGAGCGACAAGCGGCGTAAGGAGATGGCGAAACACGCCCGCCTCCTTTAGTTTGGTGGCGATCGTTTTCCATTGGACAATCGCGCTCCTATTCCTCGCGCAGCTTGCGCTGGGATATCTCATGAGCCGCGACATCGATCCGGTGCTTCAGTTCAATCTTTTTCAGTATCACAAGTCGATTGGGTTTCTGGTTCTGGCCCTCGCCGCCCCCCGCTTCATCTGGTCGGTTTTCAGCAGGAAACCGCGGGCTCTGGATGGTGAAGGGATGGCTTCGAGGTTGGCCGCAAGGGCGGCTCACGCTGCACTGCTGTTCCTTACTCTTGCCGTTCCCCTTGCCGGTTGGGCCGTCGCGTCGACGTCTCCTCTGCAGATCCCCAGTTACGTCTTCGATCTTGTCGTCGTGCCGGGACTACCCATGGCGATCTCCGACCAAGCCGAGGCCTTCTGGACTAAGGTTCACGCCACTCTGGCCTATCTTGCCGCAGTTATCGTCGTTCTTCATGTGGCAGCAGCGCTGTGGCACCATTTCGTCTGCAAAGATCCAACGCTTCGGCGCATGATCCCTTTCAGGGCTGCTGACGATAACAGGAGCCGCACCGCCTCCCCTCGAAAATAGCTAATAAAGTGTTCTCTGGTAGTCCTTTTCCAGATCGTCATCCAATTTCCGCATCTCATCCTTGTTGCTGGGCGCCCCCGTCGTTTCGTCAAGGATGATTTTGATGAGCGACGGCATCTCGGAGCGATCCTGAAAATGATCCGGGCTCCACAAATGAGACCGCCGAAACGCCTTGGCGCAATGCATGAAAACCTCACTCACCCTGACGACAATCGCGAGTTTGGGCGCACGATCATTGATGCTCATGCTTCTCAGAAGTTCCGGGTCGGTTGCGAGCTTTGCCTGCCCGTTCACACGCAACGTGTCGTCAAATCCCGGTATGACAAACAACAGCCCGACGCTTGGATTGGCAATGATATTGGTCAACGTATCCAGACGATTGTTACCCGGCCGATCCGGTATCGCGAGTGTGCGTTCATCAAGAATCTTGACGAACCCCGCAGGGTCGCCGCGAGGGCTTACGTCAGCACTTCCCGCCAAATTCTGCGTTCCTATGCACAGGAACGGAGAGCGTCTGATAAATTCCCGCGCATGCTCGCCAATGGTGTCCTGACACTTCAATATCGCCAACGCGTGGGTCGCCTCGAACAATCCTCGAAGCGATGGCTCATCTGTTATTGCAAATTCCGGATCAAGTTCAAACGCCGTCATCATCCTCACCCTTGTGACGTTGCCCCGTTGTTCCCATCAGCTTCACCAGACGAAAACGCCTGGATATTGCTGACATATCGATTGTTCTTCTCTGTCCGCATTTGAGCTGCTTCTAAATCTGAGGTACGTACCTCAATATTAGCACTATCGCAGATTTCCATTTCAATCAAGCAGTAGAACCGGCTGCGATAGAGGCACAACAATCACCGAAGCGGCTGCGGGAGCCTTTGAGGGCGGGCAATCCTGTACAGACAGTGTAGTTGGTTCTTACCTAAGGCCCTCGCTATTCACCGACGTTCAACCGGTCAAGGCGGCCTTGAAGACGGCAAGCTGGTCGGCAAAGGCGCGTTGATAAGCCGGACGCGCCTCACCGCGAGCCACATAGGCTGAAAGGTTTGGATATTCGTCGAGGATGCCTGAGCTTTTTATCCTTTGCAGCACCGATATCATCAACAGATCTCCAGCGCTGAACGCACCGTCGAGCCAGTCGTCGTCACCGAGGCAGCGGGAGAGTTCGCCGAGCCGCTTGCTGATATTTTTATCGATTATCGCTAAGCGCTCTTCGTACCAGCTCTTGTCGCCCTCCAGAAACCGGGCAATCGAGCGGTCAACGATTGGCGGCTCCACTGTGTTGAGCGCGGCGAACATCCAGGTTATCGCCCGTGCCCGCGCATTCACATCCCGCGGCAACAGGCCGGCATTGCGCTCCGCGATGTGGAAAATGATCGCGCCGGATTCGAACAGTACGAGGTCGCCCTCCTCATAGGTCGGGATTTGTCCGAATGGCTGAAGTGCCAGATGCGCAGGTTCCCTCATCGCCTTGAAGGAGAGAAGGCGAACATCGTAGGACAGCCCCGCTTCCTCCAGCGCCCAGCGGACGCGCATGTCGCGGGCCAGACCCTTGCCGCCATCGGGCGAGCGTTCAAAAGCGGTAATCGTGATCGTCATTGCTGTTCCCCATCGCGTCTGTTTGGAGACTATTGGCTCATTGTGGTCGAGCATCAGCTTTTTGCACCGGCCGGAAAAGGCAGCGCGTCAGAATAGGCGTTTGCAAGAACGAAAACAATCCTTGTACGTTTCAATGACAGGTCATTAGCGTGCCGTTTGCCGTGGAAAGGGCTGGCCATTTCACGCAAAAACTCTAAGCTCCTGCGCCGGACGCGAATTGCCAAAACCTTCAGGATTTCAATTTAAATCATTAGGGAGAAACCATCAGATGAGCCTACGTATAAACGACATCGCACCCGATTTCACCGCCGAGACCACACACGGTCCGGTGAGCTTTCACGAATGGATCGGCGACGGCTGGGCGGTCCTGTTTTCGCATCCGAAGAATTTCACGCCGGTCTGCACCACGGAACTCGGCGCGATGGGCGGCCTGCAGCCGGAATTCGAAAAGCGCGGCGTCAAGATCATCGGCATTTCGGTCGATCCGGTCGAAAGCCATGAGAAATGGAAAAACGACATCCGCACCGCGACCGGCTTTAATGTCGATTATCCGCTGATCGGCGACAAGGACCTGAAAGTCGCGAAGCTCTATGACATGCTGCCGGCGGGCGCTGGCGACAGTTCCGAAGGCCGCACGCCGGCCGACAACGCCACCGTGCGCTCCGTCTTCGTTGTCGGTCCCGACAAGAAGATCAAGCTGGTCCTCACCTACCCGATGACCACCGGGCGCAACTTCGACGAAATTCTTCGCGCGATCGATTCCATCCAGCTGACTTCTAAACATCAGGTGGCGACACCGGCAAACTGGAAACAGGGCGAAGACGTCATTATCACCGCCGCCGTCTCCAACGAGGATGCGATTGCCCGTTTCGGCTCCTATGACACTGTTCTTCCATACCTGCGCAAGACGAAGCAGCCCGGCTGATTTGAAATCGATAAAGGGGCGATGGATCTCCATCGTCCCTGTTTGATCTTACTCGCGGCGCGGCTACGGCTTTATCACGCCGCCGTGGTAGTCGAGCCGGTACACCTCAACGCTGTCCCGATATATGCGCTCCACGCCAGTAAAAGTCCGAAATTCGCCCTCATTGGTATCGACATAGATCATGTCTTCGACCTCTTGGGTGAAGCCGCCGAGGAAGCGCCCTTCCCTGTATAGCGTGGAAAGCGATCGCTGGATCACCCTGCCCGCCACCGTGCCGTCGATTAGCTCAGGGCGGATGATGCGGCCGTAATAATTCATGGCCCAAAGTGGAATTCCCTGATGCCAGACGACCTCCTGACCGATGAAGTCGGTTCCGCCGAAATAGCTATCGATGTAGTTCCAGTCGCCACTTCGAAAGCCGAGGTCGTGTGAGCCGATTCGGGTGGGCGTCGAGGATTTGTTGCCGCCGCCCACATAAGTGGCGGACTTGGCCTGCACGATGAATTCTTCCACCATCGGGAATACCTCATATTAGGAACATAAAGTGAACATACTGGAGTTGCGTGAAGGTCGCAAGCGTATTCCTTACCCTGCCTGTCGCCATATTTTCACAGATGGCGGGCTTGGTAATCGCAGCGTTTGCCCTTAAAAGCGATGCATAAATGATCCTCGAAGAGTGCCCATGTCGCAGACCCCGCAAATCTATGTCGATGCCGACGCTTGCCCCGTGAAACCCGAGATTCTCAAGGTGGCGGAACGGCATGGGCTGGAGGTGACTTTCGTTGCCAATTCCGGTTTGCGCCCGTCGCGCGATCCGATGGTGAAAAACGTGATCGTATCGGCCGGTTTCGATGCGGCGGATGACTGGATTGCGGAGCGTGCGGGCGAGAACGATATCGTCATTACCGCCGATGTGCCGCTTGCCGGGCGTTGCGTTGCCAGGGGCGCGCTGGTGACGGGACCGACCGGCCGCGTTTTCGACCAAACCAACATCGGCATGGCAACTGCGATGCGCGACCTTGGCGCACACCTGCGCGAAACCGGTGAGAGCAAAGGATATAACGCGGCTTTCTCGCCGCGCGACCGGTCTGCTTTTCTGGAGACGCTTGACCGTTTCTGCCGCCGTGTCAAAAAATGACCGCGTAAACAGGAAGGCGCAGCCCATGACCCCGGCCAATCCGCAGAGCAACACCTATAGCCGCCATAAGCCTTTCTTCGTCGCTCTTTTTGTTGGCGCCTTCGGCCTTGGCTTGGCGCTGGCATTCGCACGGCCGCTCGCCATCGAAATTGCAGCCATTCTGTTTTTCCTGACCTATCTCGGGCTGGTGGCCTTTCGGCTTCCGAAATTAACGGCCCAGCACCTGAAAGCGCATGCCGATAGTGATGACCTGCCGGCAATGGCCATCATCGCCATTACGCTGATCGCTGCCACCGTCGCCGTCGTTTCACTTTTCCAGGCACTCAACCATTCCGGCGAAACCGTCTGGACGCTGCTGCTCGCCTTCGGCTCCGTGATTTTCGGGTGGCTGACAATCCACACCATGACCGCCTTGCACTACGCCCATCTTTACTGGCGTCCGGAAACCGTTGATGGCAAGCGCAAGCATCGCGGCGGCATGGATTTTCCGGCAACGAAGGAACCCTGCGGTTACGACTTCCTCTATTTCGCTGTTGTCATCGGCATGACGGCGCAGACCTCGGATGTTGCTGTAACCACGACACCGATGCGCAAGGTCACGCTCTTGCACTCCATCGTCTCCTTCTTCTTCAACACGGTTCTGGTAGCAGCGGCGGTCAATGCTGCGGTCGCGCTTGCGGGCTGAACCGGAAAAAACTCTTCATAAAGGAATGGCTTCATGAATATCATCTCGCAAAATACGACCTTTGGCGGCATGCAGGGCGTATTTTCGCACCCATCCGAAACCCTGAAATGCGAGATGACATTTGCAGTCTATGTGCCGCCGAAGGCGATCAGCGAGCCGTGCCCGGTTCTGTGGTATCTTTCCGGCCTCACTTGCACCCACGCCAATGTCATGGAAAAAGGCGAATATCGCCGCATGGCATCCGAACTCGGGCTGATCATCGTTTGCCCGGATACCAGCCCGCGTGGCAACGATGTGCCTGATGAAGTGACCAACTGGCAAATGGGCAAGGGCGCGGGCTTTTATCTCGACGCCACGCAGGAGCCTTGGTCGGAGCACTACCATATGTACAGCTACGTGACGGAAGAGCTGCCAGCCTTCATTGGCCAGCATTTCCGCGCGGATATGAGCCGTCAGGGCATTTTCGGCCATTCGATGGGCGGCCATGGTGCCATGACGATTGCGCTTAAGAACCCAGACCGCTTCAAGAGCTGCTCCGCCTTCGCCCCAATCGTCGCCCCCTCCTCTGCCGACTGGTCCGAACCGGCGCTGGAAAAATATCTCGGAACGGATCGTGCCGCATGGCGGCAATACGACGCCTGCTCGCTGGTCGAAGACGGCGCCCGTTTTCCGGAATTCCTGATCGACCAGGGCAAGGCCGACAGTTTCCTCGATAAAGGCCTGCGTCCCTGGCTGTTCGAAGAGGCGATCAAAGGAACCGATATCGGCCTGACGCTGCGCATGCACGAGCGTTACGACCACTCCTATTATTTCATCTCCAGCTTCATGGATGACCATCTGAAATGGCATGCCGAGCGACTTGGCTAAGGCTGCGAAAGGGGGAGCTTAACCTGCGCGGTTTGGATTCGTCCGACATCTTGAACAGCGACGTGACGGCGTTTTCAGTACGCCGTCTTCGCCATGGCTTTCGGAAATTTATGCATCCAAAGGAATGCGGGCGATGACCTTAATCTCGAAATCGAAGCCCGCGAGCCAGTTCACGCCTATTGCAGTCCAGTTCGGGTAAGGCTTCGTGCTGAAAATCTGCTGCTTGACGGCCATGATGGTTCCGAACTGTTTTTCGGGGTCCGTATGGAATGTCGTCACGTCGACAATATCGTCAAATGTACAACCCGCTGCATGCAGCGTGGCTTTGAGATTTTCGAAAGCCAATTGTACCTGACGTTCAAAATCGGGTTCTGGCGTTCCATCGGAACGGCTGCCCACCTGCCCGGAAACGAACAGAAGGTCCCCGGATCGGATAGCCGCCGAATAGCCGTGCTCCTCGTAAAGAGCATGTCTGTTTGCAGGAAAGATTGCTTCGCGCTTCGCCATTTTTAAATCTCTCTTCTTTGTAATCAAGTGCACTCTCTGGGCGGAACGTTACGCTTCGAGCGCTTCACACAACGCCTTATTTGATATACGGTGCGTATTTGAATTTGGTGGCATACATGCCGTATGTCAACCCATATACGTCACGTATGTAAAATTGAGGAGAGAATGGCGAAACGACGCGCGGAAACGATGGAGGAAAATCGCGTAAAACTGATCGCGGCTGCACGAAAGATTTTCGCCGAAAAGGGATACTCTTCCGCATCAATGGACGAGTTGACTGCTGAGGTTGGTCTGACGCGTGGGGCGCTTTATCACAATTTCGGAGATAAGCGTGGGCTGCTGGCGGCGGTGGTCGATCAGATCGATTATGAAATGGCGTCTCGCGCTCAAGAGATCGGGGCATTGGCCGAGGACGATTGGCAAGGTTTGCTCGCCGAGGGCGCCGCCTATATCGAAATGGCGCTTGATCCGGAAGTACAACGCATCGTTCTGCTCGACGGGCCTGCGGTATTGGGTGATCCGTCGCAGTGGCCTAGCCAGAGCAGTTGTCTGCATGCGACCAAGCGAACGGTTCAGAGCCTCATCAAACAAGGGGTCATCAAGTCAGTCGATGCGGAAGCTGCTGCTCGGCTTCTAAGCGGCGCTGCACTTAATGCTGCGCTATGGATCGCCGCCAGTGACGATCCCTTGAAGGTGCTGCCGAAGGCTGTCGAGGCTTTCCAGTCCATGGCCACCGGCCTTCTTGTGAAACCAGTTTAATCTCTATCTGGAAACCAAACTTGTTCACGGAAACAACGCCGTCGCAAGCGTTGCCGGTCCGGGTCGGCTCAGCCGGAACTCGCGGATCACGCGCTCCGCGACGCCGTAAGCGAGATCCTGCTCGATCGACTGATTGTCGAAGCTGACGACGGTGGCTGTGAATTTGGCCTCGGCGATAACCTCGCCCGTCGCCACGGCGGCCGCACGAACGATGACACGGGCCGATGCCCGTTCTCCAAACAGGAAGGGGCCGCGGGTGACGGATGCGAGGCGAATGGTCAGCACAACGCGCGGTCTGATTTCGCCGCGTGCCGTCGTTTTGATGGCATTCTGTAGTTGCGCATGAATGGATTGCATCAATGCTGGCGCTACATCCGGCCGTGCCGCTACAAAGGCGCCGCGCACATCATAAAGCAGCCGGTCGGCATTGGTCGCCTCCGGTTCCAGCCTGAAAGACATGAGCGTGAAACACGCCAGCACAACAATGCCAAGGCGTTTCAATCGAGTGTTCATGATCTGCGGCTCCCCTAACGTGAGGTAACCGCATATTCGGTCATCAGGGTTAGAAAAGCGTTAAGGCGCGATCTTCAACGCCTCCAGAACGTTGAGTGCTGCACGCATGTCGACGAGCCTGGTGGCGCGGCGCTCCAGCGCCTCCTCGTCCTCGCCCCAATGTTCGGCGGTCCAGTCCTCGTCAAGATGGGCCAGCGCCCAGGTTTCCTCCAGCGTCAGCTGCCCTTCCGCCAGTGCCAGCGCCAGAATGGCGGAGCCGGTCAGCGACGTCATGGTGTGCAGGGCGGCAAGCGCGATCGGCGTATCGTATTTTTTGAGCGTCACGGCAAAGGCTACAACCGCTTCCCGAGGCTGATCGCGATGCATGACGCCTTCGACGAGAATGAAGCGTGCGCCGAGAACATTGGCCGCCCAGTCGATCACCGGATCCCAATGGTCCGCCTGCCGCGCCACAAGCGCTTCCGGTTGACCTGCGCGGTAGCACAGGAGATCGGAAGAGGAAAAGCGCAGTATGTCCTCGAAAACCGCCTGGGTGTCGCTGGCGATACCGTCGATGGCGGTGTTCACATGCCGCGAGACCGGCATGACGACCGGGTTCACCACTTCTTTCTGCGCATCCCATTCATCGCGAAGCAGATCCGCAAGCGCCTTCGATGGCAAGACAAGCGGCTTCTTGGCGGGCGTGCGCAAAGGTTTGCCATCGAGATGGATGGTGAAGCCGCCGTCTTCCCCGTCAGCAACGGTAACGTCCTTATAGAAACGTTTCGGCAGGGGCCGCTGCATCTGGATTTGGGCGCGAAGGATCGGATCGGGGTGGCTGAGGCCTTCCGAAAGGTCGTTCAGGAGATCACGCATGGCACGTCCTCATCAGTCGAATAGAAAGGATCATTCAAGAATATCGGCGGGAACATGGGCCGGAATTTCGCTCGGATGGCTGACGACGGCGTCTGCGCCTGCCTTCCAGAGATCATCGACCGAGGCGTAGCCCCAGGCAACGCCGATGGCCTTTGCGCCGGCGGCCTTTGCCATCTGCATGTCATAGATAGCATCGCCGATGACGACAGTGTCGGCCGGAACCATGCCGGTTTCATGGCAACATTCCATCACCATGGCCGGATGCGGCTTGGAAGGGCAATCATCCGCCGTGCGCGACACGATGAAATGCTCGGCAAAACCATGCGTTTCGAGAATATGGGTCAACCCGCGACGGCCCTTGCCGGTGACCGCGCCGATCAGCACCTCATCCCGCCTGGCGAGCGTGTCGATCAAGGGCGCGATACCGTCGAACAGCGGCTCGATCATGCCAGGTCGGGCGCGGATCGGGTGATAGATTTCCCGATAGCGCTCAGTCATCGCGCGCGCCTCGTCATCCACATGCGCCTTACCGAGCATGCGGGCGATGGCGATGTCGAGCGTCAGGCCGATAATTGCCTTGGTCTGTGCAATATCAGGCCGTGGCTTTCCGAAATCGGCGAAGGTATCCACCATGACGGCATGGATAAGGCCGGCGCTGTCGACCAGCGTGCCGTCACAATCGAAAAGAACGAGTTTCATCTGATATCAGCCTTCCCTGTCGCCATCGGCCACGTCGAGGCCGAGCAGGTTCCAAGTCTGTACCATATGCGGTGGCAAAGGCGCGCTGACGCGAAGCCGGCCGCCATTCGGGTGCGGAATGTCGATATGGCGTGCATGCAGGTGCAGACGCTTTTGTACACCGCCCGGAAAATCCCAGTTCGGATCATCGATGTAATATTTCGGATCGCCGATGATCGGGTGCCCCATATGCAGTGCGTGAACGCGCAGCTGGTGGGTACGGCCGGTATAGGGCTCCATTTCCAGCCAGGCGAGGTTCTGCGCGGCGGTATCGATGACACGGTAATAGGAAATGGCGTGATCTGCCCCCTCTTCGCCGTGCTTGGCAATGCGCATGCGGTCGCCGTCGGGGGTCTGCTCCTTGACCAGCCAGGTGGAAATCTTGTCCTGATGCTTGCGCGGTACGCCGCGAACCAGCGCCCAATAGGTCTTCTTGGTATCGCGCTCGCGGAAAGCGGCCGTCAGCTTCTGTGCAGCACCTCGGGTGCGGGCCACTACCAGCACGCCCGACGTGTCACGGTCCAGACGGTGCACCAGACGCGGCTTTTCGCCCTTCGGACTGGTCCATGCTTCCAGAAGCCCGTCGATGTGACGGTTGACGCCCGAGCCGCCCTGCACGGCAATGCCGGCCGGCTTATTGAACACCAGAACCTTGTCGTCCTCATGCAGCAGCATGCGGGCCAGAAGTTCACCGTCTGCCGAATGTTTGAGGTCCCTTGATCCGATCGGTCCGCTTTTGACCTTGAGGTCGGAATCAACAGGCGGCACACGCACCATCTGTCCCGGCTGCACCCGTGCGTCCGTCTTCACCCGGCCGCCGTCCACACGCACCTGTCCGGAGCGCAGAAGCTTTTGCAGCTGCCCGAACCCCAGACCCGGATAGTGAATCTTGAACCAGCGATCGAGGCGCATACCGGCCTCGTCGGCCTCGACCTTGATATGCTCGATACCTGCCATGAAATTTCCAGTCTCTCTGTCTTGATCGCGCGCCCTGTTATCCGGCGCACCGTTTGGAGCAAGCCTTTAGAACAAACTGCGGCCCAAGGCCAGCCCGGCGAAAACCGCCGCGATGGAAACCACCAGGCTTGCCGTGATGTAAACCGCTGAAAGGCCGAGCGCGCCGCGTTCGAAAAGCGCTACCGCATCCAGCGAGAAGGACGAAAAGGTGGTGAAGCCACCGAGAACGCCGGTGACCAGAAACAGACGCATCTCCATGGACGCGTTCAGCCGCCTTGCAACAAGCTCAACCAGGAAACCGATGAGAAAGGATCCGACCACATTCACCGCCAGCGTTCCCCAAGGGAAAGTCATGCCGACAAGGCGCACACTCAACAGACCCACGAGATAGCGGAAAACCGAACCGATTGCGCCGCCTGCTGCGACAAGAGCGATATTCAGCATTTGGGGAATGTCTCCGGAGAAATACCCGACGGGTCTGTTGAAGACGTTTTCTAGAACATAGCCACGGGTGGTGAAACCCCCTTGTCCCGACCTTTTTTCGATTAAAACTCGATTAAATTGCACGTCCGCGATTTAGGCTTCCAACAAGACGCAGCTGCTAATCTGCGGTTTTACGGGTCGGCGAAGGATGGCCGGAGGTTGGATGACACAGGTTCTTTCCGTTTCTGCAAACACTGCGGCCTACGCACTGGAGGCCGTGAAGCCGTCGCAGCGTGTATCGCGCAGAAGCGAGGTTGAGGAAGCCATTCACGAATTGGCGCGCAAGGCCGAACAGGGAGACGATTTCCAGTTGAGAGCCTTGCTCACCGCCATCAAGCCGCCGGCCTTGACCCTCTATTTCCTGACAAACGCCAGCCAGCGGCAAGCCCCCCAGACAACACTCGATCAGGCCGTGCAGGCCTATGAGGAAAATCAATCCAATAAAAACTTATAATATCAATTTGATATCCATACTTATTAAATCGATTTGTAAGTTTTTTGGTGCGCATTTCGCGCGTTCAGGTTGTTGTCAGATTCAAATTTTAGTCCTTCGGTACCAACCGGAGGAAGATCATGATTTCTATTGCCCGTCACGTCACAGCCACCACGATCGCGCTCCTTGTTTCGGCGCCGGCTTTCGCGGCCACGACCATCAAGGTCACCGAAGGCGGTGAAGGTGGCGGACCAATGACACTCGTTATGGACCAGACGACGGTCAAAGCCGGTGAAGCCGTGTTTCATGTGCATAACGATGCGATGAGCGAGCAGCACGAAATGGTGCTCGTCAAGCTGAAGTCTGCAGACGAAAAAATACCGCTCAATACCGCGAAACACCGTGTCGATGAAAAACAGCTTAAAAGTCTTGGCGAAGTGGCCGACCTGAAGCCCGGCGGCGATGGTCAGCTCAAGGCAAAGCTTACGCCCGGCACATATCTCCTCTTATGCAACATAAAAGGTCACTACGAAGCGGGTATGCAGGCCAAGCTGACTGTTACAAAATAATATTGGTCGAACAAGCTGAGGCTACCGGATGAGTATTGCGTTCCGGCAGCCTCTTTTTTGCGTCAGTTGTGCTGGTGAGCGTTCTTGTCGTCACCACCCTTGGCCGAGCCTGCGGAAAGCACAATCTCGACCTTGCCAGCCTTTTCAAAGATCAGCGTCACCGGTACCTTGTCGCCTTCGGCGAACGGCTTCTTCACGTTGAAGAACATCATGTGCAGGCCGCCGGGCTTCAGTTCCACTGTCTCACCGGCGGGAATGACGATGCCGTCATCCAGCTTGCGCATCTTCATGACGTCGTTGACCATGGCCATTTCGTGAATTTCCGCACGGCCGGCGGCGGAGGATTCGACGCCGATCAGCTTGTCGTCGCTGGAACCGGTATTCTTGATCGTCACATAACCGCCGCCCACGGGCTGACCGGGCAGCATGGCCTTTGTCGCGCCAGCCGAAAGCTCGAGACTGCGAGCCTTCACCACGTCCATATCCATATCCATGGCCATAGCGGAATGATCATGCCCGCCGGCATGGGCTTTTGCGGTAACGCGGATGGTCGGCGCCGGGCTTTTCAACGAATGCGGATCGACGCCTGCGGCCGCCACCTCGTCCCAGGAAACCTTGCCTTTGTCGCCGCAAAGCTGCGTCACCTTGAAGGGAAGGTCCTGCCCGGCCTCTATGCCGGAGATTTTTCCCTGAACGGCAAAGGTGTCATAGAATTCATCCGGCAGATTGCCGCCCTTCCAGCGGATTTCGACCGCGCCGCTTTTGATGTCCTTTCCGTGGTTCTTGTAGGCTTTCTGATAGTCGCCCTTGATGACCTCAAGGTCCCAACCGGCCTTGGGCTGCGGCTTGGCAGTGATGAAGCCTTCCGGCAGCTTGATCTGCACTTCCGTGGTGGCAAGTCCGCCATCGCAGCCATGCGGCACCTGAAGTGCGGCAACGATGGTGCTTTCCTGTTCGGCCGAACCGTCAACGAAGGTCGTATGGGCGAAGGCCTGCGCCGTCGAGACGGAGGCGACGAACAGGGTGCAGGTGATGATCTTGGTGGTTTTCATTTGTTTGTCCTTGCGACTGCGGCGCCATTGGCCCGGGCAGCTGCTCCGTGCCGCCACCCGGCGGCGATGATCCTGTGAAACGAAGAGATCAGACGGACAGGGTTGGTGGGCCGCGTGCGGACGGTTTGCGGATCGTCTGGACCGAGTGAAAGCCCCATTCCGCGGTCAGGCGATTGTCGAGCCAGGCGAATTCCGTCCTCAGCCAGCCGGCCGCACCGGGCACCGGCAAGAGAATGGACGAGGCCAGCAGGCAGGCCTCGCAAAACAGGATCGCATCGCTTGAATGGGCGGGGCCGTCATTGGGGTGCGAGGCATTTACCCCGCCGCCGTGGCCTAGGCAGATTTCGGCAAAGGTGCCGTCCGGCAGCCGGTAACTCTCATCCAGAAGAACGGCAGGTGCCGCGGCGAGCGCGGGCTTGTGGGCAAAACCAAGCGACAACATCAAAAGCGCGCAGAAAATGCGAAGCATTTTCTCCACCCTTGTCAGCGGTCGTTTTCGATTTGCGTCCATCTTCTGGCGATACCCCTCTTTCCTTCCGATTTCAAAGGGGAAATTTGCCGCAGGCCCAACCGCTCAACGGAACAATCGATACAGGGCGGCATTTCCTCTCCAATACGGATCGTTTCGGAAGGAGTACCGACATGCCAGCCAAATCGAAAGCCCAGCAGAAAGCCGCGGGTGCGGCGCTGGCCGCCAAACGCGGTGAAGTCAAGAAATCCAGTTTACAAGGTGCTTCAAAAAGCATGGAGAAGTCCATGACAGAAAAGGAACTTGATGAATTGGCGTCGACAAAGCGCAAGGGTCTGCCGGAGAAAAAATCAGACTGACGGCACGCTTCGTGCGTGGAACTCGCCGTGTATCTAGCCAGCGATGGCGCAGATGGAGCAAAAATCTGTTCAGATGCGTCATTTCGTCCTTGCCAATGACCGGGCTTCGAAGATAATGAGCCTCGCATCATCGTTGGGAGAAACCGCTTCATTGCGGTGCCGAAGGAGCAACCGCCCCGGAAACTCTCAGGCAAAAGGACCACCGGTGACGACGGAACTCTGGAGAGAAGCCACCTTTCATAAGGACGGCTCGCCGAAGGGATAACAATCTCAGGCGACAAGGACAGAGGGGGCTCTTGAACCCGGCGCGTTTTTCGCGTCATGACCTGAGCCCGCGCGATCTTTCGCGCAACCCTGGAGGCGTCCTTGGACGATACCGCCGAGCTTAAAATCACGCCGCTCCATTCCCTGCATGTTTCCCTTGGCGCCCGCATGGTTCCTTTCGCCGGTTACGACATGCCGGTACAATATCCGGCGGGCGTGCTGAAGGAACATCTTCAGACCCGTACGTCTGCTGGCCTCTTCGACGTGTCCCACATGGGCCAGGTTATCGTGAAGGCGAAGTCGGGCAACAATGCCGACGCTGCAATCGCGCTTGAAAAACTGGTGCCGGTTGACATTCTCGGCCTAAAGGAAGGCCGCCAGCGTTACGGTTTCTTCACCGATGAAAACGGCTGCATCCTCGATGATCTGATGATCACCAATCGTGGCGATCACCTTTTCGTCGTCGTCAACGCGGCGTGCAAGGACGCCGATGTCGCCCATATGAAAGCGCATCTTTCTGACACTTGCGACATTACCCTTCTCGATGATCGGGCGCTGATTGCGCTTCAGGGACCACGCGCTGAAGCGGTTCTGGCCGAACTTTGGGCCGGTGTTTCCGAAATGAAGTTCATGGACGTACTGGAAGTTCCCCTCCACGACGTTCCCTGCATCGTTTCCCGTTCCGGTTATTCCGGCGAGGATGGTTTTGAAATCTCCGTGCCTGCCGAAAAGGCGGAAGAGATCGCCAAGGCCCTGCTTGAGCACCCTGATTGCGAGCCGATCGGGCTTGGAGCGCGCGACAGCCTGCGTCTTGAAGCTGGCCTTTGTCTCTACGGCAACGATATCGATACAACGACGTCCCCCATCGAAGCCTCGCTTGAATGGGCGATCCAGAAGGCGCGCCGCGCCGGCGGTGATCGCGAAGGCGGTTTCCCGGGGGCGGAGCGTATTCTCGGTGAACTCAAGGACGGCACATCGCGTCGTCGCGTCGGCCTGAAGCCAGAGGGCAAGGCACCGGTGCGCGGTCATTCCAAGCTTTTCGCGGATGCAGAAGGCAAGACGGAAATCGGCGAAGTGACTTCCGGCGGCTTCGGTCCGTCGGTCGAAGGTCCCGTTGCCATGGGTTACGTCCCTGCGGCCCATACTGCTCCCGGCACGGCGATCTTTGCGGAAGTGCGCGGCAAATATCTGCCCGTCACCGTCGCTGCCCTGCCCTTCATCAAGCCCACCTACAAACGATAATCTTCATCCCATCTCCGGAGAGAATACGATGCTGAAATTTACCGCAGAACACGAATGGCTGAAGTTCGAAGGCGATATCGCCACCGTTGGCATTACCAGCCACGCCGCTGAACAGCTTGGCGACCTCGTCTTCGTCGAATTGCCGGAAGTGGGCGCCACCTTCTCCAAGAATGGCGACGCGGCGACCGTTGAATCCGTCAAGGCGGCTTCGGATGTCTATTGTCCGCTGGATGGCGAAGTGGTGGAGATCAACCAGGCCATCGTCGACGATCCCTCGCTGGTCAATTCCGATCCGCAGGGTGCCGGCTGGTTCTTCAAGCTGAAGCTCTCCAACGTCGCGGATGCCGATACGCTGCTCGACGAGGCAGCCTACAAGGAGCTGATCGCGTAATGACGACGCCCACGGAATTCCATTTCACCGACTATCAGCCCTATGATTTCGCCAACCGGCGTCACATCGGGCCGTCGCCGTCGGAAATGGCGGAGATGCTGAAGGTCATCGGCTACAAGAGCCTCGATGCCCTGATCGACGCCACCGTTCCCTCCTCCATCCGCCAGAAGGTGCCGCTGACCTGGGGTGCAGCGCTGACCGAACGCGAGGCGCTCGACCGCCTGCGCGAGACGGCCAACAAGAACCAGGTGCTGACCTCGCTGATCGGCCAGGGCTATTACGGCACAATCACGCCGCCGGTGATCCAGCGCAACATTCTGGAAAACCCGGCCTGGTACACAGCCTATACGCCTTACCAGCCAGAAATCAGCCAGGGCCGTCTTGAGGCGCTGCTGAACTACCAGACCATGGTCTGCGATCTGACCGGCCTCGATGTCGCCAACGCATCGCTGCTCGATGAAGCGACCGCCGCTGCCGAAGCCATGGCGATGTGCCAGCGCGTCGCGAAGTCCAAGGCGACCGCCTTCTTCGTCGATGCCAATTGCCATCCGCAGACCATCGCGCTGATCGAGACACGCGCGGCGCCACTCGGCTGGAAGGTTATCGTTGGCAATCCCTTTACCGATCTCGATCCTGTCGACGTGTTCGGCGCGATCTTCCAGTATCCGGGCACCCACGGTCATGTCAGCGATTTCTCGGGCCTGATTTCCCGCCTGCACCAGACGGGCGCCATCGCTGCCGTTGCCGCCGATCTTCTGGCGCTGACGCTGTTAAAGTCCCCTGGTGAAATGGGTGCGGATATCGCCATCGGCACCTCGCAGCGTTTCGGCGTTCCGGTCGGCTATGGTGGTCCGCATGCGGCTTACATGTCCGTCAAGGATGCACATAAGCGCTCCATGCCTGGCCGTCTGGTCGGCGTCTCAGTCGATGCGCGTGGCAATCGCGCCTATCGTCTGTCGCTGCAGACCCGCGAGCAGCATATCCGCCGCGAGAAGGCTACCTCCAACATCTGCACCGCGCAGGTGCTGCTTGCAGTCATGGCGTCGATGTATGGCGTCTTCCATGGCCCGCAGGGCATCAAGGCGATTGCCCAGCAGACCCACCAGAAGGCCGTTTTGATGGCCAAGGGCCTGGAGAAGCTTGGCTACGTCATCGAGCCGGAAACCTTCTTCGACACCATCACCGTCGAAGTCGGCCATATGCAGGGCGTCATCCTGCGCTCGGCCGTTGCGGAAGGTGTGAACCTGCGCAAGGTCGGCGCGACCAAGATCGGCATGAGCCTTGACGAGCGCACGCGTCCCGCGACGCTTGAGGCGGTCTGGCGCGCATTCGGCGGCAATTTCTCGATCTCGGATTTCGAGTTGGAATATCGCCTGCCGAAGGAACTGCTGCGCACCAGCCAGTACATGACGCATCCGATCTTCCACATGAACCGTGCCGAAAGCGAGATGACCCGTTACATCCGCCGTCTTTCGGACCGTGATCTCGCGCTCGACCGCTCGATGATCCCGCTCGGTTCCTGCACCATGAAACTGAACGCAACTGCGGAAATGCTGCCCATCACGTGGCCGGAATTTTCCGACATCCATCCCTTCGTGCCAGCCAATCAGGCGCTCGGCTACAAGGAGATGATCGATGACCTCTCGGAAAAGCTGTGCTCTGTCACCGGTTACGACGCCTTCTCCATGCAGCCGAATTCCGGCGCGCAAGGGGAATATGCGGGGCTCCTGACCATCCGCAACTACCACATCGCCAATGGCGGCGCACATCGCGACGTTTGCCTCATTCCAACCTCGGCGCATGGCACCAATCCAGCCTCCGCGCAGATGGTCGGCATGAAAGTGGTGCCGGTGAAAGTGCGGGAAAACGGCGATATTGATATCGACGATTTCCGAGCAAAAGCAGAGCAGTATGCGCAAAACCTCTCGTGCTGCATGATCACCTATCCGTCCACCCATGGCGTGTTTGAGGAGACGGTTCGCGAGATTTGCGAGATCACCCATAAACACGGTGGTCAGGTCTATCTCGACGGCGCCAACATGAACGCCATGGTCGGTCTTGCCCGTCCCGGCGATATCGGTTCCGACGTCAGCCACCTCAACCTGCACAAGACCTTCTGCATCCCGCATGGCGGCGGCGGTCCGGGCATGGGGCCGATCGGCGTCAAGGCGCATCTTGCTCCCTATCTTCCCGGTCATCCGACGACGGACGGTCGTGAAGGTGCGGTTTCGGCTGCCCCCTTCGGCTCGCCGTCGATCCTGCCGATTTCCTGGAGCTACTGCCTGATGATGGGCGGCGAAGGGCTGACGCAGGCGACCAAGGTTGCGATCCTCAACGCCAACTACATCGCCGAACGGCTGAAGGGCGCTTACGACGTGCTCTACAAGTCCGAAACGGGACGAGTGGCGCATGAGTGCATCATCGACACCCGACCGCTGGCAGACAGCTGCGGCGTGACGGTGGACGACGTTGCAAAGCGTCTCGTCGACTGCGGTTTCCATGCGCCGACCATGAGCTGGCCGGTTGCCGGCACGCTGATGATCGAGCCGACGGAGTCCGAGACCAAGGCGGAAATCGACCGTTTCTGCGATGCCATGCTGGCGATCCGCGAGGAAGCCCGCGACATCGAGGAAGGCCGTGCGGACAAGACCAACAATCCGCTGAAGAACGCGCCGCACACGGTAGAAGATCTCGTCGGCGAGTGGGATCGTCCCTACAGCCGCGAACAGGGTTGCTTCCCGCCCGGCGCCTTCCGCATTGACAAATACTGGTCGCCGGTAAACCGCATTGACAATGTCTATGGCGACCGCAACCTCATCTGCACCTGCCCGCCGATGGAGGCTTATGCCGAGGCCGCCGAATAAAGGCATCGGTACGAACGAACTTATGAAGGCCCGGAGCGATCCGGGCCTTTTTCGTTCCGGACACAAGCCCCAAGACCGGGCGACCACGTCACATGCGATTGATCGTAACCCGTTCCATGCTAAACCGGATGCTGCAATTTAAGCGGTGATGGAGTTTGAATGCGTTTGATTTGCCTGAATGGTTGGGGCGGAAAGCTCCATGACGAGCTTGTTCCCTATATCTCCGCGTCCGATCCCGACATTCTATGTTTGCAGGAAGTGGTGCATACACCGGCAGCCGAAGAGGACTGGCTGAGCTATCGCGATGACGGTAGGGACCTGCCACAAAGGGCGAACTTCCTTCGCGATGTCGAAGAAGCCCTACCCGATCATCTGGCAATCTTTTGCCCGGCGGCACAGGGTGACCTCTGGCACGGGGAGACACGATATCCCTCACAATGGGGGCTGGCGACTTTCGTGCGTAAATCCATCGCGATTGTTGCGCAGGCTCAAGGTTTCGTGCACGGCTGCTTTTCTGCGGATGGGTACGGAGATCACCCGCGTTCGCGCACGGGCCATGCTGTCAGGGTTTTCGACTTCACGACCGGCCAGCCAGCCGTCATCGCCCATATGCATGGGCTGCGTGACCCCAACGGTAAACACGATATTCCCGCCCGTCTGATGCAGGCAAAACGCCTCGTGAAACTCGTCAAAGACATCGCGGAGGATGGTGACCGGATCATCGTCTGCGGCGATTTTAACGTTCTGCCTGAGAGCGACACCTTCACGATATTGAAGGAACTGGATCTCATCGAACTCGTCACGACACGTGGTTTCACAGACACGCGCACCTCGCATTATGCCAAACAAAACCGTTTTGCAGATTACATGCTGGTCAACCCGGTTGTGCAGGTCGATCACTTTGATGTGGTGAGACAGCCACAAGTCTCGGATCATTGCCCCTTGCTGCTCGAATTCAGCTAGAGGCTTAAGCCGCCTTATCGGTCGTTGTCTTCATCTCACGGTTTGGTCAGCGCACGAGCCGAATATCGCTCGTCACCACCGTCTTGCCGGTCCTGCCGTCCTTGTCGGTGGTGCGAAGCCGCAGGCCGTTTTGCCCGACTTTTTCGATTGTCATGGCTGCGACGCGGTCGCCGTTGATGTCGCGGTTCCAGCGAACCGTCAGATTGATTGCATTTCCCTGCCGCGTACCGGAAAGGGCAGACGGTCGGCCGGAGGGTCCGGTGTAAGCGCCGCTGTAACGTCCACCTTTCTCCGACAGGTCGGCCGCAATTGCGCGCCTGACCACCAGAAGGCCACGGCATGTGCCGGACATATTGAGCGACGAGGTCCCCGTTTTGGAATTCAGCGTACAATTGACGTTGATTGGTGGCGTGCCAATGCGGGTGATCACGGTTCCCTTCCCCGCCCATGTGCCTTTCAGCGACGAAAGGAATTCGCGTTCGTCCGCTAATGCCGGCTGCACACCGAGCAGCCCTGCAAAAAATAAACTCGTGATAGCCGTCGTTTTCATGGCGCGTATCCAATTTTTCACGAAGACTAACTCGCTTGCACCGTCAAACGTTCCTCCCGTTTATTTAGCAACTGTCAAAAAATTCGAGAGGCTCATGTTTCTATCGTGCCGATGCAACCAAATGCAGGCATAGATGTTTCTCGCCAGCGTCGATCAATTTCTGATCACCTACCGCATATTTTTCGGAGCATATTTCATGACGACGATCGGCGTTTTGGCACCGCGCGGCAGCCTCCCCTCCGGTGGTCTGCCTCGCAGCGGTGGTATGTCAGACCGCACGCTTTTTGCCCTTGCGGCGCTTAATTTCTTTCTGGCCGATGCTCGCGACGGGCTAGGGCCGTTCCTGGACGCATTTTTGGCGACACAGGGCTGGTCTTCGCTTTCTCTGGGGATGATTGCCACGGTCGGCGGCCTCGTCGGTCTGCTTGCCACACCGCTCTGCGGCGCGTTGGTGGACGGCACGACGTGGAAAAGAACGTTGATTGCCATCCCCGTCGTTCTCGTGACCGTCGGCGCGCTGATTACGCTGATCTTTCCCGATGCGTGGATCGTCTGGACCGGCCAGATCATGACTGCGGTTGTCGGCGCCGTCGTGGGACCGGCTCTGGCCGGACTGACGCTTGGTCTGGTCGGTGAACGCCTGTTCTCCCGTCAGATATCGAGAAACGAATTCTGGAACCATGGCGGCAATTTCGCATCGCTCTTCGCCACTTACGTTGCCGTTTCCTTCTTCGGCCTGCATGGCGTCATCGGACTGATGCTTCTGACGGCTGCCGGCGCACTTGTTGCCGCCGCCGCCATCGACCCCGACAGGATCGACCACAAGGTGGCGCGGGGCCTTGGCGAGGACAAGGGCGAACCGGGGCCTTCAGGCATCAACGTGCTGCTTCACGAACGCGGTCTGATATTCCTCGCGATCATTCTTCTCATCTTCCACTTCGGCAACGCGCCGATGGGGCGGCTTATCGCGCAGAATTTTGCCATCGAACTGCAGACACCATTTCGCACGACAGCGATCATTACCGGTGTCGCGCAATTTGCCATGATCTTCGTTGCGGCCCTGGCGCCGTGGCTTATCCGGCGCTTCGGTCTTGCGACGGTGTTCCTGATCGCGCTTGCGGCCCTGCCGATCCGCGGTCTGCTGGCTTCCGCCTTCACCGATTTCTGGGTAATCTTTCCGGTACAGTTGCTTGACGGTATCGGTGCCGGCCTTCTGGGCATCGTGACGCCTGTGGCCGCCGAACGCATTCTCAAGGGAACCGGCCGGTTCAATGTCGGCCTTGCAAGCGTCATGATGGTGCAAGGCATTGGTGCGTCCCTCAGCAACGTCGTTGCCGGCTGGCTGGTAACCAAAGGCGGTTACGCCCTTTCGCACTTGGTCGGCGGCGGCATATCGGCCATCGCCATCGCTCTCTTCTTCATCTACCGAAACGAGATTGCCCCGAAGCAGGCCGACGAAGCACTGCCTCAGTAAACCGTACAAATAAAAAAGGAGGCCTCACGGCCTCCTTCATCCAACTTGCGCAAATATCTGCTATCCGACGAAAGCGCGCTCGATGACGAACTCGGCAGGCTTGTTGTTCGCACCTTCGTTAAGCCCGGCCTTTTCAAGAAGCTCCTTCGTGTCCTTCAGCATGGCCGAAGAACCGCAGATCATGCCGCGATCGATAGAGGGATCGAGTGCGGGAACACCCAGATCCGCAAACAGCTTGCCGTTCTCAATCAGCGAGGTGATGCGGCCCTTGAAGGGATAATCCTCGCGCGTGACAGTCGCATAGTGCTTGAGCTTGTCGCCGACGATCTCGTTCAGGAATTCATGGTTCCTGATTTCCTCGACCAGATCGAAACCGTATTTCAGTTCGGCCACATCGCGGCAGGTATGGGTGAGGATGACCTCTTCAAACTTTTCATAGGTCTCAGGATCGCGGATCAGGCTTGCGAAGGGTGCGATGCCGGTGCCGGTCGAGAACATATAGAGCCGTCTGCCTGGTGTCAGCGCATCCAGAACCAGAGTGCCTGTCGGCTTCTTTCGCATAAGCACGGTATCGCCGGGCTTGATCGCCTGAAGATGCGAGGTCAACGGGCCATCCGGAACCTTGATCGAGAAGAATTCAAGTTCCTCGTCCCAGGCAGGGCTGGCGATGGAATAGGCGCGGTAGATCGGCTTTTCGCCGACCATCAGGCCGATCATGGCGAATTCGCCGGAACGGAAACGGAAGCCGGCCGGACGCGTCATGCGGAAACGGAACAGGTGATCCGTATAGTGTTCCACCGACAAAACTGTCTCGGCGTAAACACCATCAGGTATCTTGATCGCGAAATCTTCCGTCTTGGCTGGCGCGTTCATTTCAGGTTCCGTCCATTCATTCGATAAGCGACATTCTTCGACCGGGCAATTATACCATTTTTGCCGCGGTTTGAAGGCATGAGAATATCAATACTGCCATGCGCGCAGAAAATATGCATCTAAAACTCATATTTCCGCGCAACGCGTCATTGGGCCGCACGGCGGCGCCAGCTATAGGCCTCTCCACCGTTGGCCGGAAGGGCCGTCGGCTGGTAATAGACCGGGATTTCCGGCAGGCGATTTTCGGACAGGCGGCGGATCGCCGTCTCGTTCGTGACCGCAAAGCTGGTGAAGCCGGTGCGCAGCATCAGCGGCACCTGGTCGATCAAAACATCGCCAACCGCCCTCACTTCACCGGCAAAATCAAGACGGCTGCGCAGCAACGAGGCATGGCTGAAACCACGCCCGTCATTGAAGGCCGGGAAGCTGACGGCGACAAGGTCGATACGGTCGAGATAGGGCTCGAGCCGGGTGACATCGTCGGCAGGCGCAATCAGAACGCCGAGGCCGACATCATTGCTTTCGGCCGCACGGACAAGGAAATCAGCAAGCGACAGCACCGGTTTCTGCTCGGCAGTTGCCTTCACTTCTTCCGTTTCGATCACCCAGGGATCGTTTTCCACGAAGCCGTCGCGGTTCCAGATTTTCGTCATGGCAATCTCCTCAGGCGGCTTCAGCGGCGGAACCGTAGAGCGCATCCTTGAACGGCTGCGGTCCGACGCGGCGATAGGCCTCGAGGAAGGTTTCTTCCTTCGAAAGACGCAAGCCCAGATAGGTGTCGACGATAGTTTCCACCGCGTCGGTCACTTTTTCCGGCTCGAAACCACGGCCAATGATCTCACCAATCGACGTGTTTTCATCACCCGATCCGCCAAGCGTGATCTGGTAGAGTTCCGCACCCTTCTTCTCAACACCCAGAAGGCCGATATGGCCGACATGGTGGTGGCCGCAGGCATTGATGCAGCCGGAAATCTTGATCTTAAGCTCGCCGATTTCCGCCTGACGTTCCGGCGCGCCAAAACGGGTGGAGATTTCCTGCGCCACCGGAATGGAGCGCGCATTGGCAAGCGCGCAATAGTCCAGCCCGGGACAGGCAATGATATCGGTGATCAACCCGGCATTGGCAGTCGCCAGTCCGGCTCCTACAAGTGCGCGATAGACCGGCTCGAGATCGGCCAGTGCCACATGCGGCAGGATAATGTTCTGCTCGTGGCTGATGCGGATTTCGTCAAACGCGTATTCGGCGGCGATATCGGCGACGAGTTCCATCTGCTCGTCGGTCGCATCGCCGGGAATGCCGCCAATCGGCTTCAGGGAAATCGTCACCATGCCGTAGTCCGGATGCTTATGCGGCTGGACGTTCTGCTCGACAAAACGGGCAAAACCCTCATCCGCCCGCTTCCAGCGCGCCAGGCTCTCCCAGCCTTCAGGACGGTCCTTAAGTGCTGGCGGTGCGAAATAGGCGGTGATGGCTGCAATATCGGCATCCGGCAGCTTCAATTCCGTGTTTTTCAGCTGCGCGAATTCGACCTCGACCTGGCGGGCCAGTTCTTCTGCGCCGGTTTCATGCACGAGGATCTTGATACGCGCCTTGTACTTGTTGTCGCGGCGGCCGTGCAGGTTGTAAACGCGCATGACGGCCGTGGTATAGGACAGCAGGTCTTCTTCCGGCAGGAAGTCGCGGATCTTCTTGGCGATCATCGGCGTACGGCCCTGCCCGCCGCCGACATAGACGGCAAAACCGATCTCGCCCTTGTCGTTCTTTTTCAGATGCAGGCCGATATCGTGAACCTGAATCGCGGCGCGGTCGCGCTCGGCACCCGTTACAGCGATCTTGAACTTGCGCGGCAGGAACGAGAACTCCGGATGCACGGAAGACCATTGACGCAGGATTTCCGCATAAGGACGCGGATCGGCGACCTCGTCTGCGGCGGCGCCCGCGAAATGGTCGGCGGTCACGTTGCGAATGCAGTTACCCGAGGTCTGCAGCGCATGCATTTCCACGCTTGCCAGTTCGGAGAGGATATCGGGCGTGTCGGACAGGCGCGGCCAGTTGTACTGAATGTTCTGGCGGGTGGTGAAGTGGCCGTAACCCCGGTCATATTTGCGGGCGATATGGGCCAGCATCCGCATCTGCTGCGAATTCAGCGTGCCGTAGGGAATGGCGACGCGCAGCATATAGGCATGGAGCTGGAGATAGACACCGTTCATAAGGCGCAGCGGCTTGAACGCGTCCTCAGCAAGCTCGCCGGACAACCGGCGCTCGACCTGATCGCGAAACTGTGCCACGCGGCCTTCAACAAATGCGTGATCGAACTCGTCGTAACGGTACATATTCTTCCTCAGACTGCGATGAATGCTGCATCGGCCGGCTTGAAGCCGTTGGCATAGTGCATGGTCGGGCCAGCGGCGCGAATGCGCTCACGAAGCCGCGTCGGCCAAAGCTTGCCATTCTCCTCCACCACGTCTATGACATTCACGTCAACGACCTTGTTGGCGGAAAAATCCCGCTTGCCGATTTCCTCGAACGAAGCGACGGCCTCTGCGTGGCGGGCGACGATTGCGTCCTGCAGGTTCTCCGTCCATTCGCCATTGGCATCGAGCCATACAGCGATCCCATCGCCCAGGCGGTTGGCGGTCAAAACCTTGTCAGCCATTTGCATACTCCCTTTTAAGGTTCGCTGGCCGCGCAACAAGCGCGAGCGCCTCGGACCTGTCAAAATTGGCGCCCGCCACCGCATCGCCGATGATGACCATGACCGGACCGGTCAGTTCGTCGCGATGTTCGAGGTCGGGCAGATCGTTCAAAGTGCCATGCAGCAGGCGGCGATCCGCGCGGCTGGCATTTTCGATGACGGCTACGGTCGTTTCCACGCCCAGACCTGCCTCTATCAGCCTCGTCGCGACCGACGCGGCAACGCTGCGGCCCATATAGACAGCAATGGTAGCACCAGATACGGCAAGCCGCGCCCAGTCCGGCAGGACATCGCCGGTCAGATCGTGGCCGGTGGTGAAAATCAGCGACGAAGCGACACCGCGCAGCGTCAAGGGCAATTCGAAATCCGCAGCAGCGGCGAAGGCGGAGGTGATGCCCGGAACGATCTCGTAACCTATACCGGCATCGCGCAGCGCCGCCATTTCCTCTCCCGCCCGGCCGTAGACCAGCGGATCACCGGATTTGAGGCGCACGACGCGCTTGCCGTCTTTACCAAGACGCACCAGCAGGCGGTTGATCTCATCCTGCGACTTGCTGTGGCACCCCTTGCGTTTGCCGACGGACAGCCGCTCGGCGTCGCGGCGCCCCATGTCAACGATTGCCTGCGGCACTAGCGCATCATAGACGATCACATCCGCTTCCATCAGCACGCGCTGCGCGCGCAGCGTCAGCAAATCTTCAGCACCGGGACCAGCGCCCACAAGCCAGACGCGGCCTTCGCTGCGCTCGGGCGATTGCAGCAAACGGTCAGCGGCATGGCGGGCGGATGATGTATCGCCGAGAGCGACGGCATCTGCGACAGCACCGGAAAAGAACCGGCGCCAGAAATTGCGCCGCAACGCGCCCTTGGGAACATTCTGCTCGGCAGCGTCACGATAGTGCACGGCGAGGCGCGCAAGCTTGCCCAGCGACGGAGACAGCATCTGATCGATACGCGCGCGGATCATCTGGGCAAGAACCGGGCCGGCGCCTTCGGTGCCAATGGCGATGGCGACGGGTGCGCGGGCAACGAGTGCCGGCGTGAAGAAATCGCAGAACTCCGGCTGATCCACCGCATTGGCGGGGATTTTCTTGGCGCGCGCAGCCAGAACGATCTCACGGTCCAGTGCCTCGTCTCCAGTGGCGGCAAAAACCAGCGTCGCGCCTTCAATCAGCTGGCTTGCGAAACCCAAGGCCCGATGATCGATGCCGTTTTCGCTGATATAGCGCGCAAAATCCGCTTCCGGCTCGTCGGCATAAGCAATGATATGTGCATTGGTATTGGCAAGCAGCCTTACCTTCGCAAAGGCCTCGTCGCCATTGCCGAAAACAGCGACCTGCCGTCCCTCAACCCGGAAGAACGCGGGGAAGGTCGAAAGGCGATCGCCAGAAGCGGAAAAATCATGTTCGTTGTGCATCGGGCATTTATCCCGCATTGCGGCGAAAGATTGAAGAAACAGAAATTCAAGCCTTTCCGACACCTGGATTTTTATTTCTCGAACACCCCTGTTTTTGAGGAAAACTAACCGGCACACCTTTATCAACCCTGTCGAACGCCTCGAAATCCCATGAGAATCCCTTGACAAACCAGGCCCTCGCGCCGAACAAGAAGGGACTATTTTCGTCGATATCTCCATGCAAAACCGCTTCCCCCTGAGGCGGTACGAAGGATCAGACCCTTGACCAGCTCGACCATCGCCGCCCGTCTTCTCGATGTTATCGAACACGATATCCTGCCCCTGACGGCGCGCGGCGTCAGCCTCGGCAACAAGGTTTTCGGTGCGGCGATCCTGCGCAAATCCGACCTGTCGCTGGTGATCGCGGAGACGAATAACGAGTTGGAAAACCCGCTCTGGCATGGCGAAGTGCACGCGCTGAAGCGGTTTTACGAGCTGGGTGAGAAGCCGAACACCAAGGAATTGATTTTCCTTTCCACCCATGAACCCTGCACCATGTGCATGTCCGCCATCACCTGGGCCGGCTTCGATAATTTCTACTCCTTTTTCAGCCACGAGGATTCGCGCGACGCTTTCGCCATCCCGCACGACCTGAAAATCCTCAAGGAAGTTTTCGGGCTGGAGCCGGGCGGGTATCGCCGCAGCAACGCCTTCTGGAACTCTTTCTTCATTGCCGATCTGGTGGAGAGCGAAGACGATCCGCTGAAGACCGAGTTGAAGGCGCAGACGGCCCGCATCAAGGCTGCCTATGACGAGCTTTCCACCAGCTATCAGTCATCGAAGAGTGGCAACGATATTCCGCTGAACTAGAGCATTTCTAGACGGTTTTCCGCCTGGATATGTATGAAAATAAAGAACGAAGGTTTGAAAGACTATGGAAGCCTCGAAGGATATTTCCCGCCTGATCGAGATCATGGAAGCCCTGCGCCAGCCGGAAACCGGCTGCCCCTGGGATGTCGTCCAGACCTTCGAGACGATCAAGCCTTACACCATCGAAGAGGCTTATGAGGTTGCCGACGCCATCGAGCGCAAGGATATGGACGATCTTTGCGAAGAACTGGGCGACCTGTTGCTGCAGGTGGTTTTCCATGCCCGCATCGCCGAGGAACGGGGCGAATTCGCCTTTGGCGACGTGGTTGAGGCCGTGACGTCCAAAATGATCCGCCGCCATCCGCACGTCTTTGCCGTTTCCGCCGCCAATACGCCTGACAGCGTCAAGCTGCAATGGGACCAGATCAAGGCCGAGGAAAAGCGCGAGCGTGCGGAACGCCGCGCCCGCCGCGGTATCACCGAGGATTTCAAGGCCGGCTTTTTAGGCAGTGTGCAGCGTAGCCAGCCGGCTCTGACCGAGGCTCTGAAGTTGCAGGAACAGGCTGCGCGTGTCGGTTTCGATTGGTCGGATCCAGCCCCCATTCTCGACAAGATCGAGGAGGAAATCGCCGAACTGCGTGAAGCGCTAGCGGAGGGAAAGCCGGAGAAGGTCTCTGATGAACTTGGCGATCTCATCTTCGCGCTGGTCAATATCGGCCGTCACGTCAAGGCCGATCCGGAAGACGCGCTGCGCGGCACCAACACGAAATTCCGGAGGCGTTTCAATCACATCGAGACGTCGCTCACCGAAAATGGCGAAACGCTTCAGGAAGCGAGCCTTGAGAGAATGGAAGACCTGTGGCAGGCGGCAAAACGCATCGAACGCTCGCTGGATATGGTTTCGTCCTGATAACCCAGATATGCCGAAAAATTCAGAGCGCCCGGTGCTTTCGACAGTGGTGACGAAAATCTAGACCTCTCCTGCGTCACGCTCTGGCCTGCCCCGAGCATCTGCGACGTCCTGATTGTATCTGTGTGTCTAGATCCTTGGGACAAGCCCAAGGATGACGTTGAGTATAAGGGAATATACCGCAATCGTTCTGGGAGCGTTTACTGCTCCCAGTCTTCCCGCTCGCGGATGGTTGCCTTTCCAAGCTTCCGTTCCAGCTCGGTGGCCTGCGCTTCCGACAGGCGCACATCAAGGGAAACCGAACCGTCCTCATTGTCTTCGCGGCTATCCACGATGGAGTTGCTGTAGACCCATGAGATCAGCGGCAATTGCTCGACGGAGAGGACGACAGTCGTTTCCGTCAGGACACCTGACAGACGGCCGGAAATCTCGTCCATCAGGGCATCGACGCCCTCGCCCGTGACCGCCGAAACGGCACGAATATCGGAGCGGCCCTCGGCACGTTCAATGATGGCGTCATGCGCTTCTGGTTCGAGACGATCGACCTTGTTCCAGACCTCGATGATGCGCTTTTCGGCTTCCTTCTCGTCAATACCGAGATCGCCAAGAATGCGCAGCACATCGGCCGACTGGGCGGCATTATCCGGATCGGACATGTCGCGCACGTGCAAAATAAGATCGGCTTCCAGCACCTCTTCCAGCGTTGCGCGGAAAGCGGCGACGAGATGTGTCGGCAGATCGGAGATGAAACCGACGGTATCGGACAGGATAACCGTGCGGCCATGCGGCAGCTTCATGCGGCGCAAGGTTGGATCGAGCGTCGCGAACAGCATGTCTTCCGCCAGAACGCCAGCGCCGGTAATGCGATTGAACAGGGTGGACTTGCCGGCATTGGTATAACCGACCAGCGCCACGATCGGGTGCGGCACCTTGCGGCGCTTGGCGCGGTGAAGCTGGCGGGTGCGCACCACCTGCTCCAGCTCGCGCTCGAGCTTGACGATGCGATCCTGCAGCAGCCGACGGTCGGCCTCGATCTGCGTTTCACCCGGACCCCCCATGAAACCCGCGCCGCCGCGCTGGCGTTCAAGGTGGGTCCAGCTTCTGACGAGGCGGCCCTTCTGATAGTTCAGATGCGCAAGATCGACCTGCAACGTGCCTTCCTTGGTGGAGGCGCGGCGGCCGAAGATTTCGAGGATCAGGCCCGTCCTGTCGATGACCTTCGCATTCCATTGCTTTTCAAGATTGCGCTGCTGCACCGGAGTCAAAGGATGATCGACGATCACCAGACCGGAATTGGTTTCATCCAGAAGATGGCCGATTTCCTCGATCTTGCCGGTTCCAAACAATGTCGCCGGACGCGGCTGGTTGACCGGCACGACAAGACCTTGCGTCACCTCAAGATCAATGGCGAGCGCCAGCCCCTTTGCTTCCTCAAGCTTGGCCTCAACAGACCGTACAGGAGAAACCGGACCCGCCACAGCATCACGGTTTTCGCGCTGCTGCTTGAGGACAGGCACGATGACCACCGCACGCATGTCGTCGCGGTGCTTTTCCTGTTCGGGGATGATCGATTCGTTCGAGGTGTCGCGCGTCGTAATGGGTTCAGCCTTATCAAGAAATGACATTGCAGCCGACCGCATCCGTGCGGACGACTATCTGGATTAACCTGATTGAACCGGAAATGTTCCCGGTTCAGGTCAGCTTATATCGAAGATACCGTTGAGGGAGCCTGATCAGGCTGCGCCTTCTTCGCTCTCGAACATCTGCATCGGCTGGCCGGGCATGATGGTGGAGATCGCATGCTTGTAAACAAGCTGCGAGTGACCGTCACGGCGCAGAAGCACGCAGAAATTATCGAAGGAAGTGACAACGCCCGTCAGCTTGACGCCGTTGATCAGGAAAATCGTGAGCGAAATCTTTTGCTTACGAACGGTATTGAGGAAAAGATCCTGAAGGTTTTGAGAACGTTCCGCCATGGCGCCGCTTCTTTCTTTTTTGCCGGCAGGGATACCGGAAAATAATCAATCAATAATAAGCCGGCCGAGTCTAGTCCCCCGCTTGGCCGACCTGCAACTCTGGTATCAAATCGTGTCCTGTTCCGCAACGGCGAAAACAGCCGAATGAGTACGAGTATTGACCTGCTTTTTCGATTCGAAACAGTCAGAAATATTGTATCGAAACCCGGAAAAGCTGTTCCACGTCGCGCACCGCATCGGCAGATGCAAACAGCACGACGCGGTCCTTCGCCTTGATCTTCGTGCTGCCGTCCGGGCGGATCACCACACCGTCGCGATAGATCGCGCCGATGCGCACGCCATCAGGCATATCGATGTCACGGAAGGACTGGCCGACCAGCGGCGAAGTCTCCAGCGCCTCTGCCTCGATTACCTCTGCCGAGCCGCGCTGAACGGCATAAACCGACCGGATACGGCCCTTGCGCACATGCTGGAGAACGCGCGAAATGGTAACGGCCCTGGGATTGATATAGGCGTCGAGACCGAGTGAATCCGCAACCTCGTGAAAGGACGAGCTGTTCAACAATGCAAGGTTGGATTTGCAGCCGAGCTGCTTGGCCATCACCGCCGCCAGTATATTGGTCTGATCGCTGTTGGTGAGCGTCACGATCAGATCCGCATCCTGAATATCGGCCTGCAGCAAAATCTTCTGGTCCAGCGCCGAACCATGCATAACAATGGTGTTGCTGAGCTGTTCCGATGCGGCAATAGCCCTGTCGCGATCCGCCTCGATGATCTTTACCCGCGTCTTAGGCTGCAACTCCTCGATCTTCTGCGCGACGAAGTGGCCAATATTGCCGGCGCCCGCAATGACGATGCGCTGCGCCTCCTGCTCCTCATGGCCGAAGAGGCCAAGGGTGCGGCGTGCGTGCTGGCGCTGACAGATGACATAAGCGAGGTCGCCGACGCGCAGCTGCTCGGAGGAGTGCGCGACCTTGAGGATGCCGTTCCGGTAGACACCCACCACGGTTGCGATAAGGTCCGGAAAGAGGTTGGAAAGCTGCTGCAGTGGCGTGTTGATGACCGGGCAGTCCTCCATGCACTCGATTGCCAGCATGAAGACCGTGTCGTCGGCGAAACGCACGACATCGGTGGCACCCGGAAAGGCGATGCGCCTGAGTACCATCTTGCCGACTTCGACTTCAGGCGAAATCGTCACGTCGATCGACATGTTTTCGCGGCTGAACAGATCGGCATATTCCGGTTTCAGATAGCTTTGGTCGCGGATGCGGGCGATCTTGGTCGGAACGCTGAACAGCGCATGCGCAACCTCGCAGGCGACGATATTGATCTCGTCATGCAGGGTCACGGCGATGATCATGTCGGCCTGGTCCGCACCCGCCTTTGCCAGCATGTCGGGATGGGCGCCATGGCCGACATAACCGCGCACATCCAGCGTCTCTGTAATGGCGGTAATGAGGGTCGCGGAGGTATCGATGACCGATACCTCATTATCCTCGCGCGACAGTTGTTCGGCAATGCCGTAACCCACCTGCCCTGCGCCGCAAATGATGACTTTCATGCTGTCTCTCTGACGGAATAATCGATTACGACGACTTGGGCCTTCGTCTCTTATACGCCGAGAGATTTCAGTTTGCGATGCAGTGCCGATCTTTCCATGCCGACAAATTCCGCCGTTCGCGAAATATTGCCGCCGAAGCGGTTGATCTGGGCAACCAGATAGTCGCGCTCGAACATTTCACGTGCTTCGCGCAACGGCAGGGTCATGATGTGCTGATCGCCTTGCGCCGAAATCTTCGGCAGCATGTCGCCAATATCCGCCGGCAACATGTCTGCCGAGATTGGTGCCTCACCGCCTTCGGGGCGTGCCAGAATCATCAGCCGCTCGATATTGTTGCGGAGCTGGCGAATGTTACCCGGCCAATCATGCGTCTGGAGAACGGCCATGGCGTCATCGCCGATCTTGCGCGGGCGGATGCCGGCCTGTTCGGAAATCTGCCGCATGAACATGTCGACGAGGAAAGGAATATCCTCACGCCGCTCGGACAGCGCCGGCACCTTCACCGGCACCACGGCGAGGCGATGGTATAGATCTTCGCGGAACTGGCCTTCGGCGATCAGGCTTTCGAGGTGATGGGCAGTTGAGGAGATGATGCGTACATCCACCTTTACCCGCTTGCCGCCACCGACACGCTCGAACTGCTGATCGACCAGCACGCGCAGGATCTTGTTCTGCGTTTCGCGCGGCATCTCGCCAACTTCATCGAGATAGAGAACACCGCGATGGGCCTCTTCCAGAGCGCCCACCTTGCGCGGCTGCCCGGGCAGACCTTCGGTACCGAACAAGGCAATTTCCATGCGGTCCGGCGTGATGGTCGCAGCGTTCAGCGCAACGAAAGGTCCTGTGGCACGCGAGGATTTCTTGTGCACCATGCGCGCCACCAGCTCCTTTCCGGAACCGGAGGGGCCGAGGATCATGATGCGGCTGTTGGTGGGCGCCACGCGGTCAATGGTCTGGCGAAGTTGGGAAACCGCAAGCGACGCGCCGACGAGTTCAACCGCGTCGCCGGTGCGCTTCTTGAGTTCCTGCACCTCCCGCTTCAGCTTGGAGTTCTCCAGCGCGCGTTCGGCAATCAGGATCAGGCGGTCCGCCTTGAACGGTTTCTCAATAAAATCGAACGCGCCGCGCTTGATGGCGTTGACGGCGGTTTCGATGTTGCCGTGACCGGAAATCATCACAACAGGGATATCGGGATGGCGGCTCTTGATCTCGTCCAGCAGGGCCAGACCGTCGAGCTTCGACCCCTGCATCCAGATGTCGAGAAAGATGAGACGCGGAACGCGTTCGGAAATGGCGGCCAGCGCGCTGTCGCTGTCGAACGCCATGCGCGTCTCGTGGCCTTCATCGGAAAGAATACCCGCTACGATTTCGCGAATGTCCGCCTCGTCATCCACGACCAGAATATCAGACGCCATATGCTGCTTCCTTGTTATTTTTGCCGCCGACCGCCTCGATATAGGGCAGCAGCACTCTGATCATGGCACCGTGGCCATGGTCGAACTCCGGCGGGGCATCGTGGAGTTCCAGATACCCGCCATGCTCTTCGATGATTTTCTTGACGATGGCGAGGCCGAGGCCCGTGCCCTTGTCCCGCATCGTCATATAGGGTTCGAGAATGCGGTGACGGTTCTCGACGGGCAAGCCTCTGCCATTGTCGATGATGTCAGCCACGAACCGCGAATTGGCCTCGTCGAAGGATGCGCGCACCAGGATTTTGCCTGGCCGCTTTTCGCCTTCCACTGCCTCGATCGCTTCCGTTGCATTCTTGATGAGATTGCCGAACGCCTGTCCCAGCATGCGGGCATCGAACATGCCCTCCAGCGGGACATCGCCAAATTCCGTGGAGAATTTCGTGTCTGCGGCGCTTATTTCGCGCAGGAATGCCGCGTCCTTCAAGATCGAACGCAGGTCCGACTTTTCCTTCGTGGGCTTCGGCATGCGCGCAAAGGCCGAGAATTCATCCACCATCCGGCCGATGTCACCAACCTGCCGGACGATGGTGTCCGTACACTGGTCAAAGATGGCGCGATCGTTCTCGTCGATCTGCTTGCCGAAGCGGCGTTTGATGCGCTCGGCGGAAAGCTGGATAGGTGTCAGAGGATTCTTGATCTCATGCGCAATACGCCGCGCGACGTCGGACCAGGCGGTCGAGCGCTGGGCAATGACGAGATCGGTGATATCGTCGAGCGTGATGACGTAGCTGTCGCGGCTGTCGCGTGCATCCTCACGGGTCACCTGCACATTGAGCGTCCGTTCGGTGCCGCGCCGCATGATGTTGATCTGCTTGCGGAAATTGCCGCGCGACCAAGTGTTGGCCTCGGTCACGACCTCTTCGATTTCAGGCGCGATATCAGATAGTTGCGCGCCGATCAGCTGGTCGGAGGAAAGCGCCACGAATTCTTCAGCCGAAGGATTGACGATGGTGATCCTGCGGTTTTCATCAATGCCGATAACGGCGGCGGTAACGCCCGACAATACGGCCTCGATGAAGCGGCGGCGATCATCGATGTCGTCTTTCGCTTCAATGATCTGTTCCTGTTGGCTGCGCAGTTCCGAGACCATCTTGTTGAAGGTGCGCGACAGGCGGCCAACGTCGCCATCGATGGCGCGAACGGGAACCAGCACATGCATGTTCCCGGTGGCTACACTGTCTGCGGCGCTGATGAGGAGACGGATAGGACGCACGATACGGTCGGCCACCGCAATCGCGGTCCAGATCGCCGCCAGAAGCACGATCAGCGCGAAACCGAGATAAAGGATTGCAAACGCAATCTGCAACGGCGCACGGCCGGCCTCCATCGCCTTGTATTCGGCGCGGTTCTCTTCCATCAGCCGCATCGCGCCCATTACCTTGGGATCGACGGCACGCACGGTATAAAGAAACGTACCGCTGATGCCCTCGAGCTTGATGATGGCGCCGACGAGATTGGTGATGCCAGGCGGAATAAGGGTTGGCTGACCAGCGGCGGCCTTTTCAAGCGCATCGTGCGGAATGGCCGGAAGCGGCTTTTCCGTCTTGATATCGGCTTGCGCGACGGCGTCGCCGTCTTCCTGCACCAGGAATGCGCCGAGAAGACCACGGCCCTTGGCCTGACGGGTCATGAGATCGACGAAGCCGGTGCGGTCGAGATAAAAGAGCGCGCGATTGCGGTCGAGGTCGGTGGCCATCGACAGGGTCTGTCCCTGAAGATAACCGGCATTCTCCATCATATAGGCCTGGGCAATATTGCTGGAGGAATCGACGATCGACTGGGTACGTAGCGCAAACCAGCGGTCGAGACCGACATTCAGCGTCAGACTGGCGAAGATGGCGACGAGAACGGCCGGTGTAATCGCAACGATGGAAAACAGCACGACGATGCGCACATGCAATCGTGCCGCCGCCCTGCCCTTTTTCCGCGCTTTCAGCAGGCGGTTGATTTCCCGACCGATGAGAAAGATCAGTCCGATCACAAAGACCGAATTGATGACGACCGAGGCGATGACGACATTCGATGTCGGCGCAATCGGTGTTACGCCCAGAAGCACGAAAAGTGTCAGTATGGCGCAAACAAGGGCGACACCGGCAAGCACCAGCCCCGGCAGAGCGAAAGACATCCTGCGATCGGCTACCACCATTCCCGCTGCGTCTTCGGCAACGGCTTTCTCGGCGGCGGGTTTCCGCATGCATTTCTCCCAATCGCTGGCTAGCCAGCACCACATTCATGAAAATGGGCGAATCCGCCTCGTGCCGGCGAATCTCTCTCCATCCTAGTGTTTTCCAAGCAACACAATGTGGCGAAAATGCAACGACAACCGCGGCCTTGTCAACATTCTCAGCTGGGGCGGGAGCTGCGATACACGGAAACGCCAAGCTCGCGAATCTTCTTGCGCAGCGTATTGCGGTTGAGGCCAAGAAGATCGGCAGCCTTGATCTGGTTACCGCGCGTCGCCGTCAGGGCGGCGAGAATGAGCGGATATTCCAGTTCGCGCAGAACACGGTCGTAGAGACCTGGCGGCGGCAGGCCTTCGCCGAAACTTGCGAAATAATCCCGCATGTTTTCCTCGACCGCCTGCGAAATGGTCAACGAGCCGGTGCGGACCGCCATCTTGTCGAGCGGGCTGTCTGGAACATCCGACTGCAATTCCTGCTCGATGATCTCGCGGGTGATGACTTCCTGCGGATAAAGCGCCATCAGGCGACGGATCAGGTTTTCGAGTTCGCGCACGTTGCCGGGCCAGGCATAGGCCTTCATGACTTCCAGCGCCTCGGTCTCGAAACGCTTTCCTTCCAGCCCCTCCTTCTCACCCGTCTGGATGAAATGGCGCACAAGATCGGGAATATCCTCAGCGCGGTCGCGCAGCGGCGGTAGCCGCAGCGGCACGACGTTCAGGCGGTAATAGAGGTCTTCGCGGAAAAGGCCCTGGTTGATCGACTGCTTCAGGTCCTTGTTGGTGGCGGCGACGATGCGAACATCGGTCCTGATCGGCGTGCGTCCGCCCACCGTCGTATATTCGCCCTGCTGCAATACGCGCAGCAGCCGCGTCTGGGCGTCCATTGGCATATCGCCGATTTCGTCGAGAAACAGCGTGCCGCCCTCGGCCTGTTCGAAACGGCCGGTCGAGCGGTTCTGCGCGCCGGTGAAGGCGCCCTTCTCATGGCCGAACAGTTCGGATTCGATCAGATCACGCGGGATTGCCGCCATGTTGATGGCGACGAAGGGGCCGTTGCGGCGCTTGCCGTAATCATGCAGCGCGCGCGCCACCAGTTCCTTGCCGGTGCCGGATTCGCCGGTAATCATCAGCGTCAGATCGGTCTGCATCAGGCGGGCGAGAACCCGGTAGATTTCCTGCATGGCGGCCGAGCGGCCGACGAGCGGCATGCCGTCCTGCATATCGTCGTCCAGTTTGGCGGGCTTGCGCTTCGGCTCCGACAGGGCGCGGCCGATGATGGCAATCAGCTCCGTCAGGTCGAAGGGCTTGGGCAGGTAATCGTAAGCGCCCTTTTCCGAGGCCTTGATCGCGGTCATGAAAGTGTTTTGGGCACTCATCACCAGAACCGGCAGGTCCGGGCGGGCCTTCTTGATGCGCGGAAGCAGATCGAAGGCGTTTTCATCGGGCATCACGACATCGGTAACGACCAGATCGCCCTCGCCGGCAGAAACCCAGCGCCAGAGCGTTGCGGCATTGGACGTGATGCGCACATCGTAACCGGCACGGCTGAGCGCCTGATTAAGCACGGTGCGGATCGCGGCATCATCATCGGCGACGAGGATAGTAGCTGTCATCTGTCATTTCCTGTCGAGTTCGGCAAGATGCGGTCGTCCAGCGCCACTTCAGGCGAGACGGGCATCAATACGCGGAAAGTCGTGCGATGGTTCTGGCTGTCGCATTCGACAATGCCGCCATGGGCGCCAATCAGTTTGGCGACAAGCGCCAGACCCAGGCCCGAACCATTCGTCTTGGTGGTAATGAAGGGGTCGAAGAGATGCGGCAGGAGATCGGCCGGCACTCCCGGCCCATTGTCATGGACGCAAAACTCAAGCGGCAGCGAGATGCGTTCGCGGCTGCCTGCCACGGACATGCGCATGCCGGGACGATATGCCGTCGTCAGCACGATCTCGCCCTCCGACTGATTCCCGACGGCTTCCGCCGCGTTTTTCACCAGATTGAGAAAGACCTGCACCAGCTGGTCGCGATTGGCATAGACCGCCGGCAGCGATGGATCATAATTCTCGGAAATCTTGATGTTGCGGGCAAAGCCAGCCTTGGCTATGGCCTTCACATGGTCGAGCACCGAATGGATGTTGACCGGCACGCGGTCCACCGGACGCTCGTCGGAAAACACTTCCATGCGGTCAACCAGCGAGACGATACGATCGGTCTCGTCGCAGATCAGCCGCGTCAGCGCACGGTCCTCATCGGCAACCGATGTCTCGAGAAGCTGCGCGGCACCACGAATGCCCGAAAGCGGGTTTTTGATCTCATGCGCCAGCATCGAGGCAAGGCCGGTGACAGAGCGTGCAGCAGCCCGATGGGTCAATTGCCGGTCGATCTTGTCAGCCATCGACCGTTCCTGGAAGACGACGACAACAGACCCCGGCTCGCTGACAACAGGCGCGACATAGAGATCGACGAGCTTGTCCTGTCCAAGCCGGGGGGAGCTCAGATCGACCCGATATTCATTTACCGGCGCGCGGCGTTCCCGCACCTGATCGATCAGCGCAAGCAGCGGACTGCCGAAGGGAATGAAGGTGGAGACGCGGTAGCGGGCGAGATGGGAGGCGCTGGCCCCGAAAAAAGCTTCTGCTTCCCAATTGGCAAAAGCGATGAAACCTTCGGCATCCACCAGAATAACGGGATTCTGCACCGCGTTCAGAACCGCCATGGCGAGCGGGTTCGCATCTGCCGGGCTGTGTTTATCAGCGCTCATGCGGCCTTCCTTGCGGCTTCTTCGCCCGCATTGTCGCAAAGGGCGGAGCGCAGCAGATCAGCCACTTCCCCCGTATCACGCGATGTCATGATTTTAGCCTTGTCGGTGGTGGCGATCTCCGTCGCGAAACGGTCGAGATACCAGCCCAGATGTTTGCGGGCATGCCGAAGACCGGCTTCCCTTCCATAAAATTCGAGCATCATGTCGTAATGTTCGACGGCGATATCGGCAATATCGGCGAGTTGCGGCGCTGCATGTCCGGCCAGTACCGCCGGCAGCCAGGGTTGACCCTGTGCACCGCGACCGACCATAACGGCATCCGCGCCGGAACGGCTGAGGATTTCACGCGCATCTTCGGCGGTCTCGACATCGCCATTGGCGATCAGCGGCACGGAAATCACCTCCCGCACGGCGCGAATGGCATCCCAGTTCGCCCGTCCTTCGTAAAACTGCATGCGGGTGCGGCCGTGAATGGTGATGAGCTGGATGCCAGCGGCTTGAGCGCGGCGAGCAATTTCGGGTGCATTGATGGTGTTTTCATCCCAGCCGAGCCGCATCTTCAGCGTCACGGGCACATCGACCGCGCCGACGGTCGCCTCGATCAACGACAGCGCATGGTCAGGATCCCGCATCAAGGCTGAACCGGAGTACCCGCCCGTCACCTTCTTGGCCGGACAACCCATATTGATGTCGATGATGCCAGCGCCATTGTCAGCCGCAATTTTTGCCGCTTCCGCCATGAAATGGGCTTCGCGTCCGGCGAGCTGCACCATATGCGGAACCATCCCGGCATTTTTCAGCCGCGCCCAGGATTCCCCACGATTGGCGACAAGTTCCCGGCTTGCGACCATTTCAGTCACCACAAGGCCCGCGCCGTAACGCCAGGCGAGCTGACGGAAAGGCAAATCTGTCACGCCCGACATAGGCGCCAGCACTGCGCGATTACGGATCGCGACTGAGCCGATGCTGAACGGGACTGACAACTCCGGAAGGGGCAAGTGATGATCTTTCGTGCAGAAGAGTTATATGCATTATTTTTAGACAGTGTTTGCGCAGTTGCCAAGCACTTTTACAGGGTTGCACCTTTTATTTGCGCGTGGCCTGCCTGCCTGTTTTGCTGGCGGCGGCAATTTGTGCAGGTTTGAACAAACGGGATGACCGATCCTGCGGCATGTGGGTGCGGGTGGGCGGCTTATCGGGCTGGCCATTCGGGTTTTGAAACGCTAGAGCAGGACTGTCAACCATTAAGGGTTGCGCACAAAGCATAAGACCAATGCAGGAAAGTACTATGAAACTCGGCATCGTGGTTGTCGCCGCAGGACGCGGAGAAAGAGCCGGCTCCCCCGAGGAAGGGCCGAAACAATATCGCCCGATCGGTGGCAAGGCCGTGATCGAGCATACATTGTCGACCTTTTTTGCCTGGGCAGGCACATATCCTATCGTGGTCGTTATCCATGCCGACGATGCGGCACTCCTGTCACCAATCCTTGAACGGCTGAATGCCGGGGAGCGGATCGCCACCGTCACGGGCGGCGCAACCCGGCAGCAATCGGTGCTCGCTGGTCTGGAAGCGCTGGCCGCGCAAGACCTCACACATGTGATGATCCACGATGCCGTGCGGCCTTTCATCGCCGTGGACATGCTGGAACGCATCGTGGCGCTGCACAAGGCGGGCGCTGTCGGCGTTCTGCCTGCCCTGCCCGTCACTGATACGCTGAAGCGTGGCGCAGGCGATTCTGTCGCGGAAACGGTTTCAAGGCAGGGTCTTTATGCGGCGCAGACACCGCAAAGCTTCGGTTATGGCGAAATCCTCGCCGCGCATCGTGCTGCTGCCACATCTGGAAAAACCGACTTTACCGATGACGCCTCGATCGCCGAGTGGGCAAGTCTGCCTGTGACGCTGACCGAAGGCTCGGTCGACAATGTGAAACTCACTCTCAAGCGGGATATCGCCATGGCCGATGAAAAGCTCTCCTACGGACTGCCTGACGTGCGCACCGGCAATGGTTACGACGTGCACCAGCTGGAAGCAGGAGACGGTGTGACACTGTGCGGCGTCTTCATCGAACACGACCAGAAACTCAAAGGCCATTCGGATGCCGATGTGGCGCTGCATGCGCTGACGGATGCCCTGCTCGCCACCTGCGGCGCTGGCGACATAGGCGATCACTTCCCGCCTTCCGATCCGCAATGGAAGGGTGCCGCTTCGCGCATCTTCCTCGAACACGCGGCCAAGGTAGTCCGCGGCAATGGCGGCACGATCATGAATGCCGATGTCTCGCTGATTGCCGAAGCGCCGCGCATCGGACCGCATCGGCAGGCCATGCGTGAGGCGCTTTCCGACATTCTCGGCATCGCGCTGGAGCGCTGCTCGGTCAAGGCGACCACCAACGAGACGATTGGCTTCGTCGGCCGCCGCGAAGGTATTGCTGCGATTGCCACTGCCACTGTGGTCTACAAGGGCAGACCGCTATGAGCCTCTTTCCTGCGGATATACAAGAACTGGCGCGGCGGATCATTTCTGACTTTACCGCCGGCGGCTTCATGGTCTCGACGGCGGAAAGCTGTACGGGCGGCCTGATTGCTGGTTCGCTGACGGAAATCGCCGGCTCTTCTGCCGTCGTCGATCGCGGCTTCGTCACCTACACGAACCAGGCCAAGATGGACATGCTTGGGGTTGGAATTGAGACGCTGGCGAATTTCGGCGCCGTATCCCGACAGACCGCGCTGCAAATGGCGCATGGCGCGCTATTTCGTTCCCGGGCGGATTTTGCCGTGGCCGTGACCGGCATTGCCGGTCCGGGCGGAGGTTCGGCTGAAAAACCGGTGGGGCTGGTGCATCTGGCCGCCAGGTCGCGCAGCGGTAAAATCCTGCACCATGAAATGCACTACGGAGAGATCGGGCGCACGGAAATCCGTCTTGCGACCATCAGAACGGCGCTCGAGATGCTGATTACCCTCAATCAGGCTGGGTCCGCGTAGATTTTATCGGCGCGGGTCTCGAAGGCTTCGGCGAACATGCGGAAGGCCCTGTCGAACATCGATCCCATGACCGCACCGAGCAGCCGGTTCTTGAATTCATACTCGATGAAAAAATGAATGGCCGAGCCGCCCTCTGCGGAGGCTTCAAAACGCCAGCGATTGTCGAGATATTTGAACGGGCCGTCGATATATTTCACGTCGATAGCGCGCTCTGCCGGGTTCAGCAGCACCTGCGTGGTGAAGGTCTCGCGAATGGCCTTGTAGCCCACCGTCATATCAGCCACCAGCAGAGTCTTGCCGTCCCGCTCTTTGCGAGAGCGGATGACCAGCGCTTCGCAAAGCGGCAGAAACTGTGGATACTTCTCCACATCGGCGACGAGGTCGTACATGCGGTCGGGCGAGTGTTTTACAAGGCGATGCGTTTCGAACTGTGGCATGAGCGGGAGTTAATCCTCGACAACAAGAAGATCAAGAAGGCGGCGAAGCTGTTTTCGGCTTTTAAGCTGGAATACCGGCACGTTGGGACCATAAAGCGCGAAATTCTGCTCGAAGATCGGAGCGTGTCGGCGTTCGAAATTCCAGATATAGCGCAGGAAATCGAGATCCAGTCTTTCGGGGCAGCCTTCAGCCATTTCAGGACGCGCCTTGCCATACCCCTTGGCAATCCGGGTGATGGCGCCCCAAAGGCAAAGCCAACGCGGCATGCGCACCCAAAGGACGATGTCGGATCTCGGCAGACGCATGTCGAAAGACGATGGATTGCTGCCGTCCATCAGCCACCGGTCTTTGGTGACGATGGCGGCGATCCTTTGCCGCTGTTCTTGGCGCGGGCGTGCCTGCCAGCCGGGCAACCAGAAAATATCGCGATCCATGGAAATGTATTCAAATCCAAAGCGTCTTACGAGCTTCCGGGAAAGCGTAGATTTTCCGCCTCCGGAGCAACCTACGACCGAAATACGCTGCGCAGATGCGATAATCGCAGCCGCGTCCTCCACGTTTTCAAGATAGTTCGGCATCGAATAAACCTCGTCTTCGCCACCATGCCATTTTTAAATAGCGCGGCTATTATTCTGCGGCGGCATGGCCGCGGCGTCCGATGTTACGGAAATTTAACTATTGCAACCCCCTCGCAGGGATTGCTATTTATTTGCGACTAATATTACACCCATGGGATGCAACGGCGCTGGAACCTCCCATTTTCACCGCGCTTATTCATCCCTGGGTTCACACCCACATAACCCGCTTTGAGCCACTGAGTGAGCCGATGGACGATTTTTCCAACATCATCAACCTTCTCGAATCCGCCAAGCAACTTGCATCGATGAACGAAATGCCGATGCTTGCCTATCTCATCGACGTTGCGAAATGCGAGGCGAGAGAGAACAAGCCGGTTTTGCGCAAGCGCAAACGCGGCGAATCGACCGCCAAGGAAGAATGTTAGACGCCGGCTCGATAAAGCCGGCTGGCCCAATCTTCAAGACGATGTCATAATCAGGACTGAAACCGGCCGCTTTTCGAGGCGGCCGTTTCTTTGCACGATGGAAATGACAATCTCATGATCGCCGCATCCGCCGATATCAGAACCTATACGCAGGAAAGACCGAAGGAACGGCACGGCTTCGTGCAGATCGTTCTTCCGGTCTCGGGATGTCTGCGGATCGATGTAGCAGGGCTACAGGACGAATTGTCCACCGGGCGCGCGGTCTTCATTCATCCCAACACATCGCACACACAGGAAGCGACGACGATCAACCGGTCGCTGGTGGTCGATATCAACGAAACTGCTGTTCCCGAACAGGTGCTGGAGAGATTTGTCCACAAGCCGTTTCTCGATATCGCACGGGATACACGGCAGCTGATCGCTTACATGCGCGGCGTCATCGGATCGGATGGGCCGCGTGAGGATATTGCGAACCTCTGGGCACCGCTCCTGATCGACAGCCTTGCGACTGAAAAGACCGATATCCGCCACCGCCTGCATGCGCTGGGCGAGATCGTCAGAGCGGAGCCATTTTTCCCCTGGACCATCGAGACGCTCGCATCCTGCGCCGCGATCAGCGATAGCCGCCTGCATGCGCTGTTTCTGGAAGAGTTCAGCCTCCCTCCTCACCGCTGGCTTGCAGAGCTGCGCATGGACAAGGTCTGCGCATTGCTGCGCCACTCCACATTGCCGATTGCGGAAATTGCCTTGCGGGCCGGCTTCTCCGACCAGACGGCACTGACGCGCGCCATGCGCAACGCGATGGGCAAAACGCCTGCCGCTTATCGCCGGGCCTTCGGAATTCAGTGAAAGCACAGCACCTCTTCTCTCAGGAGTTTTTGTCAAGACAGCCGTACGTGGCTGTGGCACATCGCGGGCAATCGTGAATGCGGATGTGACATGACATGAACAAGACAAGCCTCGGTGTTATCTACGGCATGATGGCGGGCGCTCTCTGGGGTGCGATCTTTCTCGCCCCGAAACTCGTACCGGATTTTTCCGCCCTGCAACTGTCGACGGCCCGTTACCTGACCTACGGGCTGATTTCGCTCATCATCATCGGACCGCGCCTGAAACGGGTATCTGCCCATTTCGGTGCGCGCGAATGGATCGCGCTCGGCTGGCTGAGCATGATCGGCAACATCGCCTATTATGTCTTCATATCAACGGCGGTGAAACTGAGCGGCGTTGCCTTCACGTCCATCATCATCGGCTTCCTGCCGGTTGCCGTCACCATCATCGGCACGCGCGATCATGGCGCGGTATCGCTCAAGCGTCTGTGGCCGTCGCTCGCCTTTGGCGCAATCGGCATTATCGGCATATCCTGGCAGTCGCTGACAGAAAACGATGCGGGGCTGGATGTCTCCCGCCTTATCGGGCTGGCCTGTGCGCTTGGCGCGCTCGCCTCATGGACGGCCTTTGCGGTTGGCAATGCCCGCTGGCTGTCACGCCTTCACGATGTCAGCGCCGACGACTGGAACATGATGACGGGTGTGGTGACCGGAGGGCTGGCGCTGGCGCTCGCCATACCGGCCTTTGCTTTCGGCGGGGAAAGCCATAGTTCCGAGGACTGGCTGCATTTTGCGGCCATCGCCGCCGGTCTCGGGTTCACCGCATCCATTCTCGGAAATGCTCTCTGGAACCGCATGAGCCGCCTGCTGCCGCTCACTATGGTTGGGCAGATGATCCTGTTCGAGACGCTCTTTGCCTTGCTCTACGGTTTCCTCTGGGAAGGTCGTGGGCCAACAATCGTAGAAGTCCTGGCGATTTGCTCAGTCGTGCTGAGCGTCATCCTGTGCATGCGCGCGCATCGGCCGGAGAAGGTTGTGGCTTGACTTCAGGTGAAAGCAGCAACGTCATCCTCGGGACAAATCCAAGGATGACGCGTGAGAGAAATTGCCCGCCCCGCCCACTTACTCCGCAGCGGCCAGAAGCTTCTTCTCGCGGGCTGCGCGCAGGCGTGCAAAATCGTCGCCCGCATGGTGGGAAGAACGCGTCAGCGGGCTGGAGGAGACCATCAGGAAGCCCTTGGTATAGGCGACCGTCTCATAGGACTTGAATTCCTCCGGCGTGACGTAAGCCTCGACCTTGTGGTGCTTGCGGGTCGGCTGCAGATACTGGCCGATAGTCAGGAAGTCCACGTCAGCACTGCGCAGATCGTCCATCAACTGCAGCACTTCGTTGCGCTCTTCGCCAAGGCCGACCATGATACCTGATTTGGTGAACATGGTGGGGTCCAGTTCCTTGACGCGCTGCAACAGGCGCACGGAATGGAAATAACGCGCACCGGGGCGAACCGTGAGGTAATTGCCGGGAACGGTTTCCATATTGTGGTTGAAAACATCGGGCTTCGCCGCGACGACACGCTCCAGCGCGCCGGGCTTCTTCAGGAAGTCCGGGGTCAGAATTTCGATGGTGGTGTTGGGAGACGCAGCGCGGATCGCCCAGATCACCTTTTCGAAGTGCTCCGCGCCGCCATCGGCGAGATCATCGCGGTCGACCGAGGTAATGACGACGTGGCTGAGGCCCATCTGCTTGACGGCCTTGGCGACGTTTTCCGGCTCGTCCATGTCAAGCGCATTGGGCTTGCCGGTCGCGACGTTGCAGAAGGCGCAGGCGCGGGTGCAGATCTCACCCATGATCATGAAGGTCGCGTGTTTCTTGTCCCAGCATTCGCCGATATTTGGACAGCCGGCTTCCTCGCACACCGTCACCAGCTTGTGACTGCGCACCAGTTCGCGCGTCTCGTGGTAGCCCTTGGATGTCGGCGCCTTGACGCGGATCCATTCCGGCTTGCGCATAACCTCGGTATCAGGCCGATGGGCCTTTTCCGGGTGGCGGATACGCTTTTCTTCGGACGAAGTCCTGTCGAGAATAGTGACCATAAGAAACCTGTTTCTATCGCTTGCCGCGATCATCACATTTATTGACGCGATGCTTTAGAACAATTCCAGAAAAAGCGTAAGCCCCTTCCGGGCACGAAGCCTAGTCAGCGCCGTACCAGCTTAGCCATGAACAACAACAGGCTCGCGCCGATGAAGGACGTTACGAAATAACCGAGCCTGCTGTCCTGCACGAAAACGTCGAAGGTTCTCAGCACCGCAACGGCAACCACCGAACCGACGATGCCGAGAACGATATTCATGAAGATGCCGAAACGCATATCCATGAGTTTGCCGGCGAGCCAGCCGGCAAGACCGCCGATGATGATTGCCGCAATCCAGCCAATATTTTCCATTCCCGCGCTCCCTTATAGAACCAGCGTTGAGACATATGGGACACCCGGCATGGTTAGACAATGCCGGGCATCACGGGGCACTCATGCGTTCAGCACACGTCCGTAGGCGTCGAGCACGCTTTCCTTCATCGACTCGGAAATGGTCGGATGCGGGAAGATCGTGTGCATCAGTTCTTCTTCGGTGGTTTCGAGGTTCATGGCGACCACAAAGCCCTGAATGAGTTCGGTGACTTCCGCACCAACCATGTGCGCGCCGATCAACTCGCCTGTCTTCTTGTCGAAGATGGTCTTGACCATGCCCTGATCTTCACCGAGCGCCACGGCCTTGCCGTTGGCCGCAAAGGAGAAGCGGCCAACGCGAATATCGCGGCCCAGTTCCTTCGCCTTGGCTTCGGTGAGACCAACAGAGGCGACCTGTGGGTTGCAATAGGTGCAGCCGGGGATCTTGAGCTTGTCCATCGGGTGAACATTCGGCAGACCGGCGATCTTTTCAACGCAGATCACGGCCTCATGCTCGGCCTTGTGGGCGAGCAGCGGCGGGCCGGCGACATCGCCGATGGCGTAGACGCCAGGCACGTTGGTCTTGCCGTAACCGTCGATGACGATGAAGCCGCGATCGGTCTTCACGCCGACGGCCTCAAGGCCGATGCCTTCGATGTTGGCGACGACGCCGACAGCCGAAATCATCCGGTCAGCGGTGATCTTCTCGGACGAACCGTCCTTCTTCTCGAGCGTCGCAGTAACCGAATTCGCAGCCTTCTCGACCTTCGCAACCTTGGTTTCCAGATGGAACTTGATGCCCTGCTTCTCCAGCTGCTTCTTGGCGAAGGCAGAGATCTCCGCATCTTCGACCGGCATCACCTGGCTCATGATTTCAACGACGGTAACGTCGACACCCATGGTGCGGTAGAAGCTGGCGAATTCGATGCCGATGGCGCCGGAACCCATGACGAGCAGGGACTTCGGCAGTTCTTCCGGCTTCATTGCCTCGAAATAGGTCCAGATCAGCTTGCCATCCGGTTCGATGCCTGGAAGCGCGCGCGGGCGGGCGCCTGTGGCGATGATGATGTGCTTGGCGGTATAGGTGCCCTCGCCCAGCGTGTTCTTCGGAACCGGGCCCATCGGTTCGACGGGCTTCTTCTGGGTCTTGGAAACCACGATTTCACCGGGCTTGGTGATCTTGGCCTCGCCCCAGATGATATCGACCTTGTTCTTCTTGAACAGGAAACCGACGCCGTTGTTCATGCGGTGCGCGATGCCGCGCGAACGATCAACGATCGCCTTGACATCAGGCTTGATCGAGCCTTCGAGCGTCAGGCCGTATTCCTTGGCGTGCTGAGCCGTATGCAAGACATCGGCAGTACGCAGCAGCGCCTTGGTGGGAATGCAGCCCCAGTTGGAGCAGATGCCTGCAAGGTGCTCGCGCTCGACCACGGCAACCTTCATGCCGAGCTGGGCTGCGCGAATCGCGGCAATATAACCGCCCGGTCCCGAACCGATGATGATGACGTCATAAGATTGAGCCATAGGTATCCTGCCTTGTCCTATCGGGTCACGGCATGCCGTTCCGAAACGAGAATTGTTGTCAAAGTCCGAGCATCATGCGAACGACGGGCTCCAGCCCGCGCCCGATGGCCCGCGTGTTTTCAGCATCGAGATGAACGCCGTCTACGGGCGTCGTGCGGGCAACTGACCCCGCATCGAAAAATCCGCAATCGAGATCGTCGGCCAAATCCCGGTAGACCGGGGCGAGCATCGCCGATTCATCGATCGCATCGCGAAAGATAGCGCCCATCACGGGGTTGGCCGTTTCGCACAGTTGCGGCGGCGCGACGATCAGAACATCCGGCGCTTCCCAGTCCGGCACCTGCCAGACATGGTTGCGCACCAGTTTGACCAGCCGTTCCACACCCTTCATCGCGACGATGGCCGAGCCATGGATCGACGGTTTCAAGTCGTTGGTGCCGAGCATGATGATGACCAGATCAAGCGGCGCGTGGCTGTGCAGAAGCGTCGGCAAGAGCCTTGCGCCGTTGCGATCGCAATCAGCGGTATGATCATCATAGGCGGTGGTTCGTCCACCCAGCCCTTCGTGGATCACCTTCACATCAGGCCCGAGCGCCTTTTGCAAGACGCTCGGCCAAAGATCGTCATGGCTGTGCCGGCCACCCGTTTCCGCATCTGATCCCCATGTCAGGGAATCGCCAAAGCAGAGGACCGACTTCACCATCTCACTCTCCGATCAAACCAGCATGCCCATCGGGTTTTCGATGTAGCGCTTGAAGGCGCCGATCAGCTCGGCTCCGAGCGCGCCATCGACGCAACGGTGGTCGGTAGAGAGCGTAACCGTCATGACATTGGCGATCTTGATCTCGCCGTTCTTCACGACAGCACGCTGTTCGCCCGCGCCGACTGCCAGAATGGTGGCATGCGGCGGGTTGATGACGGCGGAGAAGCTCTTGACGCCCATCATGCCCATGTTGGACACGGCCGTCGTGCCGCCCTGATACTCCTCGGGCTTCAGCTTGCGCTCCTTGGCGCGCTTGCCGTAGTCCTTCATCTCGTTGGAGATGGTGGAGAGCGACTTCTCTTCCGCCTTGCGGATGATCGGCGTGATCAGGCCACCCGGAATGGAAACGGCAACGCCGACATCCGAATGCTTGTGCTTGACCATGTTGCTTTCCGTCCAGGAGACGTTGGCATCAGGCACATCGCGCAGCGCAAGAGCCAGCGCCTTGATGACCATGTCGTTGACCGAAAGCTTGTAGGCGGGCTTGCCGTCCTTTTCGGGAGCGGCGGCGTTGAGCTGGGCGCGCAGCGCCAGAAGCGTATCCAGTTCGCAATCCACGGAAACGTAGAAATGCGGAACGGTCTGCTTGGATTCGACCAGACGCTTGGCGATGACCTTGCGCATGCCGTCATGCGGCACCAGTTCGTAAGAACCGGGTTCGAACAGCTTGAGAACAGCTTCTTCGGACGGGCCCTTGGCAAGTGCGGCAGCCGGTGCGCCTGCGGATGCTGCGGCGGCAGGAGCTGCCTTCGCACCACCGGAAGCGGCGGCCTTTTCTACGTCTGTCTTGACGATACGGCCATGCGGGCCGGAACCGGACACGGCCGTGAGGTCGAGACCGGCTTCCTTGGCGAGACGACGGGCAAGCGGCGAAGCGAAGATGCGCTCGCCGGATTTTGCAACCGGGGCCGGGGTGGAAGGTGTGGAGGCCTGGTCGGCAGCTGGCTTTTCAGCCTTGGCCGGGACAGCTTCTTCCTTTGGCGCTTCGGCCTTTGCAGCTTCCTGCTTAGGAGCCTCGGCTTTGGCCTGGGACGCGGCAGGAGCAGCATTGCCGCCCTTTGCTGCCTCAGCCACATCCTCGCCATCGGCGGCGAGGATAGCGATCAGGGCGTTGACCTTGACCGCTTCCGTGCCTGCGGGAACCACGAGCTTGGCGACCGTGCCCTCATCGACGGCTTCCACTTCCATGGTTGCCTTGTCGGTCTCGATCTCGGCGATCACGTCACCGGGTGCGACCTTGTCGCCTTCCTTGACCAGCCACTTGGCCAGATTGCCCTCTTCCATGGTGGGAGAAAGGGCAGGCATGGTGATGTTTATCGGCATCGAAACGCCTCCCCTTACTTGTAGCAGACGGTTTTGACAGCCTGAACGACTTCATCGACGTTCGGCAAAGCCAGCTTTTCGAGGTTTGCCGCGTAAGGCATCGGAACGTCTTTGCCGGCAATCGTCAGGATCGGCGCATCGAGATAGTCGAAAGCGGCACGCATGACCTGATTGGCGATGAAGTCACCAACCGATGACTGCGGGAAGCCTTCCTCGACGGTGACCAGACGACCGGTCTTCTTGACCGATTCGATGACGGTGGGCAGATCCATCGGACGGATGGTGCGAAGGTCGATCAGTTCGACGTCGATGCCGAGCTTTTCGAGTTCCGCAACCGCCTTGATTGCGTAGGTCATGCCGATGCCGAAGGAAACGATCGTCGCATCCTTGCCCTTGCGGTGAATGCGCGCCTTGCCGATCGGCAGCACGAAATCGTCGAGCTTCGGCACTTCGAAGCTCTGGCCGTAGAGAATTTCATTCTCAAGGAAGATGACCGGGTTCGGGTCACGGATGGCTGCCTTCAGGAGACCCTTGGCGTCCGCTGCCGTGTAGGGCATGACGACCTTGAGGCCCGGAATATGGCTGTACCATGCGGCGTAACATTGCGAGTGCTGAGCGCCAACGCGGGCAGCAGCACCCGAGGGGCCACGGAACACCATCGGCGCACCCATCTGGCCGCCCGACATGTAAAGCGTCTTCGCAGCCGAGTTGACGATCTGGTCGATCGCCTGCATGGCGAAGTTGAAGGTCATGAATTCGACGATGGGCCGCAGGCCCGTCATTGCCGCACCGACGCCGATACCGGCAAAACCGTGCTCGGTGATCGGGGTGTCGATAACGCGGCGTTCGCCGAATTCCTGCAACAGGCCTTGGGTAATCTTGTAGGCGCCCTGATATTCGGCGACTTCCTCCCCCATGACGAAGACTTTTTCGTCGGCGCGCATTTCTTCGGCCATGGCGTCGCGCAGCGCTTCACGCACCGTCGTCATCACCATTTCCGTGCCTTCAGGAATATCCGGATCGGCAGCGACTTCGATCTTAGGTGCTGCCGGAACCTTTGCGGCTTCCTTGGCAGCGCTCGGCTCCTCGGATGCTTCGCGGGTCTTGCCGCCTGCGGCATCCGAATCGGAATTTGCAGCTTCAGCCTTCGGCTCTTCCTTCTTGGCAGAAGAAGAAATGTCGGCAGCGCTTTCGCCTTCCTGGATGAGAACGGCGATCGGCGTGTTGACCTTGACGCCTTCGGTGCCGGCGTCGATCAGCAGCTTGCCGATAACACCTTCATCCACAGCTTCCACTTCCATGGTCGCCTTGTCGGTCTCGATCTCGGCAATCACGTCGCCGGAAGTGACCTTGTCGCCTTCCTTTTTAAGCCATTTGGAAAGCGTGCCTTCCTCCATGGTCGGGGAAAGGGCGGGCATAAGAATTTCTACTGGCATGGGTTTCCCTTTCCCGATCAGAGCAGAATGTCGGTGTAGAGCTCGGATACATCCGGCTCTGGGTCGTTCTGGGCGAAGTCTGCGCTATCGGCGACGATATCACGGACATCCTTGTCGATGGCCTTCAACTCGTCTTCGCTTGCCCAGCCCTGCTCCAGAAGCCGTGCCTTGACCTGCTCGATCGGGTCATGTTCGGAGCGCATCTTCTGCACTTCGTCTTTCGAACGGTATTTCGCCGGGTCGGACATGGAGTGACCACGGTAACGGTAGGTCAGCATTTCCAGAATGATCGGACCCTTGCCGGAGCGGCAATGTTCCAGCGCCTGATCGGCGGCTGCCTTTACGGCGCGCACATCCATGCCATCCACCTGGATGCCGGGAATGCCGAAGGACTGGCCGCGCAGCGAATAGTTCGACTGTGCGGTGGCGCGGGCGGTCGAGGTGCCCATGGCGTAACGGTTGTTTTCAACGATATAGATGATCGGCAGTTTCCAGAGAGCGGCCATGTTGAAGCTCTCGTAGACCTGACCCTGGTTGGCGGCGCCGTCACCGAAATAGGTCACGGAGACATTGTCGTTGCCGCGATATTTATTGGCGAAGGCAAGACCGGTTCCGAGCGAAACCTGCGCACCGACGATGCCGTGGCCGCCGTAGAAATGTTTCTCCTTGGAGAACATGTGCATCGAGCCGCCCTTGCCCTTCGACAGGCCGCCCTTGCGACCGGTCAATTCGGCCATGACGCCACGCGCGCTCATGCCCAGAGCCAACATATGGCCGTGGTCACGGTAAGCGGTGATGACCTGATCGCCTTCCTTCTGAGACATCTGCATACCGACAACAACGGCTTCCTGACCGATGTAGAGGTGACAGAAACCACCGATGAAGCCCATGCCGTAAAGCTGACCGGCCTTTTCCTCGAAGCGACGGATGAGAAGCATCTCACGATAGGCGTGAAGCTCTTCTTCCTTCGAAAAGTCCGGGCTGTTCTTACCGGTGAATTCGCCTGCAGCCTTTGCCGTTGTCTTTCGGCCGGATACGGACGCGGTTTTTCGCGGCGCCATTCATCCCTCCCTGAGTTGTCGTTTGAATGGATAGATTGGCGCGTACCATATGCAAGAAAATGCCATGCAGCAATGCTTTAAACGCATGGCACATATTCATGCTAAAGTGCTGTGAATAAATCACAAATCATTAATTAACTTTATTTCGGTTAATTAGAAGTAGGTATTCATGATGACAATTTCGTCCGTACGGGACATATTCAACTGATAACGGGAAATCTCGTCAATCATGTCACGTTCGAGAGAACCGTCGCTCAATAATTCGACCTGCCGCTCCAGCGCAACGCGCGCCTGCGTCAGCTTGGCAAGCTCTGCCGTTCTGGCAATACGCTGCCGCTCCAGCCGCTCCGTCGCCTGAAGGCCGAAGTCGCCGTGGATGGAATGATACCCGAAATAGGAAAGAAAAGCGATCGTAATGGCCGGAACGATCAAACGGCCGAATCGTCTCTTTTTATGATGTCTGGTCCACATGCCGGAGAGAAGCCTTAAAACGCATAATGTGAGTCTCGAGACTAATGCGGATTGTTTAACTATCCGTTGACCTTAAATTCCGGGCGACTGATAGACGCAAAAAAGCCCGCCAGAGGCGGGCTAATAATGACGACGATATCAGAGAGAGTTCGTTATGCCGAGCGTGATCCGGCATCAAGCCACAGCGCGTCTTTGCCGTGAAAAGAGTCCTTTCAACCCAGGGACCTGGGCTGACTGAACCCCGGATCAACTCGGGAGTGAGCAGTGCGGATAAACCGCCCATCCCTGAGACTGGCCCGCCAGGCGGCGGGCCATATCGCGAAACCCGAACGCGGATTATCCGCGCAGGATCGAACGGCCGGCGTAAGCAGCCTGCGGGCCCAGCATTTCTTCAATGCGGATAAGCTGGTTGTACTTTGCGAGCCGGTCGGAACGGGCAAGCGAGCCGGTCTTGATCTGACCGCAGTTGGTTGCGACCGCGAGATCGGCGATGGTGGAATCTTCCGTTTCGCCCGAACGGTGCGACATGACGGCGGTGTAACCTGCCTTGTGCGCCGTTTCGACTGCGTCCAGCGTCTCGGAAAGCGAACCGATCTGGTTGACCTTGACGAGGATGGAGTTGGCGACACCCATCTTGATACCGTCGCGAAGGCGGGCGGAGTTGGTGACGAAAAGATCGTCGCCCACCAGCTGGCACTTGTTGCCAATGAGATCGGTCAGCGCCTTCCAGCCATCCCAGTCGTCTTCAGCCATGCCGTCTTCAACGGAGATGATTGGATATTTCGCGACGAGTTCGGCCAGGTATTCGGCCTGCTCGATCGGCGAACGGGTCTTGCCTTCGCCTTCATAAACGTAATTGCCGTTCTTGAAGAATTCGGTCGCCGCACAGTCGAGACCGATGAACATGTCGTCGCCTGGACGGTAGCCAGCCTTTTCGATCGACTTCATGATGAAATCGAGTGCTGCCGGCGCGCTTTCGAGACCCGGTGCAAAACCGCCCTCATCGCCGACATTGGTGTTGTGGCCCTGTGCGGACAGTTCTTTTTTCAGCGTATGGAAGACTTCGGAGCCCATGCGCACGGCTTCGCGAATGTTTTCTGCACCGACCGGCAGGATCATGAATTCCTGGAAGTCGATGGGGTTATCGGCATGCGCGCCGCCGTTGATGATGTTCATCATCGGAACCGGCAGCAGATGCGCGTTCGGGCCGCCGACATAACGGTAAAGCGGCAGGCCGGAGGCTTCAGCGGCAGCCTTCGCAACGGCGAGCGACACGCCGAGGATGGCGTTGGCGCCGATGCGCGACTTGTTCGGCGTGCCGTCGAGCGCGATCATCATCTGATCGATCTGGATCTGGTTTTCAGCGTCGAAACCGCCAATCGCGTCGAAGATTTCTGTATTGACGGCTTCGACCGCCTTTTCCACGCCCTTGCCGAGATAACGCTTGCCGCCATCGCGCAGCTCAACCGCCTCATGCGCGCCGGTGGAGGCGCCGGAGGGAACGGCGGCACGGCCCATGGAGCCGTCTTCGAGATAAACGTCGACTTCAACGGTCGGATTGCCGCGGCTGTCGAGAATTTCGCGCGCGATGATATCGGTAATGGCAGTCATGGTCTCTCCCTTGGGAATGGAACAGATATTTTCCGTCGCCTGTCTTAGACGATGGCGAAGAAATTACAATGACGGTGGGCAGCGGAAACGGCCCGCCCGCCATTAAAATCGATTGGCACAAAAGTGCCCGCCGTCACGGTCAGCCGATCAGGCTTTCGTAATCGCGTCGAAAGCCAGAAGCTTTTCGAGCAGTTTCGGCATGTCCTTCAGGTGGACCATGTTAGGGCCGTCTGACGGCGCATTGTCCGGATCCTCATGGGTCTCGATGAAGAGGCCGGCCACGCCAACCGCAACGGCCGCACGCGCCAACGTCTCGACGAATTCGCGCTGGCCACCTGTGGAGCCGCCCTGCCCGCCCGGCTGCTGCACCGAATGGGTGGCATCGAAAACGACAGGTGCGCCGAGCGCTGCCATGATCGGCAACGAGCGCATGTCGGAAACCAGCGTGTTGTAACCGAAGGACGCGCCGCGCTCGCACAACATCACATTCGGATTGCCGCTCTCATTGAGCTTGGCAAGCACGTTCTTCATGTCCCAGGGCGCCAGAAACTGGCCTTTCTTGACGTTGATGACGCGGCCGGTCTTGGCGGCAGCAACGAGAAGATCGGTCTGGCGGCTGAGGAACGCCGGAATCTGCAGAACGTCCACCACCTCGGAAACGACGGCGCATTGCTCTTCCGTGTGGATGTCGGTCAGAACAGGAAAACCGAATTCCTTCTTGAGATCGGCAAAAACCTGCATCGCGTTATCCAGGCCGATGCCGCGTTTTCCGGAAAGCGAAGTGCGGTTCGCCTTGTCGAAAGAGGACTTGTAGACAAGCCCTATTCCCAGCTTGTCGCAAAGCTCCTTCAGGACGCCAGCGATCATGAAGGCATGTTCGCGGCTTTCCATCTGGCACGGACCGGCAATCAGCGAAAACCGCTCGGTATTCGAGAAGGAAACCTTGCTGGCGCCGTCGCCGGCAGTGACTTTAAGATTGTTCGTAACGCTCATCATTTTTCCTCGAAGGCGAAGGCAACGCCCTGACCGGGTGCCGCGGGCACCACCAGACGGCCGTCCGCTTTTGCGCAGGACACGCCATTAGCAGCAAGCACCGCCTCTGTCACGGCAAGATCGTGTGACGAAAAGACGATGCCCGCGCCGCGCAATCCGCCTTCGTTGCCATCCTGAGCATTCAGGGTCTGCCCGCCGAAAGGCGGTTTTCCGGTCAATCTGATGCTGGCATTGCCGGTCGCGAAAACCATATCACCGCCCGGAGACCATTTGCCTTCACAGCCAAACACCGTCTCGATCAGGCCCGCCACCTTCGTATCGCCGCCGGTAAACAGGACGATTTCACTGAGGCCGGTGACACCATTGGCGTGGCGCTCCAGCATGGTGCGATCGCCCGGAAGGGCTTGAAGCCGTTGACAACTGAACAAAAAGAAATCCGCGGCCGCCCCGCTTGCCGCAAAAGCCAGCCGGAACGCCGCCTCGCCTTGCGAGCCATCCGGCATCCGAACAGGCCGCGAAAACTCGAAAACATCGCCCGCCGAAAGGCCGGCTGCCCGAAACCGCTCATGGTCAACCAAGGCGTCTTCAGTCTTGGCAACAAGAGCCGAAAAACCCTCCTGCCCGTCCCGTTGCCGGAAGGCCACATCCCTGCCGGTGAATACATCACCCCTCTCTATTGAGGCATTATATTTAGCCGGATCAGCAATTGCGAGCGGCTCCAGATAGGTGCCATCGGCGAAAAATACGCAGGCATTTTGGGTGCCGAAAGGATGCAGAGCCTCCGGCGCAACCGTAAAGCCAAGACTGACGAGGCGCTTCACGGCGACGCCTATGACTTCCACGGGCAAAACGAGATGGTCGACGCTATAGGGTTTCGTCATGAAAATGTATCCTGCTGGCCTTCCGCTCGGAGCATGCCGGGACGGGTTTGACCGCACAAAAGCACAATTGCGTGCTATGAGGCAAATCATCACAGCAACGGATGGCACCTTCACGAAATTTTAGGGGATTGCAGAACACATATGGAACATATAGTGTTCGTTCTGTATTTGTTTCGCGACTTCCACTACGATTCTAAAGGGTGTTTTCCTCATGCTCACGCGCAAACAGCAGGAATTGCTTCTCTTCATTCATGAACGAATGAAAGAGTCCGGCGTGCCGCCCTCCTTCGATGAAATGAAGGACGCACTCGATCTTGCTTCGAAATCCGGCATCCACCGCCTGATAACCGCTCTCGAAGAGCGCGGGTTCATTCGTCGGCTACCGAATAGAGCTCGGGCGCTGGAAGTCATCAAGCTGCCCGAGGCTTATACGCCGGGTGCAAGGCCGCAGCGCGGCTTTTCGCCGAGCATTATCGAAGGCAGCCTTGGCAAGCCCAAGACGCCGGAACCGGCCCCTGCCCCCAAGACGCCGGCCAACGATCTGGGCGGGGCTGTCACCGTGCCGGTCATGGGCCGCATCGCTGCGGGCGTGCCGATTTCCGCCATCCAGAACAACACCCATGATGTGGCCGTGCCAGTAGACATGCTTGGCACGGGCGAACATTACGCTCTTGAGGTCAAGGGTGATTCGATGATCGAGGCCGGCATTTTCGACGGCGACACAGTCATCATCCGCAACGGCAACACCGCCAATCCCGGGGATATCGTTGTGGCTCTGGTAGATGACGAGGAAGCCACGCTGAAGCGCTTCCGCCGCAAGGGTGCCTCCATTGCGCTCGAGGCGGCAAACCCAGCCTATGAGACCCGTATCTTCGGGCCCGACCGGGTGAAAATTCAGGGCAAGCTGGTGGGGCTGATCCGTCGCTACCATTGATCTTATCGAACCGAACGTATTCGCTTTACAATAGGCGTCATCGTGAAGATGGCGCCTATATTGGGTTTGGCTGTTTCCAAACGTGGCGGGCTTTTGCGGGTGCACGAGGATATGCGCCATCCAGCCTATGCGCGTTGCCCTTTCTAAACTGAGTTCCTGGTCCATAAAGATGCTTCGGTTTCGCTACAGGCGTGGTGGCGAATGGGCTGCTCGCTGTAATTGTCGAAGCGATCACATCCGCTGTTTTTTAGCGACGCTGTTCTGTCGTGTTGCGCAGTCAGTTTTAGTGGTCACCAAAGGGTGACTTATCGCAAGGCGCGCTCTCAGCGACCCCACATCACCATTCATCAACGGCGTTTATGGGAGCCATGGATAATTTTCGATATTCCGTGAACGCTTGGCAGGTGTAGAAATACGCGTCATATCCGGGAGATACGCCATGTACGATCTTTATATAGCCAACAAGAACTATTCTTCATGGTCGCTGCGGCCGTGGGTATTGATGCGCACGCTCGGTATCGCCTTTGATGAAAAGCTCATTCCGTTCGGCGAAGGCGTCTCCTTCTCCTCCTTTTCGCCGACGGGCAAGGTGCCCTGCCTAGTCGACGAGGGTATGACGGTTTGGGAAACGCTTTCGATCGTCGAATATCTTGCCGAAAGACACCAGGGTGTCTGGGCAAGCGACAAGCATGCGAGGGCCTGGTCGCGTTCGGCCGCAAGTGAGATGCATGCCGGCTTTTCCTCGCTGCGCAATCTCTATCCCATGTCGGTGGGCATTCGGGTCAAACCCAGGGGCGGCGATGCCGGGCTTAAGGCCGATATAAAGCGGATCGATGCGTTGTGGAGCGAGGGTCTCACAAAATTCGGCGGGCCATATCTTGCCGGTCAGAAGTTCACGGCGGTCGATGCTTTCTTCTGCCCGGTTGCATTCCGTTTCCAGACCTATGGCAGCGCGGATCTTTCGCCAGCAGCGAAAGCCTATTGCGACCGGCTGCTCGCCCTGCCTGCCATGCAAGAATGGTACGAGGCCGGTTTGAAGGAGAGCTGGCGCGACGCTGGTCATGAAGAGGAAGTTGGCGGGATCGGCGAATTGACTGAAGATTTGCGCGCCAAGGCCCGATGATCCATGCTGGCGGCTGTCATTGCGACGCCGCCAGCAGCCGGATGATGGGCTGCGGCAGATCACGGTCGAAACGTCCGCTTTTCCAGTCGTAATAACGGTGCTGGCTCCAGGGCCTGTCCGTTCCGGCGATTGCGGCGCGCAGCCCGCTCGCCACACCCTCCTCCCTCTTGTCAGCAAAATCTATTTCCACAGAACCGAGACGCCGCAAGATGTCACGGCTGAGCAGGAGTGCACCCGAGCGGCACTGCGAAAAAGAGGTTCTGCGGGAAACAACGACGATATCGGCAATATCGCAGGCTTTTCCGGCGAAGCGGCCATCGTCCAGAACGACGATCCACTCTCCGCTCGCAGCGCTCGCTACGCACCATATGTCTTTCCTGCAGGTGAAGACGCCAACTTTGGCGTCTTTGAGCGCCGCCGTCATCTCGCGTACCACCACAGCCATGTCTTCCGGCGACAGTTTCGATCTCGAGTCAGAACCAGCAGTATTTGCCATGCTCTCACCATTTATAAAACCCGGCGGCACGGTTTTTTCCGGCAGCAGCAGCGCCCTTTGCCACTGGCCGTAAACGAAGCCCTGCGGACGGGCTTTTGTGGTTGAGACCTTGCCGTCCTCCAGGAGTGCCACCAATTCGCCGTCCTCGTGAATCAATAGATCCGGCAGATCACGATAGGCCGTAACTGCCGACACACCGAAGGCGAAGAGCAGAAACGGGATGCCAAGAAGCGCAAGCCGGCTGCGCAGCAATGTCAGCAGCAGGAAACCCACCGAAGCCAAACCGATAAACCAGCCATGCGGACGCCCAGTCGCTGCGCTGCCGCCCCAGGAGGCCACCTCGTTTGCAACCTCGATGACGAGTGCCATGCCATAACCCATGATCTTCAGGAACGGCGCATCGAGCCCGAAGGGCATCAGCAGCATGGCGATAAGAGCGAATGGCATGACGATCAGCGACATGAGCGGCATTGCAGCCAGATTGGCGAACAGTCCATAGGTGGTGACACGGTGAAAATGTTCGGCTGAATAGATCGCCGTCGAAAGGCCCCCGATCAGCGACGTCGTGATAACGCCGCCAATGACCGCGCCCATCATTTCCGCCACCTTCAGCCATGCGGGCTTGCGCCCGATGAACAGCCTTTCGCGATCCGTGCGCCAACGGCTCCAGAAGGCATAGGCGGACACAAGCGCTATGGTGGCCGCAAATGACATCTGAAAACTCGGACCCATGATTTCCGAGGGCGAGAAAGCCAGAATGATCAGGGCGGAAATGGCAACGTTTCTGAGGCTGAGTGATGGCTGATCGAAAAGGACCGCGATCAGCATCACAGACATCATCAGCCAGGCACGCTCGGCGGAAACGGCGAAACCGGAAATCAGATAATAGGCAAGCGTCATCAGCAGTGCCGCGAAAGCCGCGATCTTCTTGACCGGCCAGCGCTGCGCAAAGGCGGGAAACAGGCTGAAAGCCAGTCTCAGGCCAACAAAGAATATGCCGGAGGCCAGTGCCATGTTGAGCCCGGATATGGCAACGATATGGGCAAGGCCGGAGAGCCGCAACGCCTCCATCGTCTCCGCCGATATAGCCTGTCTCTCATCGGTGATGATGGAGGCGGCGAAGGCTCCGGCATCACCGCCGATGGTGGTGCGGATGCGTTCGGCAATTGCGCTGCGAAGGCCGTAAAGCCGCATATCGGCCCATTCCAACCAACCCTTGTCAGGCCTTGCGTCACCAACGGGTGATACAAGCGCATCCGGTGATTTATAAAAGAAACCGGTCGCGCCTATGCCTCTGAAATAGGACGTGAAGGCGAAGTCGTTCAGTCCCGGTAAGGCCGGGCCGGATGGCGGCGAGAGGCGGACCTTGCCGCGAAGGGTTGCGCCGAGTGCGATCGGCTCGCCTCCGCCACGCGAAAGCACCGATATCCTCTGCGGCGGACGCGACAATGTCGGGTCCGCTGTTGCGGTCAGATCGACGACATATCGCCAGTAGCCGCGTGCATCGACCTCCCGGCGCGCCACGGTGCCGGTGATGGTGGTGGTCACGGGGGTATCCAGCACCACGGTCCCTGCCCGTCGGGTTTCGAAATCGGCCAGGAGCATGCCGAGCAATAGAAAAGCGAAGGGGCCGCAAACCGCCGCCGCAATGCCAGCTTTATATCTCACTAAGAGCGCCAGAACGGCGACAAATAGAAATGTGGCAATCAAAATGACCGGGGAAGGCGTGGCATCTAGAGAAAACCAGAGTACCGCGCCGCAGCCGATGGAAACGGGAATGAAAAGAAAATCGTGGCCGAATGCGCGCTCCTCGGCCAGGCACGTGGCGATTTTTTCGGCCAAGGTAGTGTTGCGGTTAATCTCGGGAATAATGGCGGGAGTGTCATATGTTGTCGCATCACTGCTTCGGCGGAGAGGAAACAGAATTTCCCGTGTGCCGGGCAAGTCTCCCTGCATCGTTTTAGCATATTCGAAATGCTGTTTTTCCCCTTGACCGAGCAATCCCCACCGCCCCTTGCCGCACCAAAAACAGGTTTGCAGACCAGCGCTGGGGATTGCAATCCTTTACTTTAACGATGCGTTGACCGAGATTGAATTGCTGCTGCCGGGAAAGCCTGAAGCAACGCGATTGCGTTTGCCGCAATGCACAATTTGACCTTTGGATAGCTTGGCATCCGCGCAAGGATCATATAGCTAATCGGTAGACGCTTAACCGCGGGGCGTATCTCAACGCCCCCACCCGCATGTTTTCGGAGGATCAGTATGACGGAAAAAAGCGCTACAGTGACACTTGGCGAAAAACAGGTCGAACTCCCGGTCAGGGAAGGCACGATTGGACCAAGCGTCGTCGATATCGCCACGCTGTACAAGCACACGGGCTCCTTCACCTACGACCCCGGCTTCACCTCGACAGCCTCCTGCGAATCCAAGATCACCTATATCGATGGTGACGAAGGCGTTCTTCTGCACCGCGGATTCCCCATCGAGCAGCTTGCCGAACAGGGCGACTTCCTGGAAACCTGCTATCTGCTGCTTTACGGCGAATTGCCGACGGCTGCGCAGAAGAAGGACTTCGACACCCGCGTAACGCGCCACACCATGGTGCACGAGCAGATGAGCCGCTTCTTCACCGGCTACCGTCGCGACGCACATCCGATGGCTGTCATGTGCGGCACGGTCGGCGCTCTCTCGGCCTTCTATCACGACTCGACCGACATTACGGATCCGCACCAGCGCATGGTCGCTTCGCTGCGGATGATCGCGAAAATGCCGACGATCGCCGCCATGGCCTACAAGTACCATATCGGCCAGCCCTTCGTTTACCCGAAGAACGACCTCGATTACGCTTCCAACTTCCTGCACATGTGCTTTGCCGTGCCTTGCGAAGAGTACAAGGTCGATCCGGTTCTGGCCCGTGCCATGGACCGCATCTTCATACTGCATGCGGATCACGAGCAGAACGCTTCCACCTCCACGGTGCGTCTTGCCGGTTCGTCGGGTGCAAACCCGTTCGCCTGTATTGCAGCGGGCATCGCCTGCCTCTGGGGTCCGGCACATGGCGGCGCCAACGAAGCGGCGCTCAACATGCTCAACGAAATCGGCACGGTTGACCGCATTCCGGAATACATTGCCCGCGCCAAGGACAAGAACGATCCGTTCCGCCTGATGGGCTTTGGCCACCGCGTGTACAAGAACTACGACCCGCGCGCCAAGATCATGCAGAAGACGATGTACGAAGTGCTGGAAGCCACCGGCAACTCCGACGATCCGATCATGCAGGTCGCGCTCGAACTCGAAAAGATCGCTCTTTCCGATCCTTATTTCGTCGAGAAGAAGCTGTACCCGAACGTCGACTTCTATTCGGGTATCACGCTGAAGGCGCTTGGCTTCCCCACGACCATGTTTACTGTGCTGTTCGCACTGGCCCGCACCGTCGGCTGGATCGCGCAGTGGAACGAAATGATCGAGGATCCGCAGCAGCGCATCGGCCGTCCGCGCCAGCTCTACACGGGCGCCGGCAAGCGTGACTACGTTCCGGTTTCCAAGCGTTAAGCCGGGAAACCAACCAACATAAAAAAGCCGGCGGGTTTTATCCGCCGGCTTTTTTGTTGGATATGATCATCGAGAAGAATAGCGAAACCTGCCCTGCCAACCCCAGGAAGCAGAGAGGATCGCTGCCGGTTCAGCCTTGCTGCTTGCGGCTGTTCAGCACATCGAGAAGGATAAGGGCGCCGGTTTCGCCAGGAGGCACTTCGGTGTGCAAACGCTCCTGCACAAGAGCATAGCCTTCCAGCATCGCCCGCCGTTCGGTGGTGTCGGATGAGAGCCGTTCGGCCCAGCGCAACATCGACCCTGCCCGTACCACCTCGTTGAAATATTCCGGCACCACGACATAGTCGGCAATCAGGTTCGGAAGCGCACCGGTCCAGGTTTTCACCCGCTTGCTCAGCATCGTGAAAATCCAGTCGGTCTTGTAGACCGATATGGTCGGTACGCCGACGAGAGCGAGCTCGAGAATAACGGTGCCGGACGCGGCAATCGCCGCATCGGCGCGCGCAAATGCATTCCACTTGAAGGCGGGATCGATGCCGATTTCAGGCCTGATATCCTGCGGCCATGTTGCCGCCAGTTCGCGGATGCGGTTTTCCTGGCGCGGCACTGTCGGCAGCAGAAACTTCGTCGGGCCGTTGCGCTCGACATAGGCTTTTGCCGCTTCCTGAAACGGCTCCATCAACCGGGTCGTTTCGGTGGAACGTGACCCCGGCAGGAGCAGAATGGTTTTCGGTTCGCCGTTGGCAGGCAGGGGCCGCTCAGCCCGCCTCTGCCGCACGGAGAGCACGTCTTGATCGACGCTGAGGCGATGGCCGACAAAGGTTGTCGGCGGGCCGCCGAGACGCCGCATCGCCTCCGGCTCGAATGGAAGCAGGGCCAGAACGTGATCGACATAGGACAACATCGCGGTGGCGCGATATTCCTTCCACGCCCAGACGCTGGGGCAGACATAATTGACGACCGGCAGATGCGGCAATTGTTTGCGGACTTTTTTCGCAACACGATGGGTGAAATCCGGGCTGTCGATGATCAGCAGAATATCCGGCTTGGCGACAATGATTGCCTGCGCAGTCTGGTTGATCCGCGAAATCAGCTTCGGCAGCTTCTTCAGAACCTGCGTGAAGCCCATGATGGAGAGTTCGGAATAATCGAACAGCGAAACCAGCCCCTGCGCCTCCAGAGCCTCACCGCCGACGCCCATCAACTCGACAGAACCCGAGTAATGGCCTTTCAGGGACCGGATGAGATCGGCACCCAGAAGATCGCCCGATACCTCGCCGGCTATAACCGCCACCTTCAACGTTGCCGTCATCCCACCATGTCTCCGCCCATCATGTCTTCACCGAGTGACGTATCGATACCGCAGACGAATATGCCGGCCTGATCTGACGCCTTCAACATCTCATCGCGATCAAGTACCAGCGCGCGCCCGGCTTCAACGGCGATCCCCGCCAGCCCGGCCTTATGCGCGTTCTCCACCGTTTCCACGCCGATGGTCGGCAAGTCAGCGCGGATATCCTGCTGCGGCTTGCAGAGCTTCACCAGAACACCCTTGCGACGGGTCGAGATGCGGCCCTCAGCGCGTAATGCCGCGACACGCGCCAGCATCGCGTCTGTGCCCTCGACGCCCTCCAGTGCAACGATACGGCCGCCAACGGCGACTGCGCCCTGCCCGACATCAAGCGTGCCGAGTGCCAGTGCGGCCTGCGCGGCCTTGCGTATGTCGCGCAGATCGTCTTCAGCAGGTTTATGCGCACCGAAAGGGCCGGTCGTAGCAAGCAGACCGGGTGCGATCTCGTGGGCGCCAATGACTTTTGCCCCAAGCGTGCCGATGACCTTGATGACCATCTGCAAAACGGCGTCATCGCCGCTCGACAGCAGGGTGCGGACGATGGATGGCAGTTTCAGCAATATGCCGATCGTGGGGCGGATTTCCCGCCATTCAGGGCGGCGCGCCACGGCGCCGGAAAGCACGACGCGGTCCACCTGGTTTTCGCGCAGCAGGCGACCAAGCCCGGCGACATCGCCGACGCTAATCACCGCACTGTCGAAACCGCTCCAGTCAAACTGGGAATCATCGCGTAGCTGTACAATGAAGGGGTCCTCCCCCATCTCGCGCGCAGCCGCCGCGACATGCAGCGGCAGCTGACCGCTGCCGGCCACGATGGCGAGACGCCCGCCGCCTGTCACGGCTCACTTGCCCCGGTTTGGCGAGGAAAGCGCGCGGTCGCTGTCCGCACCGATGAAATCGAGGATTTCGATGACCTGGGGGCAATCGAGATATTCTGCGCGGTCAATCGCAGCCGCATTGCTGCGGATAGCGCCTTCGCCTTCGAAGATCTGCTTGAAGACGCGCCTGACCTTGTGAATATCCGCGCGGTCGATACCGGAACGCGTCATGCCAACGACATTCAGCCCGCCGAGAATGCCGGGATTACCGTTCAGCATGCCATAGGGAATGACGTCATAATTGACCGCCGACAACCCGCCGATAAAGGCCTGACGACCGATTCGGGTGAACTGGTGCACGGCACAGCCGCCGCCCAGGATAGCGCGGTCCTCAATGGTGACATGTCCCGCCAGCATCACATTGTTCGACAGAATGATATGGCTGCCGAGGCGACAATCATGCGCCACATGCGAATTGGCGAGGAACAGGTTGTCATCGCCGACAATCGTCTTGCCGCTACCATCGGAGCTGCCCGCATTCATCGTTACGCCTTCGCGCATGATGCAGCGGGCACCGATCTCGAGCGTCGTTTCCGAGCCATCGTGGCGAATTGCCTGCGGTGTACCGCCAATAACGGCCATTGGATGGATGACCGAACCACGGCCAATGACGGTGAGACCGGAGACGACGGCATGATTGTGCAGCGTGACCTCGTCTTGCAGAGTAACTTTCGCGCCGACATAGCTCAGGGCACCGATGACGACATTTTCACCGATAACCGCGCCGTCTTCGACAACGGCGGTCGGGTGAATTTTTGCCGAAGCCGCGATAGTGCTCATTGCTGGTCCTCGGGGATCATCATCGCACCGACGTCAGCTTCCGCCACCAGCGCGCCTTCGACCTTGGCCTCGCAATGAAATTTGAAGACATTGCCCCGCTGGCGCTGCTTGACCACGTGAATTTCCAGACGATCGCCGGGAACGACGGGTCTGCGGAAGCGCGCGTTGTCGATTGTCATGAAATAGACGAGATAACCGCCCTCACCCTGGCTGCGGGCGCAGATCGCACCTGCCGTCTGGGCCATGGCCTCGACGATCAAAACGCCCGGCATGATCGGGCGATCCGGGAAATGACCGGTGAAATGCGGTTCGTTGACCGTCACGTTCTTGATGCCAATCGCCGAATTATTACCATCGATCTCGATGATCTTGTCGATGAGCAAGAACGGGTAACGATGCGGCAAAAGCTTCATGACTTCCAGAATGTCAGCCGCGGCGAGCGTCGTCTTGGTTTCTTCAGCCATCGTTTTTTTCTCCTGTTTTTTTATCACGCCCTTCAGCGCGCGCCAGAATATCGGCCATGTCGCGCAGGAAATACTTCATCGGACGCGCTGGCGTCCCACCATAACGGGCGCCGGCCGGAACGTCGGCGACAACACCGCTCATCGCCGCAATCTGCACGCCGTCACCAATAGTGATATGGCCGTTGATACCCGCCGCGCCGCCGATCATCACACCATCGCCGATGCGGGTGCTGCCCGCAATGCCGACCTTGCTGACGATGCCGCAATGGCGGCCGATGCGGACGTTGTGGCCGATCTGAACCTGATTGTCGATCTTGGTACCTTCGCCGATGACCGTGTCGTCCATCGTGCCACGGTCGATCGTCGTATTAGCGCCGATCTCAACATTATCCTGAATGATAACCCGGCCGATCTGCACGATTTTCAGCATGCCGCGCGGACCGGGCGCATAACCGAACCCGTCCTGACCGATGCGCGCTCCGTTGTGAATAATCACATTGTTGCCGATGAGAGCGGCAAGAATGCTCGCGCCGCCGGCAATCGTGCAATCACGCCCCACCTGAACATCCGCGCCGATGATGACACCAGGCCCGATCCGCGTACCGGCGCCGATATGGGCACCAGCGCCAATCACGGCGAGCGGCTCGACAATCACGCCAGCTTCCAGCTTTGCAGACGGATCGACATGCGCGGTATGGGAAACTTCAGCTTCCATCACCACAATCGTACCGGGACGCATCGCGGCGGGATGCAACAAGGCACCTACCTGCGCAAAAAGCGTGTGCGGGTTTTTCGATATCAGCGCCGGGATGTGAGACGGCAGCATATCCGCAAGTGCAGCGTCACAAATGACGGCGCCAGCCTCACAGGTCGGCAACTCATCGCGGTTTTTGCGAGAAAGAATATAGCAGAGCTGGTCGGGTTTTGCGCGGTAGACCGGCGCAACGGACCTGATGATCCGTTCTCCCGCCGCCTCATCAGACAGTTCCGCCCCAAAACGGTCTGCGATGTCTTTCAATCGCAGTCCCTCGTGGGGCGGAAAAAACGCGTTGTATTCCATTAGCCGGACACTCCAGAACGTTCAAAGTTGCAGTTCTGGACTGCCGATATCAGAAAGTGTTGGACATGCCAAACCGGAAACGCTGTTCCTCGTCGTAGTCTTCCTTGGCGATCGGAACCGCATAGTCGACGCGGATCGGGCCGAAGGGCGATGCCCACATCACGCCGATACCGGCGGATGCGCGGATGGAGTTGTCATCCTTCACGCCTGCGCTGTTGGCAACCTTGTTGCCGTACAGCGTACCGGCATCGACGAAACCGGCGAGACGGAGGCCGAAATCTTCCGGAACACCTGGCATCGGAGCCGTGACTTCAGCAGAAGCCGCGAAGTAGGTCGTGCCGCCGATGGAGTCGGAACCGATACGCGGGCCAATACCATCGTTCTTGAAGCCGCGAACCTGACGACCACCGAACTTGAACTGATCGAACACCAGCAGATTGTCGCCCGTCGGAACAACGTGACCCGCCTGACCGGTGAGCGAGCCGATAACATCGTACTCGTCCGAAAGCGTGTAGTAGAAGCGCGCCTTGGCGTAGATCTTGTAATATTCGGAATCGCCGCCGAGGCCTGCAAATTCGTTCGTCAAGGCAGCCTGCCAGCCTTCGCGCGGCATGTTGCGGTCGTCGAGCGTATTGTAGTTCAGCGTGTTGGAGATGATGGACTGTGTCCAGTCACCGCCACGGATCAGAGCCTTATAGGGCTCGGCAAGATTGCTGCCGGTTTCCCAATCGCCCTCACCGTCGTAGTTGAGCTGCTTGTAGGTGTACTTGAACGTCGTCGAGAGGTTCTCGGTGATCGGCGCCGTCACGCGCAGTGCGAAGCCCTGCTCGTCGTAATCGTAATAGTCTTCGCTGCGGCTCTGGCTCTTGAACAGGTCGAAACCTGCGGCCAGACGGTAACCAAGGAAATACGGCTCGGTGAAGGACAGCGTGTAGCTGCGTGCATCGTCTTCACCCGCACCGGCGGCGAGACGAATGTACTGGCCACGACCGAGGAAGTTCTTCTCTTCGATCGATGCTTCAAGCAGCACACCGTCGTTCTGCGAGTAACCCGCACCGATACCGAACGAACCAGTCGACTGATCTTCCACGTCGACAACGATGACGACGCGATCAGGCGCGCTGCCGCCGGCAGTCGAGACATTGACCTTCGAGAAATAACCGAGCGCTTCAAGGCGGCGCTTGGCAGCCGTGATGACCGTCTGATTGAAAGCATCGCCTTCGGAAATATCGAACTCGCGACGAATGACGTAGTCACGCGTACGCGTGTTGCCACGGATTTCGATACGCTCGACATAGGCGCGCTCGCCCTGATCGACGATGTAGGTCACACCGATGGTGTTACCGGACATATCGCGGTCGCCGCGCGGCGTTACACGGGCGAAAGGATACCCCTCACCGGCAACGCGCTTGGAAATCGCTTCCATGCTCTGCTGGACTTCTTTGGCGCTGTAGCTAGCGCCCTGGCGGGTTTCCACGAGACCCTGAAGCTCGGAGCCGTCAATACCCGGAACAGTCGATTCGACTGCGACGTTGCCGAAGTCGTACTTCTTGCCTTCGTCAACAGTGATGGAGATGGTGTATTCGTTCTTGGACTCATCAAGCACCGCGTCGGACGACACGACCCGGAAGTCAGCATAACCACGGTTGTAGTAGAACTGGCGCAGCGCCTCTTCGTCGGCGCGCAGCTTGTCCTCGTTATAGACGTCCTTGCGTGTCAGGAACGACAGCATGTTGGACTTCTTGGTATTGATGACAGCGGCCAGACGACCGTCGCTATAGGAATTGTTGCCGACAAAATCGATGCGGCCGATCTTCGTGCGCTCGCCTTCGTTAATGACGAAAGCGATGTTCACACGGCCCTGACCAACGGAAACGGTCTGGGTGGTGATTTCGACGTCGCTGCGGCCGATCGCGGAATAGGCTTCCTTGATGCGCGCGATATCGGCAGTAACGATTGCCTGATTGAACGGGCCGAGCGGCTGGGTCTGCACGACGCCAGCGAGCTTGTCGTCCTTGATCTTGCGGTTACCGTTGAAAACCACCTGATTGACGAGCTGGTTTTCGTTGACCGTTACAACCAGCGTGCTGCCGGAAACGCGCATGGAGACATTCGAGAAGTAACCGGTGGCGTAAAGACGCTTCACCGATTCATCGATGTCCGAATTGGAAAAGTTCTTACCCGGCGCAATGGTAATGTTGGAGCGTACGGAGTCCGCACCGGATCTCTCAGCGCCGCGAACATCAATCTTGCTGATGACGGCTGCATTCGCAACACCAGCAGAGGCAAGCACGCCGAGGCCCGCAACCGAAGAAACACCAGCAGACAGCGCAACCGCCGACACCGCGTTCAAAAATCTTGAACCAGCCTTCATTTCAATTCTTACCTTTTTACGTTGTCCCTCAGCGGGCGGAACCCGACTCCGGCCATGTGCGTCGTTTTACCTGCTTTTCCCCTACAAGCAAGTCAGAACGTTAAATTCTGTTTACTTCGTGATCCAGAGTGGCGCATTCGCCACTTCGGGATAAAAACAGGGTAAACAATCGACTAACAAAACCGTTAAAACACTATCCTCAGCCAATCAAGCTGCTGATATCATTCCATGTTGCAAAAACCATAAGACCCAAAATCATTGCCATGCCGATACGGAACGCAACCTCCTGCGCACCGGCACCAAGGGGTCTGCCGCGGACGGCCTCGATTGCATAAAACACCAGATGTCCGCCGTCCAGAACCGGCACAGGCATCAGGTTCAAAAGACCGATCGATACGGAGAGAACCGCTGCAAGCTGGATGACGGCCGAAATACCGAGCGTCGCCATCTGGCCCGAAGCCTGTGCTACGCGGACGGGACCGCCCAGTTGATCGGCGTTCATGCGCCCGGTCACGAGGTTACCGATGTAGTTGAAAGTACCGGTGATGACGTGGCCCGTTTCACGCACGCCCTCAAGCAGCGCCTCAGACGGCGAATACTCGATGTGGCGGAAATTGCCGCTGTTCTGGTCGGTGACAATGCCGATGATGCCCATTTCCAGCTTGTTGCCGAACTGGTCCGTGGTTTCGGTGCGGGTCGGAACCATCGGCAGCTTCAGCTCCTCGCCTGCCCTTTCGACGGTCACAGTGATCGGCGTGCCCGGACGGATGCCGACATAACGGCGTACGTCCTCGAACGTCTTGACCTTTTCACCGTCGATCGCAACGAGGCGGTCACCGGGGTGCACGCCGGCGGCCGCAGCCGCGCTGTTTTCACGCACTTCCGCCACGACCGGATCGGCGATCATACGGCCATAGACACCGAACAGGACCGCGAAGATGAGAATGGCGAGAATGAAATTGGCAATAGGTCCGGCGGCAACCGTCGCCGCCCGTTTCCACAGCTTAGCGCCGGAAAGCGTCTGCGCCCTCTCCTCAAGCGACATGTGCGACAGGCCGGAACTATCCGGCTTGCTGGACGCATCCTCGTCGCCGAAGAATTTTACATAGCCGCCGAGCGGTATGGCGGAAATCTTCCAGCGCGTGCCGTGCCTGTCGGTAAAGCCGATCAGCTCCGGGCCAAAACCGATGGAAAAGGCGGTGGAGCGAATGCCGCTCCAGCGGCCGACAAGGTAGTGGCCCATTTCATGGACGAAAACGAGCAGGGAAAGTACGAGGACGAAGGGCACGATATAGCCGGTCAGAAAACCGGTCGCCGCCATTATTGTGTTCATGACAATCTGCCCTTTATTTCATGACCTTGCGCGCCGATTAAAAGCCCGGCAACAGGCCGCCGCCCGATCCGGGCACGTCGCCGGTTGCCGCCGCATGCACGAAAGCAATGAGGAATACCGTAAAGCAGGCGAAAACAAGACCGTCAACCCGGTCCATAAAGCCGCCATGGCCGGGAATGAGATGGCTCGAATCCTTGACCTGAAAACGCCGTTTCACGAAGGATTCGAAGAGATCGCCTATCTGGCTGAACACCGAAAGAATGAGAGCGAGCCCAAGCAGCAGCAGGCTGATTCTGCCGTGATAGGCAAGAGACACCGCGCCGCCGCCGATCAATGCGGCCACCGCTCCGCCGATAGCGCCTGACCAAGTCTTGCCCGGTGAGATCGACGGCGCAAGTTTTGGCCCGCCGATGGCGCGCCCGACGAAATAAGCGAGAATATCCGTCGACCAGACGACCGCGAAAATGAACAGGATGGCGACGAAACCGGTCAGCTCATCACCGCGAATGGCGGCCAGCGATATGCCGCTCAGACCCGCATAAACGATGCCGCCCACCAGCCACCAGTTTCTGCCACGCAAGACGGGAAAAAGTGCCGCCGTCAGCGTGAAGCCAGAGAGCAGAGGCAGGTCGAGCGAAGGTTCGCCGAAAATCGTGTTGCCGGCGATGACGGCAACCGCAAACCAGCCCCAGGCATTGCCGGTGGAATTGGTTTCCGACATGCGGGTGATTGTCGCCCATTCATAATAGATGAGGATCGCCAGCAGACCGGCCACGATGCGGAACAGAATGCCGCCATACCAGGTCGCAGCCAAAATGACCGCCGCCATGACGATTGCGGATATGATCCGCAGTCTGAGTTCACGGCTCATCAGGCGCCTGCCACGGCAACCTGCTCGGCCAGAGCGCCAAAACGGCGATCACGCGTTGCATATTGCTCGATTGCGGAAAAAAACCGCTGCCGGTCGAAGTCGGGCCAATATTCGGGAACGAACAGGAACTCGGAATAGGCGGCCTGCCAGAGCAGGAAGTTCGACAGCCGTTCCTCGCCGCTGGTGCGGATGATCAGATCAGGATCCGGTATGCCTGATGTATCAAGTCTTGCCGAAATAATCTCCGGCGTGATCGATTCTGCATCCAGCCGGCCTTCGGCGACATCGCGGGCAATCGCCATTGTCGCGCGGGCAATCTCGTCGCGGCTGCCGTAATTGAAGGCAATCACCAGCGTCAGCCTGGTGTTATCAGCCGTCATATGTTCCGCTTCTTCGAGAAGACTGCGGATATCGTTTTTCAGCCCCTGCCTATCGCCGATGATGCGCACACGCACGTTTTCGCGGTGCAGTTCCGCAAGGTCGCGCCTAATGAAAGCCTTCAAGAGCCCCATCAGGTCGCTGACCTCGGATTCGGGCCTGCGCCAGTTTTCCGACGAGAACGCGAAAAGTGTGAGATAGCGGACACCGCAGTCGCCGGCCGCACGCACCGTTTCGCGCACAGCCTCGACCCCGCGGCGATGCCCCATCACGCGCGGAAGACCGCGCTGTTTTGCCCATCGCCCATTTCCATCCATGATGATGGCGACGTGCTCGGGTATTGAGGAACGTGTCGTCGTCGGCATATCGATCCAGTAACAGGCAGCGTGGAATTAAAACGAATAAAATACAGGTCTATCGCAAGCGATACTAGACCTGCATGATTTCCTTTTCCTTCTCGCCAAGCAAGCGCTCAATTTCCGAAATCGTGTCGTCGGTGATTTTCTGCACTTTTTCCGACTGTCCACGGCTTTCGTCCTGACCGATATCACCGTCTTTTTCGGCTTTTTTCAGACCATCCATGCCATCGCGACGCACGTGACGAATCGCCACCTTGGACTTCTCGGCGTAGTCATGAGCTACCTTGACGAGTGATTTGCGGCGCTCCTCGTTGAGTTCTGGCAGCGGGATACGCAGGTTCTGACCATCAACGATCGGGTTGAGGCCGAGATTGGATTCGCGGATGGCACGGTCGACGGCGTTCACCATCGACTTGTCCCAGATGTTGACGCCGAGCATGCGCGGCTCCGGAACCGTGATGTTTGCGACCTGGTTTAGCGGAACGCGCGAGCCATAGGCCTCGATGGTCACCGGATCGAGAATGTTGGCCGAAGCGCGGCCGGTGCGCAGCGATGCGATATCGCTTTTGAATGCATTGATGGCACCATCCATGCGGCGCTTGATATCGTTGAGGTCAATACCACTCATCTTGATACTCCATCTCTATCGGCCGTGGCGGCCGGAATACGCCACAGGGGCGACATCGTTTTTTGATTATTTGTCGTGCACGATGGTCTTGCGGCCGCCGCCGGTCAATATCTGCGCGAAACCGCCCTTCTCGTGGATCGAGAAAACAATGATCGGGATGTGATTCTCGCGGGCAAGCGCGACAGCTGCAATATCCATGACCGCCAGTCCCTTGCCGAGCACTTCGCTGTGGGTCAGCTCGTCGAAACGGGTGGCTGTCGGGTCCTTTTTCGGATCGGCGGAATAGATGCCGTCCACCTGGGTGCCCTTGAAGATTGCTTCCGCGCCCATTTCCGCGGCGCGCAGCGCTGCAGCGGAATCGGTTGTGAAGAAGGGGTTGCCCGTGCCGCCGGCAAAAATCACCACACGGCCCTGCGCCAGATGGTGGAGCGCTGCACGCTGCGAGAAGCTCTCACAGATTTCCGGCATCGCAATTGCGGACAGAACGACGGTGTCAATGCTGAGCTTGCGCAGGGAGGTTGCGAGCGCCAGCGCGTTGATGACGGTGGCCAGCATGCCCATATGGTCGCCGGTAACGCGATCACCGCCCTTGGACGCCACGGCAACGCCGCGGAAAATATTGCCACCGCCGACGACAACGCCGACTTCAACGCCCATCGCCCTCGCCTCGGCAATATCGGAGGCGATACGGTCCGCAACCGCCACATCGATACCGAAACCCTGATCGCCCATAAGGGCTTCACCGGAAGCCTTGAGAAGAACACGTTTGTAGATCGGCTTGGAAGACATCATGACTCCTCGGAAATGTAACCGAAACGCGGATACACGAAGGGCACCGCGTTGTCACGCGATGCCCTCCCGTTTTCCCAAGATTGGGTAAATATAATCAGCCCTTGGCGACTGCGGCGACTTCTGCTGCGAAATCGCTTTCTTCCTTTTCGACGCCTTCGCCGAGCAGCAGGCGAACCATGCCCGTCACTTCGATGGCAGCACCGGCTTCCTTTTCAGCTTCCTTGACGGCCGCGCCGACAGTGATGTCGGGGTTGATGACGAAAGCCTGCGACAGAAGAGCGACTTCTTCGAAGAACTTGCGCATGCGGCCATCAACCATCTTTTCAATGATGGCTTCCGGCTTGCCGGATTCACGGGCCTGCTCGATGAAGACGTTGCGTTCGCGCTCGGCCACGGCTGCGTCAACTTCCTCGGCGCGGATGGCGAGCGGGTTGGTTGCAGCGATGTGCATGGCGACCTGGCGGCCGATGGAGCTCAGAACGGCCTTGTCGCCGACCGACTTCAGGGCAACGAGAACGCCAAGCTTGCCGATGCCTTCGCCGGCAGCATTGTGGATGTAGGTCGCGACAACGCCGTGCTCGACTTCGAGTGCTGCCGAACGGCGCAGCGTCATGTTCTCGCCGATGGTGGCGATCGCGTCCTTGATGCTGTCGGAAACGGACTTGCCGGTTGCCGGATAGGTGGCGGCGCTGACGGCTTCAACGGTGCCGTCGGTGGAGAGCGCTACCTGGGCGATGCCGCGAATGAGATCCTGGAACGCGTCGTTGCGGGCAACGAAGTCGGTTTCGGAGTTGAGTTCGACAACAACAGCCTTGTGACCCATGGTGGCGACGCCGATCAGACCTTCGGCAGCCGTACGGCCAGACTTCTTGTCGGCCTTTGCGATGCCCTTGGCGCGCAGCCAGTCGATCGCCGCTTCCATGTCGCCATTGGTTTCAGCAAGAGCCTTCTTGCAGTCCATCATGCCTGCGCCGGATTTCTCGCGCAGTTCCTTCACCATTGCGGCTGTGATTTCGGTCATTGTTTGCCTCTTATCGGTTCGATCGGTCAGCCGGCTGAATTCGCCGTGCCGAAGTTCTGGGTGATGAGTGTACCCGGCCGCACACCCTTTGAAACCGGGACGATTTCAGGAAAGGGGCATGCGCATTCCCAAGTGCTGCGGCGTCTCCATACATCGAAACGATGGGTGCCGCTCAAGTGTGACAGCGTTATGAAGGCTGCCACCGGATTTCATCCGCATCAAAACGCCAGAGACTTCACCGAAGCCCCGACGGAGCGGTTTGAAACGAACAAGGCCGTCAACCCATTTAAGGTCTTTGACGGCCTTGTCATATCCTGGTCGAGGAGACGGCGACACGAAATCGCCGCCAGACAGGGCCTATATCAGGCGCCAGCCTCGTCTTCGAGCGCGGGCTCGATCGGAGCTTCTTCCGAAGCGCCGATGTCGCGGCCGGACGAACCCTGCTGACGCAGGATGCCGTCGATGGCGGCGCGGGCGATCAGGTCGCAATAGAGCGAGATGGCGCGCGATGCGTCGTCGTTACCCGGGATCGGGTAGTCGATGTGATCCGGGTCGCAGTTGGAGTCGATGATCGCAACGACCGGAATGCCAAGACGCTTGGCTTCTTCGATCGCGATCTTTTCCTTGTTGGTGTCGATGATGAACATCAGGTCCGGAACGCCACCCATATCGCGGATACCGCCGAGAGCCTTTTCAAGCTTTTCGCGTTCGCGCTCGAGGGTCAGACGCTCTTTCTTGGAATAGCCGGTGCCTTCCGAGTTCAGGATCTCGTCAACCTTGCGCAGACGCTGGATCGAGTTGGAGATCGTCTTCCAGTTGGTCATCATGCCGCCGAGCCAGCGGGAGTTGACGTAATACTGGGCCGAACGCTTTGCGCTGTCGGCGATGATTTCAGACGCCTGACGCTTGGTGCCGACGAACAGAACGCGGCCGCCACGAGCAACGGTGTCGGACACGACCTGAAGGGCGCGCGACAGCATCGGAACGGTCTGAGCCAGGTCGATGATGTGGATGTTGTTACGGTCGCCGAAGATGTACGGCTTCATCTTCGGGTTCCAGCGATGTGTCTGGTGACCAAAGTGAACACCAGCTTCCAGAAGCTGACGCATAGAAAAATCGGGCAATGCCATGCCTAGTTACTCCTTTTCCGGTTTAACCCCCGCGAAGCGAACAGCGCCGATTTTCATCGACACCACCGGGCGGAACGGACCGGATTTCTCCCGGAACATCCCAAGCTTCGCGTGTGGAATGGTGAGGCGCATACAGTCGCCTCAGATAAAAAGCAAGCATTTCTGCGAAAAAACCACGCAAACGGTCCGTCTTTTAGCGAACCGGCTTGTTTTCGCAGGTTTCCGGCTTGAGGATATCAAGCTTCGCGAGCTTGCCGGTCAGAACGAAATCGCCGTAATCCATCGTCAGATCGCGGGTGATTCCGTTATCGTAAAGCTTGAACGACATGCGGTAGATCGGCAGGGCGTCGGTGCCGGTCTTGTCGTTGTAATAAGCGATCGTCACCGGCCAGAACGCGGCTTTGCCGAATTCGCCCGCCTTGCCTGCCTCAGTATCGCCGTCCTTCGGCATCTGCGCCTTGCCGACCAGCGTCGAAGTGATCAGGCTTTCATCGCCGTCATCCGAGCCGTCGAAAATACGGGATTCGAAGATGCGCTTTCCCTGCTTGGCGTTTTCAATGACCTGAAACATGTGCTCGGTCGGAAATTCGCTGGCGACGAGATCGATCTGACGGGGGTCCGGGCGGGTTAGATCAACCTTCACACCCTCTTTGTTGTCGACTGCAGCGCCCTGCACTTCCTTGTCCAGCTTGTCGTCGGTGTAGGACTTGGTCTCGAAGGTGAACTTCCGGGCCGCCAGGTCCTCGAAGGTCGTCGTCTGCTGGTCGGTCATGCGGACCGCGTCGCCGGTGTTGATCTGTGTCACGAAACGGAAATCCGTCTTGTAACCCTGACACGCAGAGCCAGTGAATTCATAGACCATTCGGCCCGTCATGCCCTCGATACCGGAACGATCCGTCGCGTCCTTGAGTTCGAGATCGTAGACGGCGCGATGGGCGATGAGGTCCGGAACCGTGACGGGCAAGGCATTGGCACCGTTCGACAGGCCGGTCATGAGCCCTGTGGCGGCAACGAAACCAAGCGTCCTGACAAACATTCAATATCTCCTGTTGGACTCGCTGCTCATATTGTACAAGCAACCGCCCGGCTTTTGGATCAACATCTTCTGAATGCCGGATTCTTGAAGGATTTACAACAAAACCGGAGACGAAAATGTCTGATGTCATCGAAGGCCGCCTCAAGGAACTGGGCTTTACTCTTCCCGTAGCGGCAGCACCTGCCGCAAACTACGTTCCGTTCACCATCAGCGGCAATCTTCTTTATGTATCGGGTCAACTGCCGATGGAATCAGGCAAGATTGCGGTGACGGGCCTCGTTGGCCGCGATGTTGACGTTGCAACCGCCCAGCGCGCCGCCGAATTATGCGCCGTCAACATTCTCGCACAGGTCAAGGCTGCCTTGAACGGCGACCTATCGAAAATCCGTCGTATCCTCAAGCTGAACGGCTTCGTTGCCTCGGTTCCGGAGTTCGTTGAACAGCATCTCGTCATTAACGGCGCCTCCAATCTGCTCGCCAACGTTCTGGGTGATGCCGGCAAGCATGCCCGCGCCGCCGTCGGCATGGCCTGCCTGCCCTTCAATGCCGCCGTCGAGATCGACGCGATCGTGGAAATCGACGTATGACCCTTAAACTTTCCTGGCTTACCGCCCAGCCCGTCGCCCATCGCGGTTATCATGACCTGAACAAGGCGGTATGGGAAAACACGCTATCCGCATTTTCGCGCGCCATCGACGCTGGTTTTGCCATCGAATGCGACGTGCAGCTGGCCGCCGATAGCGTGCCGGTGATTTTTCACGACGACGACATGGCCCGGCTGACGGGTATCAAGGGCGACGTGCGCGAACATACCGCCAGTGAATTGTCTCTGCTTTCGGTCGGTCAGACCAAGGACCGCATACCGACGCTGAAACAGCTTCTGGCGCTATGCGCCGGCAAGGTGCCGCTGGTGATCGAACTGAAAGGACGTCAGGGCGAAGGCGTCGATGACGGGTTTGCCGAAGCGGTGCTGGAAGATCTCGATGGCTACAAGGGCCAGGTGGCGCTGATGAGCTTCGACCATCACCTCCTCAGAGACCTGAAGGCTGCAGGCTCGCCCTGGCCGCTCGGCCTTACCGCCGAAGGCGCCAAGCCGGAAGACTTCTTCAAACACGACGAGGCGATGCAGATCGGTGTTGATTTCATCTCCTATCATTGGGGTCATTTGCCCAACAGTTTCATCGAGGCGCAAAGAAAACTTGGGCTTCCCGTGATTACCTGGACTGTCAGGGATGAAAATGCGCGCGAGACTACCTATAAATATGCGGATCAGATGACATTCGAAGGTTTCGACCCGAGAGAGAACCCCTCCGCCACGGCATGACAGAAGACTATTCCATACGCGTTGCGCAATCCCTGAGGGATATCGATCCGGACAGCTGGAAACGGCTTTCCGGAACATCACGCAATGTGTCAGGAAAACCATACAATCCTTTCATTTCCCACGCATTTCTATCCTCGATGGAAGATTCCGGATCGGCCACTGCCAAGACCGGATGGCTTGGGCACCATCTGCTTCTCGAAAACGGGTCGGGCGAACTTGTCGGAGCCGTTCCGGCCTATCTGAAGAACCACAGCAAGGGCGAATATGTCTTCGACCATGGCTGGGCGGATGCCTTTGAGCGAGCCGGCGGCCATTATTATCCGAAGCTGCAATGTTCGGTGCCGTTTACGCCGGCGAGCGGGCCGCGGCTGCTGGTATCCGAAACCGAAGACGAGACGCGCTTCAAACCGCTTCTGGCATCAGGCCTTGTCCAGGTGACGGAAAAGATCGGCGTTTCTTCCGCGCATGTCACGTTTCTGGAAGACGCCGACCTATCCGCGCTTCTGCCCCGGGACTTCCTGCACAGGACCGATCAGCAGTTCCACTTCATCAATGACGGCTATCGCGATCACAACGATTTTCTTGATGCCCTTTCATCGCGCAAGCGCAAGGGGCTGAAAAAGGAACGTCGGGCAGCGCTGGAAAACGGCATCGAGATCGACTGGTTGACCGGAAGCGACCTGACAGAGGAGATCTGGGACCAGTTCTTCGCCTTCTACATGGATACCGGCAGCCGCAAATGGGGACGGCCCTATCTGACGCGGGAATTCTATTCGCTGATCGGCGAGCGCATGCCTGATGACGTTCTGCTGATCATGGCCAGACGCGAGGGACGCTATATCGCCGGTGCAATCAATTTCATTGGCTCGGATGCGCTTTACGGCCGACACTGGGGCTGTATCGAGGACCATCCCTTCCTGCATTTCGAGGTCTGTTACCATCAGGCGATCGATTTCGCGCTGTCGAAGGGTTTGAAGCAGGTGGAGGCGGGTGCGCAGGGTGAGCACAAGCTGGCGCGCGGTTATGTGCCGGTCACCACCCATTCAGCGCATTTCATCGTTCATCCGGGTCTGCGCCGCGCGATTGCCGATTATCTTCAGCGCGAGCGTGAAGAGGTCGAACATATTGGCGACTACCTGGAAGACCACACGCCCTTCCGCAAGGGTGAGCGACAGGAACACGAGCCGGATGCATAAAGCGATCGCGATCTTTCAGATTCGCTGCCCACGCTTTATGCCTTTGTTTTGTCGCATGTCGTTATCGCAAAACCGCTACACGCTTTTAGGCGACATGTTTTAGTCCGTTACGAGGAGAGACCACCGATGACCGCCAGCGCCTATGATGACAACAATATCTTCGCGAAAATCCTGCGCGGCGAAATTCCGAGCCACAAGCTCTATGAAGACGAGCATACGCTGGCTTTCATGGATGTGATGCCGCAGGCACCCGGCCATCTTCTGGTCGTTCCGAAAACCGGCTCGCGCAATCTGCTCGATGCCGACCCGCAAGTACTGGCAAAGACCATTGCCGTGGTGCAGAAACTGGCAGTCGCAGCAAAGGAAGCCTTCGACGCTGATGGCGTCTTTGTCGCCCAGTTCAACGAACCGGCGGCTGGCCAGACCGTGTTCCACCTGCATTTCCACGTCATTCCGCGCAAGGAAGGCGAACCGCTGAAGCCGCATTCCGGCGCTATGGCCGATGGCGAAGTGCTGAAGGCCCATGCGGAAAAGATAAAGGCGGCACTTGCCTCGTGATGTTTGCCAAGACGCCCGCGCGTTTGGCAGAATGGCGGCATCCGCACACCGTCACCCCGGAGCTTATCCGGGGTGCGGCGCGATCCAGTCCTTGATCGCGCAATACTCCTCTCGGCGCAGACGCGCCTTGGCTGGTTGCCGGATCTAGTCCGGCATAACGACCGTGGTGTTTATCATCACTCCACAGGACGATAGGCATTCCTCTCCGGCCAGGGCCAGCCTTCAAGCACCGCCATATCCGGCCGGAATATCTCCACCTTCAGGGGATAGCACGGAACCGCGTCGCTCGAATGGCTGGCACCACAATCGCCGCCGGGGCAAGCGGAGAGCGCGCCGATGAGATCAATTTCCGCGAAGAGTTCCAGATAGTCGCCCGGCCGCACCGGGCTTGCCTTCATGAAATACTGATGCGTATCGCGGGTGAAACCCGTGCACATAAAGACGTTCAGAACATCGTGTACATGCGGTTCCGCCTCGCCGAATGACAGGCCTTTGGCCGCGGCGAGCGCATTGGTGAGGTTCGAATGGCAGCAATGGTGATAGTCGCCGCCGCTCAACAGCTTGTTGGTGTAGGGATCGCACCGGGTGCCGATCACATCATGCACGCCACCGCCATCTTCATCCCAGCCATACCATGACAAAGTATCACGGGTGATGGTCGCCATCGGTCGCAGGGACGGCAGATTGCTCCACAGGCGGTTGCCTACGGAAACATGGGTCGCATGCAGGGCGCGGGTTTTGCCGCTGAAAAAGCGCTCCGTCAGATCATGGGCATTCCAGAGATTCAAATCCCCCACCTGCGGGCCTTCGGTGCTGACGATGCGGAAAAAGTGTCCCTTCGGAACATTGAAAGTGCCGCCCTCGCGCGGTGGCACGATGACTTCGTCTATCTTCACCATGGCTTTTTTAGCCTGTTCAAGACGCGCAAGGTCCGGTGTCTGAAGTGTGCCGTTCGGATAAACGACGACGGGACGGACGGCGCGGCGCGCGGCGGCATCAATGGGTTCGGCGGCGGACAAGGGGGTCATGAAATCCTCGGATGGATGAAAATGTGACGCGAAATTGCGGCACGAATGGCGTGATGACAAGACGGGTTTTTCTTGCGCTCAGACCAAGTCTGACTTAGCCTCGCAGCATCATGAAACTGCCACCGCTCGCCACCCTCCGCGCGTTTGAAGCTGCGGCCAGAAGGACAAGTTTTTCCCTGGCCGCGCAGGAACTCGGCATGACGGCGGCGGCCGTAAGCCAGCATGTGCGCAATCTGGAAACATGGCTCGGCGCGCCGCTTTTCGAGCGCCATGCGAGAGGCGTGAGACTGACACCGGCGGGTCAGGAATTCGGCATGACGGTTTCGTCCGGCTTGGGGCAGATCGCTTCCGGTGCGGAACGGATCAGCCGGGGCCGAAACCGCATCACCGTTCGTCTGGCCAGCCTGCCTTCAGTGGTTGCGCATTTTCTGACACCCCGCCTGCCCCGTTTCCGCGCGCTCTATCCATACATACAGGTTTCAATCAGCTATTCCGGCAGGAATGAGACCACGCAGCCCGATCTCAGCATCACCCACGGCCCACGCCCTGCGCAAAAAGCCGTGGCGCTTTTCAGTGCCGAGACGCGCCCGACATGCGCGCCCGCTTACGCCACGAAGTCCGGTCCCTTCGACGATGTATCAAGCCTGCGGCGGGCGGAATTGCTGCATGACGCCACCGAGACGGCATGGCGGGACTGGCTGGCGACTGCTGGCCTATCCCTGTTCCAGGGCACGGGCCCAATCTTTGCGGACTTCAATCTGCTCGTGACCGCTCTCAAGGCGGGACACGGCATCGGCCTTTGCCCGACAGCGCTTCTTCGCGACGAAATCGCTGACGGTCAATTGAACGTGCTTTTCGATCGGGCGGCCGATGCGGACAAATATTACTGGTTGATTGAAGCAGAAGAGATGACCGCATCAGCCCGACTCCTGTCGGACTGGCTTGTTGCTGAAGCGCGCGAGAGCGAAAACCGGGACGATTACTCCGCCGCGATGACTTGAGTCGAAGCGCGAGCCTTCTCTCCGTTTCTTTCCCTTACCGAAAGCCACTTGAGCAGCCAGGCTGAAGCTGCACAGACGATTGCAAACGCGACGAGACCGCCGAAAATATCAGACAGATGATGACCGCCTTGAACGAGAACAGCGGGCAACATCAAGATATTGATCGGCAAGATCACCGCCATCACCAACCAGTGACGCGGAACGAACCAGACGGACATCGCCGCCATGAAGGTGTGGAACGATGGGAAACTGATTAAACCTAAAACGTTTCGCGGAGATATATACGCTACTCCCTCCTGACCCAGCCTTATGGTCTCACGACCGTACGCAGGATCAAGTGCTATGGGAATGGTTTCCAAAACCCATTGTGGGAGTTCGTTATATGCTGCGGCTCCATAGGTTGGAAAAAAAATCCAGAAGATGATGCTCGTAAAGGCCCCAAGCACCCCTGTTACCAGAAACTGGTGCAGCATCCGGTCCTTGCCGGTAAAGCCCAGAATTATGATTATTGCCAAAAGCTGTGGCAACGACGTCGCGTAGACCAAAAACAGGATTTTTCCGATCCATGGGTATGTTGCAGCCCATATAACGATGCCTGTCCAGCTATAACCGAAGGCCGCGTCCACGCGGAAAAGCAAGTGATCGATTGCCGGGAAAGAGACGGGCAGAAACATGTAATTAAAGACGGACGCGACAAGCGTAAACAGAATGAACAGTCCACCAGAAATCAGAGCGGCGGCTATGCGCAGATCGCGGCCGCTTGTGCGATAGAACTGACCGAGGATAAAAATGCCGGCACCCGCGAGTCCGCATAAAAAATATCCGGCGTAATCGACATGAATACCTTTGGCAAAGATCAATACTGCATCTGTTAAGAACAAGATGGCGATAAAGACAAGTACAAAACGTTCTGCCGCAAATAGTCGCATTGAATTGACGCCCCGGTTCAAGCCAGCAGTAAAGTAGAGTAGAGCGCTTAATATTCGGATAAGACGAGTACTAAAAACCGAGCACAAACAACCCGGCTGCCAAAAGTGCGATGGGCACGGCTACGCCGACAATGACACGTTGGCCGGCGGCCAGGAACGCTGTGAAACCGAGTGCTGCCGCGCCGATGCGTAGCCATAGCGGTGAAGCTTCAAGCGTTCCGGTTGGAAAGACGATCAGCTTGGCGGTGACGGCCATCACGAGCGCGGTGGCGACTGCCCTCACCCAGTATAGCGCCTCGGAATCCTCCTTCAGCCGGTTGCCGGCGAGCGCGCCGAGCCAGCGCCAGAGATCGGTCGCCAGCCAGCCGGCAATGGCGATGAAGAGATAGGGCGCCCACCACTGTTCGGTCATCATGGTTCGCTCTCCGGTGAGACGGGAATGATCTTTCGACGAAAGACAAAACGGTCGATCAGATAAGCCACCGTGCCGCCACCGATCCCGGCATAGAGAATGTCGAATTCCGGCGCGATTACCGCAAAGACCGGCCCCGCGATCACACCGATGATGAAGGCGACCTTGACGACGGAATGGCGGGCGGTCGCCCAGATCGACGCTATGAAATAGACAGGCGTCAGAAAAAACAGCACGCCTGCGACAAGGGGTGGAAAAGCCGCGACGACGCCGTAACAAAGGCCGACAATGATAGCGTTGACGACGGTAAGGGTAATGCCGAAACCGGCAAACCACGCAGCCCGTGCTTCGCGCGGTATCTTGGAAAGATTTTGCGTGGCGAAGACCCAGGCTGTGATCGCCACGAAGTGGGAGAGGAACAACAAAATCCATGTCGGCGTTTTTGCGCCACGCATCTCCGGAACGATGGAGGCAACCATGGGCATCATTCGCACCGATGACAGCGTCACCGCCAGAAAACACGCGGCAAGATTGGCGCCGCCGACCATCGAGCCGATCAGGATCATCTTGGCCGGCAAAGCCCAGATAACCAGCGTCATAAACACCGCTTCCCCACGTTGAACGCCCGATTCCAGCGCGAAGGCGCTGAAACCGACAAAGGATGTCATGAGAATGAGCGAGGGCAGCGAGAATATGCCCCGCATTCCCCTGAAAAACCAGCCGCGCAGGGGGATGGTATCGCTGTCTGCTGATTGCATTGCTGGTCCACTAATGCATGTCGTCCGAAAGTGCGCAGCGGTTTCGGAATGATGAGAAAAATAAAGCGCGTTTCACGAATCCGGTAAAATGCGACGCGCTTCAGGCATGAAAATGCCGGGCTTTCGCCCGGCACCGTTTGTCGGTCGGAAGACCGTTATCATTTCTTCTTCGGCACCTTCGGCACCGTATTCGCCTTGCGGCGCGGCTTGCTATCCTCGTCGGGCTTGCTCGCCTCGGCAACCAGAACATCCGCTTCCTCATTGGCAATCGCTGCCTTCGAGGCGGGCTTCGCCTTGGCCTTAGACGCCTTGCCCGGAGACTTGGCAGCATTGAGCTCTGCTTCCGGCTTCGGCCTTACCGGCGCTGTTTCCGGCAGAACCTCGAGCTTGAGGCCGTCGGAACCATCATCCTTCTTGCCGACGGTGACGCTGACGACACCGCCCTTCTTGAGCTTGCCAAAGAGGATTTCGTTGGCGAGCGGCTTCTTGATGTGTTCCTGGATTACGCGCGACAGCGGGCGAGCGCCCATCTTTTCGTCGTAACCCTTTTCCGCCAGCCAGGAGATCGCGTCTTCGTGCAGATCGAAGGTGACATTCCGCTCGGAGAGCTGCGTCTCGAGCTGCATGACGAACTTCTGTACCACCTTGTGGATAACGGCAGTCGGCAGCGGCGAGAACGGAATGATCGCATCCAGACGGTTGCGGAATTCCGGTGTGAACAGGCGGTTGATCGCCTCTTCATCCTCGCCCGTGCGTCGCGAAGAACCGAAACCGATGGCCGATTTCGCCATTTCGGAAGCACCCGCATTGGTCGTCATGATGAGGATGACGTTGCGGAAGTCGATCTTCTTGCCGTTATGGTCGGTCAGCGAGCCATGGTCCATTACCTGCAACAGGATGTTGTAGATATCCGGATGGGCCTTCTCGATTTCGTCCAGCAACACCACGGAATGCGGATGCTGATCGACGCCATCGGTCAAGAGACCGCCCTGATCGAAGCCGACATAACCGGGAGGCGCACCGAGCAGACGCGAGACGGTATGGCGCTCCATATATTCCGACATGTCGAACCGCAGCATCTCGACACCAAGCGAGGCGGCGAGCTGCTTGGCCACTTCGGTCTTGCCCACGCCGGTCGGGCCGGAGAAGACATATGAGCCGATCGGCTTGTTCGGTTCGCGCAGACCGGCGCGTGCCAGCTTGATGGCGGTGGCCAGCGCCTCGATGGCGATGTCCTGACCATAAACGACCGAGCGCAGTTCCTTTTCGAGGTTGGCGAGAACCATCTCGTCATCCTTGGAAACGGTCTTCGGCGGAATGCGGGCCATCGTCGCGATGGTTGCTTCGATTTCCCGTTCCGTGATCAGCTTGCGACGCTTGGACGCCGGCAGCAACATCTGCGCCGCACCGGTTTCGTCGATTACGTCGATCGCCTTGTCCGGCAGCTTGCGGTCGGAAATGTAGCGGGCCGACAATTCGACAGCAGCCTTGATCGCTTCGTTGGAATATCTGAGGTGATGATAATCCTCGAAGTAGGGCTTCAGGCCCTTCATGATCGCGATAGCATCATCGATCGACGGCTCGTTGACGTCGATCTTCTGGAAGCGACGCACCAGCGCGCGGTCCTTTTCGAAGAACTGGCGATATTCCTTGTAGGTGGTCGAACCGATGCAGCGGATCGCGCCTGACGACAGCGCCGGCTTCAATAGGTTCGATGCATCCATTGCGCCGCCAGACGTCGCACCCGCACCGATGACGGTGTGGATTTCGTCGATAAACAGGACTGCGCCGGGGTATTCCTCGAGCTCCTTGACGACCTGCTTCAGGCGTTCCTCAAAATCACCACGATAGCGGGTTCCGGCCAGAAGCGTGCCCATGTCGAGCGAGAAGATCGTGTCATTGGCCAGCGCTTCAGGCACCTTGCCTTCAACGATACGCTTGGCCAAACCTTCGGCGATCGCCGTCTTGCCCACGCCCGGATCGCCCACATACAGCGGGTTGTTCTTGGAGCGGCGGCAGAGGATCTGGATGGTGCGGTTGACTTCCTCATGACGGCCGATCAACGGGTCGATCTTGCCGTTTTTCGCCTTTTCATTGAGGTTGACGCAATAGGCCTTCAGCGCATCCTGCTGTTTCTTGGCGGATGAGCCTTCTTCCTCGGGATTGCTGCGTGCAGCCTTGGGGTCGGCCTCCGGCTCGTCTGCGCCACGCGGAGCGCGGGTCTGCGACGTGCCCGGACGCTTGCCGATGCCGTGGGAGATATAATTGACCGCATCGTAACGGGTCATTTCCTGCTCCTGCAGGAAGTAGGCAGCGTGGCTTTCGCGCTCGGCGAAAATGGCCACAAGCACGTTCGCTCCGGTCACTTCCTCGCGACCGGACGACTGAACATGAATGACAGCCCGCTGGATAACCCGCTGGAAGCCGGATGTGGGCTTGGAATCCTCGTCATAACCGGTCACTAGGTTGGTCAGTTCGTTGTCGACATAATCGCTGACAGTCTTGCGCAGCGCATCGAGATCAACATTACAGGCGCCCATCACGGCGGCGGCATCCGCGTCGTCGATCAGCGCCAGAAGGAGATGTTCCAGCGTCGCATATTCGTGGTGACGCTCATTTGCAAAGGTCAGTGCCTGGTGCAGCGCCTTCTCGAGACTTGGGGAAAAAGTTGGCACGTTGCGATCCTCATTTCTTTTCCATGACGCATTGCAGCGGATGCTGGTGCTGTCGGGCGAAATCCATGACCTGGCTTACTTTCGTCTCTGCGACCTCATATGTAAACACCCCACATTCTCCTACGCCGTGCTGGTGCACGTGCAGCATGATGCGGGTCGCCGCTTCGCGATCCTTCTGGAAAAAACGCTCCAGAATATGAATGACGAACTCCATTGGAGTGTAATCGTCATTCAGTAAAAGAACACGGTACAAATTCGGTCTTTTCGTCTTTGGCTTGACGCGGGTTATAACGGACGTTCCGCGGTTCGTACCGCCGTCTTCCCCGTCGCCCTCGCCCTGCATGTAGATCGGCTCAGCGATCATCTTTCATCATTCTCCAAACCGTTCTCAAACCGGCAGTCATCACCAGGAGGGAGAACTTCGCCTCTACATATCTAGGTCGTTAAGATCGGATTTTAAGCCCCCTGTGAAACGGTGCAATCACTATTGCGTTTGCGAAGAGGCAAACCTTGGGAAAAACAGGGGGCTTGCGATAGCACTGCGGGAAAGCGCGGTGCTATCCGGCTTTCCTGACGTGGTTTCAGCCTTGACGCCAAGCGCCTGCAAGGGAATCGCGAGCGACAGCGGACCCAATCTCACGCCCGCGCCATCCGCCGTCATTCCTTGTTGTCGAGCATTTCGCGAACGGCGATCGCCAGCTGTTTCAGCGAGAAAGGTTTTGGCAGGAAGCCGAACTTGGCATCCGCCGGAAGGTTTTTCGCAAACGCGTCCTCGGCATAACCAGAAACGAAGATGAATTTCAGGTCGGGATAGGATTTGCGCAATTCCCTCAGGAGTGAAGGACCGTCCATCTCGGGCATAACGACGTCCGACACGACGATATCGACCTTGCCTTCCAGCTCTTCCATCACCTCCAGCGCCTCGACACCCGAACCCGCCTCATGAACGGTGTAACCACGGGTTTCCAGCATGCGTTTGCCGCCGCGCCGCACTGCCTCCTCATCCTCCACCAGAAGCACGACGGCGGAGTTGCCGGTCAGATCCAGCGGCTCTTCCTTCACCGGTTCGGGCAGAGCCACAGGGGCGAGTGCCGCTTCACCGGGCTGCTGGCCCGGAACGTGCACCACTTCCACCACGTGGCGCGGCAAATAGATGCGGAACGCAGTGCCTTTGCCCACTTCCGATTCGGGATAGATGTAGCCGCCGGACTGCTTGACGATGCCATAGACCATCGACAGGCCGAGACCGGTGCCCTTGCCGACATCCTTGGTGGTGAAGAACGGCTCGAAAATCTTGTCCATGATCTCCGGCGGAATGCCGGTTCCGTTATCGGCGACTTCCACCATGACCATGTCTTCCGCCGGGACTTCCGGCCGACCGAGCGCTGCGGCTTCATCCGCATCCACATTGCGCGTGCGGATGGTGATCTTGCCGCCATCGGGCATGGCATCGCGCGCGTTGACGCAAAGATTGATCAGCACCTGCTCAAATTGCGACAGGTCGGTCTTCACCGGCCAGAGATCGCGGCCGTAATCCACTTCCAACTTGACATTGGTGCCGGAAATCAACCGGTCTACCAGCATGCGCAGGTCGCCGATAACGTCGGTCAGGTTGAGGATCGCCGGGCGCATCGTCTGTTTGCGCGAGAAAGCGAGAAGCTGTCGCACCAGCACCGCCGCGCGGTTGGCGTTGCGCTTGATCTCCATCAGGTCGGCGAAGCTCGGGTCTGCGGGCCGGGCCTGCAACAGCAGATGGTCTGATGACAACAGGATCGCAGTCAGCACATTGTTGAAATCGTGGGCGATGCCGCCTGCCAGCGTGCCGACGGCGTTCATCTTTTGCGTCTGCGCCATCTGGGTTTCGAGCGCCTTCTGCTCCGTCACCTCGATCGCATAAACGATTGCCACCTCTTCGGGCGCCTCGTCGTCCTGATCGATGACGGCATTGACGTAGAAACGGAAATGGCGGCCCTCGTCGCTCGGATGGCGGGAATCGAACGGGGCGATATCGCCCTGCCGGTCCTTCGCCTCGGCCAGCGCCTGCTCAAGCCTGGGTTTCTCATTGTCGTGGATGATGGCTTCGAGGGCAACGCCGCGATCGATATCGTCACGCCCGACGACGCCGGAGAACAGCTTGAGGAATGGCGCGTTGATACGAAGAATGCGGCCTTCGCCGTCGAGCGAGGCAATCGCCATCGGCGTATTGTTGAAGAAACGCGTGAAGCGCATGGCGGACGAGGATTCCGTATCCTCCTGCCCTTTCGGACGCATCAGAACAATCGTCCGGCTTTCGCCGGGCGCGCCGTCCTTCGAGGTAACCTGATGCACGAGGCGGGCCGGCATGCTCTGGCCGTTGACCCGGCGCATGTCGAGATCGAGAATCTCGGTGCGCTTGGCTGAACCCTGCGGATGGACGGATTCGATCAGCGCCATACCCTCGCCGGCGACGATGTCCGACACAGTCATCGAACCGGGCGAAAATTGCGCGAGATCGATGCCGAGCCATTCGGACAGGGTGGCGTTCAAATAAACGATCTCACCCTTGCGACCTGCGGAAAAGAAACCGGCCGGCGCGTGGTCGAGATAATCGATGGCGTTCTGCAATTCGCGGAAGAAGCGTTCCTGATCTTCCCGCTCAGGCGTGATGTCGGCGATCTGGAAGACGTGCAGCGCCTCGCCGCCCGCATCCTTCAGCACCCGACCTTTCAGCCGGTACCAGTGCGGCCCGCCGGAAGTGGCCTCCCCGAGCGGCTTGAGCAGACGGAACTCCTCGTAACCGTCACGCCCCTCCCGCAAAACATTGATGAGGCGATAGAGCGCTTCGGTCGATTCCCGGCTGCGCGAGAGCAGCGTCTCCAGGCTCTGGATATCGCTCGCCTTCGTGGTGCCGCTCATCCGGCAATAGGTGGCGTTGGCGTAGACCATATGCCCCTTGGCATCGGTAATCAGTGTGCCGTCCGGGTGTGCCGACAGGAAACGGCGGGCCAGCCCGTCCGATTGCGACTGCGGCATGACCTCGATGAAACCGATGATCGACGACACCAGAAAAAAGATACCCATCATCGCCAGCACGCCGAGAATGCCGAGCACGATTTCGTTTTCCAGCGAATCCTTGAAATAGACGAAAGCAGCGGCGGCAGCGATGAGCACCAGCGCCAGCAGCAGAATCCGCAGAACCGTGCCGGAACGGGCACGCCTGTCCACCAGCGGAAGGTCGTTGTCGCTTGTCTCGCGCACCCGTGTCATCTTGGCCTCGCAGTCCTGCAGGTCGTCATTCGGTCAGCCCTATTTCCTCAACGGAATCGGGCAGTAGAATTTCTTGTAGCAACTCGCTTGACCGTCAAAAAGCTCCGCTGCACCACAAAGGCTTAAAATCGCACAGAGAAACGGCCCTAAAGAGGCGCAAATGCCTCAGAAGCCTATTTTGCGGCTGCAGGTCAGCGCTTTAACCTGGCATTGAATGCGTGGCGCGGAGCATACGATGTTGCCGTCCGCAACCGTGCAAACCGAGCATCCATCCGTGAAATCGATACAGGATGGATTGTCTCTTACGAACTCGATCATGTTCGCAGGATTTTCGGACGCCTTGTCATCCGCCGTCGCGGCCTGAGCGGCAAAAACAAATCCCGGCAATCCAAATAAAACAACAAAAATGAAAACTCTTACCGGAAACCCGTCAACCAGCAATTTCGCAAGCATTTACAATCGCTCCTTCGAAGAGAGAATTGCAACCTTCATTGCTCCCCGGCATTGAAGGGAAAGATATGGCGCTTTGGTGGCGCCCGGCCGGCTGATGAGACGATCCTATGAAGCGATCCTGGGGACGAAATGAATAAACCTTGTATCACGCAAAAAAAAATCGTCTTTTCCTGCTTGACGTTCACATTATAAGAACCACAGCAATATTAATTGCACGAAAAAATCTGAAGGGATGATCTCCATGATGGAAGATTTTATCGGCACCTATGGAAACAATCTCATCGTCGCCGTCGTCGGTGTCGGTCTCGCCCTGCTTGTTCTGGCAATTGTTCTCTGGATACTGCGCAGGCGCGGCGGGGCGGCCCCGTTTATCCGTGGCGGTCGCAACCGGCAGCCGCGCTTGCAGGTTCTCGATGCGACGGCGGTGGACGCCCGGCGCCGTCTGGTGCTGGTGCGCCGCGACAATGTCGAGCATCTTGTCATGATCGGCGGTCCAACCGATATCGTCATCGAGAGTGGTATCGGCGCCATCCCAATCGTCAGGGAAGTGCGCGAACCGCAGGAAGCGGAACTCAAGGCGCTGCCGCGTCAGGACAGCGAACCTAAAAGGGCTGAACCGCCGATCCCTCGCGAAAGCCGCCCAGCTTTGCCACAGCAGCCAATCGCAGCGGCATCTCCAGCCTCCTTGCCGGAAGAACCCGTAAAGCAGCCGCAGCGGCCGGAACCGCCCGCCCCGGCTGCTCGTGCAGCACCCACCTCTGCACCGGCCGCATCGCTGCCACCACGTCCGTCTACGCCGCCGCAACCGGTATCCACGCCCATGACGGCACGCGAGCCCGTTGCACCGATAAGACCAGCCGTCCCGGAAAGGGATGCTACCCGTCCTGCGCCACCACCGGCATCGGTCATTGCGGCACCGGCCGCCGCTGTTCTGCCTCTCGCCGCCGCATCACTCGACATGCCCGCCGAGCGACCGGAACAGCGCCGCCCTGATCCCTTCGTGCCGGCTCCTCTACCCTCGGCGCCGCCCGCACCGCCTGTCGAGGCAACGGTTCCTGAAGAACGGCCGACGGTCGTTGCGCCGCCGGTTTTTGCCGCGCGCGAACCGGTCATCGACCAAACGAATGCCGCAGATTTTCTGGATGCCGCGCGCGAGCGCGTTCTACCCGGCCTGAAACCGGGGCAAGATGCGCCTGCGCCCTTTGCGCCAAAGCCCGAAAATCCGCCCGTCGTCTCCGCTAACGCCGAGCCGAAATTTTCCGATGACCTTGCCAGCGATTTCGAAAGCTTTCTTGAGGCGGAGATCGCCAAGAGCAAAGATGCGGATAGCGAACAGGCAGTCGCCGCTGCTGCGGAAAAGCCAAAAACCGAACCCGTCTCGCCGCCTGTTACCGGTGCAACGCCGGATGGCGACATGCAGAAGGAAATGGCGCGCATTTTCGGCGAACTTTCCGTTACCCGCGACCGCTGACAGGTTCACATCTGTCGGCAGACAGACATTCAAAACAAAAAAGGGCGCGGAAACAAATCCGTGCCCTTTGTCATTTTGGTTCTGTTCATTGGCCGGCTCGCCGAAGCGCCCGGAACAACGCTGGCATTATTCGTCGCGGTAGACTTTTTCACGACGCTCGTGACGTTCCTGCGCCTCGATGGACAGGGTCGCTATCGGTCGTGCGTCGAGGCGCTTGAGGCCAATAGGCTCACCCGTTTCTTCACAGTAACCGTAAGTGCCGTCATCAATCCGCTGAAGGGCAGAGTCGATCTTGGAGATCAACTTGCGCTGCCGGTCACGGGCGCGAAGTTCGATCGCCCGGTCAGTTTCCGAAGATGCCCGATCGGCTAGGTCGGGATGGTTGGCGCTTTCTTCGGCGAGATGTCCGAGGGTCTCGCGCGCTTCTCTCAGGATGTCGTTTCTCCAGGCGACCAGCTTCGCGCGGAAGTAGGCACGCTGGTTTGCATTCATGAACTCGTCGTCTTCCGAGAGCACATATTTGCTAAGATCGATCTTCTCACTCAACGCGATTCTCCTCGAAGAACATCTCAATGCGGCGGTGTATACTCCAATGATATAGGCTGATTCAAGTCTACAGATCAGTTTTCAGGCATTTTTAAAACTGACACAAAAATCATCTAAATGACTAATTTTTATCCTTTATTCGTATTCAAGCGATCTCTTCTTAAATCACTTAAACGCGACTTACCAACAGGAAAGAGGACTTGCGGTCATGCAACCCTATCCTGTAGCATTCCTCCATTGCCTCCCATTCGAACGTCGGTCCCCGCCCTTGACAGCATCTTCTCCGAGCCGAGTGTATCTTTTGCGCCACGCCAAAGCCGCCTGGGCGGCACCGGGAGAACGCGATTTCGACCGGGGATTGAACGAGGCCGGTTTTGCCGAGGCGGAGATCATCGCCGACCTTGCCGCAGACCGGCGCTACCGCCCGGACGTGCTCTTGTCCTCCACGGCCACGCGCTGCCGGCAGACCACGCAGGCCTGGCAGCGGGCCTTCAACGAGGGCATCGACATCGTCTATATCGACGAAATGTACAACGCGCGCAGCGAAACCTATCTTTCTCTCATCGCCGCGCAAACGGACGCACAGTCCGTGATGCTGGTCGGGCACAACCCCACAATGGAGGCGACGCTGGAGGCGATGATAGGCGAGGACCTGCTGCATGCCGCCCTGCCCTCCGGTTTTCCGACATCCGGTCTTGCGGTTCTCGATCACGACGACAGTGCCGGGAATGGTAAAAATCGCTGGCGGCTGGTCGATTTTCTCTCGCCCGGCAAATAGCCGCAGCAGCGTGTGACCAATGCGTTGCCGAAGCCAGACCCGTTGAAAATCCATTGGCGCGCTTCTTTTTTGGGCAACCGCCCCTTCCTATATTGCAGCTGTGACCGTGAAAAATAGCTGGGAAACTGCCATTGCCGCCTTCTCTTACGTCCCTGACAGACAGTGCGCTCATTGCATTCGACAATCTGGCCGACCGTGCGAGCACCCTTACAAATCCGACATTGCGGCTTGGCGTCACCGGTCTTTCGCGGGCGGGCAAGACGGTTTTCATCTCCTCGCTCGTCCACAATCTTCTGAATGGCGGTCGTCTGCCGCTGTTTGAGGCCATGCGGTCCGGGCGCGTCTCGAATGTGCGTCTGGAGCCGCAACCGGACGATGCCATTCCCCGGTTTCAGTATGAGGACCATATTCAGGCTCTGGTACGCGACAGGCTCTGGCCGGATTCGACACGGGCAATCTCTGAACTGCGGATCACGCTCGACTACCAGAGCGCCAGCGGTTGGGGCCGTTGGTTTTCCTCAGGCAAGCTCTCCATCGATATCGTCGATTATCCCGGCGAATGGCTGCTCGACCTGCCGCTGCTTTCGCAGGACTACAAGAGCTTCAGCGACAGCACCGTCGCGCTGGCGCAAAATGGCATCCGCGCCGAACTCGCGCAGGAATGGTTGGCAATAGCCTCCTCGCTCGACATCAATGCGCCTGCCGACGAGATGACGGCGCGACGCCTCGCGGAAAGCTTCGCCGCCTATCTGAAGGCCTGCAAATCCGACGAGCGGTCGCTCTCCACCTTGCCGCCGGGCCGTCTGCTGATGCCGGGGGATCTCGAAGGATCACCGGCGCTGACCTTTGCGCCCCTGCCGGGCCTGACAGACGACAAGGCACCTAAGGGGTCGCTGCGCGCCATGATGGAGCGGCGCTACGACGCCTACAAGGCAATCGTGGTGAAACCCTTCTTCCGCGAACATTTCGCCCGCCTCGACCGGCAGATCGTGCTGATCGACACTCTTCAGGCGGTCAATCGCGGCCCGGAGGCGGTGCAGGATCTGGAACGGGCGCTGGGCGATGTTCTCGCCTGTTTCCGCCCTGGCACCAACAGTCTTTTGTCATCACTGCTGGGCCGGCGTATCGACAAGGTGTTGATTGCCGCTACCAAGGCCGACCACCTGCATCATGAAAGCCACGACCGGCTGGAACGGCTAACCCGCCGTCTGGTGGACCGCGCCATCACCACCATCGGCATGAATGGTGCCGGCATCGAGGTCATAGCACTGGCTTCCGTGCGCGCTACGCGGGAAGCAAGCGTGAGACAGGACGGTCACGAGCTTCCGGTCATCGTCGGCACGCCGATGGCGGGTGAAACCATCAACGGCGAGATATTTGACGGCAACCGTAAGACGGCGATCTTTCCCGGCGACCTGCCCGAAGATCCGGAGCCGCTTTTCCGCAGCATCGACAGGGATGGCGACAAGGCGACGTTGCCGGACGTCAATGTCGTGCGGTTCCGCCCGCCCAATATCGATGAACCGGGCAGCGGCGGCATCCGGCTTTCCGTTCCCCACATAAGGCTCGACCGCGCCATGCAGTTCCTGTTTGGAGACAAGCTCGCATGAAGGCTCCCACACCAAACGATCCGCAGGCACGCCGCCCGGCGGCGTTCACGCTCGAAACCGAAGAAACGGCAAGCGCAACCGTCGCGCAAAAACGCGCACCGCGCAGCTTCGACACCGAGATTTCCCTGACGCCCGATGAGGATGATCCATTTTTAGCACCTGAAGAGACGGATGCCGCCGCATTGCCGGTGGCCGTGCCGAAGAAAAGCCGCTTCTCCTTCGGCAAGCTCGCGCTTGGTGCACTCGGCGTGCTGTTCTCGCTGGCCTTCGGGCTCTGGGCGGATCAGCTTATCCGCAATCTCTTTTCCCGCTCCGACTGGCTGGGTTACACGGCGAGCATTGCGCTCCTTGTTGCGCTTTTTGCCGTCCTCGTTCTGGTCGGACGAGAAGTGTTCGGCATCATGCGGCTCAACGCCGTTCAATCGCTGAAAGCCGATGCGGAGACGGCCAGCCTCGACAAGAGCCCGAAACCCGCCCGCGCCATCGTTACCCGCCTCAATGCAGTTCTCTCCCACCGCGCCGAAACGGCCAAGGGGCGCGCCGCACTCAAGGACACCGAAAACGACGTGATCGACGGGCCGCATCTGATCGAACTTGCCGAACGCGAATTGCTTGTGCCGCTCGACCGGCAGGCCCGCGCGCTGATCCTCAACTCCTCCAAACGCGTCTCCGTCGTTACCGCCGTCAGCCCACGCGCCGTGGTCGATCTCGCTTATGTGCTGTTCGAGGTGACAAGGCTGGTGCGCGCCATGGCGGAACTTTACGGCGGCCGGCCGGGCACGCTCGGCATGCTCAGGCTTTTGCGTGACGTCGTCGCCCATCTCGCGGTCACAGGTTCGATCGCCGTCGGTGATGGGCTTGCCCAGCAGGTTCTCGGTCACGGGCTTGCCTCAAAACTCTCCGCACGCCTGGGTGAAGGTGTCATCAACGGTCTGATGACGGCGCGAATCGGCATTGCGGCGATGGATCTGTGCCGCCCGCTACCCTTCAAGGCGGTAAAGCGACCCGGCATAGGTGATTTCATGTCTGACCTCACGCCCGATCTCGGTGGCGGAAAAACCGGTCAAAAAGCCTGATCAGCCGGACTTGTACGGCTCAAAAGGTTACGGACGAAGCTGTAAATAAAGCCGAAATAAACCAAGCATTAACCATTCCGCCGGTAGATTGCCGCTTATCGAACAGGCTTCTTCGCCGGGGAAAGTATCATGTATTCGCGCTTCTTTTCGCTTGTGGGCGGACTTGCCGCCATATTGTCCGTCAGCGGCAGCTTTGGCCTGTCTGACGTCCATGCCGCATCGCGCGATCGCGACGACGTGTTTTTCCGTTCCGTTGCCGGAAGCTGGAAAGGTCCGGGCGAAATCGTCGCCGGCAAGTACAAGGGCACCAAGTTTACCTGCGACCTGACGGGCGAGCCGCTCGACGACAAACAGACGGGCATCAAGCTCGCCGGCACCTGCCGCGTCGGCGTCTTCAGCCAGCCCATGTCCGCGGTCATCAGCCAAAAGGGCGGCTCTTACGAGGGCAAGTTCCTCGACGGCGCCGAAGGCAAGGGACTGGACATCATTTCCGGGCAGGTCAGCGGTGACAAGGTCGTTGTAGGCATCAATCGCGCCAAGCTCAACGGTGCCATGGTCGCCCGCGTCTCGAACGACAATTCGATGAACATCACCATTTCCGTCAAGGTCGCCGACCAGATGATCCCGGTTATCGGCGTCACACTCGCGCGCGACATCGACCAGATCGCCGTCGGTTCGATCAAGCCGTAAAACCCGCGACCTTTTCAGCCATCGCCAAGCGGGAGTGTCCACCACTCCCGTTTTTCGTTTGCGCTGATGATGCCGGTTGTATCCGCCTGCCGCAGCCATTCCCGCACGGGCTTGCCCCGGACTTCGAGATCGGGTGCGATATCGGCTAGCGGCATCAGCACGAAAGCACGCTCCGTCATGCGCGGATGCGGCACTTCAATGCTTTGCGTAACGACAACATCATTACCATAGGTCAGCACGTCGATATCGATGGTGCGCGGCCCCCAGCGCTCCGTTCTGACGCGTTTCATGCCCTTTTCGATATCGAGGCACAATTGCAGCAGCGCGGGTGCTGAAAGCGAGGTTTCGACCAGCGCACAGCAATTGAAAAAATCCGCCTGGTCCGTCTTACCCCAGGGCGGCGTGCGATAAAGCCCGGAGACAGACAGCACCCGGCAATCGCCGTGTGCATCCAGTTCGCGCAAGGCTCTGGCCATTGCAGCGGCAGGGTCACCGATATTCCCGCCAAGGCCCAGTGCGGCAACTGTCATCCTGTCAGGCACGGTGTTCAACACTCACCTGCGCATAGTCGAGAATGCCGGGAACCGGCGCAGAGGGCTTGCGAACCGTGATACGCAGCCAGACAATCTGCGGATAACGCGCGCGCAGCGCCTTCGCGATATCGTTCGCGAGGGCCTCGATCAGGTAACGGCGCTGGCCGACGACGATCTTTTCGATAACGGCGAAGGCGACGCCATAATCGACGGTATTTTCGATATCGTCGGTTTCGAGCGCGTTACCCGCTTCAACCTCCATCTCGGCATCGACGAAAAAGCGCTGGCCCAGCACCTCCTCCTGCTCGAGAAGGCCATGACGGGCGAAAAAGGAACAGTTTTTCAGAATAATGGTGTAGCGGCTCATCGCATCGCCTCCATGGCGGGGTTATACCGGAATAGCCGGCCTCTTTTAAGGCATGCGGCACTCCGGCATCTATTGATCTATGCATCGGGCCTTGCCGACGCTTTGGCAAGAACCGCGTCGGCAATTGCCAAAGCGTCGCGTGTTACGGCGACATTGTGCACGCGAAAAATCGCGGCACCCGCCAGCCTGAGGATCACTGTCGTCGCTGCTGTTCCGATATCGCGTTCTTGGGCCGCATCCCTGCCCGTCAGCGACCCGATGAACCGCTTGCGCGACGTCCCGGCCAGAACAGGCAGGTCAAACGCGGCAAGTTCGCCAAAGCGCGCCATCAGCTCGACATTTTCACGCTCGTCCTTGGCAAAACCGAAACCTGGATCGAGCACGATGGCGTCACGGGCAATTCCCGCAGCTTCCGCCATCTCAAGCGAACGATTGAGGAATTCGAACTGATCCTCGATAACATCGGCGCGCTTCTGCCTGTCGCGCCCGGTATGCATGATGCAGACGCCCGCGCGCGCGGCGGCAACAACACCCGCCATGTTCCCGTCCTTCTGCAGGCCGAAAACATCGTTGACGATATGGGCGCCCGCCTCGATCGCCAGCCTTGCCGTGGATGCGCGGTAGGTGTCGACGGAAATCAGAACATCCGTCTCGCGACGGAGCCGTTCGATAACCGGCAGCACGCGATCCTGTTCCTCACCCTCGGTCACCTCGGCCGCGCCCGGGCGGGTGGATTCGCCGCCGATATCAATGATATCCGCCCCCTCCTCGACACAGGTCAGGGCATGGGAAAAAGCCGCATCAACGGCAAGATAACGGCCGCCATCCGAAAAGGAATCGGGCGTCGCATTGACGATGGCCATAATACGGCCACGTCCATCAAGTTTCAGGGAGCGACCATGGGCCGCTTGCCACACATTGCTGCCGGCTGTTATCACGTAACACGCGCCTTTCGGGAATAACGGAGTGTTATGCCAATTCTTATAAGTTCCGCTCCGCCTATGCAGCAAACGTTTTTCAAGTTCAACCGGAAGGCCGGGTTATGACCATATCTTCACGTGCTCTTTGCGCCGTTTTCGCTGGCGCATTAGCCTTTTCCATGCCCGGATCGGCCTTTTCCGAAACCATCGTCAGCAAGACCTATTCCTATTTTTCGATCAGCGGTAAAACCGCCGCTGACCTCGACAAGCAGCTTTCCAAGCATGGCCCGCTGACGCGCAACACCGGCGCACGCCATCCCGGTGCCACCGAGATCAAATTCGGCGGCGAACTCACCTATGTCGAGAAAAACGGCATGTGCAGCGTTGGAAGTACCAAGGTGTTGCTGAACACCCGTATTCTCCTGCCGCAATGGAAAAACCGCCGCCGCACCACGGCGGAACTGGCCTTCATCTGGGATACGTTGCTTGCAGATATCAAGCGCCACGAGGAACGGCACGCGGAAATCGCCCGCACCCATGCCCGCTCGCTCGAAAGGCAACTGACGGCGCTTCGTCCGCAAAAAGACTGTGAAACGCTACAGGCAATGGTCGGCAAGATCACTCAGACCGTCATGGACGAGCACGACAAGGATCAGTTGCGGTTCGATATCGTGGAATCCAAAAACTTCGACGCGCGCATGACCCGGCTTTTGAAGAACCGGATCGAACAGGGCCAGAACCGGCGCTGAGGCGCCTTTCCGCCCATACTCCCCTGGACGCGAAACGCAACGCTAACATGACGTTACGTCATGTTCGATATCACCCGTGACTTCTCGTCATGGTGCGGTCGACGAGACTCATTGTAGCTTGTTCACATGGTTTTTAACGGTGGTGATCCGCAGGGGTCCGGCGTTCGAAACCACCTCCGGTTCTCCCGGTGCGCACTTGAGGCTCGCAGGTGTTTCCTCCCTCGCTTGCATGCTGCGTACCCGCCTCGCCCCGCTCCCCGCTAACAGGTGAGCGGGGCTTTTTCTGTGGCGTATAATGCGGCTTGCCGTCAGCCCTGACGTTCGGGAACGTGAACGACAAGGCCGTCAAGCTCGTCCTTCATCTTGATCTGACAGGAAAGACGCGAGGTCGGGCGTACTTCGAATGCGAAGTCCAGCATGTCCTCTTCCATCGGCTCGGGTCCGCCGACGCGTTCCGCCCATGCGTCATCAACATAGACATGACAGGTCGCACAGGCACAGGCGCCGCCGCATTCCGCATCGATGCCGGGTATGGAGTTGCGCACGGCATTCTCCATGACGGTGGAACCGTTGCTTACGTCGAGTTCATGGGGCGTGCCGTCAAAGGCAACAATGGTCAGTTTTGTCATGCCGGAGATCCAAAATGGTGTCTAAGAACTGTTCTAAACAAACACATAGAAAGGCCGGTTCGCCTTGGCAACCCGCTTCTCGCAGGCGCCAAGCGCAACCGGCCCTGTAAAACAGACTGGATTCGCCTTAACGGCAGAGCTTTAGGATGAAATTTTCCGCTTCGACAATCGCTGCCGCAAGTCTGGCTACGGCCGCGCTATCGTTGCCCTTGTCCTCCACTGCCGCCGCCGCCGTGGAAACGGTGGAGGCACCAACCGCCTGCGCGGCCCCCTTTAGACGATGGGCAGTTGCCTTGACGGTCTTGTCGTCAGCGCCGGCCATTTCATGCAGGGCAGCACGGGCGTTACGGCTGAAGAGTTGCAGCACCTCGATTTCAAGTTCCTTGTCGCCCATCGTCTGGCGCGCGAGATGTTCGAAATCGATTGGTCTTGTCGCGGCGGCCGGCGCACCACCAAAATTATCCGGAGCTTCGAAAGCAATACTGACGGCTGCCATATCTGAAATTCCTTTGTCTCGCCGTTTCCTGTTTCGTGTCACATCTGTGTCGTATTTACGCATTGAAGCCGGTGCTATCAGCTTAAATTACGGCGTGACGCGGGCGAAAATCTTCTGCTATGGTTAATTTATGTTAAACTTATGCGAAACAAGGCGTTCAGCGTGAAACTCAGGTTTAAAAACTGTTAAAAAGCCGACACTTCGCTGCTGCGGCAAACCCGCATTAATTGTTTCGAACACCTAAATGTGTCACTACGGTACTGCCGTTCCGACGAGGCTTATGCTCAAGCTTTGTTATTCCGGCACAGTGATGTAATTTCGCCCGAAAGCTGGACCACCAGCAATTCGGGATTGGTAATGGCGGAATTGTTCTCTTTAACGGGATAATGTTCCGCTGGCATGATGGCGGCAGTCCATTTGCGGGTCGCAGATGGTCAAACGGCATGAAGCCGGGCGTATGTGTAACGAGGCGTAACCGCATGGCGAATAACAAGATCAGCGACTCTGTCGACGAGACTGCATTTCAGGCGTTGGAAGACGCCCTGCAGCTTGGTGCTTTCGAAGACAAGCCGGAATCGCGGAAGACGACAGCGCCAAAGCAGCCGGAGGCCAGATTGAAGGAAGCAAGCAGACAGACCCCTGCTCCCGAGGCCGCGCGCGCGCCTGCCGAACAGGCACCCAGATCCCCCAATCTGGAAGCTGCCAACGACGGCTCCAAGCGCAGCCCGGCCATGATCCTGAAATCGCTCGAAGGCGGCTCGATCGGCGGCGCGCTCAGAAACGCGACGATCATGTCGGTGATCTGGGCGCTCGGCGGCCTCGGCATCGCGCATCTTATCTACGGCAGTGCACTCTGGAACATCGGCTCGGTTGCCGATCTCGCCGCAATACCTGGGCTGATGGCGATCGTCGTCGGCATCGTCGTTCCGATCATGCTGTTCTTCGCCTTCGCGATCATGATGGCGCGTGCCCGCGATCTGCGCAACGCTGCCCGGTCGATGGCAGAAGTCGCCCTTCGTCTTGCTGAACCCGAAACTGTCGCCTCCGACCGGATCATGTCCGTCGGCCAGGCGGTTCGCCGAGAAGTCTCGGCCATGAACGATGGCATCGAGCGCACCATTGCCCGCGCGACGGAACTCGAAACGCTCGTCCATTCTGAAGTCAACGCGCTTGAGCGCAGCTATGCAGACAATGAACTGCGCGTGCGCAGCCTCGTGCAGGAACTGAGCGCCGAGCGCGACGCCATCGTCAACCATGCGGAGCGTATCCGCTCCTCCATTGTAGGCGCGCAGGAACAGATCAAGGAAGAGCTTTCCATCGTCGGCGAAGAGCTTTCGATGCGGCTTTCCACGACCGGCGAGGCCTTCGCCTCGATGATCGACACACGCTCGGCCGCGCTGCTCGAAAAATCGCGCGCCTCGACCGAGGCGATGGGCAGCCTGATTGCCGCCAAGACCGAAAACCTGCTTCAGGCACTGAATTCCTCGGGCGCAACGCTGTCGAGCGAATTCGACATGCGTCTGCACAACCTCACCTCGACGCTGGACGAGCGCGGCGAAGTGCTGCTGGAGCGCTTCGCGATCCACGCCTCGACGCTGGACAGCGGCGCGGAAAGCCTCAACAGCGCACTCGAGGAACGCACCCGCCAGCTCAACGAGACCCTTTCCACCCGCACACTCGAACTCAACCGCAATATCGATCGCGGCCAGCAGATCATCGGCGGTTCGCTGGATAACGTGCTCGACAAGCTGTCCACGACGCTTGAAGAAAAAGGCCTGTCTTTCCGCCAGAGCCTGCAAAGCACGGCTGATGACGCGATCATGGATCTCGATCTTCGCTCGGGCCTCTATGAAGAACGCCTGCAGGCGACGGTCGGCCAGGTCAACTCCGCCTTCGACGAACATGTGGCGGATTTCGCCAGTGCCTTCGACCAGCGCGCCGGCAGCCTCGACAGCAAGCTGATGGAAAGCCTCGCCCGGATCAACGAAACCGTTGCCGGCGGCTCCGAAGCCCTCGACACCATGCTGACCAGTGGACTTGAGCGCATCGGCAACACCATGACCGACCAGTCGCTTGCTCTTGCAACCGCACTGGGCACCGGCCAGGAAATGCTCGAAAGCGCGCTTGAGACCCGTACCCGCGCGTTCAGCGACGCAATCGGCCAGCGCACCGCTGAAATCACCGATGCCTTCGCCAATTCGCACGAGAAGATCGACGGCGTGCTGGCGGAGCGCAGCAATGCCCTGTTTGGCGCGCTTTCGGCAAGCCAGGACCGTTTCGACGAGGCGCTCGCCAGCCGTTCGCTGGCCATTACCGGCTCGGTCTCCGGCACGGCGGAACGTCTAGCCGCGATGCTTGAGGAGCGTGCAGCCGCAATCAACAGCGTCGTTGCCGATGTCGAGCGCCGTCTTTCGGAAACGCTCGAAACCCGCGCCGCCGCCATCACCGGCGCCGTTTCCGGCATCGAGGACCGCATTTCCGATACGCTGGAAAGCCGCACGGCTGCCCTGCACGACGTCGTATCCGGTGCGGAAAACCGTATTGCCGAGACGCTGGATGGCCGCACGGCCGCTCTTTCCAGCGCCATTTCCGGCGTCGAGGAACGCATCGCCGACACGATGGACAGCCGCACGCTGTCGCTCGACATGACCTTCGCCAATGTCGAGGAGAGGCTGTCGGAAACGCTCGACAACCGCACCTCCGCTCTGTCCGGCATTGTGGCAAGTGCCGAAGAGAGGATTGCGGGCGCACTCGACAGCCGCACGTCCACGTTCGGCGACGTGGTTGCCGGTGCCGAGAGCCGTATCGCGGAAACGCTTGATGGTCGCACGGCAGCACTCAACGCCGTCGTTTCGGGGGCTGAAGAACGCATCGCGGATGCACTCGACAGCCGCACCATGGCACTCGACATGGCGTTTTCCGGCGCCGAGCAAAAAATTACCGAAGCACTCGATACCCGCACCGCCGTGCTTGGCGAATTGGTGGCCGGTGCAGAGACCCGTATCGCAGAAACGCTTGATGGCCGCACGGCAGCGCTTAACGCCGTCGTCTCCGGCGTTGAAGAACGCATTGCGGATGCACTCGACAGCCGCACCATGGCATTTGACATGGCGTTTTCCGGCGCCGAGGAAAAAATTACCGAAGCGCTCGATACCCGCACCGCCGTTCTTGGCGAATTGGTGGCCGATGCCGAGACCCGCATTGCCAGCGCACTCGACAGCCGCACGGCTTCGCTCAAAAATGTCGTATCCGGCGCGGAAGAGCGGATCACGGACGTGCTCGACAGCCGCACCATGGCGCTCGACCTGAGCTTCTCCGGCGTCGAGGAAAAGATCGCCGACATCCTCGACGGACGCACTGCTGCGCTTCACTCGGCGGTTTCCGGGGTCGAAGATCGTATTGCCGATGCTCTGGACAGCCGCACCGCCGCCCTTTCCGGCATTGTCTCCAGTGCAGAAGAACGCATCGCGGACGCGCTCGACAGCCGCACCATGGCGCTCGACATGACGATTTCCGGCGTTGAGGAGCGTATCTCCGAGGCGATGGATGCCAGAACCGCATCACTGTCGCTCGCGGCCGCAGGCGTCGGCCAGCGACTGGAATCGACGGCTTTCACGCTCGAAAACGCACTTGCCAGCGGCCACGAGCGGCTGGAGACCATGCTGGGTTCGCAGGCCGAACGCATTGCCGGTTCGCTTGAGCGCAATAGCGGCCTGATCGAGCAGAGCGTCTCCGGCGCGGCCAGCCGCATCGAAAGCGTCGTGGAAGACGGCAGCAGCCGTTTTGCGCAGACGGTGGAAGAAGGCGTCTCCCGCCTCGAGAACAACCTGTCGCAATCGCATGAGGACATCCGTACCGCGCTCGAGCAGCGCCAGGCGGATATCGCCGCGACGTTGAGCTCAGCCACGACCCAGATGGGCGACATGCTCTCCGAGCAGGCGATGATGATCGGCACAACCGTTGCATCCAGCGCCAGCATGCTCGAACTCTCGCTCGAAACCCAGCAGGAGACGTTGCAGAAGGCCATAGACGGCAGTGCAGCCACGCTGGAACAGCGTCTTCGCAACAGCGCCGGCGATATTGCCGTCAAGATCGGTGAGGCCGCCCGCGAAATTGGCGGTGCGACCGATGCTCTCTCCTCGCGGATCGAAACCTCGATCGGAAGCGTCACGGGCAGGCTCGACGAGACCGGCACCCGCATCGAGACTTCGCTCGGTGCGCTGCAGGAGCGTGTGTCGAGCGATCTCGGCAACGTCAACACCTCTATCGAGGATGCCGGACGTCGCTTTGCCGACGCGCTGGAAGACAAGACAGCCGCCTTCGCCCGCACCAGCGACGATGCGGCTCAACGTATCACCGGCATTCTGGACGAGCAGACGATACGGGTTGCCGACACCTTCGAAAGCCGCACCAGCCGTCTGGCGGAAACCTTCGATGCCGGTTCGGCCCGCATCGATGAACGCCTCGGCACCATGGACCGCGCGCTGACGATCGGCCTCGAAAACGTCAACCGCACCATCGAAGGCAAGGCGAGCGAACTCGCGGTCGGCCTGCGTGGGGCGGTCATTTCCGCCACCCAGAGCATCGACGAAGAAGCCGTTCGTTCCACTGCCCTGCTTGCGAAAACCGGCTCGGAATTCGCCGAACAGGTACAGGCCCAGAACGACGCCTTCACCAAGGCGATCGAAGAACGCTCCGGCGAGATCGTCAATCGCATCTCGGATGCACAGACACGCCTGTCCGGCCAGGCGGCAGCCGTCGCCCAGACCTTCTCCGAGGCGGGCAACATCATCGTCAACAAGGTTGCCGAGGCCGAAGCGGTCGTTCGCTCGCAGGTGGGCGTCATTTCCGAGACCCTGACCGGTGTCGAATCCGCTCTCGATGCGCGCGGCGAATCCATCCGCTCAGCGCTGGACAACCGCACCCGCGAACTCAACTCGATGCTGGCCAGCCGTTCTGCTGAACTGTCGCGCCTGATCGAAGAGAAGGCAAAGCCTGTCGTCGACGAATACGCCACCATCGGTCGCGAAGCCGCCGAAAAGATCGTCTCCGCCGCCCAGCAGAGCGCCGAACTTCTGTCGCAGAGCAACAGCGGCATGGTCGGCATGGTGGAACAGGCGATCAGCGATTATGCCAATGCCGGAAGCGAGGCAGCAAGCAAGCTTGTCGCGGCAACCCGCCAGAGCACGGACATGCTGTCGCAGACGCATACGGCCATGGCCGACGCCGTCGAAGAAGGTATCGACAAATACACCCGCACGGGAAGCGATGTGGCAAACAAGCTTGTCGCCGCCACGCGCCAGAGCACGGATATGCTGTCGCAGACCCATAACAGCATGGCCGAAATCGTCGAAAAGTCGGCAAACAACTTCAACTCTGCGGTTGAGCGCGCCGCGCAGGAATTCGGCACGGCCGACGAAGCGTTGAACGCATCGGCCACCCGCTTCTCCGAATCCGCCTCGCAGGCCGCCGACATGGTGTCCAGCTCCAGCCGTCTGCTCGAAGGAAAGATCGATCGTCTGTCGAATATTTCTGGCCAGACACTGGCGCAGGTTGCCGGCATCGTCGGACGTTTCGAGGAACATTCGAAGGTTCTCAGCCAGGCGTCCGAACTGCTCAATGCCGCGCAGTCGAGCCTTGTCGGTACGCTGGAAGAGCGTCAGGATGCACTTCGCAGCCTGTCTGTCGGACTAGTCAAGCGTTCCGAGGAAATCGAAACCGCCATGCGCGGCGTCGTCAGCGTGGTGGAAACCACGCTCAACGAGGCCGAGGAGCGTTCGCAGAACGTCGCCGGCAACCTGCGTGACAATCTGCAGGCATCCTTCTCCGATATCGGCCGTTCGCTCGACGAGACGGAACAGCGCGCCCGCTCGGCAGCACAGACCATGCGGGGTGCCCTCCTCGCCGCTGGTCAGGATGCCAGCCGTTCGATCGAGAGCACGCTTTCCGACGCGCAGAAATATTCCGACGAGCTGGTCAACCGCCTGCGTGGCGGTGTCGAATCCTCGCTTTCGGAAGTCGACAACCTGCTCGGCAGTGCCTCGGAAAAATCGAATGCCGCCGCCGCCAACCTCAAGGAAACGCTGCGTCAGGCAGTTGAGGAAGCTGTCAGCCGTTTTGCCGGCGCGACGGACGAAATCCGCCGCTCCAGCCACGATATCCGCCGCGAACTGGATGCGACCCGTGCCGAACTGAAGCGCGGCGCGTTCGACCTGCCGGAAGAGGCCAAGGAAAGCGCCGCAGCGATGCGCCGCGCCGTTTCCGAGCAGATCAAGGCCCTGCAGGATATTTCCCAGCTTGTCGGTCGCTCGACCCAACAGATGGAAGTTTCCGAACCCGTCGCCCGCGCCATTGCAGCGACCCAGCCTGCCGCTGAACGCCGTGTCGAAGCGCGTCCGCAGCCGGCAGCAGCCACGCCGGCACAGCCACCACGCCCGGCTCAGCCGCAGCCGGCAGCCGCACCCGCCTTGCGTGGCACCCTGCCGCTTGAGAACCGCCAGGTCGAAAACCGTCAGGCGCCTGCCCCGTCCCAGGCGGCTGCAGCGCCTGCCGCACGCCGCGAAGAAGGCGGTGGCTGGATCAGCGATCTTCTGCGCGGCGCCTCGCAGGAATCGGCCGCCGCTTCCGCACCCCGCGCAAGCGGCGATCAGCAGCCGACCCGTGCTGCCGATACCCGCAATCCGCGTCACATGGTGGAATCGCTGAACTCGCTGTCCGTCGACATCGCCCGCGCGATCGACCACGATGCCTCGGTGGAACTGTGGCGCCGGTACCAGCGCGGCGAACGTGATGTCTTCACCCGTCGCCTCTATACGCTGAAGGGCCAGACGACGTTTGACGAGATCAAGCGCAAATACGAGCGGGAGGCCGAATTCCGCACCGCCGTGGACCGCTACATAACCGATTTCGAAAAGCTGCTCGCTGATGTCGCCCGCACGGACCGTGACCGGACAGTCACCCAGTCCTACCTCACCTCCGATACCGGCAAGGTCTACACGATGCTTGCTCATGCGGCGGGTCGGTTCAACTGATCTCTGGTTAAGACCAGAAACAATAAAACCCCGGTCATGGCCGGGGTTTTTCGTTTTGGTCGGCAGGTAGCTTTTCGACTGTAGTTCAGTCGCTCACGTTGAAATCAGATCTCGAACGTACCCGATGCTACACGGACCGCGTGGCCACCGATGCGGGCGCGGGCGATTTCGTTGTCCTTGATGTCCATGCGCAGATGGATGTGGGAAGGACGTTCCATCTCAACGCCCTGCTCTATCAAGAGCGGATAGTGACCGTCTGTCAGGCCGTCGAAATGATGGATTGCACCGGAAAGGGCGGCGGCGGCGGAACCGGTGGCGGGGTCTTCCGAAATTCCCATTTCCGGGGAAAACATGCGGGCATGGAACTTTGCCGCGTGATTGACGCCGCCGCGACAGTAGATATAGGCCGCCGTCAGGCGCCCCTCCACCAGCGGTGCGGTGCGTAGCCAGAGATTGGCGTCGAAATCCATTTCGCTGATAGCGGCAATATTGTGCAGCGGCACGAGCAGGAACGGCACACCGGCCGTCCAGATCGACGGTACGTGGTTCTCAAAGCCGAGATGGCCTTCGCTCACGCCCAGCGCATCGGCAAGTGCGGCATGATCGAGCGGCAGGGTGACGCGGGACGATTTGCGCGGCAGGTCGAATTCGGCGAAGCTGACCGCACCGGCGCGCATTTTCACCGCACAGCGGACCGGACCCACCCTTTCCTCCAGCACACAGACCATATCGATATCGTCGTCACCTTCGTTTCGATTGCGCTCGGCTATCGCGATCGCCGCGCCAACAGTCGGATGGCCCGCGAAAGGCAACTCGCCCGAAGGCGTGAAGATACGCAGCGAAGCCGCGTGGGCCGGGTTGCCCGAGCGGTTGACGAAAACGGTCTCGGAGAGGTTCATTTCTCTGGCTATCGCCTGCATCGTCACTTGGTCGAGGCCATCCGCGTCATACATGACCGCCAGCGGATTTCCCGCCATTTTGGTCTCGGTAAAGACATCGTAGATATTGTAATTCAGCACCACGCCCGTCTCCTGCCACTCGCCGTTCCGCTTGTTTCGCGCAAGTTGCCTCACGTCGCGCCGCATCGCAACCCTTGTCGAAGGCCGGAAACCAAGAAGCTGTGGACCGCACGCGGGCAAACCCGCCTGCTGCGAACGCCTGTCCGCCGGAAAGGCCTTGTCGCCTGCTGCCGTCTTCATGTACCAAGGATGCGTCTTGTGGCTTGCGATCGACCGTTTTATCGACGTTTGGAGATTATGAGCTGCTTCAACAGGTTACAGCATCGTCAGCATATCGATTCCGTTATGCGTCGTTGCCGAGGGAAGCGAATGTCGCATTCTAACTGTTCACTATCCTTCGTGGCCTCCGCAACCGAGGAGGCGCAGAGGGCGCTGGAGGAGCTGAAAGGCGCTTACGGCAACACGCCCTTCGACGAGGCGGAAGTGATCGTGGCGCTCGGCGGCGATGGCTTCATGCTGCAAATTCTCAACGAAACGATGAATTCCGGCAAGCGGGTCTATGGCATGAACCGGGGATCGGTCGGCTTTCTGATGAACGACTACCGGGTAGACGGCCTGGTCGAGCGTATTGCGGTGGCGACCGGCAATGATTTTCATCCGCTGCGCATGACGACGACGGATTCCGACGGCGATGAATTTACAGCGCTTGCCATGAACGAGGTCAGCCTGTTCCGGCAATCGCATCAGGCCGCCAAGCTACGTGTCGAGGTGGACGGCAAGACGCGGCTTGAAGAGTTGATTTGCGACGGCATGATGGTTGCGACACCGGCAGGATCGACAGCTTATAACTTCTCAGCCCATGGACCGATCCTGCCGCTGGAATCACCGCTTCTGGCGCTCACACCCGTCAGCGCCTTCCGGCCAAGGCGTTGGCGCGGCGCACTTTTGCCCAACAAGGTGACGGTCGATATTCACGTTCTGGAGCGCGACAAGCGTCCGGTGAACGCGGTCGCCGACCATACGGAGGTGAAATCCGTACGGCATGTGCGGATTGCGCAATCGCAGGATAGGACGGCCAGAATTCTCTCGGACCCGGACCGTTCATGGTCAGACCGCGTTCTCGCCGAACAATTCAACAATTGACGCCAACCACTGATGATGGCCATGCCCCTGAAAAAACCTCTTCTCGCCGCCCTCATTTTCGCCGCCACAGCGCTTCCCGTGCGGGCGCAAACGGAGGCCATCGACAACTTGCCGGTATCGGCGATCTTCGTTGTCAGCAGCGGCATGTGGGAAGAGCATAATCTTGAGCCGGTGAAAGGTCCTGACGGCCAGTTGCGGCCACCGCCAGCGACGCCCTCACGCGGTTATTACAAGGTGGTTGCAATCCGCCAGGGCGATGGCACCGCTAAAGTCTATCTACAGCGCATCGCCACTACCGCAAACGGACCGAACCTTCTCGAAAACATCGAGCTGGAAGAGTTCAGCCAGATGAAGTCCTACGTCACGGATATTCGCCCCGAAAGCTCAAACGGTGCGTCAGCCTCGCCCGGCCTGTTTGTGACCGTCTATCTGAAAACCGATCCGCAGATCAGGGAAGCGGAAAGCTGGACGATCCTGATCGACGAACTCGGCGAGATGAAGATCGAAAAGGCCTCGAACTGAGGGCGAGAGAACGTCGGTTTGAACGGAATCGTTGGAGGTTCTCTACCTCCTGGATTATACGCAGTTTTACTGGAAACTCTCTACGCGTTAAGCTCATGCGGCCCGGCCAGAACCGCACCGAAATGATGTTTCCATAGTCTGGCGCCGAGTTCGCCGCTGCGATCGAGGCTGGAGCCCACCGTCAGCCATGGCAGAAGCGTGGGATGAAGCCCCGCATCGAACAGGGCAAAACCCGCAGCCAGCACGCAGGTATCGGCCTGAATGCCGCAGACCAGCACCCTGTCGAGCTTTAGAGACAGGAGGTGGTCGATAGCCGCCCTTGGCGGAGCGTAGCCGTGCTTTATGAAAATCCAGTCCGCCGCAACCAGCGAGCAGTCGTCCCTGCCCGGCTTCCAGCCGAGTTGCCGCTCGAAAGGCGTGACGCTTTCATCATGGCGCTCGACGCTGGCAACGCTTGGCATGGTGGCGGCCAGCGCGGATATGTCCGCCACAAGTGCAGCCGGCGGATTGAAGCTCGGCTGAACGTCGACGATGTAAAGCGCCTGTTTCATCCATCTCCTCCAACGAAAAACCCCTCGCAATGGGTTTGCGAGGGGTGATTTTTTCAAGCGACGCTGTGACGCGTCAGTCGATATCAGCCACTTCCACGTCTGCGCCGCCGCTGATGCGGTGCGCGAGGGCCGCTTCCATGAACTGGTTCAGATCGCCATCCAGCACGTTGCCGGGTGCGGTGCTTTCCACGCCGGTGCGCAGGTCCTTGATCAACTGGTAGGGTTGCAGAACGTAGGAGCGGATCTGGTGGCCCCAGCCGATATCCGTCTTGGATGCGGCCTGGGCGTTTGCCGCATCTTCCCGCTTTTGCAGTTCCACCTCGTAAAGGCGGGCGCGCAGCATGTCCCACGCCTTGGCGCGGTTCTTGTGCTGGGAACGCTCCTGCTGGCAGGCCACGGCAATACCGGTCGGTATGTGGGTAATACGCACGGCCGAATCGGTGGTGTTGACGTGCTGGCCGCCTGCACCGGACGAACGATAGGTATCGATGCGGCAATCGCTCTCATTGATGTCGATCTGGATCGAATCATCGACCACCGGGTAAACCCAGACGGAGGAGAACGATGTGTGGCGACGCGCATTGCTGTCATAAGGCGAGATGCGGACGAGGCGGTGTACGCCCGATTCCGTCTTCAGCCAGCCGAAGGCATTGTGGCCCTTGACGAGGATCGTCGCGGACTTGATGCCGGCCTCTTCGCCGTCATGAACTTCCAGCACTTCAACCTTGAAGCCTTCGCGGTCGGCCCAGCGGGTATACATGCGCAGCAGCATGTTGGCCCAGTCCTGGCTTTCCGTACCGCCAGCGCCGGAATGAACTTCGAGATATGTATCGTTGCTATCAGCTTCACCGGAAAGCATGGCTTCCACCTGACGGCGGTTCGCCTCGCTCCTCAGCGCCTTCAGCGCATCTTCGGCGTCCTTGACGATCTCGTCGTCGCCTTCCATCTCGCCGAGTTCGATCAGCTCGACATTGTCCTTGAGCTGCTGCTCAAGCGCCTTCACGCCATTGATGCTGTCATCCAGCTGCTGGCGCTCGCGCATCAATTTCTGCGCTTCGGTGGCATCGTTCCAGAGGGTCGGGTCCTCTGCCTTGTTATTCAACCAGTCCAGTCGTCTTATCGCCTGGTCCCAGTCAAAGATGCCTCCTCAGCAGGCTTATGGCCTGCTTGATTTCGTCGACTACGTTCACAATTTCATTGCGCATTTCGCTGGTTCTTCGCCTTCATTTAAACTGGTAGCTCAAATAAATGCGGGGGGCGCGGATGTAAAGACCCGCCCCCCCCCGCCAAACATAAGACTGGTATCAATAAAGACCGCCGCCACCGCCGGTGATGGCCTGCTGGGCCTGTGGCGAGGTCTTCAGAATATCCTCCTGCGACATGCCTTCCGCGCCGATCACCGAGAAGGTATCGGCCGGGCCGGTGCCCGGCTTGAAGGCTTCCATGATCGTATCAGGTTCGCCTTCCGAAGCGGCCATGCCGGTCTTGCGGTTGACGGCGATGAACTTCATGCCTTCAGGCACGATGAACTTGCTCGGTTCCAGGTGCTTGGCCGCATCGGCGATGAACTCGCCGAAGATCGGTGCCGACAGCGAACCACCGGTGCCGCCGCGCCCAAGCGGTGCGGGCGAATCGAAGCCGATATAAAGACCGGCAACCATGTCCGGCGTGTAACCGACGAACCAGGCGTCCTTTTCATCGTTGGTGGTGCCCGTCTTGCCAGCAACCGGCAGATCGACCTTGATCTTGCCCGCCGCCGTGCCGCGCTGCACGACACCTTCAAGCATGGAGGTCGTCTGGTAAGCGGTCATCGGGTCGAGAACCTGCTCGCGGTTATCAACGATGACCGGCTCATCCTGATTTTGCCAGCTGGTGGCGTTGCAGCCCTCGCAGGCACGCTCCTCATGCCGGAAGATCGTCTTGCCGTAACGGTCCTGGATGCGGTCTATCAGCGTCGGCTTGATCTGCTTGCCGCCATTGGCGATCACAGAATAGGCCGAGACCATGCGCATGATGGTTGTTTCGCCCGAACCGAGCGACATTGCCAGAAGCGGCGGCATCTTGTCGTAGATGCCGAAGCGTTCGGCATATTCAGCCACCAGATTCATGCCCATGTCCTGCGCCAGACGCACTGTCATGAGGTTACGGGATTTTTCGATGCCGAGACGCAGGGTCGAAGGACCGGCGGAACCCCCGCCGTAATTCTGCGGCTTCCAGACCTGACCGCCCGAAACAACCTCGATTGGCGCGTCGAGAATGACCGAGGCCGGGGTATAGCCGTTGTCGAGTGCAGCCGCATAGATGAACGGCTTGAAGGAGGAGCCGGGCTGGCGCATCGCCTGCGTGGCGCGGTTGAATTCCGATTGCGCATAGGAGAAGCCGCCAACCATGGCCAGAACGCGGCCGGTGTGCGGGTCCATCACCATCATGCCGCCCTGCACCTTCGGGGGCTGGCGCAGACGATATTCGTTGCCGGAACCGGACAGCGGCTGTGCGTAAACGACGTCACCAACAGCCAGAACGCCAACCGGCGACTTAGCCGTCGGTTTTTTGCCGGTGGCATCGCGATAGGCCCAACGCATGTTTTCAGCGGAGATATGGCCGCGTGTGCGCTTGTCGCCATCCTCGGCATCAGGATCGACCTGCACGCCAATATCAATGCCATCTGCAGCAACGGCGAGGACAACTGCGATCTTCCATTCGGGAACGTCGCGAAGGCCCTTTACCTTGGCGAGCGCCGCAGTCCAGTCACCGGTTGTCTCGATCTTTTCGACGGGTCCGCGGAAACCGCGACGCTCGTCATATTGCACCAGACCGTCCTGAAGCGCCTTGCGCGCCTCCATCTGGATCTGCGGATCGAAAGAGGTGCGAACCGAAAGGCCGCCTTCAAGAAGCGCCTGCTCGCCGTATTTCTCGACGATCTGGCGGCGGACTTCCTCGGCGAAATAGTCAGACGCGAAGATATGCGCGCCGCCACGGCGCAGATTGACGCCAAGCGGCTGCTTCTTTGCGTCCTCGGCATCGCCGACCGTGATATAGCCGTTCTCGGCCATGCGGTCGATCACCCAGTTGCGGCGCTCCAGCGCCGCCTTCTCGCGGCGGATCGGATGGTAGTTGGCCGGGCCCTTCGGCAGCGACGCGAGATAGGCGGTTTCCGCGATCGTCAGTTCGGTGACCGATTTGTTGAAATAGGTGAGTGCCGCACCGGCGATACCGTAGGAATTCAGGCCGAAAAAGATCTCGTTGAGATAAAGCTCGAGGATCTTGTCCTTGGAATAGGTCTGCTCAATGCGGAAGGACAGAAGCGCTTCCTTGAGCTTGCGGTCGAAGGTCTGGTCGTTGGTGAGCAGGAAGTTCTTTGCCACCTGCTGGGTGATTGTGGACGCGCCGACCGGACGACGGCCGGAGCCGATATTCTGGAGGTTGACGAGAACGGCACGGCCGAGACCCCAGATGTCCACACCCGGATGGTTGTAGAAATTCTTGTCTTCCGCCGAAAGGAAAGCTGCCTTCACACGGTCCGGAATAGCCTGGATCGGCAGGAACAGGCGCTTTTCATGGGCGTATTCCGCCATGAGCGCGCCGTTGCCGGCGTGCACGCGGGTCGTCACCGGCGGCTCATAAGTGCTCAGAACTGCGTAATCCGGCAGGTCCTTCGTCACGCCGTGCAAATAAATTGCACCGGCGGCGGCGGCGCACAGGAAGAGCACGCTGGCCAAGCCGAAAAAATATCCAATCAGTCTGATCATACCAAGCTACCGATAATTCGAATCGTAACCATCAACGCCCGATGATACGGGCGCATCCTTGCATATCGCGTGCCGTTTTGCACACCATACCTTCGATGACAAGCCGGAACGACAGCATTCGCTGATATGTTACCGGGCCGACTGCCGCAATTGCGGTTCCAGCCGCAATGGCGGATCACCACAGAATCCGCTTCCGCAATAACGCGGCGAATGTGAGTAAAATAGGGCTTCACCAACCTAATCGTCCGCAAGGCCCAAGAATTGAACAGCTTTTCGGCAGCAAGGGGCACGGCAACAACGGGGGCGCCGCTTACCCGCCCGGCCCTTCAGCCGCCGTTCGCCATGGCCTTGGTGCGGTATCGTCCGACCGCAGTTGCAAGCGTATCGGCGACCTTCTTGCGCCATTCCGCATCAAGAAGCAGTTTTTCATCTTCCGGATTGGAGAGAAAGCCGAGTTCCAGCAACACCGATGGCACGTCATGGGCGCGCAGCACCATGAAACCGGCATAACGATGCGGATTGTTGATGAGGCCGACCTGTCCCTCGAAGGACGATACGATATTTTCTGCCAGCGTCACCGAAAAGGCCTGTGTTTCGCGCCGGGTGAAATCGAGAAGGATATCGGCCACCTCAGGCGGCTCGCTGGAGGCTGCCACACCGGCAATCTGGTCGGACTTGTTTTCGCGCTCGGCCAGCTCCTGCGCCCTGCGGTCTGAGGCGCGGTCTGACAATGTATAGACGGTCGCGCCCCGGATGCCCTTCTGCTTCAGTGTATCGGCGTGCAATGAAATGAACAGGTTGGCATTGTTCTGCCGGGCGATCGTCACCCGTTCGGACAGAGCGAGAAACGTGTCGGAATCACGCGTCAGGAACGCCTTGATGCCGGGCTCCCGGTTCATCCGCTCCACAAGTTCCTTGGCAAAGGTCAGCGTGATGACCTTTTCCTCCGTGCCGGTTACGCCACCGGAAGCGCCGGCATCGATGCCGCCATGGCCGGCATCAACAGCGATGACGAAATCCGTCTGCCGCGATGTCTTGTCGTCAGGCGTGATCGCCGCTGTCGAGACCGGCGTCGGCGCGCGCCATTGCTGCTCTTTCACCAGTTCGGCGAATTTGGCCTTGGTGGTGATCTCCGCATCCAGGACGAAGCGGAACGATGTGCCGTCCTCGCCCTTCTTGGTTTCGGCAACCGCCACCTGAACCGGTTTTTTTGCCGTCAGCACGATGCGGGCGCTGTCTTGCCCCATGCTACCGAAGCGAATGTCCGAGAAAAGGCCGGTTGGCGCCAGAGCCGATGCGGGGAACGCAAAATTCACCGCCGGAAAGTCCACGACGATGCGGGCGGGCGAATCGAGATAGTGAATGTCGAATTCCGGCTCCTCGGCAAAATCGAGAACGATGCGCGTGCGCGCCTCGTCGCCGATGATGCGTGCCTGATTGGCGATGAGCGGCTCCACGGCGAAGGCCTGTGGAACGCAGGAGACTAATGCGGCGACCGAAAAGACAACCGGCAAGACAAGGGCACCCGCAAGCCGCGCGATTCGCGCGCCAAGCGGCCCTGCCCCATCGAATATCGCTGCGCTGCGCGTGAAATTCATGGTCTTCAAGAAATTCCGTATTTCAGTCATTTTTCATAAATGGTGCGGCAAAGTGCCGGGAACGTCGTAGTTTCGGGCACGCCGGACGCGTGTTTGTGCGTTTGCGCCCCACAATCGCAGGCGTTGGTGAACCAATTGTTAACCCGGAAATTCCACCAACAATATGGCATATTTAGCCAGCCTATTGCTATTATGACAGAGAAAACATACAACAAGGATGAGGGTTAAAAGTGTTGACGGGATAGATGCCCGCCGGCTGCCAATCGAAAAAGACGCTGGCGCTGCAAAACGGGCAATCATCTGCCGTCGTTACATTTATCCTGAAACTGGATCAATTCCGGCCGTGGTCGGAGACCTACCCGGTGGCAATGCCACCGCTGCTCTGAGGAGAGCAAATTCATCGGACCCCAAGGGGTCTATATATTATTGTCGTTCCGCCTGGCCAATGATGTCGCAGCAGTTTTCATATGAACCGGATACCAGGAGCAGGCCAAGCGCCTCGCCGTCGGTCCGGATGCTGCCAGTTTACAGAGGCCCGGCTGGAGACTTCATTTCCGGCACATCCTTGCACTCATATGAAAGGCTCGTCCGTGTGGCGGGCCTGTTCTCGTATAAAACAAGGCTGCGCCGAGGAGCACAGCTTACATGGCAGACAAAATGCTTATCGACGCCTCCCACGAAGAGGAGACACGCGTAGTCGTTGTCCGTGGGAACCGGATCGAGGAATTCGACTTCGAATCGGAGCACAAGAAACAGATCCGCGGCAATATCTACCTTGCCAAGGTCACGAGGGTTGAGCCCTCCCTTCAGGCGGCGTTCGTCGATTACGGTGGAAATCGCCACGGGTTTCTCGCTTTTGCGGAAATCCACCCTGACTATTACCAGATCCCGCTCGCCGACCGTCAGGCGCTCCTCAAGGCGGAAGCCGAGGATCATCGCCGCAGCGACGACTTTGAATCGGCTGACGCCCCCGAGCCCGGCGCACCGGCTGTCGACCTGTCGCAGGCGGACCAGCCGGATGTCGGCATCGTTGCCGTCAGCGAGACGACTGACGCCGTGGTCGTGGACGAAACCGTTGCCGCTGCCGCTGCCGAAGAGGTATCCGAAGATGTGACTGCTGTGGCCGTCGAGGCCGTTGCGGAAGAAGCACCGAAGAAGCGTACCCGCCGCCCCCGCGCCAAGAAGAAGGTAGCGGAAGAAGAAGCCGTTTCCGACACCACTGCTGAGGCCTCTTCCGAAGAAGACGGCAGCACGGGCGGCGAAATGGCTGCCATGGTCGATACAGATACGATTTCCGAGGAAGTCGAGGGTCTTCGCCGTGGCAATGATGATGATGACGACGACGATGATGACGATCATCACGAGAAGGAAGTGATTGAATCCGTCGGCGCCGAAGACGCCATGGAAGAGGTTCCCGATCGCGTTGCCCGCAAGCCGCGCAAGCAGTACCGCATTCAGGAAGTCATCAAGCGCCGCCAGATCCTTCTCGTGCAGGTTGCCAAGGAAGAACGCGGCAACAAGGGTGCCGCACTCACCACCTATCTGTCGCTTGCCGGCCGTTATTCCGTGCTGATGCCGAATACCGCACGCGGCGGTGGCATTTCCCGCAAGATCACCCAGCCGACCGACCGCAAGCGCCTGAAGGAAATCGCGCGCGATCTGGAAGTTCCGCAGGGCATGGGCGTCATTCTGCGTACTGCAGGCGCCAACCGCACCCGCGTCGAGATCAAGCGCGACTTCGAATATCTGATGCGCCTGTGGGAAAACGTCCGCACGCTGACGTTGAACTCCACGGCCCCCTGCCTTGTTTACGAGGAAGGCTCCCTCATCAAGCGTTCGATCCGCGATCTCTACAACAAGGATATCAGCGAGATCATCGTTTCGGGCGAAGAAGGCTACCGTGAAGCAAAAGACTTCATGAAGATGCTGATGCCGAGCCACGCCAAGGTGGTTCAGCCTTACCGCGACATCCACCCGATCTTCTCGCGCTCGGGCATTGAAGCCCAGCTCGACCGCATGCTGCAGCCGCAGGTTACGCTGAAATCGGGCGGTTACCTCATCATCAACCAGACGGAAGCTCTGGTTGCCATCGACGTGAACTCCGGTCGTTCGACCCGCGAGCATTCCATCGAAGAAACGGCGCTGACGACCAATCTGGAAGCGGCGGAAGAAGTGGCTCGCCAGCTGCGTCTTCGCGACCTTGCCGGTCTTGTTGTCATCGACTTCATCGACATGGAAGAAAAGCGCAACAACCGCTCCGTCGAGAAGAAGCTCAAGGACTGCCTGAAAAACGACCGGGCGCGCATCCAGGTCGGCCGTATCTCGCATTTCGGCCTTCTGGAAATGTCGCGCCAGCGCATCCGCGCTTCGGTGCTGGAATCGACCACGCAGGTCTGCCAGCATTGCGGCGGCACGGGTCACGTTCGCTCGGAATCCTCCATCGCGCTGCACGTGCTGCGCGGCGTTGAGGAATATCTGCTGCGCAACACGACCCACAACATCACCGTGCGCTGCACGCCGGAAACGGCTCTCTACCTGCTCAACCACAAGCGCGGCACGATTGTCGATTATGAAGGCCGCTTCGGTGTGGCGATCATCATTGCGGCCGATGCCGGCGTCGGCGCGCAGCATTTCGCCATCGATCGTGGTGAAGCGGTTGAAAATCCGGTGAAGATCGAAAGCCTTATCCAGATGCTCCCGAGCTTCGTGGAAGAGGAAGACGATTTCGTTGTTGAGGTGGAAGAGGACGAAGAAGAGGAAGAAATCGTCAAGGCGCAGGCCAGCGAGCCGCGCCAGCAACAGCAGCAGGGCGACAACGGTGAAGACGGCAAGCGCAAGCGCAAGCGTCGTCGTCGCCGTCGTGGCAAAGGCGGACAGAACGACCAGAACGGTGCAGTTGATGCGCAGGCTGGCGATGACACCGGCGCTGATGATGCGGATGACGAAGATGGCGTCGAAACCGATGAAGCCGCAGACGACGCTGATGAAAACGGTGTGAACGAAGCTGCAAGCTCTGATGAAGAGGGCAAGCGCAAGCGTCGCCGTCGTGGCAAGCGTGGCGGCCGTCGCAACCGTGCTGAAGACGAGGCTCTCGATGCCGCAGGCAATGAGTCCGGCGAAGAAGGCGAAACGGAAGGCGAAAGCGAAGAGGTTTCCGCCGCAGCATCCGTAACCGAAGAGCCTACCGCTGCCGAAGTGGTGGAAGGTGTGGTTGCCGACGTTGGGGAAGCGGAAGCCCCGAAGAAACCGCGCCGCACCCGCAAGGCGAAGGCCAAGACCGAAGACGTGCCGCCGGCTGAAGCGGCACCGCAGGCTGAAGTCGCAGCGAAAACCGTTGAAACGGTCGAGCCGGTGATCGTCGAGCCCGCAGTCGTTGTGGAAACCGTCGTCGATGTCGCCCTCGACGAAGTGGGTGAAGCCTCGGCCGATCTGGGTTCGGAAGCGGTAGCACCCGCGACGGAAGAAAAGGTTCGCGCGAACCGGGGCAGCAATGTCTCGAATTCGGAGCCGGTCGTGACCTCGTCGGGCACGCCCGCCAGCCCTGACGGCGACGAGCCGAAGCCGCGCAAGGGCGGCTGGTGGCAGCGCAAAGGCTTCTTTTGATAGAAGACACTGAAACGAAAAACGCCCGCAACCATGTTGCGGGCGTTTTGCTTTGTTAGCGGATGTTAGGTTTATCTCACGCCGTAATCGATCCGGCATCCAGCCACGGCGCGTCTGCGCCGTGAAAGAAATCTCTCCCGATCAACGACTTGACCGCGTTGGCAAAGGACCAAGTCCGGGGTGACGGAAGCCCGATATGCCAATCGTCAAACAGACCGTGTCAGACCACCATCGACGCGGATGTTCTGGCCGGTGATGTAACCCGCACCTTCCGAGGCGAGGAAGGCAACGGTTGCGGCTATCTCCTCGCTCGTTCCGTAACGCTGCATCGGCACACCCTGGCGGCGCTCTTCCGTGGCTGGCAGGCTATCGATCCAACCGGGCAGAACATTGTTCATGCGCACATTGTCGGCCGCATAGGTATCGGAAAAAATCTTGGTGTAGGAAGCAAGGCCGGCGCGGAACACTGCAGAAGTCGGGAACATGCTGCTCGGCTCGAAAGCCCAGGCAGTCGAGATGTTGACGATCGACCCGGCTTTCTGTTTCACCATGAATGGAGCCACGATCCGTGTCGGGCGGATGACGTTCATCAGGTAGACATCAAGACCCGTGTGCCATTGCTCATCGGTGATATCGAGGATGGAAGCGCGCGGGCCATGGCCTGCACTGTTCACGAGAACGTCGATACGGCCGAATTTTTCGAGCGTCAGCTCCACCAGTCGATTGAGATCGTCGTTGGACTGGTTGGAGCCGGTGACGCCGATGCCGCCCAGTTCCTTCGCCAGCGCCTCTCCCTTGCCGGAGGACGACAGGATCGCGAGCTTGTAACCATCAGCGCTTAGACGTTTCGCCACGGCCGCGCCCATGCCGCTGCCGCCTGCCGTCACAATCGCCACTTTTTCTGCCGACATCGTTCTTCTCTCCATGTCCAATCGGGCGGACCGCCGCGTGGTAGCCCTTCTCCATCCATAACCCGCTCCATCTATAGCGGGTTTTGGCAGCGAGTTCGAACCAGAAAGCCTTGGACCGGCTTGAAGAAAAACTGATCTGAAGGCCCGTCAACGCCGCACTTGATTATCCGCCGCATGGACCTGTCTGCTGTCGGTAGGGGCCTCCTCCCTCTCCTTCAAACCATAGTCCCGCATCACGGTGGCGATACGCAGGCGGTAATTGCAAAAGACGCCGGACCGTCCCAGCGACTGTGCTGCTCGATGCGGCGCGGTGTTGCGCCATGCCTTCACCGCCTCCTCATCCCTGAAGAATGACAGCGAAAGCATCTTGTTGGGATTGCTGATGCTCTGAAAGCGTTCGACGGACAGGAAGCCGTCGATGGTTTCGAGCTCGGCGCGCAGGCTGGCGGCAATATCGAGATAGTGCTGTTTTTCGCCCTCAGCCTGCCAGACCTCGAAGATGACGGCGATCATCGTCCGCCTCCGCCGTGCGGCGCAGATGCCAGCCTCAGGAACAGCCTGTCCTCACGGCGGATGAATTGCTCGCGCCGGGCGAATTCATAATTTTCCTGCCCTGCCGGGTCGGCAGCAAGTCGCGCCCGGTAGGCTTCGTACGCGGCAAGGTTTTCGATGTTATAGACGCCGTAGGCAATAGTGCTCGATCCCTCTTTCGGCGCGTAATAGCCGATCAGATCGGCGCCGCAGCGCGGTATCGCCTCACCCCAGTTGCGGGCATAGTGATCGAAAGCATCGACCTTGAAGGGGTCGATCTCGTAACGGATGAAACAGGTCAGCATCGTCGGTCTCCTCGTGTTGTGCCTTTCCTGTCTACGCCATTGCCTCACATCAATGCTTCGGCTATCATCGAACTATGAAAGACGGACCCTTGATCGCAAATGTCGCCGCCCTGATCGGCGACCCCGCCCGCGCCAACATATTGACGGCGCTGATGGACGGACGCGCGCTGACGGCAAGCGAGCTTGCCGAAGCCGCCGGCGTGACACTGCAGACCGCTAGCGGGCATCTGTCAAAACTCTCCGACGCCCAATTGCTCAAAGCGGAAAAACAGGGGCGGCATCGCTATTTCCGGCTTTCCGACGCGGATGTGGCGCAGGTTCTTGAAGCGCTGATGGGACTTGCGCAGCGCACCGGGGCCGTGCGCGTGCGTACCGGACCAAAGGACACCGCGCTTCGCGAGGCGCGCATCTGTTACGATCATCTGGCCGGAGAAAGCGGCGTGGCACTGCTTTCGACCATCACCGCAAAAGGTCTCGTGACATCAGGCGACGATCCCGCACTTACGGATAGCGGGCGGGGTTTCTTCTCGAGCTTCGGCATTGATCTTTCGCCGCTGGAAAAGGCAAGGCGCCCGGTTTGCCTGCATTGCCTGGACTGGAGCGAACGTCGTCACCACCTCGGCGGCGGGCTCGGCGCATCGCTTCTGAAAGCCATGCAGCAGCGCGACTGGCTGCGGCAAGGAAACGGGCGCGTGCTGACCTTCACCACAAAGGGTGAAAAGGCCTTTGCCAGCACCTTCGGTTGCTCGCCCGCCTGATCCCCGCCAAAGGGGAGAAGAACCGAGGGCTTATTTCAGCCAACCAGCAATGCGCCCAACGGCCTCGGCAATATCCGACACCGAACCCGCATAGGAAATGCGCAGCGCCCTGTGGCCCTCCTCTGGATCGAAATCCATGCCGGGCGTCGCCGCCACGTCGATTTCCGCCAACATGCGTTTGGCGAAATCCATGCTGTCATTGGAAAAGCGGCTGGTATCGACATAGGCGTAAAATGCGCCATCCATGGGAGACGCCAGCGGCAGGCCTATTTCCGGAAGGCGCGTCATCAGGAAATCGCGGTTGGTGCGGTAGCTTTCCCGGTAGACGTCCAGTTCCTCTGCCGCCGAAAAGGCTGCGGTTGCCGCCAGCTGGGATAGTTCCGGCGGTGAAATATACAGGCTCTGAGCAAGACATTCGACCGGACGGACGAGATTTTCCGGCAGGACCATCCAGCCGATGCGCCAGCCGGTCATGCAATAATATTTAGAGAAGGAATTGATGACGACGGCATTGTCGGTGAGTTCGAGCGCGCTCGTTTCCTCGCCGACGAAAGTCAGGCCGTGGTAGATCTCGTCGGAAATGAAGGCGATATCCCGGCTTTCACAATAGTTTGCTAGCCGTTTCAGCGCTTCGCGGCCGGTGACCGTGCCGGTTGGGTTGGCCGGGCTTGCCAGGAGCACGCCCTTTAACTTGCAGCCCGCCCTCGTCTCCGCCCGCTCGAGGCTGGCAGGCGTCAGCGTATAGCCGGTTTCCGCCGTTACCGGCACTTCCACGACATTGAGGCCAAGCGCTTTCAAGATATTGCGATAGGCGGGATAACCGGGCCTTGCGATCGCGACATGATCACCGGCATCGAAAAGGCTGAGGAAGGAGAGGTTGAAAGCGGCAGAAGACCCGGTGGTGACGGCAATGCGCGCCGGATCGACGATAACCTGGTGGCGCAGACGGTAGTGGCCGGCAATCGCTTCGCGCAATTCACGCAGGCCCAGCGCATCGGTATAGCCGATCCGCCCATGCTTCAGCGCCTCCTGCGCGGCCGCCAGAGAGGCTTTCGGTGCGGGATGGGAAGGCTGGCCAACCGCCATGGAAATGACGGGGCGTCCCGCCTGCCGTCGCCGGTTCGCCTCCGCCAGAATATCCATGGCGTGAAAGGGTTCGACTGCGCTCCGCTTCGACATCGTTATCAAGGGCATGCTCTTTCCTGAACCGTATTTCAGAGACTTGCCCCAGAATCACACGCTTCACAATCGTGCGACCATAATGCGGACAACTATTTTTGGCGTATGGCATTTGGCTTAAAGTAAGGTAATTGCATCATAACATTCATGAGGCATTGGCCGCACAGTATGAGGACCGATATGGCGCATCTTCTCCGTTCAACCCTTCTCGCCAGCGTAACGGCCCTTTCCATGGCTTTCGCTTCTCTGCCCGCCCATGCCCTCGATGACAAGCAGAAGAAGGAAATCGGCGAGTTCATCAAGCAATATCTGATCGAGAACCCCGAGATCATGCTTGAAGTTCAGGACGCGCTTGAACGCAAGCAATATGCGACCCGCAACGCCAAGGCGGCGGAAGCCGTGGCCGACAACCAGAAGACCATCTTCGAATCGAAATACGATCTGGCGCTCGGCAATCCGGACGGCGACGTCACACTGGTCGAGTTCTTCGATTACAATTGCGGTTATTGCAAACGCGCCATGGGCGACATGGACAATATTCTGAAGACGGACAAGAAAGTGCGCGTCGTGCTCAAGGAATTCCCGATCCTCGGGCCGGAATCGGTCGCCGCGCATCGGGTCTCCAACGCCGTCAAGCTGCTTGCGCCTGCCAAATATCCCGAATTCCAGCGCGCCTTGCTTGGCGGCCGCGGACGGGCGAATGAAGACAGCGCCATGGAAGTCGCGACGTCGCTCGGTCTCAAGGAAGCCGACATCCGCAAATCGATGGCAGAAAACCCCAACGACGCGCAGGTGCAGGAAACCTACAAGCTCGCCAACAGCCTCGGCATAACAGGAACACCGTCCTATATCGTCGGCAACGAGGCTGTTTTCGGCGCTGTTGGTGCGGACCCGTTGAAGGAAAAAATCGCCAATATGCGCAGCTGCGGAAAAGCCACCTGCTCCTGATTCCGCAAAAAGCCGCTGCATTCCCTGTGGATGCCGGGCCTGCCGGCTGTTTACGGCTTTCGGGGGCTTTTCCTTGAAGGCTGCGCAGTCTATAGGTGTCGCTGATTTTCTTATGGAAACACGAATGAGCAACATCATCATCGTCATCAACGGCCCCAATCTCAACATGCTGGGAAAAAGGGAACCGGGTATCTATGGTGGCAAGACGCTGAAAGACATCGAGAATGATTGTCTTGCTGCTGGTGCAGATCTCGGGTTCGCTGTGGAATTCCGCCAGTCCAACCACGAAGGCGTGCTCGTGGACTGGTTGCATGAGGCGGGAGAGAGAGCGGCAGGTGTCGTCATCAATCCCGGCGCCTACAGCCACACCTCGATCGCGCTGCATGACGCCATTCGTGCGATTTCCACGCCCGTCGTGGAAGTGCATATTTCCAACATCCACGCGCGGGAAGAGTTCCGTCACAAATCGATGGTATCGCCCGCCGCGAAGGGCATGGTCTGCGGTTTCGGACCATATGGCTACATCATGGCGCTTCACGCGCTGAAGAACATCACGGCATAAAAAGAAACAAAGAATAGGGTTTGTCATGTCTGAAAAGAAACAGGGTATCGACAAGGAACTGATCCGCGAGCTCGCGAATATCCTCAACGATACCGACCTTTCGGAAATCGAAGTGGAGCAGGAAGACCTGCGCATCCGCGTTTCCCGCGCCGCTCCGCCCACCACGGTCTATGCCGCAGCGCCCACCGGTTACGCAGCACCGGCGCCAGCCCCTGCAGCGGCGGCAGTTGCCGCTCCGGCAGCACCTGCGGTCGCCGCAGCACCTGCCCGCAACCCGGCCAATACCGTTACCTCGCCAATGGTCGGCACGGTTTACCTGTCGCCTGCTCCGGGCGCACGTCCGTTCGTCGAAGTGGGCGCGACCGTCAAGGAAGGCCAGACCATCCTCATCGTCGAAGCCATGAAGACCATGAACCAGATTCCGGCTCCGAAGTCCGGCAAGGTCGTGGAAATCGTCGTCAACGACTCACAGCCCGTGGAGTATGGTGAAGCTCTCGTGGTCATCGAATAAAGGCGGTTCAGCATGGTTTCGAAGATCCTCATAGCCAACCGCGGCGAGATTGCGCTGCGCGTCCTGCGCGCTGCCAAGGAGCTTGGCATTCCGACAGTCGCCGTGCATTCCACCGCAGACGCGGACGCCATGCATGTGCGCCTTGCCGACGAAAGTGTGTGCATCGGCCCGCCGCCTTCGCGTGACAGCTACCTCAACATCCACCAGATCGTTGCGGCCTGCGAAATCACCGGTGCGGACGCCGTTCACCCCGGTTACGGCTTCCTGTCGGAAAACGCCAAGTTCGCCGATATCCTCGACGCGCACGGCATTACCTTCATCGGACCGACCGCAGAGCATATCCGCCTTATGGGCGACAAGATCACCGCCAAGCAGACGGCGCAGGAACTCGGTATTCCCGTGGTTCCCGGCTCCGACGGCGAAGTGAAGCCCGAGAATGCGCTCGAAATCGCCCGGACGATCGGCTTCCCGGTCCTGATCAAGGCGACGGCAGGCGGCGGCGGTCGCGGCATGAAGGTGGCGAAGACGGAAGCGGATCTCGACGAGGCGGTCTCGACGGCCCGCTCCGAAGCGGCAGCTGCCTTCGGCAACGACGCCGTTTATATGGAAAAATACCTCGGCAAGCCGCGTCATATCGAAGTGCAGGTTTTCGGCGATGGGGAAGGCAACGCCATTCATCTTGGCGAACGCGATTGCTCGCTGCAGCGCCGTCACCAGAAGGTGCTGGAAGAGGCGAACTCCCCGGCCCTCACCGTTGAACAGCGTATGGAGATCGGCGAAATTTGTGCAAGCGCCATGCGCAAGCTGAAATATCGCGGTGCCGGCACCATCGAGTTCCTTTATGAAAACGGCGAGTTCTATTTCATTGAAATGAACACGCGTCTTCAGGTGGAACATCCAGTCACGGAAGCGATCACCGGCATGGACCTCGTGCAGGAACAGATCAGGGTTGCTTCGGGACAGGGCCTGTCGGTGACGCAGGCGGATATCGAATTCCATGGCCATGCCATCGAATGCCGTATTAATGCCGAGGACCCGCGCACATTCGTTCCCTCCCCCGGCACGTTGACCTATTTCCATACGCCGGGCGGCCTTGGCGTGCGCGTCGATTCGGGTGCCTATCAGGGCTACAAGATCCCGCCTTATTACGACAGCATGATCGGCAAGCTTATCGTTCACGGTCGCGACCGTGACGAATGCATCCGCCGTCTGCGCCGGGCACTGGACGAGTTCGTCGTCGACGGCATCAAGACCACGCTCCCGCTTTTCCAGGATCTTCTTCAGAACGAAGATATCCTCAGCGGCAATTACGACATTCACTGGCTGGAAAAATACCTGGCCGGTGATGCGTCTCACTAAGAGATATGGTTGGGCGGCGCAGCAAAAATAACGGCATAACCGTCGATATATTGCTGCGCGCCTATTCCGCCGGCCTGTTTCCGATGGCCGATTCGGCTGATGATCCAGAGCTTTTCTGGGTCGAGCCGGAAATACGCGGCATCATTCCGCTCAACGATTTCCACATTTCCAAAAGCCTCGCCAAGGCGATGCGCAAGAAGCCGTTCGAGATACGCTTCAATACCGCTTTCGAAGCGGTGATGGCAGGATGTGCGGCTGAAGCGCCGGACAGGCCGAGCACCTGGATAAACGCCACAATTCGCAAACTCTACACCGAACTGCACCAGATCGGCCATGCCCATAGTGTCGAGGCGTGGGATGGCAAGGAACTTGTCGGCGGACTTTACGGCGTATCGCTTGGGGCCGCATTCTTCGGCGAGAGCATGTTTTCCCGCCGCACCAACGCCTCGAAAATTTGCCTCGTGCATCTGGTGGAGCGGCTGAGAGCAAGCGGTTTCGTGTTGCTCGACACTCAATTCACCACCGAGCATCTGAAGACATTCGGCGCGATCGACGTGCCGAAGCAGCAATACGCGAAAATGCTCGATCAGGCCGTCAACCAGCCAGACCTGCAATTCTAAAAATCATAACGTAACGTTATTTGCTTGCCGTTGAGGGAGCGGGAACTTCGGAGTCCTGCTTGCAGCCAGTCAGCCATACGTCGTAGATCGGGTGCTCGACGGCATTGAGGCCGGGGCTGTCGGCGAACATCCAGCCAGTGAAAATCCGCTTTATCTTGCGGTCGAGAGTAATTTCATCCACCTCGATGAAAGCATCGATCTTCTGGGCTTCCGTCTGGTCGCGCGAGTAACAGACCTTAGGCGTCACCTGGAGCGCGCCGAACTGAACCGTTTCGTCGATATAGACATCGAAAGACGTAATGCGGCCGGTGATCTTGTCGATGCCGGAAAACACTGCCACGCGGTTTTCAAGACGGGCGGCGGAGACGGGCGATACGAGGATGACAGCAGAGATCGCTGCAAACAGCGAGACTGTCAGCGCACGCAAAGAACGATCCCGCGTGAATATCCTCATACGATATGTCTCCAAAAAATTGCCTGTGTCGGGACGACGACCGGATCAACGCGTAAGGGCGGAATGTGGCAAAAACCGGTGAGGTCGTGTGCCAAGCGCGGCGTTTTGCACAACACCGCGCATCGCAATGCTCATTTTTCCCCTGCTCAGTTGCCGGGGGTCCAGGCGTCGTAGTCGCCGGTTACGCGTGGACGCTCGCCTGCGACCGCCAGCGATCCCTGTGGGCGATAGGCCTTGGATGTGCCGGTAAGGTTGGCCTGATGCGCCTTCTGCCATTCCCGGGGAACGTATGTTTCCTGGGTCGGCGGCACGTCGGTGCGGTAGTGCATCCAGCCATGCCAGCCGGGCGGAATGGCCGAAGCTTCAGCATAACCGTTATAGATCACCCAACGGCGCGGCATGCCCCAGGAGGTGGTGCCGCCTTCGTAATAGGTGTTGCCCAACTCGTCCTGTCCGACCTTCTTGCCGAAACGCCAGGTGTGAAACCGCGTTCCGATCGTCTGGCCGTTCCACCAGGTGAAGATTTGCGTCAGGAGAGTCTTCATTATGCGTTCCTCGGGCTTGAATGCGCCGCAGCGATTTTCCGTGCACGGCACAAGACAAGCTTATGCCGCCCCTCACGGCGATTGTCCAGTATTTCCCGATATATCCGCGCTATTTCAGCTTCATCCTGAAACCGAAATGCCGCTTCTCGAAACCCAGCCGCTCGTAAAAGCGATGGGCATCGAGCCTCGCCACGTTGGAGGTGAGCTGCACGGCTTTCATGCCCTTGGCGCGCGCTTCATCAAGGCAATAGTTGATCATGACCGCACCGATGCCACGGCCGCGCATGTCGGGCCGCGTCTGCACCGCTTCAATCACCATGGATTTGGCGCCGCGCCCGATAAGCTTGGTCAGGATGGCCGTCTGGAAAGTGCCGACGATCTCGCCGTCCAGTTCCGCCACGTAAAGCGTCTCGGTGGGGGACGCCTCGATATCGCGGAAGGCTGCGAGATAGTCCGGCAGCGCCGATTCGTCGGCCGTATCGCCGTGGCCTCCGATTTCGTCAGCGGCATAGATGGCCGCGAGTGCGGGAACATCCTCTTGCCGTGCCGCGCGGATTATCAGCGTATCTAATGTCGCATTCATCGTTTCAGGCTCTTTTCCATGACGATACCGGGAAAACCATCGATACCCGCCATGCGCTCGATTCGGTCAACCTCGCTAAATCCGACGCCTTCATAAAAGGCTATTGCGACAGTATTTTTGGGCTCCACTTCCAGACGCATGATTTCCGCATCCGGAAAGCAGGTTTCAAGCTCGGCGAAGAGATCGCGGCCGACCCCCTGACGCTGGAATTCGGGCCCGACATAAAGCTGGTGCAACAGGGCTGTCTTGCTCATCTTCGCAGACATGGAAGCATAAGCCATACCGCCGATCTGCCGGCCATTATCGGCCACCAGAAATTCGCCGCCCTTTTTCTCGATGCGGTCCTTCATGGCCTGTGGCGAATGCCATGCGGCAATCAGCTCCTTCACCTTGTCTGCGCCGTAGATCGCGTCATAGGTCGCATGCCAGGTGGTAGCCAGAAGCGCCCGGACCGGCTCGATATCGCGCTGGCTTGCCGTGCGTATAAAAAACATGATGTTTGCTCCGTCTCGAAACAGAAATGCCGGGCGTGATCCCGGCATAAATCAATGTCAGTCCCAGTGCTCGACGTCATCCTCGGGCTTATGCCGAGAATGACGGACGAGAACTTGCTACTTCAATGCCATTGTACCGGCACGGGAAGCAGCGTCCGCTTACTCGTCCTCGATGCCGAGCTTGGCCTTCACCAGCGCCTGCACGGCCTGCGGGTTGGCCTTGCCGCCCGTCGCCTTCATGACCTGGCCGACGAACCAGCCGGCAAGCGCCGGCTTCGCCTTCACCTTCTCGACCTGATCTGGGTTGGCGGCGATGATCTCGTCCACGGCCTTTTCGATGGCGCCGGTATCCGTCACCTGCTTCATGCCGCGCGTCTCGACGATTTCGGCCGGGTTGCCGCCCTCGTTCCAGACGATTTCGAACACATCCTTGGCGATCTTGCCGGAAATGGTCTCTGCCTTGATGAGATCGATAATGCCGCCCAGCTGTTCGGGAGAAACCGGCGTCGTCTCGATGTCCTTGCCTGACTTGTTCAGCGCACCGAGAAGATCGTTGATGACCCAGTTGGCGGCGGCCTTCGGGTCGCGGCCGGCAGCAACCGCCTCGTAATAATCGGCGATGGCCTTTTCCGAAACGAGGATCGAGGCGTCGTAGACCGACAGGCCAAGATCGGCGACGAAACGGGCCTTCTTGTCATCAGGCAGTTCCGGCAGATCGACCTTCAGCGCCTGGACGAAAGCATCGTCGAATTCGAGCGGCAGCAGGTCCGGATCAGGGAAATAGCGATAGTCATGCGCGTCTTCCTTGGAGCGCATGGAACGCGTCTCGCCCTTGCCGGGATCGAACAGGCGAGTTTCCTGATCGATGACACCGCCGTCTTCGAGAATGGCGATCTGGCGGCGCGCCTCATATTCGATGGCCTGGCCGACGAAGCGGATGGAGTTGACGTTCTTGATCTCGCAGCGTGTGCCGAAACCTTCGCCGGGACGGCGCACGGAGACGTTGACGTCGGCGCGCATCGAGCCTTCGTCCATGTTGCCGTCGCAGGTGCCGAGATAACGCACGATGGACCGCAGCTTGGTGAGATAGGCCTTTGCCTCATCCGACGAGCGCATGTCGGGCTTGGAGACGATTTCCATCAGCGCCACGCCCGAACGGTTCAGGTCCACGAAGGACATGGTCGGGTGCTGGTCGTGCATGGACTTGCCGGCGTCCTGCTCCAGATGCAGGCGCTCGATGCCGATCTCGATATCCTCGAAGTTGCCCTGACGGTCCGGACCGAGTGAAATCGTGATGATGCCCTCACCGACGATCGGGTCCTTGAACTGCGAAATCTGGTAGCCCTGCGGCAAATCCGGATAGAAGTAGTTTTTGCGGTCGAAGATCGAACGGTTGTTGATCTTGGCCTTCAGGCCGAGACCGGTGCGCACGGCCTGCTTGACGCATTCCTCGTTGATGACGGGAAGCATGCCGGGCATGGCGGCGTCCACCAGCGACACGTTGGAGTTCGGCGCATTGCCGAAAGTGGTCGAAGCGCCGGAAAACAGCTTGGAATTGGAGAGAACCTGCGCATGCACCTCCAGGCCGATCACGATTTCCCAATCGCCGGTGGCGCCGGGAATGAAGCGTTTCGGGTCGGGGGTGCGCACGTCTACAAGGGTCATATGAAGCTCACGATATACGGGTTCTTTGGCCTTGGTGGGTAGAACAAATGGAGCGCGGGCGCAAGACATCTTGCACCCTGTCGCGCCAGGCACCGGATTTTCGCCGAAACCGGATACGCGTTTTTTAAGGTTCTCAGTTTCAATTCACGTCATGACCATGATCGCTCTCTGCTTCATGACCTATATCGCCTTCAATCTTTTCGTCTTTCTTGTCTATTGGTGGGACAAGGAGGCGGCTAGAAACGGTGGCTGGCGCATTCGGGAAAGTACTCTGTTATTGCTTGCTTTTATTGGCGGCAGCATGGGCGCAGTCTCGGCTCAACGCCTGCTGCGGCACAAAACCCGCAAGGAACCCTTCCGCAGCATCCTGATATCCATCGTAATTTTACAGGTGGGCCTTGTCGCGTCCCTCGCCATCATGCCGGACTGGCCGATACGGCTTGTAACCGGCTTGCAGACGCTCTCTCAGAACCCCGGCCCATAAAGGCCACTCTCGACCTCGACCAGCTGCTTTTGCAGGCCGACGGATTGCACGTCGCGATCAAGCTTCGGCGCATAGGAGACGGAGAGCCAGTGGACGCTGTAACCGTGATGACGGAAAAAGGCGACCGCCGGTTCGTTCTGCGCATGGGTTTCAAGCCGGATGGTTTCGAAATCACGTTGCAATATCTGCCGTTCGATATCCGCAAGCAGGAGGCTGCCTATGCCCCTGCGCTGAAAATCCGGATCGATCCAGAAATCGGAAATCGCCTCGTTAAAATGTTCCCGTGCCGCCCATCCGGCAACCGCGCCGCCGAACTCCGCCACGCGGATGGCACGCCAGGACGAGCGGGTGAAATTGGAAAAGGCACTGGCGGCGTTATCGTAAAGCGTCGTGGTAATGCCGAGCGCCGTTGTGGCCTGCCGCCATGCCCTGAGGCCGATGGCCGCCAGAACCTCCGCTTCCTGCTCCTGCGCATTGCGAATGACGATCAAGCCGCGCCCTCCATGGCCCAACGAAGTAAAGCACCGGCGGTGCGATTCGGCCAGTGCGGTTTCCACACCGCCCTGGCCGCCGGGTCGGGTGATGCCCCGTGGGGCTTGACCGCGCAGGTCTCCCCCGCTAACCAAAAAGAGCAAACAAGGAGCTTTTATGTTCGCTCAATCGGAGTCCCGGTAACGGCCCTGCCCGCAAGTTTCTTGCGCGCCGGGCCATGATGAAACCGACCTGGATGCCTTAACGGCACCCGGACTTGTTTTCATGCGTCTAGAAGACGCCGACCGGATTTCCGACAATGGACATTTCCCGCGCCGAACAGCGCATTCTTCACCTGCTCGCCCAGGGCGGCAGCATCGAACTCGTTCGAGACGACCATCACAAAATCGAAAAACTCGCGCTCTATACGCGCGACGGCTGGATTTTCAGCGGCCTCGATCTCCTCACCTTCCGCAAACTGAAACGGAAGAGAGCCATCGCCTCGTCAGGCGGCAAGCCTTACCGCATCACGACGCGTGGCTTGGAACTCGTACGGGGTGAGCTGGACAATCGATAAAAACAAACGGGCGGCACTTGATGCCGCCCGTGACAATTATAGAGCTTTTGTTCAGCCGCTTACCACCACTTGGCAGGCGTGAACTTGCCGGCAGCCTGCTCGATGGCATGCGCCGTCTTGAAGAGCGTCTCTTCTTCGAAAGGCTTGCCGATGAGCTGCAAGCCGAGCGGCAGGCCCTTGCCGTCCAGGCCGGCAGGCACCGAGAGGCCGGGAAGACCGGCCATGTTGACCGTGATGGTGAAGACGTCCTGGAGGTACATCTTCACGGGATCGGAAGCGAGTTCCTCATCACCGACAGCGAAGGCGGAAGACGGGGTAATCGGCGCCAGAATGGCGTCGACGCCCTCATGGAAGACGTTTTCGAAATCGCGCTTGATCAGCGTGCGGACCTTTTGCGCCTTCAGGTAATAGGCGTCGTAATAACCGGCTGAAAGCACGTAGGTGCCGACCATGATACGGCGCTGCACTTCCTTGCCGAAACCGGCTGCACGGCTCTTCTCGTACATGTCGGCAATGTCCTTGCCGTCGACGCGCAGGCCGTAACGTACGCCGTCATAACGAGCGAGGTTGGACGAAGCTTCCGCGGGCGCGACGATGTAATAGGCAGGAAGCGCGTATTTGGTGTGCGGCAGCGAGATATCGACCACTTCGGCACCGGCATCGCGCAGCCATTCGACGCCCTTTGCCCAGAGCTTTTCGATTTCTTCCGGCATGCCATCGACGCGATATTCCCTGGGGATACCGATCTTCAGGCCCTTGAGCGACTGGCCGATGGCCTTTTCGTAATCCGGCACCGGCAGGTCGACGGAGGTCGTATCCTTTGCGTCAACGCTCGCCATCGTCTTCAACAGGATAGCGGCGTCGCGCACGTCACGTGCGATCGGGCCGGCCTGATCGAGCGAGGAAGCATAAGCAACGATGCCGTAACGCGAGCAACGGCCATAAGTAGGCTTGATGCCGACGGTGCCGGTAAAGGCCGCTGGCTGGCGGATGGAGCCGCCGGTGTCGGTTGCCGTGGCGCCGGCGCACAGATGCGCGGCAACGGCTGCGGCCGAACCGCCGGAGGAGCCACCGGGCACGAGCTTCTGCTCCGAGCCGTTGGCGCGCCAGGGGTTGATGGCCGGACCGTACCAGGAGCTTTCGTTGGACGAGCCCATGGCGAACTCGTCCATGTTGAGCTTGCCGAGCATGACGGCGCCCTGGTCCCAAAGGTTCTGGGTGACGGTCGATTCGTATTTCGGCTTGAAGCCATCGAGAACATGCGAACACGCCTGAGTGTGCACGTCACGTGTGGCGAAAAGGTCCTTCACGCCGAGCGGAACGCCTTCCAGCTCGCCCGCCGCGCCTGCGGCGATGCGGCCATCGGAGCCTTTCGCCATGTCGCGCGCCTTTTCAGGCGTCAAGGCAACATAGGCGTTCAGCGCGCCGTTGGCGGCGTCGATGGCGGCAATATAGGCGTCGGTCAGCTCGAGGGCGGAAAACTCTTTCGCCTTGAGCTTTTCGCGGGCTTCGGCAATGGTCAGGCTCGTCAGGTCGGTCATGGTCGGCAACGGCTTTCGAAATCTTGAAAAAATCGGGCGGCAAACGGCGGTCGGATTACTCGACCACTTTCGGAACCATGAAGAAGTCCCGGTCGGTAGCAGGCGCATTGGCGACGATGTCTTCCGCCTTGTTGCCGTCGGTCACGACGTCGGCACGCTTTTTCATATCCACGGGGGTAACGGAGGTCATCGGCTCGACGCCGTCAACATTCACTTCCGAAAGCTGCTCCACGAAACCGAGTATGCCGTTCAACTGGCCAAGCATATTTTGTGCTTCGTCTTCAGTAACAGCGATACGGGCAAGGCGCGCAACGCGCTTTACGGTGGCGAGATCGACGGACATGGTTCTACTCCGGTCAGAATTTTCCTAACCGCTATAATCACCATGTCCGCCATTCGCAACGGTAGAAAGCATGTCGCGTAAAACTGTGTAGCGGTTTTGCTGTAGCGACATGCGTCAGCAAAATGTCAGAAGGACAGTATTTCGCCCGGCTTCGGCGTGTGGACGCGCGCATCCGAGCCTTCCATGCCGGCCACGAACTTCTCCGGCGTCTGGTCAACGATCGGGAAGGAACCGTAGTGGCAGGGAATGACGTTGGCGAATTTGAAAAAGCGCTGGCAGGCGAGTGCAGCCACCGCACCACCCATCGTGAAGCGGTCGCCGATTGGCACGAGACCGATATCCGGCTGGTGCAATTCGTTGATGAGCTTCATGTCGGAGAAAATATCCGTATCGCCCATATGATAGACGGCCGGACCGTCTTCGAAATGCAGCATCAGTCCATTGGCGTTGCCGAGTGAATGGGAAACGCCATCCTCCGTGATCTGGGCGGACGAATGCAGCGCATTGGTAAAGGTTACGGAAAAACCGTCGAAATGTACCGTGCCGCCAGTATTACCCATATCGACCTTCGCCACGCCCTTGGTGGAAAGCCAAGCGGCGAGATCGGCATTGGCAAGCACTGTCGCGCCCGTTTCGCGAGCAAGCTGGACGGTATCCCCCACATGATCGCCGTGGCCGTGGGTCAGGAGAATATGGGTGATGCCTTCAGCCGCGCTTTTCGCATCCTGTCCGGCAAAACCGGGATTGCCGGTGAAAAACGGATCGATAAGGATCTTCGCGCTGCCGTTTTCAAGGCGGAAGGCGGAATGGCCGAGCCAGGTGATTTTCATGGGAAGTTCTCCTTTGTATTGCCCGTATATTATGACATAGGACGGCTTGAACAACCGCACTACCGATATTTCAGAGAGGCGACAATGGCCGCGGATAATGACGATTACGTGTATGACGAGGCGACCGGCGAATGGCGGCCTGCGTCCGAGCTGGCCGCAGAAGCTTCGCGCGCGAACGAAGTGCGCGATGCGGCAGGCAACGTGCTTGCGGATGGTGACCAGGTAACGCTGATCAAGGATCTGAAGGTCAAAGGCACCAATACTGTCATCAAGCAGGGCACTGTCATCAAATCGATCCGCCTGACCGGAAATCCGGAAGAAATCGATTGCAGGCACGAGACGGTCAAGGGTCTGGTGCTGCGCACCGAATTCGTCCGCAAAAGATAAGGGACAGCGCACGACATGGCGATACTTACCATCGAGGAGCTCGCGGAAACGCTTCAGCCGGCACAGGCGATTGCGGGCCTCGACCTTGGGACGAAAACCATCGGACTTGCCATGTCGGACCTGTCGCGGCGCTTCGCCACGCCGCGCCCCGTCATCAAACGGGTCAAATTCACTCGGGATGCCGAGGTGCTGCTGGCCTTTGCCGAAAAGGAAAAGGTATCCGCTTTCATCATCGGCCTGCCCATAAACATGGATGGATCGGCCGGACCACGCGCGCAGGCAACACGCGCCTTCGTTCGTACCATGGGGGAAAAAACCGCCCTGCCCTTCATTTTCTGGGATGAACGGCTTTCAACGGTCGCCGCCGAACGTGTGCTTCTGGAAATGGATGTCTCTCGCGCCAAACGGGCCGAACGCATCGATTCGGCAGCCGCAAGCTTCATTCTTCAGGGCGCGCTGGACAGGCTTTCGGCACTCGCCCGCGCAACGGGCTGACGTCCCTGCCACCAATTGGCAATCTGTTTTCGCTTGCGGAAAGCAAGGATCGCAAAAACGATCAGGCTGTCGACCGCTATGGCGCGCGCGACCAGCGGCGGCAGGCTTTCCGGCGGCAGGCCGAGGATATTGCCGTAAATCTGGAATACCAGATCATGCGTCTGGCGCGTCAGCATGAAGAAGCCGAAGCTCAAGTCGTAATAGGATAGCCAGTACCAGCTGCCGAGCAATGCAACGGGACCGGCCCAGAGGATCAAAAACCACTTCATGCAGTCTGCTCCCGCGTGAAAATCGTATCGGGAATGCCAGCAAGCACCGCCCAGCGCACCAGAGCCATCAGGCAAAGGTTAAACGCTGGCGCGTCAATATCCAACGGCAGCATAGCAAAAAACGTCATCATGACGCCCAAAGCTGTCCAGCGGCTCACTTGCGGCTCCCTTATACGCAGTCATTGCGCATGGTTAACATTTTGTTAATGCACACTGGACCGGTAACCATGGCTAAGCAAATGAAAGCTGTCGGTATGGTTAACGGTGGCGGGTCCGGCTGTGGAAAACACCCCTCACGAAGCCAACGGCATGCGATGCCGCAAGGTTGCCGGACCGCTGAAAACATGGTTGATTTTTCGTCAAATAACGGCCGATTTTGTTGAGGCGACCATCTCGCCCGGCTCGTTACGCCGCGCTCAGCCGTAAACGCCGCGCACCAGTCTTTTGACGGCGGTTGCAATCTTGTCCCAGTCCTTGTCCGACTTCAACGGCACGCCGGCGAACTGGCCGCTGGTGGCGGCGGAAATCACGAGATGCTGGATGGCGGCGAACAACACGGCATTGACGGCTGCGGTATCTACGCCCTTGGGTGCTGCCAGCGATCCGCGCATGCGCTCCAGCCATTTGCCGAGCGATTTGGCACGGGCTTCGGCAAGCTGCCTGACCTGCGGCGAGCCATCCGACACTTCCCAGGCAATGATCTTGCAGACGAGAGGATCGCTGCGCAGCGCATCCATGAAATAAAGCGCCAGCTTTTCCATGAGATCGCCATAGGTCAACAGGAACATGCCGCCGGTATCTTCAGGAATACGGTCCTTCACCCAGGATCCGAGATCCTCGCCGATCGCCTCGATCAACCCTTCCAGACCGCCGAAATAACGGTAGATCAGCTGCTTGTCGCATCCGGCGCGGCGGGCAACGGCATTGATGCCAAAACCCTGAAAGCCCTCTTCGGCCAGAAGCGACCGGGCTGCCTCAAAAATCGCCTTCTCGGTCGCGGCGCGATCCTTGATGCGCTTTTCCGGCTTGTCGGCTGAAATCACCTCTGCGGTCGCCAGCATGCTTCCCTACCCGTCTTTTAAAAGGCCTGACCCAACGGGTTAACAAAGCATGAAGACGAGGACAATGCAGCGCAGCGGCTGGGGAGAAGGTTCCTGTGGATGAATGAAGATCGAGGACCCGTACCCCGCAAATAATCACTCCAGCGCCATTCCAAACCACACGGTGCCTGGTGTGTCGTGGGTTTCGAGACGTTTGAAGCCGCGGGTTTCCCAAAAGCGAATACCCGCCTGGTTGCGCTCGCTGGCGCCGAGGTGGATGCCGTAGACGTTGTTTTGTCTCGCCATATCCAGCCAGCGCGACAAAAGCCGCGTGCCGCCGCCCTTGCCCTGTGTGCGTGGCAGAAGGTTCAGGTGGATATGGGCCGGAAACGGATCGGTCAGCCAGGTTGGCGTATGGCGCGGGTGGTGGATGAAATGTGCACGGCGCTGATCGGCGTCCCATGTTTGCTGGTCGCCAACGGGGTCGGGATAAAGGGCGCGAAGATGCGGCCACCACTCACGCTCCAGCCGCTCATCATGCAAGGCGGTATCGAGCGCGCCGGCGATGTAACCGCAGACACCCTCTTCGTCTTCCGCCACAAAAACGGCATCGGGCCACAGATGCAGATAAGGCACGGAATAGATATGCCCCACCATGCGGCCATCGCGATAAAGCGGGGTGGCATCCTGCCCGGCATCGCCGGTGGCAAGACTGATGGCGTAGAGCGCCTCTTCATCTTCAGGACGGGCGGAGCGGAAGGTCAGCATCTGCTATCGACCTCCATCTCCATGCGCGCGCACGCGCCCAACGACCTAAAGACAGAAATACGCCCCACTCCAACGCCTTTTCTCAAATCCGATACCCCTCCCACAGGGACAGCAACAACAGCCTTCCACCCTTTATCGGTCAGGACGCGGGCGGATACAATAAATCGATTATATAATTCGGATCAAAGCGAGAATCGAGCATGCCGTAAGTATGTCGCCAACCACCCGCCAGACGGGTTTCGAGGAAGGCGTCTGCGATCTTGCCGGCGCCGAGCCGGCAAAGCTCGGCGGCAGCGGCAGCGAGTGCGAATTGCTCCACCAGCAGGCGGGCAGCACCCTCATCGCGTTCGGCAAGCGCGATTGCGGCGCGCAGCACATCCGTGGTCTTTTTGCCGGCGGGTCCGAGATCGCGCTCCAGCGTCTGGAAAACGAGATCGAACAGATCCTTGCCGCGCTGAAGAACACGCAGCACATCCAGCGCCATGACGTTGCCGGAGCCTTCCCAGATGGCATTGACCGGCGCTTCGCGGTAGTGGCGGGCAATCGGCCGTTCTTCCACATATCCGTTGCCGCCAAGGCACTCCATCGCCTCGTAAATCAACGCCGGCGCGATCTTGCAGCACCAGTATTTCACAATCGGCGTCATCACCCGCGCATAGGCCGCCTCGGCGGCATTGTTGCGGGCGGCATCGAATGCCGATGCCAGCCGGAAGGAGAGTGCCGTCGCGGCTGCGACATCCAGCGCCATATCGGCGAGAACGCGCGTCATGATCGGCTGGCTGACCAGCGTCTTGCCGAAGACGGAACGGCCGCGTGCGAAATGCACGGCTTCGGCGAGCGAAGCGCGCATCATGCCTGATGATGCCAAAGCGCAGTCGAGCCGCGTCAGCGTCACCATGTCGAGAATGGTGCGCACACCGCTGCCGGGTTCACCCAGAAGATAACCGAAAGCATCGGTGAACTCGACTTCGGCGGAGGCATTGGAGCGGTTGCCGAGCTTGTCCTTCAGGCGCTGGAAATGCAGGCCGTTGGCGGAACCGTCTTCCAGATAACGCGGCACCAGGAAACAGCCCATGCCGTCGCCCATCTGCGCCAGCATGACGAAACCGTCGCTCATCGGCGCGGACAAGAACCATTTGTGGCCGGACAGGCGATAGATGCCCTCGCCCACCCGCTCCGCCGTGCTGCGGTTGGCGCGCACATCCGTGCCGCCCTGTTTTTCCGTCATGCCCATGCCGACGGTGACGGCGGTTTTCTGCAAGGCCGGCTTCTGCGAGGAATCATATTTCCGCGACAGTATCTTCGGCACCCATTCCTTCTGCACACGCGACGAGGTCATGATGGCGGCAACGGAGGCGCTGGTCATGGTCAAGGGGCACAGATGCCCGGCCTCGAGCTGCGAGGTCAGATAAAATTTGGTGGCGCGCGCCTTGTGTTCATTGCCGCGCGTCTCAGCCGCATTTTCCCAGACGCTGGAATGAAGACCCGATGACATGGAACGGCGCATCAGTGCGTGCCATGCGGGATGGAACTCAACCTGATCGAGACGTTCCCCGCGCGGGCCATGCGTGTGCAGCTGCGGCACGCCCTGATTGGCCATGCGCGCCAGTTCCTGCGCTTCGTGCGAGGTGACGTAACGGCCGAGCTGGTCGAACTCGTCCCTCAGATTGCGTGACAGGCCGGATGTGAGGTCGACGATCAGCGGATCGGAACGATAGGCATTGATACCGGACCATAGGCTAGGCTGGTTTAGTTCGGCGAGCGATTCTTCTGTCCGGTTCATGCCTGTCATTCGCATCCTTCTATCGGGATTCGTGCTTTATTGCGTGTATATGCCAAAACCCGGCTTATCGCATGCTTGCCCGCAAAGCCACCTGTCTTTATAGACCCGTTGACTATTGCGACCCGGAGGACAATTTCCATGGTCTATTTTCCCCACCGCCATCTCCTCGGCATAAAGGGGCTTTCCCATCAGGATATAACCCTGCTTCTCGACAAGGCCGACGAAGCGGTGAAAATCAGCCGTCAGCGCGAGAAAAAAACCTCGACGCTTCGGGGCCTCACGCAGATCAACCTGTTCTTCGAAGCTTCGACCCGGACACAATCCTCCTTCGAACTTGCCGGAAAACGGCTTGGCGCCGATGTGATGAACATGTCGGTCAGCAATTCCTCGGTGAAGAAGGGCGAAACGCTGATCGACACGGCGATGACGCTGAACGCCATGCGCCCCGATGTGCTGATCGTGCGTCACTCCTCTGCCGGTGCCGCAGCCCTTCTCGCGCAGAAGGTTGCCTGCTCCGTGGTCAATGCCGGCGACGGCCAGCATGAACACCCGACGCAGGCCCTTCTCGACGCGCTGACCATTCGCCGCGCCAAGGGTGATCTTTCGGGAATAACGGTGGCGATCTGCGGCGACGTACTGCATTCGCGCGTTGCCCGCTCCAACATCATCCTGCTCAACCAGATGGGCGCGCGCGTGCGCGTCGTGGCTCCCGCGACGCTTCTTCCCTCCGGAATTCGCGACATGAGTGTCGAGGTCTTCCATGACATGAAGGAAGGCCTGAAGAACGCCGATGTGGTGATGATGCTGCGCCTGCAGCGCGAGCGCATGTCCGGCTCCTTCGTGCCTTCGGTGCGCGAATATTTCCACTATTACGGTCTCGATGCCGAAAAGTTGAAGGCCGCGAAAGAAGATGCGCTGGTCATGCATCCCGGCCCGATGAACCGTGGCGTGGAAATCTCATCCGAAGTGGCTGATGGTCCGCAGAGCGTCATCGAAAGCCAGGTGGAAATGGGGGTTGCCGTGCGCATGGCTGTCATGGAAACCCTGCTTGTCTCGCAAAATCAGGGTGAGCGCGTATGAGTGCCGTGACCGTTCTCAAAAACCTTCGCATCGTTGATCCCTCCCGCAATCTGGACGAGGTGGGCAGCATCGTCATCGGTGCCGATGGCACGATCCTCGCCTCCGGCGGGCAGGCACACAACCAGGGTGTGCCCGAGGGTGCGACGGTTCGCGACTGCAAGGGGCTGCTGGCCGTTCCCGGTCTGGTGGATGCCCGCGTCTTTGTCGGTGAGCCGGGTGGCGAACACCGTGAAACCATCGAATCCGCATCGCGCGCGGCAGCGGCCGGCGGCGTCACCAGCATCATCGTCATGCCGGACACCGACCCCGTTATCGACGACATTGCGCTGGTCGAATATGTAAAAAAGGCGGCACGCGACAAGGCGCTCGTCAATGTGCATCCCGCTGCAGCCCTGACCAAGGGCCTCAACGGCGAGGAAATGACCGAGATCGGCATGCTGAAGGAAGCCGGTGCGGTTGCCTTCACCAATGGCCGCAGGGCGCTTTCCGACACGCTGGTGCTGCGCCGCGCCATGACCTATGCGCGCGAATTGGGTGCGGTGATTGCACTTGAGACCCGCGACAAATATATCGGCGGCGGCGACATGAACGAGGGGCTTTTCGCAAGCTGGCTCGGTCTGTCCGGAATCCCCAAGGAAGCCGAGATCATTCCGCTGGAGCGCGACCTGCGCATTGCCGGTCTGACGCAAGCGATCTATCACGCCGCCAAGATTTCCGTGCCGGAATCGGCAGAAGCGATCCGTCTTGCCCGGCAGCGGGGCGTCAAGGCGACCTGCGGCATCTCGATCAACCATCTGACGCTGAACGAGAACGATATCGGCGAATACCGTACCTTCTTCAAGCTCTCACCTCCCTTGCGCGCGGAAGACGACCGCAAGGCCATGGTCGAGGCGCTGAAGGATGGCACGATCGACATCATCGTTTCGTCGCACGACCCGCAGGACGTGGACACCAAGCGCCTGCCCTTTTCGGATGCGGCAAGCGGTGCGGTGGGGCTGGAAACCATGCTGGCGGCGGCGCTTCGCCTTCACCATAGCGGCGAGGTTCCGCTGATGCGGCTGATCGATGCGCTTTCCACCCGCCCGGCGAAAATCTTCGGACTGGATGCGGGAACGCTTAAAGCCGGCGCGAAGGCTGATATCACGCTGATCGACCTGGACGAGCCTTGGCTGGTTGCGAGAGATCAACTGGTGTCGAAATCCAAGAATACGCCGTTCGAGGATGCCCGTTTCAGCGGCCGCGCTGTCGCCACTTATGTGGCTGGCAAAGCGGTTCATTCCTTGGCATAAGATCACGGGCATGGGATCACGCTGGCGCGCGACGAGAGGGAACGTTGAATGAGTGCTTTGACTGACTGGCAGACGGCGCCTGCCCTTCTCGCGCTTGCGGCGCTGATTGGCTATCTATTCGGCTCGATACCCTTCGGCCTGCTTCTTACCCGCATGGCGGGGCTGGGCGATGTGCGCAAGATTGGTTCCGGCAATATTGGCGCCACCAATGTGCTGCGCACCGGCAACAAGAAGCTCGCCGCAGCGACATTGCTGCTCGATGCGCTGAAGGGCACCGCCGCAGTGCTCGTCGCCAATGCGCTCTGGGGTTACGAGGCGTCGCTGGTTGCCGGTTTCTTTGCCTTTCTCGGCCATCTGTTTCCGGTGTGGCTCGGTTTCAAGGGCGGCAAGGGCGTGGCGACCTATATCGGCGTGCTTTTAGGCGCTGCCCCCCTGATGATGCTGGCTTTTGCGCTGATCTGGCTCGCAACCGCGTTCATCACCCGGTATTCCTCGCTGTCGGCGCTGGTTGCCATGCTTGTGATCCCGGTCGCCCTATGGATAGTCGGGCCTGAAAAGACGGCGCTTCTGGTAACGTTGCTGAGCGTGATTTCCTGGTGGAAACACCGGGAAAACATCGCACGGCTTCTGGCCGGCACGGAAAGCAGGATCGGGCAAAAGGGCTAAGGCCAGCTTTAGGGATACGTCATGCCGCATGAGGAAACGACACGGCAGGGCATAGAGCTTTCCGCGCGGCAGCGGGTCGCATGGCTTCGGCTGATCCGCAGCGACAATATTGGCCCCGTCACCTTCCGCGAACTCATCAATCATTTTGGCAGCGCTGAAAAAGCGCTCTCTGCCCTGCCCGAGCTTTCAAGGCGCGGCGGTTCATTGCGCAGCCCGCGCATTGCCACACAGGCGGAAGCGGAAGGCGAAATCGAAACGGCTGAAAGATTCGGCGCTCGCTTCGTCGGCATCGGTGAGCCGGACTATCCGCCTGCCCTGCGACAGCTCGACGGCGCGCCGCCACTGATCGCCATGAAGGGATCAGCATCCACCGCAACAAGACCTTGCGTCGGCATCGTCGGATCACGCAACGCCTCCATCAACGGCGCGAAATTCGCCGCGATGCTGGCGCGCGATTGCGGTCGTGCGGGCTATACGATCGCATCCGGGCTGGCGCGCGGCATCGATGCGGCAGCGCACCGGGCAAGCCTTGCAACCGGCACGGTGGCCATGCTGGCGGGCGGTCTCGACCGTCCCTACCCGCAGGAAAATTTCGGGCTTTTGCAGGACATCTACGAACAGGGCGGCGCGACGATTAGCGAAATGCCCTTCGGCTGGGAGCCACGCGCTCGGGATTTCCCCCGCCGCAACCGGCTGATATCGGGCGTCTCGCTCGGCGTCGTCATAGTGGAAGCGGCAGAACGATCCGGTTCGCTGATCACGGCGCGGCTTGCCGGCGAAGCGGGCCGGCTGGTTTTCGCCGTGCCAGGCTCCCCACTCGATGCACGCTGCGAAGGCACCAACCGGCTGATCAAGGAAGGCGCGATGCTGACCACGGGGGCGGCCGATATTCTCGATGCGCTACGACCGCTGATGGAACCGCAATTGCCCTATGACCGCAAGGTCGAGGAACCACGACCCGATGAGGAAATGTCACCGCCCGGAGATGACGAGCGCAGCATCGTTGCCGCCGCTCTCGGGCACTCGCCCGTCGAAACGGACGATATCATTCGCCACACGGGTTTTTCCGCGGCCACGGTTCACATGGTGCTGCTGGAACTCGATATTGCAGGGCGGTCAAACCGGCACGCCGGGGGGCGGGTTTCGCTCCTCGCGGATTGAAAGCTTGCGCCGCCCGCTCTGGATATCGCCGACTTCCACATAGGCCATTTCAATCAGATAGCACAGCATGTCGGCGCCCTCGCGATTGGCGACGAGCCTCAGTTCCGCGAGCATCTGGCGAATGTAAGCCAAGTTCTCTCTGGTCCCTTCATTATCGGCATTATTGTTTGTTGCGTTCGGGACCATATATCTATCCTGGAATTTCAACCTGAAACAAAGATCATTACGTCAATTCAAATCATGTTGGTCACTATAACAAATTTACCAAAGATTGCAATACAACGACAGATTATCCATAGGTTGCAATTGCCTTGGAGCGATAAAATCGGGCTTGCCTCTTGACCCGCGCGCATTACCTGTCCATGTCGAATTATAAAGAAGGCGAATTGCGGCATTATGCCGTGATCCGGCTATGTTAACGGACCAGTTCCAGAGAAAAACAATATGAATGTCGTCGTCGTAGAATCTCCTGCCAAAGCCAAGACGATCAACAAGTATCTTGGTCCGGGCTACAAGGTTCTTGCATCCTTTGGCCACGTCCGGGACCTTCCTGCCAAGGACGGATCTGTGCTGCCCGACCAGGACTTCGAAATGTCCTGGGAGGTCGATAGCGCATCCGCCAAGCGCATGAAGGACATTGCCGACGCGGTGAAGTCCTCCGACGGCCTGTTTCTCGCAACCGACCCGGATCGCGAGGGTGAAGCGATTTCCTGGCATGTGCTTGATCTCTTGAAGAAGAAGCGCGTTCTCGGCGACAAGCCGGTGAAGCGCGTGGTCTTCAACGCCATCACCAAAAAGGCGGTACTGGACGCGATGGCGAACCCGCGCGACATCGACGTGCCGCTGGTCGATGCCTATCTTGCCCGCCGTGCGCTGGATTATCTCGTCGGTTTCAACCTGTCGCCGGTTTTGTGGCGCAAGCTGCCGGGCGCCCGTTCCGCCGGCCGCGTACAGTCCGTTTCGCTGCGTCTCGTCTGCGACCGCGAAGCCGAGATCGAGCGTTTCGTCTCCGAGGAATACTGGAACATCAGCGCGCTGCTGAAGACACCGCGCGGTGACGAGTTCGAGGCGAAGCTGGTTTCCGCCGATGGCAAGAAGCTGCAAGGCCGTTCGATCAAGACAGGAGATGACGCCAACCGCCTGAAGGCGCTCCTGGAAGGCGCGACCTATATTGTCGATACGGTCGAGGCGAAACCCGTCAAGCGCAATCCCGGCCCGCCCTTCACCACCTCGACGCTGCAGCAGGCTGCCTCCTCGCGCATGGGCTTTTCGGCCTCGCGGACCATGCAGGTGGCCCAGAAGCTTTATGAAGGTATCGACATCGGCGGCGAAACCGTTGGTCTGATCACCTATATGCGTACCGACGGCGTGCAGATGGCGCCGGAAGCGATCGATGCCGCACGCCGCGCCATCGGCGAGCAGTTCGGCGACCGCTATGTGCCGGAAAAGGCGCGCTTCTACTCGACCAAGGCAAAGAACGCGCAAGAAGCGCACGAAGCTATCCGTCCGACCGATTTTAACCGCACACCGGATCAGGTGAAGCGTTACCTCGATGCCGACCAGTTGCGTCTTTACGACCTGATCTGGAAGCGCGGCATTGCGAGCCAGATGGCATCTGCCGAAATCGAACGTACCACCGTGGAAATCCTTGCCGACAAGGACGGTGAAAAGGCCGGGCTTCGTGCCGTCGGTTCCGTCATCCGCTTCGACGGCTTCATTGCCGCCTATACCGACCAGAAAGAAGATGGCGAGCAGAGCGACGACGGTGACGATGAAGGCCGCCTGCCACAGATCAATGCGCGCGAGAACCTCGCCAAGCAGAAGATCAACGCCAGCCAGCACTTCACCGAGCCGCCGCCGCGTTATTCGGAAGCATCGCTCATCAAGAAGATGGAAGAACTCGGCATCGGCCGTCCTTCCACCTATGCGGCGACACTGAAGACGCTAAGCGACCGCGAATATATCATCATCGACAAGCGCAAGCTCATTCCCCACTCGCGCGGACGGCTGGTGACGGCTTTCCTCGAAAGCTTCTTTGCCAAATATGTCGAATACGACTTCACCGCCGATCTGGAAGAAAAGCTCGACCGCATTTCCGCGGGCGAACTGGACTGGAAGCAGGTGCTGCGCGATTTCTGGAAGGATTTCTTCGCGCAGATCGAAGATACCAAGGAATTGCGCGTTACCAACGTGCTGGATGCGCTCAATGAAGTTCTGGCCCCGCTGGTCTTCCCCAAGCGTGAGGACGGTTCCGATCCGCGCATCTGTCAGGTTTGCGGCACCGGCAACCTTTCGCTGAAGCTCGGCAAATACGGCGCTTTCGTCGGTTGCTCCAATTATCCGGAGTGCAACTTTACCCGCCAGCTCACGTCCGATGGCTCGGAAGCCGAAGCTTCCGTGTCTAACGAGCCGAAAGCGCTGGGTGCCGATCCGATGACTGGCGAGGAGTTGACGCTTCGGTCTGGCCGTTTCGGCCCGTACATCCAGCGCGGCGATGGCAAGGAAGCCAAGCGCTCCTCGCTGCCCAAGGGCTGGAAGCCTGAGGACATCGACCACGAAAAGGCGCTGGCGCTCATCAACCTGCCGCGCGATATCGGCAAGCATCCCGAAACCGGCAAGATGATTTCCGCCGGGCTTGGCCGCTACGGACCCTTCCTGTTGCATGACGGTTCCTATGCGAACCTCGAAAGCATCGAAGATGTGTTCTCGATCGGCCTCAACCGTGCCGTTACCGTTATTGCCGAGAAGCAGAGCAAGGGACCGGGGCGCGGCCGCAACGGCACGCCCGCGGCGCTGAAGGAACTGGGTGATCACCCCGATGGCGGCCCGATCACCGTCCGCGACGGGCGTTACGGCGCTTACGTCAACTGGGGCAAAGTTAACGCCACCATTCCAAAGGGGCAGGATCCGACCTCCGTGACGCTTGACGAATCGCTGGTGCTGATTGCCGAGCGTATCGCCAAGACAGGAACCGGCGGCAAGCCCGCCAAGGCCAAGAAAACTGCTGCCAAGAAGGCCGATGGCGACACAGCCGCAAAGCCGAAGGCGACAAAAGCCAAGGCCGCAACGAAAAGCAAGACGGCTGCCAAGCCGAAGGCCGCAGCCAAACCCAAGAAGGCAGAATCGTGAGCAAGGCGCCGCGTCAGAGACAGGGTTCCGCCAGCGACGGCTTCGGACGTACCGGGCGCGGCAAGCGGGCAAATGAAGGTGAAGGCATCATCCATGGCGAGGTGCCTTCCCGCGAAGTGCTGCTGAAATTCATCGCCGAGCATCCGCAGCAGGCCTCCAAGCGCGAAATCGCCAAGGCTTTTGGGCTGAAAGGCGACGACCGCGTTGTGCTCAAGGCACTGCTAAAGGAGCTTGAAACCGATGGCATGGTGCAGAAGAGCCGCAAGACGCTGACGCGACCGGGTGGCCTGCCGCCGGTGACGGTTCTCGACATCACCACCCGCGACAAGGACGGCGAATTGATCGGCCGGCCTGCCGAATGGCCTGAAGATCAGGGCGCGGCCCCCGCCGTGCTCATCCGCCAGTCTTCGCAGGATCGCAGTAAGAAAGCCCCTGCCGCCGGTCTCGGCGATCGCATTCTGGCAAAAATATTCCCGTCCAAGGACAGCGTCGGCCCGGCCTACACGGCCCGCGTCGTCAAGCTGATCGACCGTCGTCAGAACGCACTGCTTGGCGTGTTCAAGGAAACGGAAGGCGGCGGCGGACGCCTGATGCCGATCGACCGGCGCGGCGAGGAAATGGTCATCGACCCCGAGGGTGTGGGCGATGCCAAGGACGGCGACCTGATCGAGGTGGAAACCTCGCGCAACAGCGGTCGTTACGGCCTGACGCGCGCAAAGGTTCTTTCGGTCGTCGGCTCAGTCGCCTCGGAAAAGGCGATCTCGATGATCGCGATCCATGCCCACGGTATTCCGCACATCTTCCCGCCGAATGTTCTGGCCGAGGCGGATGCCGCAAAACCCGCGACCATGTCTCACCGCGAAGACTGGCGCGACCTGCCGCTGATCACGATCGATCCGGCCGACGCCAAGGACCATGACGACGCGGTCTATGCCGAACTCGACCCCTCGCCCGACAATCCCGATGGAGTGATCGTCACCGTCGCTATCGCCGACGTGTCCTGGTATGTGCGATCAGGCGCACCGCTCGACCGCGAGGCGCTGAAGCGTGGTAACTCCGTCTATTTCCCTGATCGTGTCGTGCCGATGCTGCCGGAACGCATCTCCAACGACCTCTGCTCGCTGAAGGAAGGCGTCGACCGCCCTGCCCTTGCTGTGCGGATGACGTTCTCGAAGGAAGGCCGCAAGGCGAGCCACACTTTCCATCGCATCATGATGAAGAGTGCCGCCAAGCTCTCCTACCAGCAGGCGCAGGCCGCAATCGACGGCCGCCCGGACGACAAGACCGGCACGCTGCTGGAGCCGATCCTGAAGCCGCTGTGGCACGCCTATGCCGTGATGAAGCGCGGCCGCGATCGCCGCCAGCCGCTGGAACTCGACATGCCGGAGCGCAAGATCCAGCTCAGGCCCGACGGCACGGTGGACAAGGTCGTCATTCCCGAACGCCTCGACGCGCACAAGCTGATCGAGGAAATGATGATCCAGGCGAACGTCGCCGCCGCAGAGACCCTGGAAAAGAAAAAGCAGCGGCTGGTCTACCGCGTGCATGACGCCCCCACACTTACCAAGCAGGAAGTGCTGCGCGAATTCCTCGGCACCATCGGCATTTCCATGGCCAAGGGTGTCGCGATGCGCGCCAATTCCTTCAACGGTATTCTGGCGCGCGCACTCGACACGCCGCACCAGATCATGGTCAACGAGATGGTGCTGCGCAGCCAGAGCCAGGCGATCTACAGCCCGGAAAATATCGGCCATTTCGGCCTCAACCTGATGAAGTACGCGCATTTCACCTCACCGATCCGCCGTTATGCCGACCTGATCGTGCATCGGGCGCTGGTCGGATCGCTAGGCCTCGGCGAAGGCGGCATCACCCCGCAGGAAGAGGCGACGCTGGACGATATCGCCGCCGAAATCTCGACCTTCGAGCGCCGCGCCATGGCCGCAGAGCGCGACACCATCAACCGGCTGATCGCGCACCATCTTTCCGAGCGCGTCGGTGAGGAGTTCGATGGCCGCGTCGCGGGTGTCACCAAGGCGGGACTATTTGTCGCGCTGCCGCAGTTTGGCGCCGACGGGTTTGTTCCTATATCTACACTTGGAACCGACTATTTCCTCTACGACGAAGCCCATCAGGCTCTGACGGGGGAAAAGACGGGTCTCGGTTATCAACTCGGCGATACGGTTCAGGTGCGGCTTGCAGAAGCGGTACCCTTGGCTGGTGCGCTGCGGTTTGAAATGCTGAGCCCGGGGCGCAAGATGCCGGTCGGCTCGCGGTCGTTCCACAAGGCAGGCCGGCGGACATCACGTCCTTCCGCCAAGCCGGGAACAAGGCCGCCGAGAGGACGTCGGTAACAAGACCGCGTCAAGCGGTTAAGACAAACGGGAGAAGGACTTCAGGATGAGTGCAAATCAGGGCTCGGAAACGGTTACCTTCGGAGATGGAAGCGCGGAGCGTCCGCTTGGCCGCTCGATCATGCGCGGCATGGCCAATCGCTGCCCGGCCTGTGGCAGCGGTCGCCTGTTTCGGGCCTTCCTGAAGCCGGTGGACAATTGCGCGGCCTGCGGCGAGGAAATGCATCATCACCGCTCCGACGACCTGCCGCCCTATATTTCCATCGTCATCATCGGCCATATCGCCGTTGGCGGCTTCATGATGACCGATCTCGTGCTTTCCGTTCCCATGTGGGTACACTTCGCCATCTGGGTGCCTATCACCATTTTGGCCGCGCTTCTGACGCTGCAACCGATCAAGGGTGGCGTCATCGGCCTGCAATGGGCACTTAGAATGCACGGCTTCGACGGAAAACAGCCAAAAGTGCAGATAGACGGCTCCTCCCACTGACGGCGGACGGGAATTTGAACGTGTCCGAGCTTCCCTCGAGCACCAAGGCGGCGAGCGGCCCGTTGCGGCCGCGCGATGCCGCCTCAATCATCCTGTTTGATCGTTCCGGCCCTGCTGTTCGCGTGCTGATGGGCCGGCGCAGTAATGCGCACATATTCATGCCCGGCGCTTACGTGTTTCCCGGTGGCAAACGCGATCCACGCGACCACGCCCTGCCCTTCTCCGGCGATCTGCACCCCGCCGTGCTGCGCAGCCTCACCTCATCTGCCGCGCGCCGCCTGAGCGCTGCCGGGGCACGGGCGCTGGCGCTTGCCGCCGCGCGCGAGCTCGTGGAGGAAACCGGCGTCGATATGGGCATGGACGCTGATGGTCCGGATCTTTCGCGTTTTCGATATGTGGCGCGCGCAATCACCCCGCCCGGCAATATCAGGCGTTACGACACGCGATTCTTTTGCTGTTACGCCGACGAGTTGCGGCTGGATACCCGGCTAATCAGGGATTCAGATGAGCTGCACAATGTGCAATGGCTTGACATGACAGCGCTTTCCAGTCTGAACATGCCGAAAATCACACGCACGGTTCTCGAAGATGTCACAAAACTCATGATAGGTGATCCGTCACTGCCCTTTGAAAGCCCCGCGCGGCTCTATGTCACGCGCCACGGCCGATTCATTCGAGACTTTGTATAAAGGCCGTCATGTCACAAATGAAATGCGAAGCGGACGCCATTCACTGGCCCTCACTGATCGCCGCCATCTCCGCCATCAGTGCGGTCGGTGTCGCCATCGGCCTTGGCCTGCCGCTCCTGTCGATCATCCTTGAGAAGCGCGGCATCTCCTCCACCATGATCGGGGTAAATTCGGCAATGGCCGGCGTTGCGGCGATGATGGCAGCGCCGGTGACCACCAAGATCGCCCATGATTTCGGCGTGGCGCGAACGATGCTATTTGCCGTTGTCGTGTCGGCCCTGAGTGCGCTCTGTTTCTATTTCGCCGACGCCTTCTGGATGTGGTTTCCGCTGCGAATCGTCTTCCATGGCGCAACCACCACGCTGTTCATCCTCTCCGAATACTGGATCAACATGACCGCGCCACCGAAAAAACGCGGCATGGTTCTCGGCATCTACGCCACCGGACTTGCGGTTGGGTTCGCGGTTGGCCCGTTATTGTTTTCCGTGGTCGGCAGCGATGGCATCCTGCCATTTCTGGTCGGGGCGGCAATCATACTGCTTGCCGCGATCCCGATCTTCCTTGCGCGCGGCGAAAGCCCGGAGCTGAGCGAAAGGCCGAACCACCATTTCGCCCGTTATATATGGCTGGTGCCGATGGCTTCTGCGGCGGCCTTCGTGTTCGGCGCCGTGCAAGCGGGCGGTCTGTCGCTCTTTCCCATCTATGCGACCCGCGAAGGCTTCAACGAATCGCAGGCGGCACTTCTGCTGACAGTGATGGGCATCGGCAACATGGTCTTCCAGATACCGATCGGCCTGCTTTCGGACCGAATGAAGGACCGGCGCACAATGCTGGCGCTGATGGCCTTTGCGGGCGTTTGCGGCACGCTGGCGCTGCCCTTGCTGGTGGATAGATGGATTCTCGTCGCGGCCCTGCTGCTGTTCTGGGGCGGCCTCGTATCCGGCATGTATACCGTCGGCCTCACCCATCTGGGATCGCGTCTCAAAGGGGCCGATCTGGTGGCCGCCAACGCCGCCTTCATCTTCTGCTATGCCATGGGCACTATAGCCGGACCACAGGCCGTCGGCATTTCCATGGATGTTGCGGGTACCGATGGTTTCGCCTGGGCGCTTGCCGTGTTTTTCGGGCTTTACGTGGTGCTTTATGCCTTCCGTTTTGTTTTCAGGGCAAAACAGACTTGACTTTTCAGGCGCGATACGTAGTTTCGCGCCAGATTTAGCCGAGGTGAGAAGCGCCTGCGGCTTCTCTTTTGTTTAAAGGCAGGACGACCATGGCGAAAGCTACAACAATCAAGATCAAGCTGCTGTCGACAGCCGACACCGGTACCTTCTACGTCACCACCAAGAACAGCCGTACGTTCACGGACAAGATGACGAAGACGAAGTATGACCCGGTTGTACGCAAGCACGTTGAATTCAAGGAAACCAAGATCAAGTAATTCTTGATCGGGTTCTCCGGCAAAAGCGCGCCCAACGGGCGCGTTTTTTGTTTGTACGGAAAGGATTGCCGCCAACGGCATTCTTTGCGCCAGCGCCCTCGCAAGGCCCGCCACGGGCCAACGAATCGTAACCTTCCTAGTTGCGGTTCTTGAGTTTGGAACCCAGTCGGCGCTATCGGCACTGCGGGAAAGCTCTTTATCACCGTCTCGCCTACCAGCGCCTCTCCTAATCAGCGTCTCATCGGTCAAATGCGTCAACCGCTGCGACAGCGCGCAGCCTGCGCGCGCAGCCGGATGTGCTGCGCTATAAGCGGCAGCACAAGCACAGAATATTTTCGGAGATAAGGCGGTCGGCCAACGATGTGATCACGGCACGAGGAACCGATTCGGACATCGTCAGCCGACCGACCCCACGATCCAGGAGATGCGGCGGACCTGAGCATCATGGGGCATTCAAACTACGCAATACCAGCCCCTGACGACCGAAACATCAGCGGTGTAAACCGCCATCGTTTCTTCATCACTAGACGGAAAAACCGCCGGAAGAACTGTTATTCTCGATTGGGAGTGTGCGCAGAAGTAAAATAAAAATCAACAAATTCTTAAGCCAGAGATACATCACCTGGAAAACATGGTTAAATATACAACGCAGGCACACTATAGTTCCGTGAGCGATTGAATTCAACGTATTTTTCAACTTGAACTCTATTAACCCTGTTAGACTTCACCCCCTCATTGTAAGAAGATAAAATACTGGCAAGGTCAGGGACTTCGCGCTTGCCACAGTTTGCCGTCAGGTCTTTGGGCGGCTATCGATAACGGTAAACGTCGAAAGTCTCAAAAGGCGGCACGGATTGTCAGCGTCATGGTCTGCGCCTTTAGGCGGCGGCCGCCACGACGCGGTTGCGTCCTGTGTGTTTCGCCTCGTAGAGCGCCCTGTCGGCCTGCTTCAGAAGCTCGTCCGGCGCGCCGAATGCTCCACTGCTGGTGGCGATGCCGAGCGAAGCCGTGATACTCAACTCGCGGTCGATGGAACGAACGTGAAACGGCTTGTCCTCGATGATTGCCCGCAGGCGTTCGGCAACGCTTGTGGCAAGCTCCATAGGCGTGTCGGGCATCACAACCACGAATTCCTCCCCGCCATAACGGCAGGCAAGATCGGCGCCGCGCACCGTGCTGCGGATGCGGGCTGCAAACTCGCGCAGAACCTCATCGCCGACATCGTGGCCATAGGTATCGTTGACCAGCTTGAAGCGGTCGATATCGGTCATGCAAATGGAAATCGGGCGGCCACGCACGGCGGCGCGGTCGAAAAGTATTTTCAGATGATTGTCGAGATAACGGCGATTGTTAAGACCAGTCAGCCCGTCGACGATAGCAAGCTCCATCGTGTGCTGGAGATTGAGCCGCAGATGCTCGTTATAGCGCTTGCGCCGGATCTGAGTCAGAGACCGGGCGACAAGTTCGTTGGGATCGATCGGGCGAAGAATATAATCGTTCACGCCAAGATCGAGCGCCCGCGCCACCATGTCGTCCGCCCCCTGTTCCGCTACCAGAAGCAACGGCAGGAACCGGGTACGCTCCAGCGAACGAAGCTGCGAACACAGTCTCAGCGGATCGTAATCCTCAAAATTGGAATTGACGATGACAAGCTCGAAGGGGTTGCTCGCGGCCTTCAACAGGGCCGCCTGAGGCTCCGTGACGGCATCGACCTCGGCAACCGGCTTCAGCGCCCTGACGATGCGTTCCTGCGAGCTGGCGCGGCCATCAGCCACCAGAACGCGGCCAGGCGTTTGCATGAGGCCATCGCTGCGCAGCATCTCCTCGATGCCGATCTCGCGCGCGGTCTCGGCCCGCAGCCGCAATTCGTCACTGACGGCCTTGAGGCGCACGAGGCTTTTGACACGGGCGATCAATTGAAGGTCGTTAACGGGCTTGGTCAGAAAATCATCGGCGCCGGCTTTCAGGCCGCGCACGCGGTCTGAGGGCTGATCGAGTGCGGTGACCATGACAACAGGAATATGCGCCGTTTTCGGATTGGCCTTCAGCCGTTCGCAGACCTCGAAACCGTCCATGCCAGGCATCATGATGTCCAGCAGGATGATATCGACCTGTTCCTGGTCGCAGATATCAAGTGCCTTGAAACCATCCTCGGCGGTTACGACGTCGAAATATTCCGCGACAAGCCGGGCTTCGAGAAGCTTTACGTTTGCGGGTATGTCGTCAACAACCAGAACTCTCGCCGTCATAACAGTTCCCCAACCGCCTTACGCATCGCCTAGATAGGTCTTGATGATTTCGATGAATTTCGGAACGGAGATCGGCTTGGACACATAGGCCTCGCATCCGCCCTGACGAATGCGCTCCTCGTCCCCCTTCATGGCGAAGGCGGTTACCGCGATGACCGGAATGACGTGCAGCTCGTCATCTTCCTTCAGCCATTTCGTCACCTCCAGCCCGGAAACCTCCGGCAGCTGAATATCCATGAGAATGAGGTCGGGGCGATGCTTGCGGGCAAGATCCAGCGCTTCCATGCCATTGCGCGTCTGGATCGTCGTATAGCCAGACGCCTCGATAAGGTCACGAAAGAGCTTCATGTTCAGCTCGTTGTCTTCGACTATCATGACCTGCTTGGGCATGGTGGGCAGTCCCCGTTTCGCTTTGAAACCTTCTCCCAGACATATAGGGTGCCAGAGAACCGATTCCATCGTCCATTTGTTGCGCAAGGCTAGAACGATTTGGTTTCAAAATAGGTAACTTCGGTAGAGAAATGCTGAGAGATACAAAAAACAAAGACAATGCCGGAAAATATCCGCAAGAAACGGCAGCCGCCATACTTGGCTGGCTGGCAAACGAGCCGGAAATGCTCGGGCGTTTTCTGGCGCTGAGCGGATTGCAGGCCAATATGCTGCGCCATGCCGCCGACGATCCCGGCTTTCTGGCGGGGCTCACCGATTTTCTGATGAGCCACGAACCAGACCTCATGGCCTTCTGCGCGGCGACCGACACATCCCCCGAAACGGTTGCCGCCGCCTGGCACCATTTTTCCGGCCCGGGGTTGGATTCGGGTGAGTATTGACAGGCCACCCCTTCAGCCACCGTCACGGCCGGAGTATGGTTAGCGACGTTCTGGTTTTGTTTTCGGCCCATGTCCACATCGCATCTTTATGATCCCGGTTTTTGCCGCGACTGTCTGGCCGGCCAGCCAGCGGACCTGAGGCGTTGTCGCGCCTGTGGCAGTCCCCGCCTCGTCTACCATGACGAACTCTACGACCTCAGCATCGCCCATATCGATTGCGACGCGTTTTACGCCTCCGTTGAAAAACGGGACAATCCCGAGCTTGCCGACAAGCCGTTGATCATCGGCGGCGGAAAACGCGGCGTGGTTTCCACTGCCTGCTACATTGCCCGCATTCAGGGCGTGCGCTCCGCCATGCCGATGTTCAAGGCGCTGGAAGCTTGTCCGGACGCCGTGGTCATCAAGCCCGACATGGAAAAATATAGCCGCGTCGGCCGTCAGATCCGAACCATGATGCAGGATTTGACGCCGCTCGTGCAGCCGCTTTCCATAGACGAGGCGTTTCTCGATCTTTCCGGAACGGAGAGGCTGCATCACGATCCACCTGCCCGGGTTCTGGCGAAATTTGTGAAACGGGTGGAAAAAGAAGTGGGCGTAACCGTCTCGGCCGGGCTGTCCTACTGCAAATTTCTGGCCAAGGTCGCGTCTGACCTTAAAAAACCGCGCGGTTTTTCGGTGATCGGCGAAGCGGAAGCGCTTTCCTTTCTGGCAGCACGGCCCGTCACGACGATATGGGGCGTTGGAAAGGCGTTTGCGGCGACGCTGGAGGCGGACGGCATCCGCATGATCGCGCAGTTGCAGGAGATGGAGGAAGGCGACCTGATGCGCCGCTATGGCGTGATGGGACAACGGCTGTTCCGGCTTTCGCGCGGTATCGATGAACGGCACGTGCACAATAACGACCCCGTGAAAAGCGTGTCTTCCGAGACCACCTTCTTCAACGATATTTCCCGCCACGAGGACCTCGTACCGATCCTGCGGTCGCTTTCCGAAAAAGTTGCCTGGCGCCTGAAGAAGAGCGGCATTTCCGGCCAGACGGTTGTACTGAAAATGAAGACGGCCGATTTCAAACTCCGCACCCGCAACCGCAAGCTTGATGACCCTACCCAGCTTGCCGACCGCATATTCCGTACCGGCCTTTCGCTGCTTGCGAAAGAAACCGACGGCACCAAGTTTCGCCTGATCGGCATAGGCGTCAGTGATCTGCGCGATGCGGACCTTGCCGATCCTCCTGATCTCGTCGACAGGCAGGCGGAACGGCGGGCGGCGGCGGAAGCGGCAATGGACAAATTGCGCGACAAGTTCGGCAAGGGCAGCGTCGAGACCGGCTACACTTTCGGCACACGCAAATAGCGGCCATGCCGCTTGCAAACGCCGTGAAACCCTGCGGCCTGCAACACCCCGCCCCTATTTTAGATATTACACAAATTAGTGATGTGGCAGACGCCCTATCCTTAAACTTCATTAAACTTCGCGTGGTTGAGTAAACGAAGTTTTGTGCATGTGGTGTATTGCGTCATGTCCCTTCGCTTCCGTCTTCTGACCGGCATGCTGTCGGCCAGCATTCTTGCCTTTCCGGCGCTTGCCGCCGACAACAAGTCCCTGCAGATCGTCGTTTCGAAAAGCGATCAATCGCTGGCGCTATACGAGAACGGCGAGATCGTTGCTACATCCAAGGTCTCAACCGGCAAGGCCGGGCATGAGACGCCGAGCGGCATTTTTTCGATTCTGGAAAAACGCAAATACCACGAATCGAACATCTACTCGGCCGCGCCCATGCCTTTCATGCAGCGACTGACATGGTCGGGCATCGCGTTGCACGAAGGCAAGGTGCCGAATTACCCGGCCTCGCATGGCTGCGTGCGCCTGCCTTCGAAATTCGCGCAGTCGCTGTTCGGCGAGACCCGCTACGGCGTGCATGTCATCATCACCGACCGGCCGGTTTCTCTGCGCTCCGTACAACATTCAGCCCTGTTTGAGCCGCGGGACGATGCCGATGACGGCAAGCTGCTTTTATCCGACGTCGAGCTGCGCCCCGCGACCTTCGACGCCGCATTGGGCACCGTTGAGGTGGCCGTGAATGAAAAAACGCAAGCCATCAAACCGATGGCCAAAGGCAAGGAGCCCTCGCCCTTGCGCATCCTCATCACCCGGCGCGGCGAGCGCGAAAAGGTGATGGATATTCAGGCCGTGCTGACCCGCCTTGGCTTCGATGCCGGCGCACCGGACGGCTATACCGGAGAAATGACGATCAGCGCCGTCAACGGGTTCAAGCGCTGGAAGGGGCTGAAAACCACCGGGCCGCTACTGACCGACGATTTCGTCGCTGCGCTTTACGCATCCGCCGGCGAAGATCATCCACCGAATGGCCAGATCATGGTGCGACAGGATTTCAAGCCGCTATTCGAGGCTGCGATCGACATCAAGGATCCCGAGGTGGCACTCGGAACGCATTTCTTCGAAGCCGTTGCCGTTAACCGCGCAGCCGGAACCGCCGAATGGAATGGCGTAACACTGGAAAACCATCTGCCGGCCGCAGCCCGCAAGCGGCTCGGCATCACCGTTACCGAAGCGCCCGGTGGCTTTGACCAGCTAAGCGCCGTGCTCGATCGCCTCGAAATACCGGCTGAAATTCGCTCCCGAATCGAGAAAGAGCTTTCAACCGGCAGTTCGATTACCGTTTCCGACCTCAGTCACCAGATGGAGACAGGGATGGGAACGGACTTCATTACCGTGACAAAGGAAGGGCCGGTTTGAGGGCTTGAGGCCTCACACCAGCTCTACATCAACAACGCCGGGGGCGGAGCGAAGTGCGGCGGCGATCTCAGGGGAAATACGGTATTTCTCCGTCAGCTCCACCTCGATCTCACGGCTCCCCTCGTCCTTGATGACGATAAAATAAACCGATCCGTCACCTTTGGTATTGAGGTGGCGGGCGACGGTTTTCAGCGGGCCTGAATCGCGCACATAAACTCGCAACGCCTTTTGCATTTGGACGGATTTTTCCTCGAGCGATTGCGCCGTCTGGATGCGAAGACCGATGCCTTCCGGGCGCTCTTCCGCCTGCACGGTGATAACAAGCGATTTGCCCACCTCGAGCAGATCGCGAAACTGGGCAAGCCCTTCGGAAAACAACACCGCCTCATATTGGCCGGAGGCATCGGAGAAGGTGACGATACCCATCTTGTTTCCGGTCCGGGTCTTGCGCTCCTGCTTGCCGGTGACGGTGCCGGCCAGACGCCCGGCGGTCGCACCCTGTTTCACTGCGGCGGAAAAATCGGCGAAATTCTGCACCCGCAACTTTTCCAATACAGGGCGGTAGGTATCGAGCGGATGTGCGGTCAGGTAAAAACCGAGCACCTGATATTCGCGCAGCAGTTTTTCCGAGGCGAGCCACGGCTGGAAGGCAGGCAGGATGAGCTTTTCCGGACCGCTTGCGCCGCCGGAGCCGAACATGTCCGACTGGCCGGTAACGCGGCTTTCCTGCGCGCGTTGCGAATAACCGATAATGCGGTCCAGCCCGCCGATCATCTCGGCACGGTCGCGGCCAAAACAATCGAAACCGCCAGCATTGATGAGGCTTTCGAGCACACGCCGGTTGATCTGCTTCGGATCGATGCGCAGGCAGAAATCCTCCAGGCTCGCAAATGGCTTGCCGTCGCGCACGGTAACGATGTGTTCCACCGCGCCCTCGCCCACGCCCTTGATGGCGGCCAGCGAATAATAGATGCGGTTCTCACCCGTCTCGAACTGCCGGAAGGACGTCTGCACCGAAGGTGCCACGACCTCTATACCGAGACGGCTGGCATCCTGGCGGAAATCATTGAGTTTTTCCGTGTTGGCCATATCCAGCGTCATGGAGGCCGCAAGGAACTCCACCGGATAATGCGCCTTCATATAGGCGGTCTGATAGGACACGATGGCGTAAGCGGCGGCGTGGCTCTTGTTGAAGCCGTAATTGGCGAATTTCGCCAGCAGGTCGAAGATGGTGTTGGCCTGCGGCTTCGACACGCTGTTTCTGATCGCGCCGTCCACGAAGCGCTCGCGCTGCTGGTCCATCTCCTCCTTGATCTTCTTGCCCATGGCGCGGCGCAGAAGATCGGCTTCGCCGAGCGAATAACCTGACAGAACCTGGGCGATCTGCATCACCTGTTCCTGATAGACGATAACGCCCTGCGTTTCCTTCAGGAGGTGGTCGATGGTGGGGTGGATCGACTCCAGTTCCTCCTCGCCATGCTTGCGGGCATTGTAGACCGGAATGTTTTCCATCGGACCCGGACGATAAAGCGCCACCAGCGCAATGATGTCCTCGATGCAGTCCGGGCGCATGCCGATAAGCGCCTTGCGCATGCCGGCACTTTCCACCTGAAACACGCCGATGGTTTCGCCGCGTGACAACATCTCGTAGGTTTTGGCGTCGTCCAGCGGAATTGCGGCGAGATCGACCTTGATGCCGCGTTTGGCAACGAAATCGACGGCAACCTTCAGCACCGTCAGCGTCTTCAGACCGAGAAAGTCGAATTTGACGAGGCCGGCGCTTTCCACCCATTTCATATTGAACTGGGTAACCGGCATGTCGGAGCGCGGATCGCGATACATCGGCACCAGCTTCGACAGCGGCCGGTCACCAATGACGATACCGGCAGCATGGGTGGAGGCGTGACGGTAAAGCCCCTCGATCTTCTGGGCGATATCCAGAAGTCGGGCAACGACGGGTTCCTTGTCCGCCTCTTCCTGCAGACGCGGCTCTTCCTCGATCGCTTTTGACAGCGGCGTCGGATTGGCCGGGTTGTTGGGTACCAGCTTGCAGATCTTGTCCACCTGCCCATAGGGCATTTCCAGCACGCGGCCGACGTCGCGCAATGCCGCGCGAGCCTGCAACGAACCGAAGGTAATGATCTGCGCCACCTGCTCGCGGCCATATTTGCGCTGCACGTAGCGGATCACCTCTTCGCGGCGGTCCTGGCAGAAGTCGATATCGAAGTCGGGCATCGACACGCGTTCGGGATTGAGGAAGCGTTCGAACAGCAGCGAGAAGCGCAGGGGATCGACATCGGTGATGGTCAGCGCATAGGCCACGAGCGAGCCTGCACCCGAACCGCGGCCGGGGCCGACCGGAATATCCTGCTGCTTGGCCCATTTGATGAAGTCCGCAACGATCAGGAAGTAACCTGGAAAACCCATGCGTTCGATGACGCCAAGCTCGAAATCCAGCCTGTCGCGATATTCCTGCTCTGTGTAGCCAGGTGCCATGCCGAGGGCCGCAAGGCGAAGATCGAGACCTTCGACGGCCTGACGGCGAAGCTCTTCGGCCTCTGCCCGTTGCGCCGCTTCGGGATCGTCGCTGGCACCGGTGAAGCGCGGCAGGATCGGCCCACGCTTCTTCAGCACATAAGAACACCGCATTGCGATTTCGACGGTGTTTTCCAGTGCCTCCGGAAGGTCGGCAAACAGCTCCGCCATCTCCTCACGGCTTTTCATATAATGGTCGGGGGTCAGCCGGAACCGGCTGTCATCCGAAACGATGGCGTTATGCGCCACCGCCATCAATGCATCATGCGCCTCATAATCGGCCCTCGAAGGGAAGAACGCCTCGTTGGTGGCGACCAGCGGAATATCATGTTCATAAGCAAGCCCGATCATACGCCGCTCATGGACGCGGTCGAAACCGGACTGACGCTGCAATTCGATATAAAGCTTGTCACCGAAGAGTGATTTCAGCGCCAGCAGGCGTTCTCTCGCCTGCGCCGTATGCCCTTCCTTCAGAGCCATATCCACCGGACCACCGGAGGCACCCGTCAGCACGATCAGCCCGGCATTGGAGGCTTCCTCCAGCCATGCACGGGTAATATGCACGGACTGGCCACCGCTTTCGCCTTCCAGATAGGCGCGGCTGATAAGGTCCACCAGCCGCTCGTACCCTCCGGCATCAGCCGCGAGCAGCACGATGGCTGGAAGCTTGGCAAGGTGGCTGTTGTGGTTGCGGCGATCATCCACCGCATCCTGCATGTCGATCGACACCTGACAGCCGATAATAGGCTGCAAGCCCTCGTCACGCGCCTTTTCGGAAAACTCCAGCGCGACGAAAAGATTGTTGGTGTCGGTAATGGCTATGGCTGGCTGGCCGTCTGCAACGGCCTTGGACATGATTCTCTTGAGGGGTAAAGCCCCCTCAAGCAGGGAGTAAGCGGAGTGAACCCGCAGATGGACGAAACCGGGTGTTTTCAGCGTTTCGCCAGAGGTCTCTCCACGCGTAACCGTCTCGCCCATATCGTCATCCTGTCATTCTGAATCGAGGGGGCGATTTTCCGATTTTCGGCCTTCAAAGTCCACCGCCTTTCGGCGTCTATACAGGCTTCTGCGCCGGTGTGCCCTTCACAGGGCAGTGAGGATCACCGAAAAGCTGGCGACGAACACAGCGATGGAGGCGAAAGCGGCAACGTCACGGATGAAATCAGTCATTGGTCTCTCCTTACTCGTTATGTTCTAACTTTGTTCTCATTTTGTTCGATTGTCAACAGGCTTTTACCGATATTCCCCTTGCTAACGCGGCAGAATTGGCTGCGGTTCCACCTTCGTGAATGGCAAGCCACTGACTCCAAAGCAAAAAACCCGGAGGCAAAAACACCTCCGGGTTCGTGAAAATTCAATTGTGGAAGGACGAGTGGCCTTGCGGGAAACCTGACCGTAGACAGACTCAGCCGCAGAAAAGATCGCAAAGGCGGCGTTATGGTCGCCTTACTGCATCACGATCAGAAGTCTACGATCTTGCCGTCTGCAAGCGTCACGCGGCGGTCCATGCGGTTGGCAAGCTCGTGATTATGGGTGGCGATCAGTGCGGCAAGGCCGGACTGGCGCACCAGCGCCTCCAGCGCGTCGAACACGTAATGCGCGGTCTCGGGATCGAGATTGCCGGTCGGCTCGTCGGCGAGAAGCAGGAGCGGTGCGTTGGCAACGGCACGCGCAATCGCCACACGTTGCTGTTCACCGCCGGAAAGCTCAGCCGGGCGATGTTCGCCGCGATGGCCGACGCGCATGTAATCGAGCAGCGCGCTCGCACGCTTGCGGGCCTCGCCCTGCGTCAGACCGGCGATGAGTTGCGGCATCATCACGTTCTCCACCGCCGTGAACTCCGGCAGCAGATGATGGAACTGGTAGACAAAACCGATGTCGCTGCGGCGGATCGCCGTGCGCTTTTCATCCGGCAGACCATTGCAGGGCGCGTCATTGATGAAAACCTCGCCAGCATCCGGATGTTCGAGAAGCCCAGCGAGATGCAACAGCGTGGATTTGCCGGTGCCCGAGGGGGCAACAAGCGCCACCATCTCACCACTCTTCAACTCGAAATCGGCCTTGCGCAGAATGGAGAGCGACGTCTCGCCCTGACCATAGGTCCTCTCGACGCCGGTAAGCCGCAGCACTGATTTTTTTGCCATATTGTGAAGCGGTCCTTATTCGTAACGCAGGGCCTGCACCGGATCGAGCTTGGAAGCCCGCCATGCCGGAAAGATGGTTGCCAGGAAAGAAAGCGTCAGCGCCATGATGACGACGGTAATGGTCTCGCTGATATCCATTTCGGCCGGAAGCTGGCTGAGGAAATAGAGCTGCGGATCAAACAGCACCGTGCCCGATACCCAGGAGAAGAACTGCCGGATCGATTCCACATTGAGGCAGACGATGACGCCAAGTGCCACACCGGCGAATGTGCCCACGGTACCGATGGCAGCTCCCGTCATGAAGAAGATACGCATGACGGCGCCGGAACTGGCGCCCATGGTGCGCAGAATGGCGATATCGCTGCCCTTGTCCTTAACCAGCATGATGAGGCCGGAAATGATGTTGAGCGCCGCCACCAGAACGATGAGCGTCAGTATCATGAACATCACGTTTCTTTCCACCTGCAGGGCGGAAAAGAAGGTCTGGTTACGCTGTCTCCAGTCGGTGATATAGATCTGCCGTTCAGCTGCCTGCTCCACCAGCGGGCGGATGCCGTCTACATTGTCGGGGCGACTGACGTAAAGCTCGATGGATTGCACCAGGCCTTCGGCATTGAAATAAAGCTGGGCTTCGGACAGCGGCATATAGATCATCGACGCATCATATTCCGACATGCCGATCTCGAAGACGCCCGAAATCTTGTAGGATTTGACGCGCGGGTTGACACCCATCGGCGTCACATCGCCTTCAGGCGAAATGAGGGTGATATCGTCGCCCGCCGTCACGCCAAGCTGTGCGGCAAGCCTTGAGCCAACCAGAACCCCGTCGCCCGCCATGAAGCCGACGAGATCGCCGGTCTTGACGTTAGTGGCGACTTCCTTGATCTTGTCGATATCGTCCTGGCGAACGCCGCGCACGAGCGCACCGGAGCCGGCGCCACCGCGACCGGAGGCCAATGTCTGCCCCTCTACCAGCGGCAGGGCCATCGTCACGCCCGGAATGGCGGAGAACTTCTTCGCCAGCTCATCGTAATTGTTGAAGGGCTGATCGATCGGCTGGACGATCATATGGCCGTTGATGCCGAGAATGCGCGAAATCAGCTCGGTGCGAAAACCGTTCATGACAGCCATGACGATGATAAGCGTCGCGACGCCCAGCATGATGCCGACGAAGGAAAAGCCGGCGATGACGGAAATGAACGCTTCCTTGCGCCGCGACCGCAGATAGCGCCAGGCCACCATGCGCTCGAAAGCAGAAAACGGCCGGGCGGTCCTTTCCCGGGCGGAAGGAGCCGCACCCTTGTCAGCCTCGGCTTTTGCCATGTCGTCTCCCTGATCTGAACTTGAAAGGCCGGTTTTCACAAAAAACCGACCCCTGATCTTGATCTCATAAAGCTGGAGCGGATTTCAGGCGAAAACCGCTCGTCATTTTCACCATTTCGCGCTTAGCCAAGCACCCTGTTCATTGCCGCTTCGATTGTGACGGTTTCACGGTCGCCGGTCTTGCGATCCTTCACCTCGACTTCACCGTTCGCTGCCGAACGTGGGCCGACGATGATCTGCATCGGCACGCCGATCAGGTCAGCAGTCGCGAACTTCTGGCCCGCGCGGTCGTCCGTATCGTCATAAAGAACATCCTTGCCGGCATTGGAGAGCGAGTAATACAGCTTTTCGCACGCCGCATCACAGGCTGTGTCACCTGCCTTCATGTTGATAATCACGACATCGAAAGGAGCGACCGAAGCCGGCCAGATGATTCCGTTTTCGTCATGCGATGCTTCAATGATGGCGGGAACAAGGCGTGTCGGGCCAATGCCGTAGGACCCCATGTGAACGGGGTGTTCCTTGCCATCAGCACCCTGCACCTTGGCTCCCATCGGCTCGGAATATTTGGTGCCGAAATAGAAGATGTGGCCGACTTCGATGCCGCGCGCGGAAAGGCGCTCGCCGTCGGGAATGGCGTCATAAGCAGCTTCGTCGTGCATTTCCGAGGTGGCGGCATAGTCGGCCGTCCATTCGTCGAAAACGCCCTGAAGGGCTGCGACATCGTCGAAGTTCGTATCATCGGCGGGGATGGCGCGGTCGAGGAAGCTCTTGTGGCAGAAGACTTCGGATTCGCCGGTATCGGCCAGAATGATGAATTCGTGGCTGTGATTGCCGCCAATCGGGCCGGTATCGGCACGCATGGGAATGGCGCGCAGGCCAAGCCGTTCGAATGTGCGCAGGTAAGCCACGAACATCTTGTTATAGGAGTGGATCGCGTCTTCCTTGGTCAGATCGAAGGAATAGGCATCCTTCATCAAAAACTCGCGCGAGCGCATGGTGCCGAAACGGGGGCGCACCTCGTCGCGGAACTTCAGCTGAATATGATAGAGGTTTAGCGGCAGGTTCTTGTAGGATTTCACATAGGACCGGAAGATGTCAGTGATCATCTCCTCGTTAGTGGGGCCATACAGCATCTGGCGGTCCTGACGGTCCTTGATGCGCAGCATTTCCTTGCCGTAATCGTCATAACGGCCGCTCTCCTGCCACAGCTCAGCGGTCTGCAGCGTCGGCATCAGAAGCTCGATCGCGCCCGAGCGGTCTTGCTCTTCGCGGATGATCCTGTTGACCTTGTCCAGAACGCGCTTGCCGAGCGGTAGCCAGGAATAGATGCCCGCCGATTGCTGCCGGATCATGCCCGCACGCAGCATGAGGCGATGAGAGACAATCTCCGCTTCCTTGGGGTTTTCCTTCAGGATGGGCATGAAATAACGGCTGAGACGCATGACGACTTCCATTGGTATGGGCAACAACACGCAAAGGCGCGGGAATCGCCCCGAATAGAGGGATATTGGCGCCGTACATAGCTGTTTCTGACCAAGAAGAAAACCCGCCATGCAAAGACCTGCCTAGGCGATTTCGTGGCATTTTCGCGATAGCTAATTCGCGTCAAAACGCTTTGGCCGGAATATTATTCTTGATCCGGTGCGACAAATTGCACCACAGGGAATTTTTTGCCGACTGTAACAAATATGCAAAAAATGAGATGACAAGCATGGGTGATTGGGCTAACTTTAGCTCACAAAAGAGGCAGGAAGTCTAAATTCTTGCCGTTTTCGCGGTCAGTCTTGGGAGGATTCGATCTTAGGCGCGCTTGTCGCTGCCCCGGTAACGGTTACAGATCACGCGAAACCTGAAAAACAAGGCTGAAATGCCTTGTTTTTTTTTGATTCCGGCGAAGTTCACAACCCCGAATGCTTATTCCGGTAAAATTGTGACAGCGAATTGCCCGCCAGACACGCTTATGGTGTGTGCACGACTGATATGACATCCATGTGACAGCACTGGCGCATCTTGTGGCGACCGTTCATAAAACGGCAGCACAGCTTATGTTGCCTTAAATCGCATCACGAAGCCCGCCACGCTGCAAAATTCTGCGGCGCGCTTAATCCTAGGGCGTGGGTGAGGTGCTTCAGTCGAAAACCGGGATAATTCTCGGAAGGTCGTCCATGCTGACGCCGAACCACCAGGTTCCGCCGTACCAGAGCCCGCAGATCAAAGCCGATATCAGCGTTGTCCACAAGACGATGCGCCCGCCCCTGAACCTTGACGGGGCGCTTGCAACCGTGCCGATCGCCACATCGCCGTCTTCCTCCTGGGTGCGAAGGCCAATCGGCAGCACAACGAAAAGCACCGTCCACCAGACGATGAAATAAATGGCGAAGACCGAAAGAAGCGGCATGACGTCCTCCTGCGTGATGCGCCCCTTGTAACGCATTCATCCGCGAACCGGAATCACTTCCCTGCAAGATGTGTAAAAAGCTGCAAGAGAGGAGAGTGAACGATCGCAGACGGCGATTGCGTCATGTCCGAGATGGTCCGGACATGACGGGGCGTTACGGTTTGAAAACCCGGTATTTTCCGGTTCAGACCTTGGTGACGAAAACCGTCACGATCGGCTTCTTGCCCCATGCCTGATTGGCAGCGGCGCGTACGGCGCGGCGCACTGACTCGCGCAGCAGCGCAAGGTCCTTGCGGCGGGCCCGGGGGATGCTTTCCACGGCGCCGAGTACGGCGTCATAGAGCGTATCTTCCATGTCCTCGCCCTCATCATCGAATTCCGGCAGGCCGAAAGGTACGACATCGGGATCTCCGAGGAAGTCGTAGCGGCTGTCCAGCAGCACATTGACGGAGACGTGGCCGGCGAAGGAAAGCTTGCGGCGGTTGCTGATCCCCATCTCGTCGAGGTCACCGATGAGGTTGCCGTCCTTGAAGACGCGGCCGTGCGGTGCGTCGTTGATGACTTCCGCAGGACCAGGCGCCAGACGCAGAATGTTGCCGTTACGAACCTTCGGCACCTGCGAAATGCCGGCCTGTTCAGCCAGTTCCTTCTGCGCCACCAGATGCGCCGCCTCGCCATGCACCGGTACCAGGATTTGCGGCTTGGTCCATTCGTACATCCTCAGAAGTTCGTTACGGCGGGGATGGCCGGAGACATGCACCAAAGCCTCATTGTCGGTAACGATATGGATGCCCTGCTCTATCAGGCCGTTCTTGATCTCGATGATCGCCTTTTCGTTGCCCGGAATGGCGCGCGAGGAAAATACTACCGTATCACCGGCAGCCAGCGCCACATTACGCATCTCATCGCGCGAAAGCTTGGCAAGGGCTGCCCGCGGCTCGCCCTGCGAACCCGTGAGAATGACGACCACCTTGTTGCGCGGAATATAGCCGTATTCGTCTTCAGCCAGGAACGGCTTGATACCTTCCATGATGCCGAGATCCTGCGAAACGTTGACGACGCGCTTCAGCGACGAGCCGAGCAGCAGCACTTCGCGTCCGGCAGCTTCCGCAGCCTGCGCGATGGAGCGGATACGGCCTACATTGGAGGAGAAGGTGGTGATGGCCACGCGACCCTCGGCATTTTCAATGATCTGGCGCAGCCCCTCAGACACTTCGTGCTCCGAAGGCGATACGCCGTCACGCAGCGAGTTGGTGCTGTCGCACATCAACGCCAGCACGCCCTCCTCGCCGATGGCGCGGAAACGCGCCTCATCCGTCAACGGACCGAGAGACGGCGCCTCGTCAATCTTCCAGTCGCCCGTGTGGATGACATTGCCAAGCGGTGTGCGGATGACCAGCGACATCGGCTCGGGGATCGAATGGTTGACGCCGACGGCCTCGATTTCGAACGGGCCGACATTGATGCGATCACCCGCCTTGAACGGGGTGATTGGAATTTCGGCACGGCTGCCCTCGTAGGCGCGCTTTGCCTCCAGCATGCCGGCGGTGAAACCCGAGGCATAGACGGGCACGTTGAGGCCCGGCCACAGATCGTTCAGCGCGCCGTAGTGATCCTCATGGGCGTGGGTGATGATGATGCCTTTGAGGTTCTTCTTCTGCTCGGCGATATAGCTGATATCGGGCAGAACCAGATCGACACCAGGCAGATCGAGACCGGCAAAGGTAACGCCGCAATCCACCATGATCCATTGGCGCTTGCTTTCCGGACCGTAGCCGTACAGCGCCAGATTCATGCCGATTTCGCCGACGCCGCCAAGCGGCAGAAATACCAGTTCGTCCTGTTTAGTCATTGTTCTTCTTATCCATTCACGAGAGCGCGCTGGCGACGGCAATATGCCGCGCCCAGCCGCCCGTTTAACAGCATCGGACCTGAAACATCATCTGATCGACCGGGCCGATGCGGAGCCGGTCTGTCACCCTGCTTTTCATGAGCAGCAGGAAAGCTCCAACCTGTGGGAAGAGGTTCGGCGCGGGTCCTTGAAGACACGCCGTCCACCTCATCCAAAAAACACGTCGCCGGCGGCGATGGAGCGCCTTGTGCCCTCATCCTCATCCAGCAGCAGATAACCATTATCATCAATTCCAACGAAACGCCCGCCGATCGAGCGATCCGGAAAATTGACGGTGATATGTTCGCCGATACCGCAGGCAGCCGCCCGCCATCCGGCCATGACACCGGAAACGCCCCTGCCCTCATCCCAGCTTTGCAGCACATCCGCTGTCTCGCGGAAGAGATGCGCGAACAGCTCGTCGGGGGAGCACGAGGCCCCGTGCTCAGACAGCATGGTGACGGGGTAAAGCGGATTTTCAGGCTTGTGGGCGATATTGATGCCGATGCCGATGACGATGACGCGGCGTCCATCCGGCAGAAGTTCGGCTTCCATCAGAATGCCGCAGGTCTTCCGGCGCCCGATCAGCACGTCGTTCGGCCATTTTATCTCTAGCGGTTCGCCACCCGTCGGCAGCACAGCGCGAATGGCGCGGTAGACGGCGAGCGCAAAGGCAAGCGGCAATGAGCCGATGCGGTCCATTGGCGCGGGATCGATGAGAAGAAGCGAAGCGTAGAGATTGCCTGGTTCAGACACCCAAGGCCGGCCGCGGCGACCGCGCCCGCCAGTCTGGCGGATGGCGGTGATCCACAGATTGCCGCCATCGCCTGCCCTTGCCCGGGCGAAACATTCTATGTTGGTCGATGGCGTTTCCGCCAACGCCTCGTGCCGGAAGTCATCCATGGACATCCGGCCCGTATGCTTGTGCGTATTGCTCAAAAGAACGTCTTTGCCGCAACCGTGACTGCATTGCCGAGCGCACCACCGAAGACGATGAAGGCGACGACGAACAGTCCAGAGAGCGCATAAACGATTTTCAGTTCGCCAGCCGGACGCTCGAAGCTGCCCTTGGCTTCATCGAACCACATGACCTTGACGACGCGGATATAATAATACGCACCGACAACCGAGCCGATCACACCGATGACGGCAAGCGGATAGAGTTTGGCTTCAATGGCAGCAAGGAAGACGTAGTACTTGCCGAAGAAGCCGGCGAGCGGCGGAATGCCGGCAAGCGAGAACATCAGGATCGTCAGAACAACTGCCATGAAGGGGTTGGTGGACGAAAGCCCGGCCAGATCCTCGACATTTTCGACATTGCCGATTTCCTTGCGACGCATGGAGAGAATGCAGGCGAAGGTGCCGAGCGTCATGACCATGTAGATTGTCATGTAGAGAATGACGCCCGAGATACCGGCCTCGGTGCCCGCCGCAAGACCAACCAGCGCGTAACCCATGTGACCGATGGAAGAATAGGCCATCAGGCGCTTGATGTTCTTCTGACCGATTGCCGCGAACGAGCCGAGCAGCATGGAAGCGATGGAGATGAAGACGACGATCTGCTGCCAGTCGGCAAAGACCGGCTGGAAAGCGTCAACAACGATGCGAACGAAGATCGCCATGGCGCCGATCTTGGGCGCGGCAGACAGGAAGGCCGTGACCGGTGTCGGCGCGCCTTCATAAACATCAGGTGTCCACATGTGGAACGGCACGGCGGAAATCTTGAATGCCAGACCGGCAAGAACAAAAACCAGACCGAAGACGAGGCCGAGCGAACGGGTCTCTGCCGTCAGAACCTGGGCGATTTCGGTAAAGCCGGTATTGCCGGTAAAGCCGTAAACCAGCGACATGCCGTAAAGCAGCATGCCCGAGGAGAGCGCACCGAGAACAAAATATTTCAGGCCCGCTTCGGTGGAGCGCAGGCTTTCCCGGTTGATGGCGCAGACAACGTAGAGCGCAAGCGACTGCAGCTCCAGCGCCATATAGAGCGAGATCAGGTTGTTGGCCGAAATCATCAGCAGGATGCCGAGCGTCGCCAGAACCAGAAGCACCGGATATTCGAACCGGCCGACCGGCTCAAAACGGCTCTGGCCGACAGAAAGGATCATGGCGGTGATCGAGCCGATCAGCGCCAGCACCTTCATGAAGTTGCCGAAGGCATCGGCGACGTAAACGCCGCCGAAAGCCACACCCGAAGCGGGCGCAAAGACGATCCAGAGACCGACGACGAGCAGCAGGGCCACGGAGAGGCCCGTGACCGTCGTTGTCGACTTGTCGCCCGAGAAGACGCCAATCATGAGCAGCGCCAGCGCGCCGACCGCAAGGATCAGCTCGGGCGTCGCGATGTGCAGACTGGCAAAAAGAATTTCAGCGGTCATGTCCAACGGGTCCTGTCGTCAATTCATAGAAAGCGCAACATTTTGCGCCGCCTGCAATGCAGCCGTATAGTTGTTTACCAGAAGATCGACCGAAGCGGCTGTCGCATCGAAAACCGGAGCCGGGTAGACGCCGAAGAAGATCGTCAGCGCAACCAGCGGATAAAGGATGACCTTTTCGCGGGTCGACAGATCGAGCATCGATTTCAGGCTTTCCTTCTCAAGCGCACCGAAAATCACGCGGCGGTAAAGCCACAGCGCGTAAGCGGCCGAGAGGATGACGCCACTTGCCGCAAACAGCGCGACCAGCGTGTTGGCGCGGAATACGCCGATCAGCGTCAGAAATTCACCAACGAAGCCGGAGGTGCCGGGCAGACCGACATTAGCCATGGTGAAGATCATGAAGGCGACGGCATATTTCGGCATGTTGTTCACGAGACCGCCATAGGCCGAGATCTCACGGGTATGCAGCCGATCGTAAACGACGCCGACGCAGAGGAAGAGCGCGCCCGACACGATGCCGTGCGACAGCATCTGGAAAATTGCGCCCTGCACGCCCTGCACATTGGCCGCGAAGATGCCCATGGTCACGTAACCCATGTGGGCGACGGAGGAATAGGCGATCAGCTTCTTGATGTCGTCCTGCATCATCGCCACCAGCGAGGTGTAGATGATGGCGAGAACCGACAGCGTGAAGACGAAGGGAGCGAAATAGTCCGACGCCAAGGGGAACATCGACAGCGAGAATCGGATGAAACCGTAACCGCCAAGCTTCAGCATGACGCCTGCCAGAATGACGGAACCTGCGGTCGGCGCCTGCACGTGGGCATCCGGCAGCCAGGTGTGAACCGGCCACATCGGCATCTTGACCGAGAATGCCGCGAAACAGGCAAGCCATAGCCACGTCTGCATGCCGGCCGGGAAGCCGTATTTCAGAAGTTCGGTCATGTCTGTTGTGCCGGACTGCCAGTACATCGCCATGATGGCGAGCATGGTCAGAACCGAGCCAAGCAGCGTGTAGAGGAAGAACTTGTAGGATGCGTAGACGCGATCCTTGCCGCCCCAGACACCGATGATGATGAACATCGGGATCAGCGTTGCTTCGAAGAAGACGTAGAAAAGAACGGTATCCAGCGCCACGAAGACGCCGATCATGACGACTTCCAGAAGCAGGAAGGCGATCATGTATTCCTTGATGCGCTTTTCAACCGACTGCCAGCTTGCCAGCACGCAGAAAGGCATGAGGAAGGTGGTGAGGATGACGAACAGCATGGAGATGCCATCGACGCCCAGATGATAGGCGGCGATGTTGCCGAACCATGCGTGTTTTTCCACCATCTGGAAACCGGGGTTCGAATTATCGAAGCCGATCCAGACGAACAGCGAAACCAGGAAAGTGAAAACGGTCGTCAGCAGCGAGACGTTGAGAATGTTGCGGCGACCGTAAGGGCCGTTCTCATTGGTCAGCAGCAAGAGCACCACGCCGACGAGCGGCAGAAAGGTGACCGTTGAAAGAATTGGCCAATCGGTCATCAAAACGCACTCCCGAGCATCATCCAGGTGACAAGCGCCGCGATGCCGATCAGCATCGCAAAGGCATAGTGATAAAGGTAACCGGATTGCAGGCGGACCATGCGGTTGGTCACGTCAACCACACGCGCTGCAATGCCGTTCGGTCCATAGTGGTCGATGACGGCCACGTCGCCCTTCTTCCACAGGAAGCGGCCAAGCGCCTTTGCGGAACGCACGAAGAGGAAGTCGTAAAGCTCGTCGAAATACCACTTGTTCAAGAGGAACTGATAGAGGCCGCGATGGGTCGCTGCCAGACGCTTCGGCGTCTCCGGCGACTTGATATACATGTACCATGCGGTGACAAAACCAAGCGCCATCGCGAAGAACGGGCTCCACTTGACCCACAGCGGAACATGGTGGAACTCGTCAAGGATTTCATTTTCCGGAAGCGTGAAGAGAGCACCCTTCCAGAACTCGGCATATTCATGGCCGAAGAAATAACCTTCGAAGACAACACCGGCGAAGATCGCGCCGACGGTGAGGATGAAGAGCGGGATCAGCATGACCATCGGCGATTCATGCACATGGTGCATCACGTCAGCCGAAGCACGCGGCTTTCCGAAGAAGGTCATGAACGCCAGCCGCCAGGAATAGAAGCTGGTGAACAGCGCGGCGATGACCAGCAGCGTGAAGGCGAAACCCGACAGCACCGAATGGGACGCATAAGCGGATTCGATGATCACGTCCTTCGAGAAGAAGCCGGCAAAGCCGATCATCGTGCCCGGAATGCCCACACCTGTCAGCGCAAGCGTGCCGACGGTCATCGTCCAGAAGGTGATGGGGATATGCTTGCGCAGGCCGCCCATGTAACGCATGTCCTGCTCGCCATCGACGGCATGGATAACCGAACCGGCGCACAAGAACAGCAGTGCCTTGAAGAAGGCATGCGTGAAGAGGTGGAACACGGCCGCGCCATAAGCGCCGACGCCAAGTGCCACGAACATGTAACCGAGCTGCGAGCAGGTCGAATAGGCAATCACGCGCTTGATATCGTTCTGAACGAGACCGACGGTCGCTGCGAAGAAGGCGGTGATGGCGCCGACCAGCGTCACGACGGTGAGCGCATCATGCGACAATTCGAACAGCGGCGACATGCGGGCAACCAGGAAGACACCGGCGGTGACCATGGTTGCGGCGTGAATGAGGGCGGACACAGGGGTCGGGCCTTCCATCGCGTCCGGCAGCCAGGTGTGCAGCAGGAACTGCGCCGACTTACCCATGGCGCCCATGAAGAGCAGCAGGCAGACGCCCGTCATCGCATTGGCCTTGTCCAGCTGCATGCCGAACAGGTTGATGACGGTTTCCGTCGAAGCTGCACCTTCAGCCGGCAGATAGGTGCTGGCGGCAGCGAAGATGGTCTCGAAATTGATCGAGCCGAACAGCACGAAGACGCCTGATATGCCGAGAATGAAGCCGAAGTCGCCAACACGGTTGACGATGAACGCCTTCATGGCAGCAGCAGACGCCGAAGGCTTCTTGAACCAGAAACCGATCAGCAGGTACGACGCCAGACCAACGCCTTCCCAGCCGAAGAACATCTGCAGCAGGTTGTCGGAGGTCACCAGCATCAGCATGGCGAAGGTGAACAGCGAAAGATAGGCAAAGAAGCGCGGACGATGCGGATCGTGGTGCATGTATCCGATCGAATAGAGGTGCACCAGCGTCGAGACGGTGTTGACGACGACGAACATGACGGCCGTCAGGGTATCGATGCGGAACGCCCACTCGACGTCGATGCCGCCGGACTGAATCCAGCGCAGCACGGTGACCTTGATCACCTCGCCCGGCTCGCCATGGGCAAGCGCGACGGAGAAGAAGACGATCCACGACAGGACGGCGACCACGATCATCAGACCGGTGGTGACATATTCCGAAGCCTTGGCGCCGATCGACCGGCCAAACAGGCCGGCAATCAGGAAGCCGATCAGGGGAAGAAAGACGATAGCCTTGTAGATCATAGCCTTATCAGCCCTTCATCATATTGACGTCTTCGACAGCGATCGATCCGCGGTTGCGGTAGAAGACAACGAGTATTGCAAGACCGATGGCCGCTTCGGCGGCTGCGACGGTCAAAATGAACAGTGCGAAGACCTGGCCGACGATGTCGTTCAGGAAAGCCGAGAACGCCACCATGTTGATGTTGACCGCCAACAGGATGAGCTCGATCGACATGAGGATGACGATGACGTTCTTCCGGTTGAGGAAGATACCGAAGATGCCGATCGTGAAGAGGATCGCGCTGACCGTCAGGTAGTGGGAAAGACCGATTTCCATATTCTGTTTCCTTGGATCCGTTCGCGCCTTCAGATGCCCTGGCCCGGCTTGACCTTGACCGTGGTGACGGCGGTCTTCGGGTCACGTCCGACCTGCGTGGATATGTTCTGCCGCTTGATGTCGGTGCGGTGACGCAGCGTCAGCACGATGGCGCCGATCATGGCCACCAGCAGCACGAGACCGGCAAGCTGGAAGAAGTAGACGTAATTGGTATAGAGCACGTCGCCCAGTGCGGCCGTATTGGTGCGCACGGCCGGTGACGGGATCGGCATGGTAATCGATTTGGCCGCCTGCGGGTTAAGCACGCTGCCGCCGACCACGACAATCAGTTCAGCCGCGAGGATGATACCGATCAGCGCACCGATCGGCGCATATTGCAGCACGCCGGAGCGCAGCTCCGCAAAATCCACATCCAGCATCATGACGACGAAGAGGAAGAGCACAGCCACCGCACCGACATAAACGACGAGCAGGATCATGGCGAGGAATTCGGCCCCCGTCAGCAGGAACAGCGCGGCTGCGTTGAAGAAGGTCAAAATCAGAAACAGCACCGAATGAACAGGGTTCTTCGATGCGATGACCATGAACGCAGACGCCACGGCGACGAAAGCGAATATATAAAAGAATACAGCGTGCAGACCCATGTTGGTGCCTTCTTGTCCTCATCCGGGCAAAGACCGCGCAACCGCGCGCTCTACCCGTTTCGTCCCCGCCGGCGATAACCGTGCAGGCTCTTTTACTCTTTCTTCGCTTCCCGGGGTCTCCCCCGGAAAGACGGTTGCGCCTTAACGGTAAGGCGCATCCAGTGCGAGGTTGCGCGCAATTTCACGCTCCCAGCGGTCGCCATTGTCGAGAAGCCTTTGCTTGTCGAAATAGAGCTCCTCGCGGGTTTCCGTCGCGAATTCGAAGTTCGGGCCTTCGACGATGGCATCCACCGGGCAGGCTTCCTGGCAGAAACCGCAATAGATGCACTTCACCATGTCGATGTCGTAACGCACCGTGCGGCGGGTGCCGTCATTGCGACGCGGACCGGCTTCGATGGTGATCGCCTGAGCGGGACAGATCGCCTCACACAGCTTGCAGGCGATGCAGCGCTCTTCACCGTTCGGATAACGGCGCAGCGCATGCTCGCCGCGGAAGCGCGGAGACACCGGGCCCTTTTCGAAAGGATAATTCACCGTGGCCTTCTGCTTGAAGAAGTGGCGCATCGTCAGGAAGATCGCACCGACGAACTCCTTGAGGAACAGTGAATTGACGGCTTGGGAAAGGCTTGCCATCTCAAACTCCAGATTTCTGAGCGAGGAGTACGGACATCAACCGGCCCACCCCGTCAGCTTCAATACGAATGCAACAATAACGACCATGGCGAGCGACAGCGGCAGGAATACCTTCCAGCCAAGGCGCATGAGCTGGTCATAGCGGTAACGCGGAACGAAGGCCTTCACCAGAGCGATCATGAAGAAAACCATGCAGCCCTTGAGCGCGAACCAGACAATACCCGGAATCCAGTTCAGGAACCACACATCCACGATCGGCAGCCAGCCACCAAGGAACAGGATCGTCGTCAGGCAGCAGATCAGAACGATCGCAGCATATTCGCCGAGCATGAACATCATGTAAGGCGTCGAGCCATATTCGACCATGTGACCGGCAACCAGTTCCGATTCCGCTTCCGGAAGGTCGAAGGGCGGACGGTTGGTTTCGGCAAGGCCCGAGATGAAGAACACGATGAACATCGGGAACAGCGACAGCCAGTGCCAGTCGAGGAACGAGGCCGGCAGACCGATCATTGTGCCGAGGCCGGTACGCTGCGCCAGAACGATATCCGTGAGGTTGAGCGAGCCGACGCACAGAAGCACGGTGACGATGACGAGGCCGATCGACACTTCGTAGGACACCATCTGCGCCGCCGAACGAAGCGCGCCGAGGAACGGGTATTTCGAGTTCGAAGCCCAGCCGCCCATGATGATGCCGTACACTTCAAGCGAGGAAATCGCGAAAATGTAGAGAATGCCGACATTGATGTTGGCAACGACCCAGCCATCGGCGAAGGGGATGACCGCGTAGGTGGCGAGCGCCAGCGTTACGGCAACCAGCGGCGCCAGAAGGAAGACCGCCTTGTTGGCGCCCGCCGGAATGACGGGCTCCTTCAGGATGAATTTCAAAAGGTCGGCGAAGGACTGGAACAGACCAAAGGGGCCGACGACGTTGGGACCACGGCGCAACTGCACGGCTGCCCAGACCTTACGGTCGGCAAGCAGAAGGAAGGCGATGGCCACCAGAAGGCAAACGAGAAGCAGCAGGGACTGGCCGACCATGATCAGCGCGGGCCAGACGTAGCTCCAGAAAAACGATTCCATAATCCCCTACCCTTACTCTGCCGCAGCCTGGAAATTGTTGCGGGCCAATGCGGAACACTCGGCCATGACGGCGGATGCGCGCGCAATCGGGTTCGTCAAATAAAAGTCTTTTACCGGCGAGGCAAACGCAGACTTATTGAGGCTGCCCGCGCGAGCGGCAAGTGCCTCGACATCCGCGCCGTTGCCGGCAACGATCTCATCGGTTTCCGCCAGATGCGGATGCGCGACATAAAGCTGGCCGCGCAGCGCCGACAGCGAATCGAACGGCAGCTTCTTGCCGAGCACGTCGGAAAGCGCACGCAGGATCGCCCAGTCTTCACGGGCCTCGCCCGGTGCGAAACCGGCGCGGTTGCCCACCTGAACGCGGCCTTCGGTGTTGACCCAGATACCGGATTTTTCGGTATAGGCCGCACCCGGAAGGATGACGTCGGCGTTCATCGCGCCATGGTCGCCGTGGCTGCCGATGTAGACGGTGAACTTGGCGCCCTTGTTCGACAGGTCGATTTCATCGGCGCCGAGCAGGAAGAGAACGTCCATGGACGTTACCATTTCGGCAGCAGCAACACCGCCCTCGCCCGGCACGAAGCCGATGTCGAGACCACCGACGCGGGCAGCGGCAGTGTGAAGCACCGAGAAGCCGTTCCACTCTTCGCTGATTGCGCCAACCGAAACGGCAAGCTTCGCAGCGGCCGCGAGAACGGCTGCACCATCGGCGCGTGCCAGAGCGCCCTGGCCGATGATGATCAGCGGGTTCTTGGCGGACTTCAGCTTCTCAACGAAGCTGTGAGAGCCATTGGCGAGATCGGAAAGCGTTTCCGCGCCGGAGCCGAGATATTCATAATTGTAGCGCAGCTCACCGGCTTCGCCGATCACGCCGATCGGGAAACCACCGCGACGCCAGCGCTTGCGGATACGTGCATTGAGCACGGCCGCTTCATAACGCGGGTTGGCGCCGACGATCAGCAGCGCATCCGCGTGCTCGATGCCTTCGATTGTGGAATTGAACAGGTAGCTGGCGCGACCCAAAGACGGATCAAGCGCTGCGCCATCCTGACGGCAATCGACATTGGCCGAGCCAAGCGACGCCAGAAGCGACTTCAGCGCGAACATTTCCTCGACGGAAGCAAGGTCACCGGCAATCGCGCCGATCTTGCTGCCGCTGGTTGCGGCAACCGCCTGCTTGATAGCGCCGAAGGCTTCACCCCAGCTTGCGGGCTGCAAGCGGCCATCCTTGCGGACGTAAGGGCGGTCGAGACGCTGCGTCTTCAGGCCGTCCCAGATGAAGCGGCTCTTGTCGGAGATCCACTCTTCGTTGATCGCCTCGTTGACACGCGGCATGACGCGCATGACTTCGCGGCCACGGGTATCGACGCGGATTGCCGAACCGAGAGCGTCCATCACGTCGATGGTTTCGGTCTTGTTCAGTTCCCACGGACGGGCAGTGAAAGCGAAAGGCTTGGAGGTGAGCGCACCGACCGGGCAAAGATCGACGACGTTGCCCTGAAGCTCGGAGGTCATAGCCTGCTCGAGATAGGTGGTGATTTCAGCATCCTCGCCGCGGCCGATGAGGCCGAGTTCGGCGATGCCAGCAACTTCCGTGGTGAAACGGACGCAGCGCGTGCAGTGGATGCAGCGGTTCATCACCGTCTTGACGAGCGGGCCGATATATTTGTCTTCAACCGCACGCTTGTTTTCCGCGTAACGCGAACCGGCAATACCGAAGGCCATAGCCTGGTCCTGCAGGTCGCATTCGCCGCCCTGGTCGCAGATCGGGCAATCGAGCGGGTGGTTGATGAGAAGGAACTCCATCACGCCTTCGCGGGCCTTCTTGACCATCGGCGTGTTGGTGAAAACTTCAGGCAATTCGCCATTCGGGCCGCCGCGAACGTCGCGCACGCCCATGGCGCAGGATGCGGCGGGCTTGGGCGGTCCGCCCTTCACCTCGATGAGACACATGCGGCAGTTACCCGCGACCGACAAGCGCTCATGAAAACAAAAGCGCGGAACTTCAGCACCAGCCTCCTCGCACGCCTGCAACAGCGTGAAATGATCCGGAACCTCGATCTCTTTACCGTCAACCTTGAGCTTTGCCATGGTTCTACTTACGTCCTGTTGCCTGTTCGTCCCGTGTCTCTCACACGGTCCGCAACAAATCCTTAATCGCGCCCGACACTTCATCTCGTCGGTCAGGCGCTTCATGGTTTTCCGGCGCCGGGATCATCCCCGCGCCGCATGCAAACTGCGAAAAGCTTATTCGGCAGCTTCCAGAACAGCGCCATCATCCATGGCCCTGTAGGTATATTGGTCGATGCGCTTTTCGATCTCCGGACGGAAATTGCGGATCAGCGCCTGTACCGGCCATGCGGCGGCGTCGCCGAGCGCACAGATGGTGTGGCCTTCGATCTGCTTCGTCACTTCGAACAGCATGTCGATTTCGCGCTTCTGCGCGTTGCCCTTCACCATGCGTTCCAGCACGCGCCACATCCAGCCGGTGCCTTCACGGCACGGCGTGCACTGGCCGCAGCTTTCATGCTTGAAGAACGCCGCGATGCGGGCGATCGCCTTGATGACGTCGGTGGACTTGTCCATGACGATCATGCCGCCGGTGCCGAAGGACGACTTCACTTCGCGCATGCCGTCGAAGTCCATGATGGCGTCCTTCATGTCCTCACCGCGCACGATGGGGCAGGATGCGCCGCCGGGGATGACGCCAAGCAGATTGTCCCAGCCGCCGCGAATGCCACCGCAATGGTGTTCGATCAGCTCACGGAAGGACAGGCCCAGCGCATCTTCGAAGGTGCATGGACGCTCGACATGGCCGGAGACCATGAACAGCTTGGTGCCGACATTGTTCGGACGGCCGATAGACGAGAACCATGCCGCACCTCGGCGCAGAATGGTCGGAGCAACGGCGATGGATTCGACGTTGTTGACGGTCGTCGGGCAACCGTAAAGACCCATATTGGCCGGGAACGGCGGCTTCAGGCGCGGCTGGCCCTTCTTGCCCTCAAGGCTTTCAAGCAGTGCCGTCTCTTCGCCGCAGATATAGGCACCTGCGCCGTGATGGACGTAGATGTCGAAATCCCAGCCGTTCTTGTTGTTCTTGCCGAGCAGGCCCGCATCGTAACATTCGTCGATGGCCGCCTGAAGCGCCTCACGCTCGCGCATATATTCACCGCGCACGTAGATATAGGCGGTGTGCGCACCCATGGCGAAACCGGCGATCACGCAGCCTTCGATCAGCGTATGCGGATCGTTGCGCAGGATTTCGCGGTCCTTGCAGGTGCCGGGCTCGGATTCGTCGGCGTTGACCACGAGATAATGCGGACGGCCGTCGCTTTCCTTGGGCATGAAGGACCACTTGAGACCCGTCGGGAAGCCTGCGCCGCCGCGACCGCGAAGGCCGGAAGCCTTCATCTCGTTGATGATCCAGTCACGACCCTTTTCGATGATCTGCTTGGTGCCATCCCAGTGGCCGCGCGCCCTCACGCCCTTCAGGGACTTGTCCTTGAGGCCGTAGAGATTGGTAAAGATGCGATCCTGATCTTTTAACATGCTTCACCCTTTACCGCGGCTTCTTGCCGAAGACCTTGATATACTCGGCTTCGCCACCCTTGGCGAGCGCCTCGGCCTGCTTGATCCACTCATCGCGTTCGATGCGGCCCTTGAAATTCAGATAACCATCCACCCAGTCGCACTCGGCCTTCTTCCAGCCGGCAATCTGCGCATAGGTGAAGATACCGAGCTCGTTAAGCGTGCCTTCGATCTTCGGGCCAACGCCTGAAATGAGTTTCAGGTCATCGGGCGCAGCGGGCTTTTCAATGCCTGCCGGACGGTCGGCCGACTCAAGCGACGGTCTGGATGCTGTCGCTTCCTTGCCTGCCGATTGCTGTTCCCCTGCCTTTGCGTTTTCCGCAGCAGCCTTGGGCTCGTTCGCAGGCGTCTTCAGCTTCGGATCGGTTTCCGGTGCGTCCGTCTTCGGCTTGGCGGCATTCGAAGGAAGAACGGGGGCTGCTTCCGCCGGAGCTTCCGCAGGCTTGTCGAGATTGGAGCGATCTGGCTTGATCTCTTCCGTCAGCGTCGTCAGGCCGCCAACGGGCACCGACTGGTGACGGTCGATCTGGGGGCCGGTCTTGACCGTGTCGCCCTTGCCTGCCTCGAACGTGTCGATGATCTCTTCCAGGCGCTCGGGCGTCAGATCCTCATAGGCATCCTTGAAGATGATGACCATCGGCGCGTTGACGCAGGCGCCCTGACATTCCACTTCTTCCCAGGACAGCGTGCCGCTCTCGTTGGTGTGCAGCGGATCGTGATGGATCTTCTTGCGGCAGACATCCATCAGCGCTTCCGAGCCGCGCAGCATGCAGGGCGTGGTGCCGCAAACCTGAACATGGGCCCGTGTGCCGACAGGCTTCAGCTGGAACTGGGTGTAGAAGGTCGCCACTTCCATGACGCGGATATAGGCCATATCCAGCATGTCGGCGATTTTTTCGATGGCGGCGCGGGTAACCCAGCCGTCCTGCTCCTGCGCACGCATAAGCAGCGGGATAACCGCCGATTGCTGGCGTCCCTCCGGATATTTCTGGATCGTCTTTTCCGCCCATGCGGTATTATCCGCGTTAAAGGCAAATGCCACGGGCTGGAACTGATCTTCGGCTAGTCGACGAACGGACATACTTCCTCACGCCTTTTCAGTTTAACGTCTCACAACGCGATCTCGCCACCGTGACGAATTCGCAGGCATAAGCCGCCTTGTCTTTCTGCATGAACACGATGAACTTGCTGCCATTGGGAACCGAGGCCTTGATCTCGTATCCCGAAGACAGAAGCTGCTTGATGGTGGAACCGCCGCTGCTTGATAGCGATACGCCCCCCTCGTCCGTCGCCGTCTGGGCGAGAACGGAGGTCGACATCGCAGCAAGAAAAGCCAAGATGGCCAGCGGCAGACGCATCAGCGGTCGACCTCCCCGAACACGATGTCGAGGGAGCCGAGCACGGCTGTAACGTCGGCAAGCTGATGGCCCTTGCACAGGAAATCCATCGCCTGCAAATGTGCATAACCCGGCGCGCGGATCTTGCAGCGGTAGGGCTTGTTCGAACCATCGGCGACCACGTAGACGCCGAACTCGCCCTTCGGCGCTTCGACGGCGGCGTAAACTTCGCCGGCCGGAACGTGATAGCCTTCGGTATAGAGCTTGAAGTGATGGATAAGAGCTTCCATCGAACGCTTCATCTCGCCGCGCTTGGGCGGAACCACCTTGCCATCCAGCGAGGAGACCGGGCCGATGCGGTGCTTGCCGGACAGAAGATCGACGCACTGCTTCATGATCTTCACCGATTCGCGCATTTCCTGCATGCGGATCAGGTAACGGTCATAGCAGTCGCCGTTCTTGCCGACGGGGATATCAAACTCCAGATCGGAATAGCACTCGTAGGGCTGCGCGCGACGCAAATCCCAGGCAGCACCCGAACCGCGCACCATGACGCCCGTGAAACCCCAGGCAAAGGCGTCTTCAAGCGAGACGACGCCGATATCGACGTTACGCTGCTTGTAGATGCGGTTGTCGGTCAACAGGCCTTCGATATTGTCGAGAACGGTAATGAAGGGATCGCACCATTTGCCGATATCCTCGACCAATTCCGGCGGCAAATCCTGATGCACGCCGCCCGGACGGACATAGGCCGAGTGCATGCGGGCGCCACAGGCGCGCTCGTAGAACACCATCAGCTTTTCACGTTCCTCGAAGCCCCAGACAGGCGGCGTCATTGCGCCGACGTCCATGGCCTGAGTCGTCACGTTCATGATGTGCGACAGGATGCGGCCGATTTCCGAATAAAGCACGCGGATTAGCTGGCCGCGCATCGGGATTTCGAGACCCAGCAGCTTTTCGACGGCGAGCGCGAAAGCGTGTTCCTGGTTCATCGGCGCGACGTAGTCGAGACGGTCGAAATAAGGCACCGCCTGAAGGTAGGTCTTGGTCTCGATCAGCTTTTCGGTACCGCGATGCAGAAGACCGATATGCGGATCGACGCGCTCGACGATTTCGCCGTCCAGTTCCAGAACCAGGCGCAGCACGCCGTGCGCGGAAGGGTGTTCCGGACCGAAGTTGATCGTGAAATTGCGGACGTTATGCTCAGTCATTCTAGTGCTCCGCCGAGGTGATCATGGCGATGAATTCGGGGCCGGTCATGTTCTGCGTGGTTTGCGCGAAAGAATAGCTCGAAGGCTTCTCATCCGTGAAAATCTGCGACGCAAAATGGAAACTGGAAGGGTTGTCGAAAGCCTGCAACGAGACGGCAAAATGCTTGCCATCCTTGGAGCGCCACATCAGCGTGCTGCCGCAATTCTTGCAGAAGCAACGCTCGCCCCATTCCGACGAGGTATAAACACCGAAATGTTCCTCGTTCTCGATGGCGACGTCAGCGCATTCGACAGCCAGAAATGTTCCGCCGGACCAGCGGCGGCACATCGAGCAATGGCAAACGCCGAATTCGCGGGCGCCGATGCGGGCATTGAAGCCAACGGCGCCGCAAAGACATTGTCCGTGCTCTGTCGCGGGGGCTTCGCTCATTGCTTGGCCTTTTCGTCACCCGGGAGAACATAGTCAGTCCCCTCCCAGGGAGAGAGGAAATCGAAATTGCGGAATTCCTGCTTTAGTTCGACCGGTTCATAGAGAACCCGCTTCAGAACGTCATCGTAGCGTACTTCCACAAAGCCGGTAACCGGAAAATCCTTGCGCAGCGGATGACCTTCGAAACCGTAGTCGGTGAGGATTCGGCGAAGATCCGCATGGCCTTCGAAAGGAATGCCGTACATATCCCAGGCTTCGCGCTCGAACCAGTCTGCACCCATGTAAACGGAGGTTGCCGAGGGAACGCCCTCGTCTTCCGCCACCTGCAGCTTGATGCGCACGCGCAGATTCTGGCGCGGCGACAAGAGGTGATAGACAACGTCGAAACGCTTCTCGCGCTGCGGCCAGTCGACGCCGCAAATATCGATGATGTTGACGAAACCGCACTGCACATCGTCACGCAGGAACGTCAAAAGCGCGATAACGCTTTCCGTCGTCGTGTTCAGCGTCAACTCGCCATAGGCGATATCGGCCGAAACCACGAGGGAACCACGCGCTTCCTTAACGTAAGCAGCAAGATCGTTTAGAGCTTCGCTCATTCCTTAATCCGTCCTTTGCCCTTAGCGCTCAATCGTACCGGTACGCCGGATCTTCTTCTGCAGCAGAAGCACGCCGTAAAGCAGCGCCTCCGCCGTGGGGGGACAGCCCGGAACGTAGATATCCACCGGCACAACTCGGTCGCAGCCGCGCACGACGGCGTAGGAATAATGGTAATAGCCGCCGCCATTGGCGCAGGAGCCCATGGAGATGACGTAGCGCGGCTCAGGCATCTGGTCGTAGACCTTGCGCAGTGCCGGCGCCATCTTGTTGGTCAGCGTTCCCGCGACGATCATCACGTCCGACTGGCGCGGCGAGGCGCGCGGGGCGACACCGAAGCGCTCCATGTCGTAACGCGGGCCGGAAGCCTGCATCAGACCCTCGACGGCGCAGCAGGCAAGACCGAACTGCATCCACATCAGGGAGCCGGTACGCGCCCAGGTGATCAGCTCGTCGGTCGAGGTGACGAGAAAGCCCTTGTCGGCCAGCTCGTCGTTGATTTCCGTGAAGTAGGCATCGTTGCTGCCGACAGGCTTGCCGGTCGCGGGATCGATGATCCCCTTCGGCTGCGGTGCAACGAGCGTGCTGTTGTTCTGGCTCATGCCCATTCCAGCGCTCCCTTCTTCCACTCATAGATAAAGCCGATGGTGAGAACGGCGAGGAACACCATCATAGACCAGAAACCGAACCAGCCCATATCACCGAAGGACACAGCCCAGGGGAACAGGAAGGCGACTTCCAGGTCGAAGATGATGAAGAGAATTGACACCAGATAAAACCGGATATCGAACTTCATGCGGGCGTCGTCGAAGGCATTGAAACCGCACTCGAAAGCGGAGAGCTTTTCCGGGTCCGGCGCCTTATAAGCGACAGCGAAAGGCGCGATGAGAAGCGCCAGGCCAATGACAAGAGCGATACCGATAAAGATTGCGATCGGAATATAGGAACTGAGGAGTTCAGTCATGGTCTCTTCCCTGTCCGGCCGGGTGCCGGACCTGCCTTTGCGACTGAAAGTCTAAAGGCGCACAAATATGTTGCAACGCCAAAGTGGTTAGCGCAGCCGCGCTCTCTCTGCAAGAGTTTAGGCACCATTTCAAGACACCTGCCGCATTGATTGGCAACAATATTGCCGGAATTGACGCAAATTTGGGCCACAATTCCGAGCTAAGCCCCTCAAATACAATAATAATCGATTGAACGACGCAACCGCAAAAAAGTCACACGAATTTTACGTCAAAATGGCAGCGAAGTGACGATCTCTCGATATCGAAACTTGACTAAAAACAGCAGGAAAAACCGCGCTCGCAAATGCCGGAAACAGGCGCTGAAATCGCCATTGCCGATATGGCAGGACGATGCCTGCTTGCTTCGTTTGGGAGTGTCATTTCAGTGAAAGAAATGGCGCGAGTGACGGGGCTCGAACCCGCGACCTCCGGCGTGACAGGCCGGCACTCTAACCGACTGAGCTACACCCGCGCTCCACAGACATTCGTCTGCGTTTTTTCCGAGGAACAGGATGGCGCGAGTGACGGGGCTCGAACCCGCGACCTCCGGCGTGACAGGCCGGCACTCTAACCAACTGAGCTACACCCGCTTATCCTGACCGACAAGACCTTAGTCTCGCCGTACGAACCAGCCTCGGCTGTTCGTTGAGCGGCTAACTACGGCGTTCGTGCGGGGGTGTCAAGCAGGTTTCACGACAAAAGAATAAGCTTCTTCATTTTGATCGGAAAAAACTGAAAGGCCTTTGACCGGCATTGCAGCGAATGCCTTGTTTTCCGGGCTTTTCCCAACAAAAACAAAAAACTTGTCCACAGCCGGAGCGTCCGTAACGCGATTCCAGCATACCGCCAAAGGTAACGGCCGGGCGTTGTTTTTATCGAAAAGCCCGCAGTTCCCGGCTTTTTGCCGATCACCTCTGCCAGTGGGCAAAGCTGTCCGGAAAAAAAACAAAAAAACTTCACAAAAGCCCTTGCGGTTTTTTTCCGATCCGAATACATCACGGCCACCGACGCGGCAGACACGATCTGCAAGACGCGAAGGGCGATTAGCTCAGTTGGTAGAGCGCCTCGTTTACACCGAGGATGTCGGGAGTTCGAGTCTCTCATCGCCCACCATTTTCCAGCTTCTTCAAATTGTGCGCATTACCAAGCCGAAGCTCTTTCGGATGTCGGTGCCTTCCGGCATCGGGAATCACGGGCCCTGCCCCCGATTCTGTAGACGGCCGCGGCCTTGGGCTGGTGGAGCGGCTTTTCCGGCGTGAGTCTATGCCAGATCGGCACTCCTGTTCCACATTAATACAGGCCGGCTCCTATAGGTGTGCCACCCCGCAACATCCCGAAAAATAAGCAGATTCAGACTTTTTAAAGAGATTTCATGCATTGTTTTCGAGCCGTTTCATGATGAACGGTATAAATGATGGATGAAACCATGTCGGTCGACGCGTTTGTAACACTCGCGCTTATTGCGCTGCCTGTTTATATTTTTTTCCGCTGGGTCCAGCAGGACTCGGAAAAAGACAGCACTCCCAAAAGCAAGAATTCCATGGGGCGGTGATCTCTAGCGATCTGGTCCACTGCACATTCATGGAAATCCTCCGGATAACACCCTCGATTATGCGATAGCGACGCGACCATGCCGGTTTTAACGGCTGGTGTGCGACTCATCGTGGGGAATCGGCATTCCCCAGATCGGGGTTTCTTCCGCAGCACAAAAAAGCCGGGCTATGCCCGGCTTTTCTCATTTGCGATTCTATTCGGACCGATCAGTTGATCGCCTTTAGATCGACGGTAAAGAACAGCGTTTCGCCGGAAGATCCGTCGACGCCGTCATTGTCAGTGACGACATAGGCCGTTCCTGCCTTGTCGAAGGTGAAGCCTTCCAGCTTGTCAACGGTATAGCCATTCGTCTGGGCCTTGAGGTCCGGCAGGAAATCATGTGCTTCCTGCTTGGCCACCAGAGGCAGTTCGCCACCGATCTTGCCCGGCTTCAGGTCAGCGATCGCGACGCGGTAAAGCTTCTTGATCTTTGCCTTGTCACCGACCTGATTGTCGCGCTCGACGATATAGACATAGTCACCCTGTGCGGTGATTTCAGAAAGGCCGACCCAGCCCGCCTCGGTCTTGTCGAGCGGGTAACGCACGGCACCCCATTCCTTGGACTTCGGATTGTAGGAGACGAGCTTGACGAAACCCTTCTCGTCCGTGCCCCACTCGCGCTGTACGGCCATCCACAGCGTCGCGTTGTCGCCCTTGCCGATCATGGTCACGCCTTCGAAACCGAAGCGGGTTTCGCCAGCCAGCAGTTCCTTCGGCAGAGCGATCTCAGCCTTGATCTCGCCCTTGGCGCTGACATTGTAGAGTGCGTGGGGCACGAGCTTGGCACTGTCACCTTCCGAGGCCAGCCAGAAGCCGCCCTTACCGTCAAGCGTAATGCCTTCGATGTCGAGTTTCTGGGCTGCGATACCGTCGCGCTTGATGCGCAGGGCGCTGGTTATGGTGGCAGGCTTCTTCGTTGCGTCGATGGTGTAGATCGACGGCTGGTTTCCATAGACCGAGTCGGACACGGCATAGAGGATGCCAGGCTTTTCAGCATCGCCCACCAGACCGGAGAGAGCGCCCCAGCCGATCGGTGCGCCATCAACGGTGGCGGAAGCGAGCTGCGGGTAGGCAATCTGGCCTTCTGCGCGTTCATAGATCATGACATGCGAGCGAGCGCCGCCATCTTCGACGAGATCGGCTTCGTTGGCAGTGACGAGAAGATTGCGCGACGGAATGGCGACGGCACCTTCAGGCGAAATGCCCGAGGGCAGAAGCTGGACCAGTTCCGGTGTGCCGCCCGTATCCTTGTAGACCGCAGCGAGAGACGCGCGCTCGGCAAGAACGAAGAAGTACTTCTGACCATCGAAGGTTGCCGTCTCCAGACCTTCCGGCTCGATGCCCTTGGCCTTGGAGCGCTTTTCCGGATAGTGGCCGATGCTGGCGGCAGCGTGCTCAAGGGTGGCACCGGCTTCATAAAGAAGCTTGCAGGTCTTGTCGAAAATGGTGAAGCCGCGCGCGCCGCCCTGCCAGTCACCCTCATTGGCGATGACGATTCGGTCATTGTCCAGCCACTTCACGGCATCTGGCTCACGCTTGCGGCCTTCCTGCTTGTCGGTGAATTTGATCTGGCCGTCCGTCTTCGTGTCGACGCCTTCCAGATCAACCGTGCCGGCGGAGAAATGCGTCTTTACCGTACCGGTCTTGCCGTCGATGATGACGATGTGGTTGTTTTCCTGCAGCGTGAGCGCGATCTCGCCATTGGCATTGATCGAGACGAATTCCGGCTCCGGATCTTCCGGGGAGATTTCGGCAAGGCCGGTCACGTCGATCTTCTTCAGCGTCGCGCAGTCGGCAACGCCGTTTTTCAGACCGACCGTCACCAGATAACCGGCCGGCATCTGTGGCAGGGCGCCTTCGTTCACCTCTTCATCGCGTTCGTTTTCGATCGCGATAGCGGCGAAGGTCTTGTCCGGGGAAATTGCGACAGAATCTGGCTGGCCGCCGAGATCGCAGCTCGCTTCAATCTTCTTGGTGGCGATATCGACCGTCACCAGCTTGCCGGACGGCTTGGCGCGGTTTTCGGACGTATTGACACCGGCCAGAACCTTGGCGCCAGCAACGGCAACCGAGGTCGGTTCGCCTTCCAGCAGCAACGCGCCTCCAGCCTTGGGTGCCTTCGCATCGGTGATGTCAACGAAACCAATGCCGCCAAGCGGGCTGTCCGAATAGATCAGCGTCTTGCCATCTTCGCTGGCGGTTACGATTTCAGCTGAAGTGACGGCCTTCGCGTCCTTGTCCGCTGGCAGGTTCTTTACGACCGGGAAAGATGCGATGCGGTTGAAAACCGGCTCGGCAGCAGCCGGAAAGGCCGCGGACGTGAGCAGAGCAGCAGTCAAAGCCATCTGAGAAAGTCGGAACGCCATTATAAATCCCCCTTGGATCCAAAAAAACACCCTATGGCTTCTGCGTCAGAGACATGACAGCGGCATGACATTTCCTGTCGGAGGAATCAAAAAGCCCGACCATGAAGGCCGGGCTTTCCTGTTCTTGCGCACATTCCGCGTATCAGAGCGCCGTGTGACCGGATGGAGGCTACACAGGCGCGCTCTCCTACTTTCAAGTACATCTTGCCGGTTCGAAAAAAGGGCTATCCGAAAAAGCATTTCGAAAAGCCGCCCGGTTTACGTGCCGGCATGATGGCGTCAGGGCGTCAAAACATGTTTCCTCGTGAACCTGAAACGCCGTCCGCCCGCCGCCGGACGTCACGGCCTTTCGGAAACCTTACGAGTTGACGGCGTCCTTCAGGCCCTTGCCTGCGGAAAACTTCGGTACGTTGCGAGCCGGGATATCGACTTCAGCACCCGTGGAAGGGTTACGACCCTTGGAGGCTTCACGACGGCTTACGGAGAAGCTGCCGAAGCCAGCGAGACGGATGTCGCCACCGCTCTTCAGTTCGTTCTGTACGGTTTCGAATACGGCATCAACAGCGGAAGCAGCATCTGCCTTCGTGAGACCAGCCTTTTCGGCAACAGCAGAGACGAGCTCGTTCTTGTTCATGTTTCCACCCCTTTCAATGGTTTGAAACGACTCAAATTAAGCCGGCGCAGAATACGTCTGTATCCGCGCGCAGCAACTCAAAAGCGCTGGAATCGCCTGAAAAACAAGGGGTCTGCGGGGTTTTTCACAAAAAAGGCCGACATTTCTGCCGGCCTTTCCCTTAAACGTGCCAATTTCGCACCAGTTCTGCGAGCATCAAAGAAGCATCGCGCCTTTCGGCGTCTAACACATTGAATCTACGCACAGGTGTCGCGAAAACCGATTCTGGCTTTCACAACGATGTGGCAATCAATGTGCGATCGTCTGTCCGCCCTCGTCGACACCGTCGACAGTTGCGATAACAGGCGTTTCGATGCTGCCGTCCCACTCGATTGGCTCGGGCATGCGAAGCAGCGCGTGCTTGATGACCTCACCCATGCGAGACACCGGGATGATCTCCATCTCGTTCTTCACATTATCAGGAATATCCGCCAGGTCCTTGGCGTTTTCTTCCGGGATGAGCACCTTCTTGATACCGCCGCGAAGCGCCGCAAGCAGCTTTTCCTTCAGGCCGCCGATTGGCAGCACGCGACCACGAAGCGTGATTTCGCCCGTCATCGCCACATCCTTGGAGACCGGGATACCGGTCATGATGGAGACGATGGCGGTTGCCATGGCAACACCGGCAGACGGTCCGTCCTTCGGGGTAGCCCCTTCCGGAACGTGAACGTGGATGTCGCTCTTGTCGAAACGCGGCGGTTCGATGCCGAAGTCCACGGCGCGCGAGCGGACATAAGATGCCGCTGCCGAAATGGATTCCTTCATCACTTCCTTGAGGTTGCCGGTGACCGTCATGCGGCCCTTGCCCGGCATCATCACGCCTTCGATGGTGAGCAACTCACCGCCAACTTCCGTCCATGCCAGACCGGTGACGACACCAACCTGATCCTCACGCTCTGCCTCGCCGTGGCGGAACCGCGGAACGCCCAGATAATCCGGGACATTGGCTGCGGTGACTTCCACGGACTTGACCTTGCCCTTGATGATCTCGGTCACGGCCTTTCGTGCAAGCTTCATCAGCTCGCGCTCGAAGCTGCGCACGCCCGCCTCGCGGGTGTACTGCTGGATCACGATCATCAGAGCGTCATCGCTGACCGAGAACTCTTCCGGACGCAGGGCATGTTCCTTGATCGCCTTCGGCAGCAGGTGACGCTTGGCGATTTCGCGCTTTTCGTCCTCCGTGTAACCGGCGATGCGGATCACTTCCATACGGTCCATCAGGGGACCTGGAATGTTCAGCGTGTTGGCCGTGGTCACGAACATCACGTCGGACAGGTCGTATTCCACTTCAAGATAGTGGTCCATGAAGGTGGAGTTCTGTTCCGGATCGAGCACCTCCAGCAGTGCGGAAGACGGATCGCCACGGAAATCCATGCCCATCTTGTCGATCTCGTCGAGCAGGAAGAGCGGATTGGACTTCTTGGCCTTCTTCATCGACTGAACGATCTTGCCCGGCATAGAGCCGATATAGGTACGGCGGTGACCGCGGATTTCCGCCTCGTCACGCACACCACCCAGCGCCATACGCACATATTCGCGGCCGGTCGCCTTGGCGATCGACTTGGCGAGCGAAGTCTTGCCGACGCCGGGAGGACCGACGAGGCACAGGATCGGGCCACGGATCTTCGAAGCGCGAGCCTGCACGGCCAGATATTCAACGATGCGTTCCTTGACCTTGTCCAGACCGAAATGATCCTGATCGAGGACCGCCTCGGCGCTGTTGAGATCAACCTTGACCTTCGACTTCTTGCCCCAGGGCAGGCTGAGCAGCCAGTCCAGATAGTTGCGCACGACAGTCGCTTCCGCAGACATCGGGCTCATCTGGCGAAGCTTCTTCATTTCCGCCTCGGCCTTATCCTTGGCCTCCTTGGAAAGCTTGGTCTTGGCAATGCGCTCTTCCAGTTCGGCCATCTCGTCACGGCCGTCCTCGCCGTCGCCGAGCTCCTTCTGGATCGCCTTCATCTGTTCGTTCAGATAATATTCGCGCTGCGTCTTCTCCATCTGGCGCTTGACGCGCGAGCGGATACGCTTCTCAACCTGAAGCACGGAAATTTCGCCTTCCATGAAGCCGAGCGCTTTTTCAAGCCGCTGCTTCACGCTGACGGTTTCCAGCATTTCCTGCTTTTCGGTGATCTTGATCGACAGGTGCGAAGCAACCGTATCGGCCAGCTTCGAATAATCGTCGATCTGGCCGGCAGCGCCGACAACCTCGGGCGAAATCTTCTTGTTGAGCTTCACATAGCTCTCGAACTCCGAAACGACGGAACGCGACAGCGCCTCGATCTCAACCGGGTCTTCCGCAGGCTCCTGCAGCGGCGTCGCAGACGCTTCGTAGAAATCCTCGCGGTCGGTATAGGCCTCGATCTGGGCGCGGCCCTTGCCTTCCACAAGCACCTTCACGGTGCCGTCGGGCAGCTTCAGAAGCTGGAGAACGTTAGCGACCGTGCCGACCTTGTGGATGGCTTCCGGGGACGGATCGTCATCGCTGGCGTTGATCTGGGTAACAAGCATGATCTGCTTGTCCGAGCCCATGACCTCTTCGAGAGCGCGAATGGATTTTTCCCGCCCGACGAACAGGGGAACGATCATATGCGGGAAAACGACAATGTCGCGCAGGGGAAGTACCGGATAGATACCGCCGGATGCCGCAGACGTGATGTTCGTCATATCATTTCCTTTCATGGTCCCTTTCAGGACACTTTGCCTGACGTCTTGGGGCGTCCGGCATATTCATTTCTCGAGACTGAAAATGGAGTTTCGGAACGCCGATTTCAAGTCACCGGAAGAGACGACCCCGCGCAACGGCACGGCCGTAAAATTCAAACAAATACAGCGCCGGCTATTACTCCCGACATTTCCGGTTATCCCACAGGATCAGGAACCGGGTCGCCGACGGTAATTCACATTTCCGTCATATCGCGCTGCAAATCAGTTTTAAGACTTTATCAGCAAAGCGCAATCCGCTCCAAACGCAAAATCGGGTTACTCCAAGTTAGCGGCAAGTTTCGCACCTGCCACAACAGAAAAGGCCCGCACGAGTGCGGGCCTTTTGAATTCATCAAAGCGTCGGATCGGTCAATCAAGCCGAAACATTGGCCTTTTCTTCCTGACGATCCGCATAGATGTAGAGCGGGCGAGCGATGCCGCTGACGACATCGTTGGAGATCACCACTTCGCGCACGCCTTCCAGCGTCGGCAGTTCGAACATGGTATCCAGAAGGATCTTTTCCATGATCGAGCGCAGACCGCGGGCACCCGTCTTGCGGGTAATCGCCCGGCGGGCAATCTCGCGCAACGCGTCCTCGTGGAAGGTCAGTTCCACATCTTCCATCTCGAAAAGACGCTGATACTGCTTGACCAGCGCGTTCTTCGGCTCGGACAGGATCTGGATCAGCGCATCCTCGTCAAGGTCCTCCAGCGTCGCCAGAACCGGCAGACGACCGATGAATTCCGGAATAAGACCGAATTTCACCAGATCTTCCGGCTCCAGTTCGCGCAGCACCTCGCCAACGCGGCGATCGTCTTCCGCCTTGACGGTCGCACCGAAGCCAATCGAGGTCTTTTCGCCCCTGGCCGAGATGATCTTGTCCAGGCCGGCAAACGCGCCGCCGCAGATGAAGAGAATGTTGGTCGTATCCACCTGCAGGAATTCCTGCTGCGGATGCTTGCGGCCGCCCTGCGGCGGAACGGAAGCGACCGTGCCTTCCATGATCTTCAGAAGCGCCTGCTGAACGCCCTCGCCCGACACGTCACGCGTGATCGACGGGTTGTCCGACTTGCGGGAAATCTTGTCGACTTCGTCGATATAGACGATGCCACGCTGGGCGCGCTCGACATTGTAATCCGCAGCCTGCAACAGCTTCAGGATGATGTTTTCCACGTCCTCGCCGACATAACCGGCTTCGGTCAGCGTCGTTGCGTCCGCCATTGTGAAGGGAACGTCGATGATGCGGGCGAGCGTCTGGGCAAGATAGGTCTTGCCGCAACCCGTCGGACCGACGAGCATGATGTTCGACTTCGCAAGCTCGACATCGCCATTCTTGGAGGCGTGCGCGAGGCGCTTGTAATGGTTGTGAACGGCCACCGACAGGATTTTTTTCGCCTGCTTCTGGCCGATGACGTATTCGTCGAGGATCTTGATGATGTCCTGCGGGGTGGGAACACCCTCGCGCGACTTCACCATCGACGTCTTGTTCTCCTCGCGGATGATGTCCATGCACAATTCGACGCATTCATCGCAGATGAATACCGTCGGTCCGGCAATGAGTTTCCGGACTTCGTGCTGGCTCTTGCCGCAGAATGAACAATAGAGTGTATTCTTAGAGTCGCCGCCGTTGCTGCCGCTGACTTTGCTCATATCACTTTCCTTCCAGCACGCCGCAGGTCCGCCAAACGGATCGCGGTCAACTTACCGCCCGCCGATACGGCCGCCCTTGGGTGCATCGCCGTATCCGCCTCGTTTCCCGGGGTACTAACCGGTATCAGATACATGAGCTGACAACCGGCTGCAACGAATTCCCCATCAAACCAAAGGCCACGTCATAAAAATTCAACACAGCCTTTATATATACTAATATCGCTTTCTGTTGCGGTTGAAAGCCCCGAAATTACTTTGCGGGGTTAAACAACCGTCAAAAAGCGTCGCGCCTTAATTCGCGGCGGCGCCTTCCATTTCCTGGCGCGAGGTGAGGATCTTGTCGATCACACCCCAGTCCTTGGCCTCGTCGGCATCCATGAAGTGGTCGCGATCAAGGGTTTTTTCAACCTCTTCCAGCGTGCGGCCGGTGTGCTTCACGTAGACTTCATTAAGGCGACGCTTCATTTTGATGATGTCGCGGGCGTGACGCTCGATATCCGAAGCCTGCCCCTGGAAGCCGCCGGAGGGCTGATGCACCATGATGCGGGCGTTCGGAGTTGCGAAACGCATTCCCTTTTCGCCAGCGGCCAGAAGCAGCGAGCCCATGGATGCGGCCTGGCCGACGCAAAGCGTCGAAACGGCAGGGCGGATGAACTGCATCGTATCGTAGATCGCCATGCCGGCGGTCACGACGCCACCCGGCGAATTGATGTAGAGCGCGATTTCCTTCTTCGGGTTTTCAGCCTCAAGGAAAAGCAGCTGCGCGCAGACGAGCGAGGCCATCTGGTCTTCCACCGGTCCGGTGAGGAAAATGATGCGTTCCTTGAGAAGACGGGAAAATATGTCATAGGAGCGTTCGCCGCGATTGGTCTGCTCTACGACCATCGGCACCAGAGCCATGGCGGTATCAACTGGATTTTTCATGTCCGTCCTTTGTCAAACTCTGCCCTTCGCGGAAAACCGCTCCGGAATCACTTCTAACCTTCGTTCTCCCTACATAGAGTGTCCCTGCCCGGTACTTCAAGACACGAAGCCGCATATCCTTAACGGCTCAACAGCGTTTACGGGCGTTTTCCACCCGCGGGGTAACGGCTATGGACAAGCCGATGCCAACCGGACCATTCTCTGTCGCCCGCATTATTTTTTAACAGGAGCAAACCGCAAACGCAAAAACCGGTGTGTTGCCCAGATATAACTTCTCACTGGCAAGAACTCGTTAGGTATTTGCGGCTGATACTACGCCCGCGAATTTCCGGTTTCCCGTCAGGGGGCGGGAGCCTCTTTTGAGGCGAAATGGCATCTCCACCAATTCGGCGGGCATTGCGCACATCGTGCCGCGAACCGCTTTTACGGCATGATAGCGCAGATAGGATTTTGCAATGCTGGATGCAAAGACGGGCATGCTGCTTTGGGCGTCGGAAACGCTGACCCTTGCCCTGCTGCTGGGAACCCTGTGGCTGCACCGCCCTGCCCGCCGGCACAATATCTATTTCGCAGCCGGTTTTGCCGCGACGAGCGCCGGCACGGTGATGGTGGCGCTGCGCGGCGATATTCCCAACTTCCTATCGATCGAAGTCGGCAATACGCTTGCCCTTTCGGCCTTCAGTTTCTGGCTCGCCGGTCTCCTGTCCTTCGAACAGCGCAAGACCGCCGGCTGGATCGCCATTCCGGCGCTGTTATGGGTAGCGGGCATGCTGATCGGCCCCGTACGCGAAAACATGGTCCCGCGCATCCTGCTCTATCACATCTGTGCCGCCACCGGTTATTTCATGCTGGCCGGCATTCTTCTGGCCAGCAAGGCACGCGCGTCATTCAGCCGCAAGGTGCTGGCGGCCACCTTCATCGTGCAGGCATTTTGCGGGGCGCTCGTGGCGTCCATCGTCATTCCCGTCAACGCCGCCGCCCCCAACGCCATTCCGCTGACGGCAGCGCTCGCCTTTTCAGGCATTCTCGGCTTTACCATCATCGTCATGATGAGCGCCAAGATCATCATGGAAGACACGGAAACCCGCCTGCACCGGCTGGCCATGACCGACCACCTGACCGGCGTCCTCAACCGGCGAGGGCTGCTTGAAGAGTTCGAACACATCAAAAAAAGGTCGCCCGGCTCCAGCCGTTACGTGGCGCTGGCGCTGTTCGACATCGACCATTTCAAGAAGATCAACGACAAATACGGCCATCAGTCGGGAGACGCGGTGCTTGTGCATTTTTGCAATATGGCGCAGCGGGTCATCGGTGAGCGCGGCCTGTTCGTCAGGATGGGCGGAGAAGAATTCGCGCTCGTCGCCGAAGTGGAAAGCCCCTCCAGCACCGTGACGCTTGCGGAAGCCATCCGCAGCAACCTGCGCCTTTCGAAGATCAGCGCACGCGGCGAAAACATCGAGGTCACGACCAGCGTCGGCATATCCGAAGCCATGATCAAGGATGCGGACCTGAGCGTGATGATGACGGAGGCCGACCGCGCGCTTTACGCGGCCAAGAAGGCCGGCCGCAACCGCACCGTGATCCACGTCAATTCAGCCAATGTTGTCGTCCCCTCCCCGGACCGGAACGAAAACCCGATGGACAACAATGCCAACCGGCAGGTTGCGGCGCTGAACCGGATAGCGGCCATCGCCAACCGGTGACAAAGTAACCATGCAGTGACATGCGGATAAACACACGGAACGGCATTTTCCCGCCCTTCCCAAAGTGCGGCGCGCGGATAAACCATGGACATGACAGCGACATTTCCCTTTCTCAAAATCGATCCCGCCACGCGTCGTGTTTCACTCGATGCACGCAATCCGGCTTTCTACAACGATCCGAACCCGGTCTACGCTGCCCTGCATGCCCAATGTCCCACTTTCTATTGGGAAGAGCAGCGGCAGTGGTTTTTCACCGAATACGACCATGTCAGCGCCCTCCTGCGCGACCGCCGGTTCGGACGGCAGATCCTGCATGTTGCGAGCCGCGAGGAGATCGGTCTGGCAGAGCCGCTCGAGCATGTGAAGCATTTCGACGCCGCAGAGCAGCACTCGCTTCTGGAGCTGGAGCCGCCGGAACACACACGGCTGCGCACCCTCATCAACCGCGCTTTCGTTTCGCGGCATGTCGACAAGATGAAGCCGGAAATAGAGGAACTCGCCAACCGGCTGATCGACGCCTTCGAACGAAACGGCGAGACGGAACTGCTCTCTTCCTATGCCGATATCATCCCGGTCACGATGATCGCGCGCATGATCGGCATTCCCGAGGAAATGGGACCGCAGCTTCTGAAATGGTCACATGCCTATGTCGGCATGTACATGTTCAAGCGCACGCCCGAGGACGAGCTTCTGGCCGACAGGGCCGCACATGAGTTTTCAGACTATGTGCGCAGTGTGATCGCGGAGCGCCGGGCGGAGCCGAAAGACGATCTGCTGAGCCACATGATCCATACGGAGCACAAGGGCCAGTATCTGACCGACGACGAGCTGATCTCGACCACCATCGTTCTGTTGAACGCCGGGCACGAGGCGACGGTGCACCAGATCGGCAATTCCGTGCGCATCATTCTGGAAAGCGGCATTGCGCCTGACACACTTTTCCACGACGAGACGGCAAGGGAACGCACGGTGGAAGAAACGCTGCGTATCTGCGCGCCCGTCCATATCTTCCAGCGCTGGGTTCTGGAACCGGTCGAGATCGACGGCGTGGAATTCAAACGCGGCGACAAGGTCAGCCTCATTCTGGCAGCCGCCAACCTCGATCCGGCAAAATTTTCCGATCCCCTAGCATTCAGGCCGGACCGGAACGAAGGCGCCAACGTCTCCTTTGGCGCCGGCATCCATTTCTGCATTGGCGCGCCGCTGGCAAGGCTGGAGCTGAACCTCGCTTTGCCGCTGCTTTTCAAGCGCCTGCCGGGCCTGAAGATTGCCGAGCCGCCCAAGGTAAAGGACGTCTATCACTTCCATGGTCTGGAACGGCTCGATCTCAGCTGGTGACAGCCACGCCGGGAACAACCTTTATCCCGGCGATGGACCAATAGAAATCATCCGGCCCCTACAACCGGATGACATAATCCTTGCGGGTCGTTTCGATGACCTCCCAGGTTCCCTTGAAGCCCGGCCGCAGGACCAGCCTGTCGCCCGGTTTCAGGTCGCGCGGGGATCCGCCATCCTCCGTCAGGATCGAGTGACCCTCGAGGATGTTGAAATATTCCCATTCGTCATAGACCACCCGCCATTTGCCGGGTGTCGACTGCCAGATGCCGGCATAGATGCCACCGGGCGCTTCCTCCAGATTCCACGTGGTGAATTTGGGCTCGCCGGAAATCAGCCTTTCCGGTGCGGGTGCACTGTGCTCCACCTCCGCCTCTACATCACCGGCCGTAGCGGTTCGCGTATCTTCGAATGCGAGAAAATTCGTCATGACGACACCGGTCTCTCAGAGCTTCGCAAGCGATTGTTCGAGATCGGCGATGATGTCCTTGACATCCTCGATGCCGATCGAGAGGCGCACCACATCCGGTCCGGCACCCGCCGCCGTCTGCTGTTCCGGTGTCAGCTGCGCATGTGTCGTGGAAGCCGGGTGGATGACGAGAGATCGTGTATCGCCGATATTGGCGAGATGGGAGAAGAGTTGCAGACCTTCCACCAGCGCCTTGCCGGCGGCATAACCGCCCTTGATGCCGAAGGTGAAGACGGAACCAGCGCCCTTTGGCGAATAATGCTGCTGGATTGCGTAGTTGTCGCTGTCCTCCAGCCCGGCATAATGCACCCAGCCGACCTTGGGGTGCGCCTTCAGCCATTTGGCGACGGCCAGGGCATTGTCGGAGTGGCGCTGAACGCGCAGCGGCAGGGTCTCTATGCCTGTGAGGATGAGGAAGGCATTGAAGGGCGAGATCGCAGGGCCGAGATCGCGTAAGCCAAGAACGCGGCAGGCAATCGCGAAGGCGAAATTGCCGAAGGTCTGGTGCAGCACGACGCCGGAATATTCTGGGCGGGGCTGCGACAGCGACGGATATTTATCCGTGGCCGACCAGTCGAAAGTGCCGCCATCGACGATGATGCCACCCATGGAATTGCCATGGCCGCCGAGGAATTTCGTCAACGAATGCAATACGATATCCGCGCCATGTTCCAGCGGCCGCAACAGATAGGGGCTTGCCATGGTGTTGTCGACGATGAGCGGCAGGCCGTGACGATGGGCGACATCTGCAATCGCGGCGATATCCACGAATGTGCCGCCCGGGTTGGCGAGGCTTTCGATGAAGATGGCGCGTGTGCGGTCGTCGATCTGCCGTTCGAAAGTGGCCGGATCAGCCGCATCGGCCCAGCGCACCTGCCAGTCGAAACCCTTGAAGGCGTGGCCGAACTGATTGATGGAGCCGCCATAAAGTTGGCGTGCCGCGACGAAATTGTCGCCGTGTTGCAGCAATGTGTGGAAAACCAGCAATTGCGCGGCGTGACCGGATGCAACGGCAAGTGCCGCCGTGCCGCCTTCAAGCGCTGCGACACGCTCCTCCAGAACCGCCTGGGTTGGGTTCATGATGCGCGTGTAGATATTGCCGAACTCTTTTAATCCGAACAGCGCGGCTGCGTGATCGGCGTCACGGAAGGCATAGGCCGTTGTCTGGTAGATCGGCGTCGCGCGCGCACCGGTGGTCGGATCGGGCTGTGCGCCCGCGTGCACGGCCAACGTTGAGAACCCGGGATTGCTGCTCGGCATGATGTTTCCTCCAATGATATTTTGGAGGGATCATAATGCCTTGCCGCCAAATGATAAGTCCAATCCGTACCAACTATCGCACAATATTGAGACGCGGATACTCAATTGCGGGGCAACGGTCCATCACCACGTTCATGCCGTAGGCCTCGGCCTTGGCCGCCGCATTGTCGTCTCTGACCGAAAGCTGGCCCCAGATCACCGATGGCCGCTGCGGCAGCAATATCGCCTCTTCGACAATTGCCGACAAATATTCCGGCGCCCGGAACACATCGACCATATCAACGGGTTCGGGAATGTCGGCAAGCCGCGCATACACCTTCTGCCCCAATATTTCCTTGCCCGCCTGACCGGGATTGACCGGAAACACGCGGTAACCCTTGGACAGCAGAAAGCGCATGACGCCGTGGCTCGGCCGATCCGGATCGGGAGAGGCGCCAAGCAGGGCGATGGTCCTGACATCCGTCAGAATTTTTCTGAGGTAATCCGGTTCATAGGTATCATGCTGCATGTCAACTTTTCCCTCTGCCATATCGCGCGGTTCAAGGACCTCATGCGCCGGGTCGACGCTCAATGGCCCAGCGAGAATTGCCTCTCCCGCATAAATCCGCGGACGAGCTTTTCGCACCGCTTTTTTGCGGCCCCTTTCCTAGATCTAGGAACCCTCTTCCTTCTCTTGAACCCCCGCCCGAATGAAAATATTGAACAAGCCGGGCTCGTGGTGTCACGAAAGTACACCTAGTTTCGCGCAAAATGATTTCATAAAAACACCTTAAGCGGCGTTGTGCTGAGTATTTTTATCCAGTTTTTCAAAAGCATGCATTTCGATGAACATTTGCTGAAACAACATTTGCGTGCATCTTATGCGCCCTTCGTCTCCTGTTTGTTTTCATTCCGTTCACCGATGCATTAGGCGTATCTAATTTTCAGAAAGTTATTCCGTAAATCAAGTTATAGGTAAAACTGTAACGTTGTAGCGAGCCATTCAGTAATGAATTGAAACTTCTTTTCATTTTGAGCCTGCATGTGCTCGCTTGATTGATACAGTTTTATCTTCTGGATATGGGCAATTTTGAGCAGGAATAATCGCCGCAATCGGTCGCATTTTTGCAAAAAACACGTTCCACAGCAAAACCATAAGCTGTGCATCCGGCATCGGCGCGTCTGTCCTGCTGATGAAATCGTGAGCACGGCCGCATATCGCCTCTCGCACAGTTGCCCACTCCATCCCGCAACACGCACAAACCCGAAACTTGACACGCGTCATAATCCGCAAAGAAGCAACCGCTTACGACAGGAGGATTTGCGTCTCCCACAGCCACCACGGAAAATGGATTCCGGTTTTCAAGCCGATGCTGTAGGTTGCCTGGAATAGCCCATGAGCGAGTCTCTATCGTGACATTTGACATTCTAATTCTGGTGCTTCTGGGCGCGATATTGCATGCCGGATGGAATGCGCTGGTAAAATCCGGATCCGACAAGTCGCTGGACGCCTCGCTGATCGCGGCGGGCGCCGCAGCTTGTTCTTTACCCTTCCTGCCCTTCCTGCCGTTTCCTGCGCCGGTAGCCATTCCCTTTCTCATCGCCTCGGCCGTTCTGCAATTTGCCTATTTCCGCCTAGTCGCCGCCGCCTATACGATCGGCGATATCGGCCTCGTCTATCCCGTCATGCGTGGCGTGGCGCCGCTGATCGTCGCAGCGACGAGCAGCCTTTTTCTCAGCGAGATTTTAAGCCCGCTTGCGCTTGCCGGGATTGCCATCATTTCCGGCGGCATCCTGACGCTTGCCTTCGAGGCGCGGCGCGGCGGCGGAAAGGCGATCATTGTCGCGCTCATCAACGCCTTCGTAATTGCATCCTACACCTTCGTTGATGGTGTCGGCGCAAGGCTTTCCGGCAACGCGATTTCCTATACGCTGTGGATGTCGCTTCTGCCGCCCGTCCTCCTCTTCGGTTTTGCCTTTTACCAGCGCGGCGTAAGCGCCGTTGCGCAGCATGTGCAGCGAAACTGGTGGCGCGGCCTGATCGGCGGCGGCGGCTCCATCCTATCCTACGGGCTGGCGCTCTACGCCATGACCAAGGCCCCCGTCGCCGTCGTCGCGGCGCTGCGCGAAACCTCAATTCTGTTTGCGCTGGTGATCTCCGTCGTCATCCTCAAAGAACGCGCCAGCGTCTGGCGTTATCTCGCTGGCGGCATCATCGCAGCAGGTGTTCTGGTCATGCGGCTGGGATGAAATAGGCAAATCTATGGGGTAAAATAATACCACATAAATAAACCATTGTTTTTATTGGTTTATTTTTACAGTCAGCAAAATCCGTCATATTGACGCTTCATCCAGCACACCGTATAAGCGCGACAGATCGGATTCCAAAGGGAATATGGTCATTTGCGGTCGCCTTCGGGTGACCAAACCAAGCAACAAGAAACGCCCGTATGCTCTTACTTTAAAAGAGGATGACGGGTCCACGTTAGAAAGTGAAATCCATGTCTACTTTCGTTCAGAAGCCTGCTGAGGTGGAGAAGAAGTGGGTCATCATCGACGCCGAAGGCCTCGTTGTTGGTCGCCTCGCCACCATCATTGCAACCCGCCTGCGCGGCAAGCACAAGGCCACCTACACCCCCCACGTCGATGATGGCGACAACGTCATCGTCATCAACGCGGAAAAGATTGCCTTCACCGGCAACAAGTACTCCGACAAGAAGTACTACTGGCACACCGGTCACCCGGGTGGCATCAAGGAACGTACGGCTCGCCAGATCATCGAAGGTCGCTTCCCGGAGCGCGTCGTTGAAAAGGCCGTCGAGCGCATGATCCCGCGCGGCCCGCTCGGCCGTCGTCAGATGAAGAACCTGCGCGTTTACGCCGGCTCGAACCACCCGCACGAAGCACAGCAGCCCGTCGTTCTCGACGTAGCCGTGCTCAACAAGAAGAACGTAAGGAGCGCCTGATAATGGCCGATCTTTCCTCTCTGAAAGACCTCGCCCCTGCATCGGAAGCTTCTGCTCCCGTGCACGTCCGCAAGGTTGACACTCTCGGCCGCTCCTACGCGACCGGCAAGCGCAAGAACGCCGTTGCCCGCGTATGGGTAAAGCCGGGTTCTGGCAAGATCATCATCAACGGCCGCGATTTCACCACGTATTTCGCACGTCCGGTTCTGCAGATGATCCTTCAGCAGCCGATCGTTGCCGTTGCACGCACGGGCCAGTTCGACATCATCGCTACCGTTGCCGGTGGTGGTCTGTCCGGTCAGGCCGGTGCCGTTCGTCACGGTCTGTCCAAGGCCCTCACCTACTTCGAACCGGGCCTGCGCGCCGTTCTGAAGAAGGGTGGCTTCCTGACCCGCGACAGCCGCGTTGTCGAACGTAAGAAGTACGGTAAGGCCAAGGCCCGCCGTTCGTTCCAGTTCTCCAAGCGCTAATCGCTTCTCGGAACCGTTCGTTCAAAACTTCGAAAAGGCGGGGCTTCGGCTCCGCCTTTTTTCATTGCCATCCTCCTTGTTTTTTCGGCGAGAAGACAGCACCCTCAGCGCAAACCGCAATGGGGTGATCAATGCCATCAAAAACCATCGACCATGCCTTCACCGCAGCAACGCTGACATCGGCTGCGACCGACCCGACCCATGCGGGCGTCCTCTCCTTTATGCGGCGCAAATATACCAAGATCCTCAAGGGCGTATCGACGGCCGTCTGGGGTGTCCCCTTCGATGCAGCGACATCCAACAGGCCGGGTGCACGCTTCGGGCCGCAGGCGACCCGCCGCGCCTCCGCGATTTTCGACAACGACCCGCAATATCCCTTCGCCCGCGATCTTTTCGCCCATATGCCGACCATCGATTATGGCGACTGCCTGCTCGACTACGGCAATCACTGGAAAACGCCTGATACAATCGAAAAGGAAGCGCGCAAGATCATCTCCAAGACGGATTATCTGCTGACGCTTGGCGGCGACCATTTCATCACCTGGCCGCTGCTGAAGGCGCATGTGGCAAAGCACGGCCCGCTGGCGCTGGTGCATTTCGATGCGCATCAGGATACCTGGTTCGACGACGGCAAACGCATTGACCATGGTTCCTTCGTGGCACGCGCCGTGCGCGATGGTCTGATCGATGCCGATCGTTCCATCCAGATCGGCATTCGCACCCATGCGCCTGAGGATTTCGGCATCCGCATTCTCCACGGTTACGAGGTGGAGGAGATGCGGGCGAGCGACATCGCCTCGCTGATCATCAAGCACACGGCAGGGATGCCCACCTATCTGACCTTCGATATCGATTGCCTCGATCCAGCCTTTGCGCCCGGAACCGGTACGCCTGTGGCCGGTGGGCCGACAAGCGCCAAGATATTGTCCGTCCTTCGCGGACTCGGCCAGCTCGATATTCGCGGCTCCGATGTGGTGGAGGTCGCGCCCGCTTACGACCATGCTGATATCACTGCCATTGCCGGAGCGACCGTTGCAATGTATATGCTTGGCCTGCGCGCCGAACGGCTGGCGAAGGCCGGCTGAACCGACGCCCGGGCGCTTAGCAAACTGAATCCGATTACACTCGCAACCCTCTGAAAAGTCAGGACAAGGACATGACAGCGAAGATCTTCATCGATGGCGAACACGGCACAACGGGTCTGCAGATCCGCACGCGCCTTGCTGGTCGCCGCGATATCGAGTTGCTGTCCATTCCCGAAGCAGAGCGCCGCAACGCCGCTATCCGCGAGGACATGCTCAACAACGCCGACATTTCGATTCTCTGCCTGCCGGATGATGCTTCCAGAGAAGCTGTCACCATGGTGGCAGGCAACAACAATGTCCGCATCATCGACACCTCGACCGCCTATCGTATTCACAAGGACTGGGCTTACGGTTTTGCCGAAATGGACAAGGAACAGGGCGAAAAGGTTCGTTCCGCCCGCTTCGTCGCCAATCCGGGCTGCTACCCGACCGGCGCGATCGGCCTTCTGCGTCCGCTGCGCGCCGCCGGCATTCTGCCCGATGGTTATCCCGTCAGCGTCAACGCCGTGTCCGGATATACCGGCGGCGGCAAGCAGATGATCGCGCAGATGGAAGATCAGAGCAGGGACGATGCGATCAGTGCCAACAACTTCCTCTATGGCCTGACGCTTGCACACAAGCACGTGCCGGAAATGACCATTCACGGCCAGCTGGACCGCGCGCCGCTGTTTGCACCCTCCGTCGGGCGCTTCCCGCAGGGCATGATCGTGCAGGTTCCGCTGTTTGCCGCCGACCTCAAGGACGGCGCGACCATCGAGACCGTGCATGCCGCGCTCACCGCCCATTATGCCGGACAGGACATCGTCAGCGTCGTTCCACTTGCCGAAAGCAAGGGGCTGTCCCGCATCGATGCCGAGGAACTGGCGGGCAAGGACACGATGAAGCTGTTCGTCTTCGGCACGCCGGGCGGCGAACACATCAATCTCGTCGCGCTGCTCGACAATCTCGGCAAGGGCGCATCGGGTGCGGCTGTCCAGAACATGGAGCTGATGCTCTCGGCATGAGGCTTTCTGCGTGAGCCGAGCTATCCCCTTTTTTCCGGCCTCGTGGAATATCGAGGCCGCAAAACAGATTGCCGATACGCCGGCCGGGGTGGTTTACGAAGTCAGACTTGGCAATGGTTCCCTTGCCATCGCCAAGGTACTTAAACACAAGGTTCTAAAAGACAGCCTTCGCGGGGCGGATTTCATCGAATGGCGGGCGGGTGTCGGCTGCGTGAAGCTGCTTGATCGTTCCGACGACATATTGCTCATGGAACATGCCGGCAATGAGACATTGCGCGACGTGCTTTTTCGCGACGGCGACGATGATGCCACGACCGCAATCGCCGCCGATGTTCTCCTTCACTATCACCAGCCTTCAACGCAGACGCCACCAGCCAGCCTGCTGACGCTGCCGCAATATTTCGAAAGTCTGTTCCGTAAAGCCGAGCACGATCGCAGCGAAGGCACCGACAGCCCCTACATCGAAGCCGCTTCGCTTGCCGAGGAGCTTATCGGGCACCAAAGCAATATTCGACCGCTGCACGGCGATCTGCACCACGAAAACATCATGCGCAGTGCGCGTGGCTGGATCATCATCGACCCGGCAGGCCTGATCGGCGATGAAGCACTCGACGTCGCCAACATGTTCTCCAATCCACTCGACCGCTTCGATCTGACACGCAGCGAGGCACGCATTGCCTCCATGGCGTCGATTTTTGCGAAAGCGCTCAAACGGGACGAACGGGTACTTCTACAATATGCGTTCGCCTACGGCTGCCTTTCGGCGGCATGGCACGAGGAAGATGGCAACACGCGCGAACGCGACGACGAACTGGCCGTCGCGACAACCATCAAGTCTGTCCTGAAGCAATTTTAATGGTTTTCAGTCCCTGATCTCAACCGCGACAGGTGCCGGGTATTCGCCGAGGAAGCCTCGCCAATGGGCGACTGCAAAACCAAGCACCAGCAGCGCCATGCCCTGATGGGCGAGCGCCACATGAATGTCCACATGCATCAGAAGCGTGGTGATGCCGAGCGCCGCCTGAATGGAGATCAACACGAAGAACAGTACGGCGCGGCGGGCATGCGGCGTGCCGGGCAAGGCGCGCGCCAAGGACACCATATGCCACAGCGTGGCGGCAAACAGCGTATAGGCGCCGAGGCGGTGGACGAACTGCACCGTCTTCGGGTTTTCGAACAGGTTGATCCACCAGGGCTGTTGCAGGAAAAGATCGCCGGGCACCAGGGAGCCGTCCATCAGCGGCCACGTGTTGTAGGACAGGCCGGCATTCAGCCCCGCCACCAGCGCGCCGAGATAAATCTGGAACAGACAGAGGAAGGTCAGCAGCGCAGCAAAACGGCGGCCGGTCGTTTCTTTGGCAGCATCGGGCGAATGGTGCGACAGGCCGCGCAATATCCACATGCAGCCCGCAAAGATGAGGCACGCGATCGTCAAATGCGTTGCCAGGCGATATTGCGAGACATCCGTACGGTTGACGAGGCCGGAAGACACCATCCACCAGCCGACGAAGCCCTGAAAGCCGCCAAGTCCCAGAAGGCCGATGAGCGGCAGGCGCAAGCGCCTTTCGATGCGGCCGGTCAGCCAGAAGAAGGCGAGCGGCAGGGCAAAGATGAGACCGATGGCGCGGGCAAGCAGTCGATGCGCCCACTCCCACCAGAAAATCGTCTTGAACTCATCGAGCGACATGCCCCGGTTGATTTCCTGATATTGGGGAATACGCTTGTAGAGCTGGAATTCCTCTTCCCATTCGGCAACGGAAAGCGGCGGAATGGCGCCGTGGATGGGCTTCCATTCGGTAATTGACAGGCCGGATTCGGTCAGCCGCGTGGCGCCGCCGACAAGCACGAGACAGAACAGCGTGAAGAGAACGACGCGCAGCCAGATGCGCAGCAGGCGGCGATCCTTCTCCTGTTTCTGCAGGGCAGCCTCCACCACCATTTCCGCAGAACCATTTGCCATCGTCATGCCGCTCGAATGCATCTTTGAGGTCTCCATCATACAGTCATGTTGATTAGCCCCAACCGGCACAACAAAACAAGGCCTCAGGGTTTGCGGCATCCGGTCGCGGCGGTATAGTTTCGCCAGACACTAGATCGTCCTGTTTCTGCTTCGAATCACCACGACGATCTAGATTTTTTGTTTTACGCATGTCTTTTCCCCAAAACCGATGACACTTTTGGGATACATGCTCGGTTACGGAAGATTTCATGCACCCTCGCCTCAGATCGCTCATCGGCACCATCGTCATCATCTGCCTCGTCGTCATCTACGCCGTAGCGGCGACGGCCATCGCGTCGGCGACGCTGGCGCAATCTCCATGGTGGGTGCATCTTGCCTACTTCGTGCTGAGTGGGCTTTTGTGGATACTGCCCGCCATGCTGGTCATCAAATGGATGGCCGGCTCCAAAAAACAGGAATAGGCACCTGCCTTCTACGGGACATCCAGAGGTCGCAATTTTATAAACCTCTTGTTTGCCGCTCAACGATATAGTCTCACCGAAACAACCGGAGAGCGTGGATGGCGGCTGAAGCGCCGGTCATAGTCAGCGAGGGTGAAGGACCAGCCGCCGTGCAAAACGAGCGGCGCGGCGCCGATCGCCTGGCTATCGATCTCGTCGACGATGCCTCCACTATCCGCGCCGACTGGGAACAGCTGGAGTGCGACCCGCTCAATTCGCTGCATCAGGGTTACGGCTGGTGCTCCATCTGGGCGCACACGCAGGACAGACCCCTCCTCATCATTCGCGGCAGGCAAAGCGGAAAGACCGTGTTCCTGCTGCCGCTCGAAATCGTTCTGGAAGGCGGCATCCGCAAGGCACGTTTTCCCGGCGGCCGTTTCAACAATATCAATACCGGGCTTTTCGACCGGTCCTTCGCCGAAGCAGCCAGCCAAAAAACGGCGGCAGCCATTGCCCGCGAAGCGCGAAAGCTGCTGCGTGGCCAGGCGGATATTCTGGCCTTGCAGAACATACCGCTGATCTGGCGTGGCAGGACCAACCCGCTCTCGCATCTGGCATCCGTCGAAAACCAGAACCCGGCCTTCCAGATTCCCTTACTGGCAAATTTTGAGAGCACGCTTCGGCAGATCAACGCCAAGAGGCGCCGGAAGAAATTCCGCATCCAGAGCCGAAGAGCCGAGGAAATGGGTGGTTACAGCCATGTGATCGCCCGTTCGCCACGGGAAAAGTGCGAATTATTGCAGACGTTTTTCCGACAGAAGGCAGCCCGGTTCGCATCGCAGGGCATTCCGGATGTTTTTCGCGATCAATCGGTAAAAGACTTTTTCTATGACCTCGCAAATTTTCCGGAGATCGGCACAGACAGTCTTCTGGAACTACACGCCATTCGTCTGCATGGTCAAAATGAAGGTTTCATCGCTGCCATATCCGGCCTTTCGCGCAAGCAGGATCACATCATCTGCCAGTTCGGTTCTATCGATGAGACCTTCGCGGAAATCAGCCCCGGTGAGCTGCTGTTCTGGCTGATGATCGAACGGGCTTGCAGTGAAAATGCGGCGATCTTCGATTTCGGCGTCGGTGACCAGCCCTACAAGCGTAGTTGGTGTCCGCTTTTCACCGTGCAGCATGATATTTTCCTGCCGGTGACGTTGAAGGGCCGCGCGGCAGCCTCTGCCTACGTTGCCATTGCCCGGACAAAGAGCCTGATCAAATCCAATCCGGCACTCTATGCGTTCATTCAGCGTTTCCGCGCCGGTCGGCGGAGCATGGACGCAACGCCCGCTGCCGACTGACCGGTTATCGGCCGCAGCATCTCATGCGGCGCTCAGACGGTCCGGTTTGCGCATGCCGGTCATCGGCAATGCCTGCTCGTAGCCGTGGGCAACCAGTTCTCCGAGGGTCTTTTCCAGCAATTCGCTATCATTATCGGGAACGGACACGACGATTTCCGCCGGCAGATTGCGCAGCATTTTCTCAAGGCTCGATATCTGCACCGCGCCGCATTCCACCAGAACTGTGTCATAGGCGTCGGAAAGCGCGCTGAGGATCATGGTCAACCGGTCGATCGCGCGCATGGCCTCACGCGGCTGCGCATTGCCGCGCGGCACGATATGGGCATCGGAAAGCCGGTCGCCGTGAATGGTTTCGCCAAAGGCGGCGGCACCCGCCAAAAGGTCCATGACGCCCGGCAGTCCGGTCTCAGGCGCCATCAGGCGCGTCGGACAGGCCGATGCCGTCATATCGACGAGAACGACCGAACGGCCCATTTCGGACAGGGCGCGCGCCAGCATGACGGTAGTGGTCGAACCACTATCACCAGCTGGAGACACGACCGCTGCGACGGATTTGGCAAGACGAGTGGCGAGGAAAGACGCGACGGCGTCGATCGAGAAATTGTCGGCGTTGTCGATCTCTTCTTCCGCAGCGTCCGCTTTCGCAGCCATGGCGTCTGCAGCCGGCAGGACCGGTTTGGCAGCAACCGCTGCGACCGGTATCTGCGCTTCCTGTTCGACAATGGACTGGCGGGCAGCGGCAGGCATGGAACGAACCGCAGGCAGCGCATCCTCTTGACGTGCGGGAAGCGGTTGCTCCGGCGTATCCGGTGTCTCATCCGTGTCAGCACGCGCTTTGGCGGGTGGTGGCGGATCGGACAGCGGCGGGACATGGGTCTTGCCAACCGGCTTCAACGCCCGCCCGGTGAACAGTTCCACGAGCATGACGACGATGCAGGAGAGAAGGAAGGCCGCCAGCGTGACGACGATGGTGATGGCGCCGGTCTTCGGGAAATAGGGTTCGCGCGGCTCCACTGCGGTTGAAATCACGCGGGCATCGGCGGGCGTGGATTCGGCTGAACCGGCGCGCGACGTCGCCTCGCGGTAACGGGCGAGATAGGTTTCAAGAAGCTGGCGCTGAGCCGAAGCCTCGCGCTCCAGGTCGTTGAGGCCAACCTGCTGCTCACCGGCGCGTACGCTTTCCGTTTTCAGCACGTTCAACTGCTGAACCAGTTGCCGCTCCCGCAGTCGGGACACATTGGCCTCGTTTTCGAGACTTGCGAGCACCTTGCGGGTCTCTTCCTGAATCTGCCGCTGTATGCCGTCAATTTGGCTGCGCAGCGCCTTGATACGCGGATGGCCTTCCAGCAGCGAGGAAGACAGATCGGAAATCTGGCTGCGCATGGCAGCCTCGCTTTCCTTCAGTCTCTGGATCATCGGCGAGGCGACGACGTCGGGGAAAGTATCCAGCGGGCGACCGCTCGAAAGCGCGTTGCGCACGCCCTCTGCCCGCGCCTCCGCATTCGCCCGCTCGCCGCGGATACGGCCAAGTTCGGTCGAGATATCGCTGAGTTGCCGGGTGGCGAGCGTTTCGCCCTGACCTGCCGACAGAATATCGGACGAGGCGCGGTAATCCGCGACCTTCCTGTCCGCATCGCGAACCTTCTCACGCAGACTGGCGATTTCCGGCTCCAGCCAGCGTGCCGCCTCCGTGCTTGTGTCCAGTTTCGCGCCGCTCTGCAGCGCGATATAGGCCTTCATCATCGCGTTGGGGACTGCTGCCGCAAGCATGGGGTCCTCGGACGAGAACTCGACCGTGATGACGCGCGAGCTTTCGACCTGGTATACCTGCAACCTCTCCTGGAACGCCTTCAGTATCCGTTCCTCTGGCGGCACCTGCTGCGGATCTTTCTTGACGCCGACAGTAACCAGCAGCTTCGAGACGAGAGAGGGACGCGCCGCCGGGTCAAGCTCCTGCCGCTCATAAAGCTTCATATCTTTCGCGACCTGCTTGATGAGGTCAACAGATTGCAGGATCTGCACCTGGCTGGAGATGGTCAATTCATCGAGCACGGGTTCGGCGGGCGCATTCGACTGCTGCGACGCACCGAAGGAGGCTGCGCGCGATTCGATGAGGACGCGCGCCTCGCCCTTGTAAGCGGGCGACATCATGCTTGCGACAACGAAGGCGGCGCCCCCGGCAAGCAGCGTGATCGCCGCTATCCTGCCCTTGCGCTGCCATATGGCAGCGACGAGCCGCGCGAGATCGATATCCACATCCCTGTCATCAATGCGATCGCCGTTCATACGCGCTCCGTAACCGAGACACACCTCGGGCGCTCAAATATAGAGGCCAATTTTCGCGAAGTTTAAGTCTTTCCGGTAACACAACAGTTAATTGTGACGAAGCCGATGAAATAAAGCCGATATTACCATCCTTGCGACTGGCTGTTTACCGCCCATTAACCCTAACAGAAGGATAAGAATGCTCATAGTTCGACTCGGAGCCAGATGAGATGCCGCTCGCCGGATCACGACATGTCACCGCACTGACGCTTGCCGTTCTAACGGCCCTTTCCGGTTGCGCGGCATATCAACCTGCGCCCAAGGCGTTTCACGAGGGCGCCCTGCAGCCCTATCATGTCGATAGCGGTGACAGGCTGCGCATCAACGTGTTCGAACAGACCGGGCTGACAAATACCTATACGGTCGATCAGGCTGGTTATGTCGCCTTCCCGCTTGTCGGTCAGGTTCCCGCCCGAGGCAAGACGCTGCCGCAGCTCGAAGCCGCCATTGCCGCCAAGTTGCGTCAGGGTTATCTGCGCGATCCCGACGTCACGATCGAGATCGATCGTTATCGCCCCGTCTTCATCATGGGCGAAGTCGGCCGTCCCGGCCAATATTCCTACGTGCCGGGTATGACGGCGCAGAACGCCATCGCCATCGCCGGCGGCTTCACGCCACGCGCGAATCAGGCCGATGTCGATATCACCCGCAAGATCAATACCGAGGTGATGACCGGCAGGATCGGGATCACCGCACCAATTCTTGCGGGCGATACGGTCTATGTGCGTGAACGCTTCTTCTGAAAAACGGAGCGGCTGACATGGCGGATGACGGTCCTCCCCTGCGCATCATTCACTGTTTTCGCTCTCCCGTCGGTGGCGTGTTCCGCCATGTCCGCGACCTGATCGAAGAACACGTCAAGCAGGGCCACAAAGTCGGCATCGTCTGTGATAGTTCGACCGGCGGCGCGCATGAGGAACGGCTTTTCGCGCAGATCGCCCCGATGCTGGAGCTAGGGTTGACCCGCCTGCCGATCAAGCGGTCGATCAGCCCCGGTGACCTGTGGGCGCTCGTTAAGTCCTACAACCATATCAAAAGTTTGCGGCCGGATATTTTGCATGGGCACAGCGCCAAGGGTGGCGCTCTGGCCCGGCTGATCGGCTCATTGTTGCGGGTGAACAAGTATCGCGTAGCCCGCCTCTATTCGCCGCACGGCGGCAGCCTGCATTACGATCGCAAAAGCCTTAAAGGGCAGCTGTTCCTGCGTATCGAGCGGTTTCAGGAGCGTTTCACCGACGCCCTGTGTTTCGTTTGCAATTTCGAACAGGAAACCTACGAAACCAAGGTCGGCAAACCACGCACCCGCACGGCGATGATCTATAACGGCGTGCAGGAAAGCGAGTTTGAAACCGTGCCCACCCGCGAAGGGGCAGCGCGCTTTCTCTATATCGGCATGCTGCGTGACCTGAAGGGCCCCGACATCTTCATCAAGGCATTCGCCAAGATGGAACGCAGCATCGGCCAGCCCATGTCCGGCGTCATTGTGGGCGATGGGCCGGACAGGGACAAATATGCTGATATGATCGCCAAGGCCGGACTTTCGCAGCGCATTTCCATGCACGCCGCCATGCCCGCCAGACAGGCATTTGCGCTGGCGACGACTGTTGTCGTTCCCTCACGCGCCGAGGCGATGCCTTACATCGTGCTGGAAGCGCTTGCTGCGGGGAAAACCGTCATCGCCTCGCATGTTGGAGGCATAGCTGAGGTTCTGGGAGAAGACAGCGAGGCGCTCGTTCCGGCTGGAGACGCCGATGCGCTGGCAAAGATAATGGTCAAGGATGCCGAGAGCCCGGACTGGGGGAAACGGGTGATGCCCCGCCCCGACAGCTTCAAGGCGAAATTTTCAACGCCTGTCATGGCCGACGACATGATGAAGCTCTATCGTCACCTGCTTTCCCTCTAGAAACATTTCAAAAACACGATTTTTAATTGTATATTCCGCCGTCCTGTAGAAACTCATCATAAACGTTTCTTAGCATGTTTCGGCTAGTTTCCTGCTCGTAGAGCGCACGTATCCGCACGGATGCGAAAACTGTGCTCTACCACTTTGAAGTTGCGCATCGTTCCCTTCGAAAATCGATTCCGATTTTCGGGCCGATGGGCTGGAGGGTGCGGACCAAAGCAATGACCAAGGCTGACAAGGGAAGACTTGAATTCGATCTGGCAACGTTGCGCCAGCAAATCTCCGAGCGCGATACGGGTGAGCCTTCCGCATCGGAAAGCGTTGTTCTCAATCCACTTGCACGGCAGATCGCCAACCAGCTTCGCGCCGGCAACCATTCGCCAAACATGGTCATAGGCCAATTGCGTCTTCTCGAATTTTCGATGCTGGCGATCATCGCGGCCATCGTCAACGGCATCGCTGCGCGGCAGGGGCTTGAAACCTTTCTTGCGGTTTTCGGCATTGGGGTGCTGGGCGCGGCGGTTTGCGTGTTTCTTTTGCAGGCCGGCGACTGTTACCAGTTGCCGACACTTCGCGCGCCGCTGAAAATGTTTGCCCGCATTCAGGGCGCCGTCTGCCTGTCCTTCGTCACCGTCGCCGGCATCCTTCTCCTATTTTTGCCGGAAGCGCTGCATTCCTGGCAGACTTTTGCCATCTGGTACGCCACCGGCGCAATCGCCATTTTCACTGGACGGCTGATCCTCGGCTTCGCCATTCGCCACTGGGGCCGCAACGGCGTGATGGAGCGTCGCGCCGTGATAGTCGGTGGCGGCGATGCCGCCAAGGACCTCATCCGCTCGCTCGAACAGCAAACGGACAATGATATCCGCATCTGCGGCATTTTCGACGACCGGAAAAGCGAGCGTTCGCCCGATGTGGTTGCCGGCTACCCCAAGCTCGGCACCTTCGCGGAACTGGTGGAATTCGCCCGCCTGACGAAGCTCGACATGCTGATCATCGCCCTGCCGCTCAGTGCCGAGGCGCGTATCCTCCAGCTCCTGCGCAAGCTTTGGGTGCTACCCGTCGATATCCGTATCGCGGCCCATGCCAACAAATTGCGTTTCCGCCCCCGCGCCTATTCCCATGTCGGTGCGGTGCCGATGCTCGACGTGTTCGACAAGCCGATACGCGACTGGGATTCGGTGGGGAAAAGGGTGTTCGACATCGTTTTCAGCATTATCGGTATCGTTCTGTTGTGGCCGGTGATGCTGGGCGCGGCGATTGCCGTCAAGACGACATCCAAAGGCCCGGTGTTCTTCAAGCAGAAGCGTCATGGCTTCAACAATGAAACGATCAATGTCTGGAAGTTCCGTTCCATGTATACGGAACTCAGCGACCCCACGGCGAAAAAGGCCGTCACGAAAAACGATCCGCGTGTCACGCCGGTCGGGCGGTTCCTGCGAAAATCCTCGATGGACGAGCTGCCACAGCTTTTCAACGTTCTTTACGGCGATCTTTCTTTGGTCGGGCCGCGTCCGCACGCCGTGCACGCCCAGACGGGCGACCTGAAATATACCGAGGTGGTGGAGCATTATTTTGCCCGGCACAAGGTCAAGCCCGGCGTTACCGGCTGGGCGCAGATCAATGGCTGGCGTGGTGAGATCGACCACGGCGACAAGATCAAGTTCCGCACCGAATACGATCTCTATTATATCGAGAACTGGTCGCTGCTTCTCGATCTCAAGATCCTGTTCCTGACGCCGATCCGGCTGCTCAAATCGGAAAATGCCTATTGACCCACACCGGTTACCAGCACGCACCGGATTTTGACGCACCGCTTGCCGCCATGCGGCTGGTCGGCGCGTTCTTCATTGCCTTCGGCGTCTTTCTTTCCGGCTTCGTGATTTCCGAACCGGCGCCCTATGAGCTGATGATGGTGGGGCAAGTGGCCATCTGGTTCCTGCTGGGATTGCGCCTTTCGCGCACCGTCGTCCTGCTTCTGTGCCTGCTGCTTGCCTTCAATGTCGGCGGTTATCTTTCGCTCACCACCATGGCCAATCTCGACGAGGGGCCGCTTTATCTCGCCGTATCGACCTTTCTGGCGCTGACCTCGGTTTTTTATGCTGCCATCATCGAGGACAAGCACCAGCGGCTGCTGCTGATTTTCCGGGCCTGGCTCGCCGCAGCGTTGATTACCTCCCTGCTCGGCATCATCGGATATTTTCACGCCATTCCCGGTTTCGAGGTCTTTACCCTTTACGATCGCGCCAAGGGCGCCTTTCAGGACCCGAACGTCTTCGGCCCCTTCCTGGTGACGCCGTCGCTGTACCTGATTTACGGCCTGCTCTCCGGCAAGGCGATGCATGCGCCATGGCGGATCCTTGGCCTGCTCATTCTGTCTCTTGCCGTGTTCCTGTCGTTTTCACGCGCCGCATGGGGCCTTTTCCTGTTTTCGGCCGTGCTTCTGGTTTTCGTCATGCTGCTGAAAGAGCGTACGGCGGCATTCCGGCTGAAAATCCTCGTTCTGTTTCTCGTCGCCGTGGCATTGATGGTAGCAGCCGTCATCATCGCCCTGCAATTCAAGCAGGTAGCAGACCTGTTCTCCAGCCGCGCCTCGGCGGTGCAATCCTATGATGGCGGCCATCTCGGGCGTTTTGCCCGCCACTATCTCGGTTTCCTGATGGCGATGGAACATCCCCTCGGCATCGGCCCCATGGTGTTCGATGACATCTTTCCCGCCGCGGAACATAATATCTGGCTGAAGAGCCTGACCACGCATGGCTGGTTCGGCTTCGTCATCTATCTCACGCTGATCTGCTGGACCATTGCCGCCTGCTTCAAACTGCTGCTGCGCCAGCGGCCCTGGCAGCCGTTTCTCATCATTTCCTGGGTAACCTTTGTCGGGCATGTGATGATCGGCAACGTCATTGACACCGACCACTGGCGGCATTTCTTCCTGCTGCTCGGCATATTGTGGGGATGCATGGCTCTGGAAAAGCGCGAAAACCTGCGCCGAAGCAGAAGTGCCACCTAAAGTCCTTACCCTTACGGAACCTTACATTATTTCATGCGTTTAGCCCGCGATCATGATTGTCAAACGGGGAGACATCCTATGACGCAGACGAACAATCTCTATTTTATCATCGGCGCACTCCTGGTGGTTCTTGTCGGCCTTGGAGCCTATGTCTGGCACGAGGAAAGCAAACCGAAGGGGATCGAGATGAATATCGGCCCGAACGGTGTTTCCGTGCAGGAAAACTGAGCACTTCGAGTAAAAATGCGTAGCGGTTTCATGACTGAAACCAAGGCATTGAGTGCGTCCAACGCTTCCGTTCATTAGAGACGCACTATATGTCCGCAAGCGTCGCGCAAAGTTCGGCTATTAGACCGGGTGCATCCCAAGCTTGAGACGGCTGCGGATACACCCGGTCTTCTTATGAGAGGAGACGAAAGGCGGGATCGAGAATCTTCGCCGAGCCGGTTCGGTATGCATGACGTGTATCGGCCTGATCATGGAAACAGTGAGCGCAATGGTCTCCTCCGTCGACCTGTCCACACGCATCAACTCCACCAAACTCGCACTCAAGGCCATCAAGGAGCAGGAGGACAATTCCGCTTCGACCTCCTCACCACGAACTGCGATCCTCGACTCCTACGGGATCGACACCTCGCCCTCCTCCACCAATACGCGGCTGACCCAGCTTCTGGCGCAATATGCGCAAGTCTCCGGCACTGACGCGGAGACCGACGACACCAGCACGCAGGCGCCATCCGGCGACATTACACAGGCCAGTTTCATGACAAGCCTGAAGGCGACGCTGGAAGAACTCTCCAAGGACCCCAGCAAAGCTACGCAAGCCAAGGCAATGCTGGAAGCGCTGGCCGCTGGAACGCTGACAGTCTCCGATCCTACCGAAGGCACAAAGATAAAAGCCTGGGACGTGGAGGCCGACAAGACAACCACCTCAAAACCGGCAACCGAGATCACCACGACCGGCTGGAGCGATTTTCTGAAGGACCACCTCAAGCGCGACGGTTCCGCTTATGCCAAGACCACCGGTGGCGCCTATGTCGACAGTATTTCCGGCGACAATGCATTTTTTGGCAATGTCGGCAGTCGGTATTATTATCTGACCTGGCCGCAGGCGAAAACCGGAACCCTGACGGTTTAAGCCAACGTTTCCGGCGCGGGTCGCAAAGAGCGCCGCCGCACTTTCATAGATCTGCTGCGACATGAATCATGCCGCAGCATTGTCTCTCTGCATCGTTCAGACGGCAGGTGCTGCCGCTTGTTCCGTCCCGCCGGAAAGCGCCTTTTGCAGTTGCGCTTCCTGCTCTGGCGAAAGCGAGGTTTTGATGACCCGCCCACGAAGACCTTCCAGTTCCGCCATCACCTTTTCCGGCTGCACCTTGCGGATCAGCACGAACAACGCTGAAGAGCTATTCGGGATGGTTTCACCCAGAGATTTGATGAAATCGTCGTCGATGCCGTAATCCGTCAGCGAACCCGCAAGCGCACCCGTTCCCGCACCGATCGCGCCGCCAATCGCAAATCCCGCGAGCGGATTGAGGAACAGCAGGCCAACGAGGCCGCCCCAGAGACCACCGGAGAGAAAACCGGAGCTTGCACCGATCGCCGTCAGATTGACGCTCTGCTTCAGGTGCACCTTGCCGTTTTCATCGCGAACGACGACGACGGCATCTTCCAGATCGACCAGATATTCCTTTTTCATTCCAGCAAGTTTCAGAAGGACCCGGTCGGCCTCTTCCGTTCCGTCAAAACCGACAACGACGAGTTCGGACATGTTTCATCTCCCTGAATTTCAGTTTCGCTTAGATTGGAACGCCAAAGAACACGGCAGGTTCCCGCCATGATGGAAGGATGATGTGTCACGCGTTTGACGGGCAACATCTTCGGGAAGAAAGTCCCCTACCCACCGTCCACAGCCTTTGTTCCTTTTTTCAAGAAAAGGCTATTTTCCGCTTGCGCCCTAACAGGCTTATATATAAACGGCTTTCAGGTTCGGAGCGTAGCGCAGCCCGGTAGCGCACTTGACTGGGGGTCAAGGGGTCGTGGGTTCGAATCCCGCCGCTCCGACCATTAAAAACAGATAGATAGCCAGTTCCCCCAGAGCTGGCTATAATTTTTTCAGCCACATTCTCGCCGGCGCCATGCGCGAATTGACAAGATGCGGTCTGGGTGTGCGTTTATCCAAGCCTGAGAACGAGGTGTGCTGTGATGGTCAAAAAAACAAAAATTGAACACTCGGAATTCTCGGGCGAATTTGAAGACGATGGTATCACGGTTCTGGTTGATATCTACCGGCCGGCTGGCACCCAGCAGGATTGGACGCTCGAGGTTATCAGCGAGCATGATGATGTCACCACCTGGGAAGAACCTTTCACGACAGACAAGGACGCCTGGGAAGAATTCCTGGCCACCTGTGAGAAAGATGGAATTCGCAGCTTCCTGGACGGCGAAGATCCATCCGTTCATTGACGCTTGACACTGCGGTGCGAGGCCGTGGCGGGCGCGAGTGCATTCAACGATAATTCCAGAAATATACTCTTATTGCAAAGCCTGTGACCGTCCAGAGACGGCACGCATTTGCCTTGTTGACTCTCTGCTAAAATTAGAACATTTAGTGAACAAACGAGAGGTCAACCGATATGCCCGATGCGGAAAAAATCACCCCTGTACGGCCTGACGACATAGCTGGATATGTCATCCAGTGTCATGATGGCGATGCGAAGGCGGCTGTTGAAACGCTGCTGGGCGAAATCGAACATTTGCAGGAACAGCTTTCCCTTGCGGTTGCCATCATGGGAAAAGGCTATACGCGTGGATGGACGCCGGATTTAGGAAGTGACTGAACCAGCCACAAGCTGCGTTTGATGCAGCTTGTGGAATATCAGTGAATGCTGCGCAGCTTTCAGGCCTTTTCAGCCAGTTCGCCGATTTCGCGGTCAATCAGATAAAGCGCATTGGGACCGTCACCGATCAGCTCGATCTTACCCATTATCGTGCGGCACAGGCTGTCCTCCTCATGCTGTTCGTTCACGAACCATTGCAGGAAGGATGTGGTCGCATGGTCTTTTTCAGACCGCGCGAGATCAACCGCCGCGTTGATGGCGGCGGTGACACGCGATTCGTGTTGCGCGACAATTGCAAACAACCCCTTGATATCGTTTGCAGTGACCTGTGGGGCAGGCAGCTCGGTGAAAATAACTGGAGCTCCGAGATCGTTCAGAAAGCTGAAGATGCGGTGCATATGCTCCAGCTCTTCGGCAGCATGGCCAAGCAGAAACTTGTAGCAACCATCGAGATTGCGCTCAGCCGCCCAGGCGGCTGCCTGAAGATAGGCGTGGTGGGCGCGCAATTCGCCGTTGAGCAGGTCGTTCAATGTCGTTTCGACTAGTTTATTTGCCATTGGTTTATCCTTGTTATGGTGATTGCAGCCAATTTTTTCGTGTGGGCTGCTTCACACACCCGGCGAGCGAGATTTGAGGGATCGAGCGTCCCATCCGGTCGAGCACGGAGATGGCGTCATTGCGCCGGCGTTAGCTGTGCCAGAGTCGCGTCCAGCCTTTCGCCCTTCATGACCAGTTTGGGGCGCAGCTTCTCCGCCTTTTGCCTGACCGCTTCCAGATTGACGGGCTTGCCGACCTGGATCACACCGATCATCGCCATCATCAGATGCGGCGGGCAATAATAGAGATAGACGCCTTCCTTCTCGACGGTAACGGTGAAGGCCTCATCGAGCTTGCCTTTCCAGGGCGTTACGCCTTCCGGAACGGCATAGGACTGCACGTAATGGCTGGAATTTTGCGGCACGAAGGTGATGGTGTCGCCGGGCTCTGCCTTTACATAGGAAGGCTCAAACACCATGCTGCCGTCCGTGCCGTAATTGAGCATCAGCACCTTGTGTTCGGCAGCAAAGGACGGCGCGACAGAAAAGGTTACGGCCAAAGCCGCGGCAAACGTCATCAAAAATCGTTTCATGCAATTATTCCTTCAAGGGTTTTCAAATGTTCGGGCAGCGGGTCGCCAGCCGGCTGGATGACGGGATTGCCGCGCCTGTCCCGCAAAACTTCCACCGTCACCCCGTAGGTCTCGGAAATGAGTTTCGGCGTGACGATATCTCCCGGCGCGCCGGTCGCCTTCAATGCGCCACCGGAAATCACCAGCAGGTTGTCGGCATATTGGCAGGCGAGGTTGAGATCATGCAGCACGACCAGCGTTACCCAGCCATTGGCGCGGGTTTCCTGCCGCACCAGATCGAGAAGTGCCACCTGATGTTTGAGGTCCAGCGCGCTGACCGGCTCGTCCAGCAGCATCGCCTGCGGCTCGCGCATCAGAACCTGCGCGAAAAGCGCCATCTGCCGCTGCCCGCCGCTGAGGGAGGCGATCTCCCTGCCCGCCAGATGCGCTATGCCCGCCTGATGCAGGCGTGTCATGGCCAGGTCGAGCGTCTCGTCGTCAATATGCAGCGACAGACGCCCGAACCGGCCGAGTGCCACCACCTCCAGCACGCTGAGCGCAATATCGGCCGTGGTGTCCTGCGGCATGTAGGCAAAGCCATCGCGCCACTGCCTTATATACCGCCCCGCCCGCTCCCCGGCCCGAAGACGGCGGTCGCCGAGGCTGATCGAACCGGCAGCAAGTGGCAGATCGCCGAAGATCGCTCTCAGAAGGGTCGTCTTGCCCGTTCCGTTTGGGCCGATGACGGCATGAATATGCCCCGCCTCCAGACGCGCCGACAGCCCTTTCACAACAGTCTGTCCGCCGCGCTCGGCGGAAATCGAATCGAGAACCATCATCGGCCGCGCCTCTTCGGAGCGAAAATCAGCCACATCAGAAACGGCACGCCGACAATGGCCGTGACGATGCCAACCGGGAACAGCGCACCGGGAACGATCGATTTGGAGAGGATCGAGGCGGCCGACAGCATCAGCGCGCCGCTCAGCACCGACATGGGCAGGAAGAAGCGCTGATCCTCGCCCACGGTCATGCGGGCGATATGCGGCGCGACCAGCCCGATAAAACCGATGACGCCGACGAAGCTGGTGGCCGTCGCGGTCATGATGGCGACGATGACGAGAACCTTCATGCGCAGCCAGCGGACATTGATGCCGAGGCTTGCCGCCCGCATCTCCCCCATTCTGAGCGCGGTCAGCTTCCAGCAATCCGCCATCAGCAGGGCGCAGCAGAGGGCGGTCACGGCAGCGGTCAGGCCAAGCGTCGGCCAGGTCGCCTTGGTCAGGCTGCCGAACAGCCAGAAAAGGATCTGCTGGGACAGCTCCGGTGAGGACAGGAACTGGATGAGCGACAGCAGCGACTGAAACAGGAAAAGAAGCGCGATGCCGCCGAGAATGATGGTTTCGGTGGTCATCTGCCGCATGGAGGCCAGCGTGAAGAGAAAAAGTGCTGCGAGCATGGAAAAGACGAACGCGCCCAGCGGAACGGCAATCATGGCATCCAACCCGAGACCGCCAAGCGCCAGTACCAGCGCCGCACCGAAACCGGCCGCTGCGGCCATACCGAGCGTATAGGGGCTCGCCATGGGATTATTGAGCAGGGTCTGCATTTGCGCGCCACCTGCCCCGAGTGCCGCACCGACGGCAAGCGCCATCAACGCCATGGGCAGGCGAAGGCCGCGCACGATGGAATCGGTCATGGCGGCCCGTTCACCAAGGCCGGTCAGCGACTTCACCACTTCGGCGGGCGACAGCAGCGAAGGACCAGTGGCGATATCGAGAACGAGGCTCACCGCCATCAATACGAAGAAGATAGAGACGACACGCCAGCGACGGCGCTCGCGCAGCCGGTGCGCACCGATGGCCTCGGCGTTGCGGGCAGCAATTGTCATGAAAACCTGCCTGAAAGGACTGTCTGGAAAAGCGGACGCCGCAACGGCGGCGTTCGCGATATTTCGCCACTGTGGCGGCGAAGAAAGCACGTTTCCGTGCCGCCCCAGGCAAGCGCGATATCAATCCTTGACGGCGATGGCGAAAGTGCCTTGAGGCGTTACCGGAAGGTACTTCTTGTAATAGCCGAGATAGTTGGCGATCGGATCGACATCCTTGAACTGCTCGGGATATAGCTGCTTTGCGATGTACTGAACCATGGCGAAATCGGAGAGCGTGCGCGACGCACCCTGGTAGACACCGAACAGCTGGCCGTTCTTGATGGCGGGCAATTCGCTCCAGCCCTGACGGGCCTCAAATGCCTTGAGTTTCTCGCCTGCGTCTGCCGCCTTCACCGCCTGTCCCATTGGCAGCGCTGCCGGGTTCTTGTTGTTTTCGCGACCGGAAATGAAGATGGCGTCAGGCTTGGACGCCAGAACCTGTTCTGGATTGATCGGTCCCCACCATTCGACGAAGGGAGCGGCAATGTTGTCGCCGCCAGCCGCCGTGGACATGGCGCCCCACATGTTCTTGCCGTAGGTGAAAGAATATTCGGCCGGGCCCTTGTTGCCGAACTCGACATAGACCTTCGGTTTCGGCTTTCCGGACTTGGCGACCCGGTCAGCGACCTCTTTCAGCGAACCGGCATAGAAGTTGGCAATTTCCTTGCCACGCTTCTCCTGGCCGGTCAGGTCGCCAAAAAGCCGGGTCGAGGCGACGTGCCGCTCGACCGTCTGGGCGTTGTAGTCGACGACGACGACGGGAATGCCCTCTTCTTCCAGACGATCGGCATCGAGACCAAGCGCTTTGTATTGCCAGTCTGCCAGAATCACCAGATCGGGATTGAGGCTCAACACTTTTTCGACCGAGAAAGTCTGCGCTTCCACTTCACCGACATCGGCAATGTCGGCAAGCGAGGCGCGATGCGCGAGGTGCATCTTCCAGTTGGCGGGTACCCAGCCTTCCCAGGCTTCGCGAGAAATGCCGACGACGGAATCATAGGCTTTCTCGCCGCCGACCGCCATGTAGTCCTCGAAGTAGAAACCGAGAACAACGCGCTTTGCTGGAAGGTCAACCTTCACTTCGCGTCCGATGACATCTGTGATGGTCTTTTGTTCAGCCATTACATAAGGGGCGGTAAAGAGAATAGATAAGAGCGATGCGGCAAGGCCGCTCATAAATGATTTTGGGGTCATGATGCGATCCAGAAGTTGAAACAACGTCGCTCTATAAAAGATGATTAAAGGAGTCAACTTAATTGTTGGATTGCATAAGTTACTAATATATAGACAAAAAATGTGATTTCCGACGAACCTTGAGAGGGAGAAATCGGGTCGCCTGATGAAAGACAGGCTGCGTCGTTGAGAACTCAACAGTTAAGAAACCAAGCGTTTGGGCCCCGTCCCGACCGTTGCGCGATCAGAACGGAACGCAAAATCCCGCTTCAGGAGATCGATCAGCAATTTTGCGGATGTTATGCCCGACCGTTTTCAAAACTCGTTTGAAGCAATTGTGAAGTCGTCGGCGATCGACATGTGTTCGACATTTTCCCAGGTCTGGTCCATGGCATAGGTCTCAGACAGATAGGGGATGCCGATATGGCCGTAGCGGACGGAAAGCTGGCTCTCAGCCGCCTTTTCACCGAGATACGCGACGCGGCCGAGATAGAGCGCGGTCGCAAGGCCTGTCCTGTCCGCACCGGACTTGCAATGGATGAGGATGGGTTTCGGCGCATCACGCATGATCGCGACCAACTGGTTCACCTTGGTCATGTCGAGTTCGTGGCGAGCTGACATGCCAAAATCGATATGGGTCAACCCAAGCTCGCGCGAGGTTTTGATCTCATCCTTGTACCAGTCCTCGGATTCATTCTCTCCGCGCAGATTGATGACCGTCTTGATGCCATGGTCCCTGGTATAGCGGACCAGCTGCTCACTGCTTGGCTGGTTGGAGCGGTAAAGCTGCCCTGCCACCACCTCGTGAAAGTTGCCGAGAAGCTGGATAGCAAGGAGATAACCGCCTGCGGCAAGCACAGCAATACCCATGCCCCCAAAGGAGCACTTCCATAATCTTCGCATAATAAATCGGTTCTCTCATTGGACGAGACAACCGATACAGCTGGATTCTGACAGTAGGCTGAAAGTTATGCGACAGTATTGTAAGAGTAGAAAAACTGCGTTTCGTCAGCGCACGAAAACGTAGACCGCATAGATGGCGATGAGCGCTGCGGCCACAGCGGCGGCAATAACACCAAGGCGTTTTTCGATGAAGTGGCGCACCGGTTCACCGTATCTTTGCAGCAACCCGGCGAGGATGAAAAAGCGCGCGCCGCGCGTGACGACAGCCGAGAGAATGAACAGGCCGAGGCTGATATTGGCCGCACCGGAGAGGATGGTGACAACCTTGATCGGCGGCAGATGCGCAAAGCCCGATGTCACCAGCAGGAGAATGATGGTCTCGTAATTTACCGAATTCTTGAGCTGCTCGAAGCTGTCCAGCTTGCCGTAAAATTCCAGAATTGGCCGCGCGATACTCTCGAAAGCATAGTGGCCGAGAAACCAGCCGGCAATGCCACCGAGAACGGAAGCGACCGTTGCCACGAGCGCATAAAACATCGCCTTTTTTGGCTTTGCCAGCACCATGGGCAGGAAAAGCACATCCGCCGGCACAACGAAGACGGAGCTTTCGACGAAGGCCACGATCGCCAGCCACCACACGGCGCTTTTGCGCGCGGCAAGCGCCATCGTCCAGGCATAGATGTTTTTCAGCATTTCATGTCCCCGGGCAAGATCGTTTTAGACCGAAGGCAAGGCGGGAGCCAAGGCATCTCAGTGGCGGTTTGTCAGCGGCGGACGGTCTGACTATCGACCGCCGCCAAATCAGGATTAGAGACAACGCAAGAGAATGGCAAATGTTGGAAGATTTATTTTTTGCGTTGCGGCAAATGAGAAAAACAAACAATTCCAGACCGCAGCGGCGAATGGTTGCTGCGATGCGAAATTTCATCCTCAGGTAGATAAACCGGCCTTTTTGCGGTAGAATAAGGTGTGGCGGAAAGAGGAGGAAATTATCATGGACTATGTAAGCTTCATTACGTCGATCAATCCGGTCATACTGGTCATCCTGCTGATTGTTCTTCTCGTAGGCGCCTACAGCAGCTGGGTTTCCCACTGACAAAGGCGGGCAGCAGCACCGGTCCGAAAAGACGCTGATTTTCCATCGGCGGTAGGCATTCGGCCGGATGAATGTTATCAAACCCGGAGTTAAAGCAACTTCCGGGAAGCCTGATGTCGAACGAATTCGCATTCACTGATACGTCTGAAAAGCTCAGCACCACGCTCGAAAAGCTGATTGGGAAACTGCAAGGTCAGACGATCACATTGCGCGAGCTGATGGAGGCAATCGGCGAACAGGGCCTGCTGCTCATCTGTGCCATAGCTTCCCTGCCCTTTCTCATTCCGGTCTCCATTCCAGGCGTCAGCACCGTGTTTGGCGCAGCGATCATTCTCGTCAGTCTGGCCATCACCCTCAACCGTCTGCCATGGCTGCCGGCCAGGATTCTCGACCGGCAGATGGAAACGGCAAAGCTGGTACCGGCACTGCAGAAAGGCGTCGCCATCGTCTCCAGGCTCGATCGCTTCATCCGCCCGCGCCTTCCGGCGCTGACGGCGGGCATCGTCGCCAATAGAGTGAACGGACTTGCGCTGATGACCGCTGGCGTGTTGCTGATGATGCCGCTTGGCTTCATTCCCTTCTCCAACACCCTGCCTGGCGTCGCCATCCTGCTTTTTTCGGCGGGTATGATCCAGAGGGACGGCGTGACCGTTCTCGGCGGGTATCTGTTTCTCATCCTGACGGCGATTTATTTTGCAGCACTCGCCTATGCCGCCTTCTGGGCCGGACAGGGCCTCAGCAGCTCGATGGGCGGCTGAGCCTTATTGTCCACCTCTATTGCGGGTGTTGCGGCCATTGCGTCGCGATGCCCACCAGACTGCCAGCCGCCGCCGCCTGCGGCGAACCGCCGGCAAATCGTGAGAAAGCACGATAAGACCAAGCGGGACCATCCAGAAACCGAGGATGGGCAAAAACCCGAGCGTTCCGCCCACCACCAGCGCCGAGCCGGTGGCGATCCTGCCGACGCGCGAACGCGGCATGGCAACGCTCCATTTTCCGAGATTGAGACGACCCGTTCTGTGGTCCATTCCAAATTTCATTCCATACTGCCCTTTAACATCTGGCCTGTGGATAATTTTTTCACCGTCGATAAGCCCGGAAAATCGGGACTCCGGCGAGATAAAACAAGATGAATGCGTTTTTTTTGAAAAAAGCGCTTGGCAAATCGGAAAAGCATTTGTATTACCCCGCTCACACCGCGCCAAGCAGCGCACGTTCCCTGGTAGCTCAGCGGTAGAGCATTCGACTGTTAATCGACAGGTCGCCGGTTCGAATCCGGCCCGGGGAGCCATTTTTTCCAAAATATGGCATGACGAGCGAGATGCCGCAGCATTCGCTCTATATCGATCTTGGCATAGGCGCGTAGCTGGGCGTTATTGACCTCAGGTCTTCTTCGCCACACGCTTCGTCGCAGTAGACGCGTTGGTGAGTGCCGGCGGATCACTTGCCGGGAAACTTTCCTCCAGGCTTTCGGTCAGGTCGTCGTCTCTTCGGCTGGTCTCCGCTTTTTGCTCTTTCTGAAGAGATTTTACCGCTGGTGATTTGGCATTTTTTGCCGAAGCCTTATCCGCAGTCACCTTCTTCTGGACCAAGGGCTTGGCGGCAGCGGGTTTCTTCGCGCCATTTTTGCCATTGGTCTTTCCGGTTTCTGTGCTTGCCGAGACCTCCCGTTCCGCCTCCATCCAGTGGCGTTCGTGATGTCCCTCCGGCCTGCCTTCCCTCTCCCATATTGCGCGGGCTTTTTCGCGGATTGCTGCTTCGCGATCATGGTTCATAACGTCCTCCTCTTTGCGTCGCATCGGCTTTGACTGTGCCAATTGAAAAACAGAAATGGCCGGAAATTGTTCCGCGTCCGGAGATTGCGCATGCGCATTTCCCTAAAAAGGGAACCCTACTCACTGCAGGATCGTTTGTCCGGCAGGAACCCGCAGGAGGACCATCCATGAGCGATCCGAAACAGAAGAAAAACGAACCTCTCGATATCAAAGACGAAGATTTGCCGCGTTTCGAAACCGACAGTGAACTCAAATCGAAAGAAAGTGAGATTTACCCCGATGAATCCATAAGCCTGCGCGCACGCCGGCAGGCAGCGCGGCAACACGAGGATGCCTTCATCGTCGCCACAGACCTTGAGGATGACGACCAGCGCGATGCGGCACCCGGCACAAGGGAACAGCCATAGGGGCCTTAAAACGCATAAGGCGGGCCACAGCCCGCCTTTATAAGGATCGTCGTAAAGTTGGTACGGTCTTCAGCGACGCACGGAAACGATGGCCTTGCGGTTGAAGTTCGACACCTGCACCCGGCCGGACTGATTGCCGCCGAGAATTTGCGCTGTCTTGCCGCTCATGCTCTTCAATATTCCGGCGTGATAACCGCGGCCGTTGCGAATGACGACAACATCGCCCGGTTTGGCGGCGGCGACGGGAACGGCATAACCGAATGACGTCCAGGATTTTGCAAATCCGTAGGATTTGGGAGATGCGCGCCCGGCCTTGCTGGCAACGGCATGCAGGAACAGGCCACACCACGGTGTGCTGCGGGGATTTGCCCCAAGAATATTCTTCAGGCTCTTGTTGTTTTTGGATTCATGCAGTCCGGTGTATTTTTCAGCCTGGTTCAGCATGCCAGCGGACGCGGGTGCCACGACTGTAAAAGCCAAGGCAGCGGATAGAATTAACGCGGATACTCTCAAACGTCTCGCCCTTATGTTAGAGGGCGTCCGTGTATTGTGACAATTTAGCGACAATTTGACGAGAAAAGGGCAGAAATCAGACGGCTATTCATGTGGACTGATCTGTCATTGCTTTAAAACAGGCTGCCCTGTGCATCGTCAGCACGGCTGCGGCCGGCATTTTCGAGATCCAGCATGCGTAATTTGGTGTTCGTACCGCCCGGCGCGGAAAAGCCACCCAGCCGGCCGCCAGCCGCCAGAACACGGTGGCAGGGAATGATCAGCGGCACGGGATTTTTCGCCATGGCCTGCCCGACGTCGCGGGCCTTTTCCATGGAGAGGCCCAGCGTTTTTACGATACCGCCATAGGTCGTCGTGCGGCCCCAGCCGATATGCCGTGCCACCTCATAGACATCTAGGAAGAACCGCTCCTGCCCGGCAAGATCGAGTTCCACGGGCGTAAAATCAATCTCTTCACCATCGAAATAGCGGGTAACCATCGCAATCGCCTCACGGGCGCGTGTGTCGGGTACCGCGATGGAAGATGACGGCAGGCGTTTCTGGATAAGTTTCTCGGTTTCACCGGCATCTGTGCTGGGCAATTGCAGACGGGCGATACCGCGCTCTGCCCATGCGAGGCCGCAATGGCCGAGAGCTGTCGGGAAAACAATATAGCCGTAGTGGTTGGTCATTGCCGTATTCATCCGCTTTGCACGCGCACGATGCCATATCCTGCGTTCGACACAACCCGTTTCTGGCGGCGGATAAAACAAGGCCACCCGGCTTTACGGGTGGCCTTTCACATCTCAATCCGGGAACGCTGTCAGGATGCAAGTTTGCCCTGATCTTCCACCTTGTTTCCGGCCTCCAAGAGGCATTGCGCCTGGCGGCTTGCGGTAACGAAGGCGGCGCGCGCAATCTCTCCAGCCACGTCCCCCATCAGCGAGGCGCGGCACAGACGCAGGGCCTGCTCATGCGCCTTGTCACCGCGTTGTGGCCATTCGTGCTGGAGAAAATCGAAGGCCTCGTAAACGCCGTTGAAAATCCGGGGAGCACCGTTTTCCAAGGATATGGTAACAGGCTTTTCCCACTTAACGTCTTTCAGCAACATTGATTGTACTTCCATGCTCTATTAACCAGCGAAAAACGCCGGCTCCTCCAGTTGGTTCCCTTCACTTTTGGTTTCAAGGTCGAAAAAATAGCCCTCGAAAAACCATGTGCCTCCAGCTTTCCATTCTACGCGATTTGAGGAACAAAGCGTTTCAACACTCGTTCAAGCGGAAGTGAACCGGATCCCTTCATGCCAACAAAATCCTCTCCTGTTATCGTCTGGTTCCGCAAGGACTTGCGTCTTGCGGACAATCTCGCCCTTCTCGCAGCGGTGGAGCATGGCGGCCCCGTCATACCGATCTATATCCGTGAGACATCCAGCGGCCCGCTGGGCGGCGCGCAGGAATGGTGGCTTCACCATTCGCTTGCCTCTCTTTCCGCGGCGCTGGAAAAATGCGGCAGCCGTCTACTGCTCAGAAGCGGCAACGCAGAGGAGACGCTGCGCCGGCTTATAGCCGAAACCGGCGCGAATGCAGTCCTCTGGAACCGTCGTTATGAGCCGACCGGCATGGCAACGGACAAGACACTAAAAGAGGCGCTTGGGGACGACGGCCTGACAGTTCGCAGCTTTGCCGGACACCTCCTGCATGAACCATCCCGGGTGCAGACCAAATCCGGCGGTCCCTACCGGGTCTACACGCCCTTCTGGCGGGCTCTGGAGGGCGGCGAGGAGCCACATACGCCGGCGGATGCACCGCAGAGCCTGAAGGCACCTGAGACATGGCCAAAATCGGAGAAACTCGATGATTGGAAGCTTCTGCCGGTCAAACCGGACTGGGCCAGGGGTTTCAGCGAGATATGGACACCCGGCGAAAATGCCGCGCGGGAAAAACTCGATGATTTCATCGATGGTGCCTTGAAGGGTTATGAGGAAGGCCGCGATTTTCCGGCGAAGGACGCCACGTCGCTTCTTGCGCCGCATCTGGCGCTCGGCGAAATATCGCCCGCCGCCGTGTGGCATGCGACGAAGGGGCTATCACGCCATATCGCGTCCAACGATATCAGCCGTTTCCGCAAGGAACTCGTCTGGCGGGAATTCTGCTACCATCTGCTGTTCCACTTTCCCGAGCTGGACGAGAAAAACTGGAACGACAGTTTCGACGCCTTCGGCTGGCGGGACGATGAGACATCCTTCAACGCCTGGACGCGTGGCCTGACGGGTTATCCGATCGTGGATGCCGGCATGCGGCAATTGTGGAAACATGGCACCATGCACAACCGGGTGCGCATGATAGTTGCATCCTTCCTCATCAAACATCTACTTATCGACTGGCGCAAAGGCGAGAAGTGGTTCCGGGATACGCTTGTTGATGCCGATCCGGCCTCCAACGCCGCCAACTGGCAGTGGGTGGCGGGTTCGGGCGCGGACGCCTCGCCGTTCTTCCGCATTTTCAACCCCATATTGCAGGGGGAGAAATTCGATGCCGAGGGAGACTACGTGCGCCGCTTCGTGCCGGAGCTTGAAAAGCTTGAGCGAAAATACATCCACAAGCCGTTTGAAGCACCGAAAGAGGTGCTTAAAAAGGCGGGTATCGAGCTCGGCAAGACCTATCCCCTGCCGATCGTCGACCATGGGAAGGCACGGGAAAGAGCACTTGCATCCTACGCCGCAGTGAAGAACAACGCATAAAATTGGGTATCGGCAAAATTTTGCGTGGCGAAGCCTAAGGCGGGAAGATAATTTCTTGCCTTGAGGCGGTTGTAACGGGACATAACGGCACCTAATTTCCGCTCAGACAAGAAGGCTCAATCATGACCATTCATCCCTCTGCGCTCAGTGCTATCGGCAACACGCCGCTTATCCGTCTGAAAGCTGCCTCTGAAGCGACGGGGTGTGAAATCCTCGGCAAGGCGGAGTTTCTCAATCCCGGCCAATCGGTAAAGGATCGCGCCGCGCTTTACATCATCCGCGATGCGGAACGGCGCGGACAGCTGCGGCCGGGCGGCACCATCGTGGAAGGCACGGCAGGCAATACCGGCATAGGCCTGTCGCTGGTGGCCAATGCGCTCGGCTACAAGACTGTCATCGTCATTCCTGAGACGCAAAGCCAGGAAAAGAAGGATGCGCTGAAGCTTCTCGGCGCAAAGCTGGTCGAGGTTCCGGCGGCACCCTATTCCAACCCGAACAATTACGTGAAGGTTTCCGGCCGCCTGGCAAAACAGCTGGCCGCGACGGATGAAAACGGCGCGATCTGGGCCAACCAGTTCGACAATATCGCCAACCGTCAGGCCCATATTGAGACAACGGCACCGGAAATATGGGACCAGACGGACGGCAAGGTCGATGGTTTCATTTGCTCCGTCGGTTCCGGCGGAACGCTTGCGGGCGTGGCTGACGGCCTGCGCGATTTCAATCCCGATATAAAGATCGGCCTTGCCGACCCTGAGGGCGCCGCCCTCTACGAATTTTACAAGCATGGCGTCCTGAAGTCGGAAGGCTCCTCTATCACCGAGGGCATCGGCCAGGGGCGCATCACCGCAAATCTGGAAGGCTTCGCGCCGGATTTCTCCTATCGTATTTCGGATGCGGAAGCCCTGCCGGTGCTGTTCGATCTGGTCACGAAAGAGGGTCTTTGCCTCGGTGGCTCCTCCGGCATCAACATTGCCGGCGCAATCCGCCTTGCCCGCGAGCTTGGTCCGGGGCATACAATCGTGACGATACTTTGCGACTACGGTAATCGTTATCAGTCGAAGCTGTTCAATCCGGATTTCCTGCGCTCCAAGGGGCTTCCGGTTCCCCAGTGGCTGGCAACGAAAAGCGAGATTGCGGTTCCGTACGAAACCGTTTGAGGACATGCCGAAATGCCTGTGAATGCCCTGTTCCGTGACGATTTTTATCTTTCCACCGCAGAAGCGATCGTCACGGCGGTGCATGAGGATGGCGGCATCGAGCTCGACCAGACCTGCTTTTACGCCACGTCCGGCGGCCAGCCGGGCGACAGCGGCTTTCTCGAGCGGGCCGATGGTTCGCGCATCGAACTCGGCATTACCAAAAATGGCGCCGACAAGAGCGTTATCATCCATGTGCCGCTGGAAGGTCAGCCTTCCCCCGAAGTCGGTGAAAAACTGACCCTGCACGTAGACTGGCCGCGCCGTTACAAGCTGATGCGCATGCACACGGCCTGCCATCTGCTATCAGTCGTCTGCCAGTGGCCAATCACAGGTGCTGCCGTCGGCGAAGACGAATCGCGCGTCGATTTCGACATGTCGGAAACCATCGACAAGGATGAAGTGACGGCAAAGCTGATGGAACTGGTGAAAGCCAACCATCCCGTTTTCCTGCAATGGATTACCGACGAAGAACTTCAGGCCAATCCGGGCATCGTCAAATCCAAGAATGTGCGCCCGCCAATCGGCCTTGGCCGGGTCAGCCTTGTCTGCATCGGCGAAAATTCTACCATCGACAGCCAGCCCTGCGGCGGCACCCATGTTTCCGAAACGCAGGAAGTGGGCGATATTCACATTGCCAAGATAGAAAAGAAGGGCAAGGAGAACAGGCGGTTCCGCATTCGTTTCGGCACGCCTGAAGCTGCTGCCTGAAATCAGGAGAGACATCGTGAGCACGGATAAGAGCCGTTTCGTCGTTTCGGCGGACTGGGTAGAAAAGCAGCTCGGCACGGCCGGGTTTCGTCTCGTTGATGCCTCGTGGTATCTGCCGGCGCATAAACGCAACGGTGCGGAAGAATTTGCGGCGGGTCACCTGCCCGGTGCCGTGTTCTTCGATCAGGACAAGATCGCCGATCATGCAACCGGATTGCCGCATTCCCTGCCCTCGCCGGAGTTCTTTGCGGAACAGGCGGGAGAGCTTGGCCTCAGCGACACCGATACCATCGTGGTCTATGATGGCCCCGGTTTCTTTTCCGCACCGCGCGTGTGGTGGATGCTGCGGGTGATGGGCGTGCGCAAGGCCTACGTGCTGGATGGCGGTCTTGACGGCTGGAAGCGCGAAGGCCGGCCGCTAGAAACCGGCACGCCGGAAATCGAGCCTGCCACCTTCACACCCGATTTCAACGAAAAGCGCGTGACCTCGCTATCGACCATGCGCGGCATCGTTGACAGTGGTGAAAAGCAGATTGCCGATGCCCGCGGCGCGGGACGTTTCACCGGCGACGAGGCCGAGCCGCGTGCCGGCATGCGTTCGGGCCATATGCCTGGTGCTCGCAGCCTGCCCGCCACCGCATTTTCCGAGAACGGCCACTTCAAGGACCTCACCGCCATCCGCAAGATGGTGGCGGATGCCGGTATCGATCTTGGCAAGCCTGTGGTGACGAGCTGCGGCTCGGGCGTTACCGCCGCCGTCATTACGCTGGCGCTGGAATCGCTCGGCCACCAGGATAATTCGCTCTATGACGGTTCGTGGTCGGAATGGGGTGGACTGGAAGACACGCCTGTTGTCACCGGCCCTGCCGAACCTCTTCCCGTGGTGTCACATGGGCCGTTGAAGGCGCATGTCACGCAGCTTGAAATGACGGCGCCGCCGAAGGTCAGCCTTGCTATCCCCGTCAACATCCAGACGGCACTGATGCGGGTCACCGATATTCCCCTGCACTTCTACCGCTACATGTACTGGCGGGTGGGAAAACGTTGGCACTGGCAGAAACGCATGCGCATGAGCGATGCGGAACTGTCCGCCGTCCTCAAGGACCCGAAGAACAGCGTTACCGTCCTTTATATGAACGGTGCACCCGCCGGTTTCTTCGAGCTGAACAAGGCAAGCGACGAGGTAACCGAGCTTTCCTATTTCGGGCTTCTCGAAGAGGCAATCGGTGCTGGCGTCGGCAAGTGGTTCCTGTTGCAGGCGCTTTACGCCGCCTGGCAGGACAATCCGAAGCGCGTGACGGTGACCACCAACACGCTTGACCATCCCCGCGCGCTGCAACTCTACCAGATGATGGGATTTTCGCCTGTTGGTACCTATGAGGCCTGGGTAGAGCCGCTGTCCGATACGGAGCTTCTGGAAATCTCGCTGCGCAACTGAGTTCGTCACGTCGGGGATGGCCCGCGCTATTCCCCGACTGTAGAGCAGATCCGACTACTCCTCCCTCATTCCTGTGCTTGTCACAGGAATGAGGGAGTGGGAGGCAACCGCGTATGATACCATTGTGCAGTTTGCGACTCAGGCTTTATCGATAATCAAATGGGTCGCGCCCTCACCCGCCGAGGTCCCGGTGCAGCGATAACCAAGCGCAGGCAAATCCAGCCCCTCGAACAGGTTTTCGCCCTTGCCGAGAAAGACCGGGGCCAGCGCCAGATGCAGTTCGTCGATCATGCTTCCGGCCATATATTGCCGAATGGTTGAAACGCCGCCGCCGATCCGGACGTCCCTGCCGTTTGCCGCCTCCAACGCGATGTCGAGGGCGGCCTTGATGCCCGTGTTGACGAAATGGAACACGGTGCCGCCCTTCATCGCAAAGGAGGCGCGCGCATGGTGCGTCAGCACGAAAACCGGCACGTGATAAGGCGGCTCTTCCCCCCACCAGCCCTTCCAGTGTTCATCCGGCCAAGCACCGCGGATAGGGCCGAACATGTTGCGGCCCAAGATCCAGGCGCCGATATTTTCGAAACTCTTCTCGGAAAACTGCTCGTCCGTGCCGGTCGAGCCGCCTTGCTTGCCGAACATGCGGTGAAAGGTGCGGGTCTTGAACGCCCATTGATGCAGGGTTTCGCCATTCACACCCAGCGGGTTCTGAAGACTTTGATCCGGCCCGGCACCATATCCGTCAATCGAAATGGCGAAATTTCGAACGACAACCTTCGGCATGGCAATATCCTCCCGTTTCAAGAGGACAGGTTGCCGTGCATCCGGTAACTGGCCTCAGATTTCTCTTTCCAGAGTGACGGCCGTCGGGGTATGCCCGCCGGCGGAACCTTTGTCTTCGGTAACGCTGTTGAGGAGATGATCGGCAATCAGCTCCGCCTGGAATTTACCCAGCTCGTAGCAATAGGTGATCTCACGTTTTTCGGCCGACCAGTAGACATCGGGACGCCCGCAGGACTTCGCCGTCAACTTGACCTCGCCTTTCAAGCCGTAAACGCCGAAACTGCGGCTGATAAGATCGAGAACCTTCGATTCCTTGACCATGATGGCGTAAGGTTCCAGCTCCGGATCGCGCGGCGGCACGTAGCTCACAGTAAATCTGGATGGTGTCTGCGCGCGGTGGGGCGTCAGAAAATCTTCCCACGCCGATGCGATACGCGGATAGGCGGCGCCACATTTGGCAAATTCGTCATTGGCGAGCCCCATCATGGTGGCAAGATCGCCATAGCCGTCCTTGTCGCGGCCGACCATCAGGCAGGCCATGTTGCGATCACGGCTCCTGTCGGGAACAAGCGCCGAAAACACCGGTGCTTCGTGCTGGGGCAAAGCCTCCGTCTCGCGCGCCAGATACCAGCTGTCGGTAGCGTTGACGAGTGCGGTATCAAGCCATTCCTCGTTGGCCTGAAGGATGAGCGTGCCCGCCAGCTGATCGGCAGGTGCTTGCGCGCTGCCGGTCTCCGGCGCGCCGAAATCCGAGATCAGCATGCGTGCACCTTCGTGATAAAGCGAGAAGATCGCATTGCCGATGACGAAATTGACCGCTTGCTGGAGCTGATCGTCGGACAGGCCATCGAGACCGGAGGCGACCTGCGCCTGCGTGTCGATCGGAACCGTCAAAGAAACGAAAGCCAGCGGAACAGCGGCCAGAAAACGACGGAACATAAAATCAGACCTTCCGGGATCGAGGAGCGCCACTGATTCCCGATGCTAACGAGTCACGCAATGGGCTGGTTGCATCACCCGTCAAGAATCGGGTGGATAGAGGTCTGTTTCGGGATCATAGCTGCAAAGAAGCAACGCCGATCCCAACAGAAGGACCTCGCCATGACCGATCTCGTCTTTACAGCAATGCCGGCTAAGGAAGCTGAGGCTTTCCGGGCGGGAGCCGCCGACGCCTATGGCAACCCGCCGGAAAAGGCCGTTTCTCCAGGCGGCATGCCGTGCCGCCATTGCCTTTCCCAGATTAATGAAGGCGAAGGAATGCTGATCCTCGCCTACCGGCCCTTCCCTTCGCTCCAGCCCTATGCGGAAACGGGGCCAGTCTTTCTTCACGCTGAGGCCTGTGAGCACTATCCGCAGACGGATGCCCTTCCCCCGATGCTTAACAGCCCCGATTATATCGTTCGCGGCTATGGCACTGACGACCGCATCGTCTACGGCACCGGAGCGGTGACGGCGACGGACGAAATCCTTTCACGCGCAACGCATCTTCTGGAGAGGGCAGACGTCGCTTATGTGCATGTGCGCTCCGCCCGCAACAATTGCTACCAGTGCCGTATCGACACAGCATAATCGCGCGATTACTTGCAATTTTAAGCAAACGGCTAAACGGCTCTCAAACTTTCTACGTCATGATGCAAGCATCGGAAACAATTGATTTGAGTAGCGAAATGGCAAACAACCTCAATATGGCGACCCGCACTGCGACCCGTAGCAAGACCCGGATCTACGCGACCGTGCACTATTTCAGCCAGTCGACCCGAGGCCGCGTGGTGGACCTGTCCGCCACCGGCATGGCGCTGGAACTGGACGGACCTTTCGCTGCCGCCAAGGGAAGCCGGGTGAAGGTGCAGAGTGAAGATCTGGGTTTCATCGAGGGTGTCGTGCAATGGCAGCACATGAACCGGCTCGGCCTGCAACTCAAGCTTTCCACCAACACGCTGGCACAACTGTCGTCTTATTTCCGCTTCTTCCACGAAGAAGTAAAACCGACTCTCGCCCGCTAAGCAGACGTTTCCGACAAGGGGAATGCGCAGACCGGACATAGCGCATTCCCGAAGCGCGCCATGCGCGCGCGGCCACCTTGTGACAAAAAATTTATCAAACGGTTGAAAACTGGCCTGTCCGTCACGCGCTTGTCATTTTGATGATGGACTCCTCGGGGATTGCTTCTACCTTGTCGTTTTCCTGACAGAGCAAGCTTCATACGAAGGAGTTCCCATGTCGTCGCTTCTCGCTCTCCACCCCATCACTCGCCGTTCGCTTCTGGGTGGCATCGCCGCCTCTTCGGCTCTGGTGCTGTTGCATCCCTTCGCCGCGCGCGCCGCAGCCAACCAGGCGCATCTGCGCATCATGGAAACGACTGACATCCACGTTCACGTCTTTCCCTATGATTATTACGCCGACAAACCGAACGACACGATGGGTCTGGCGCGCACCGCTTCGATCATCGGCGCCATCCGTGCCGAGGCCGGAAACTCGATGCTGGTGGACAATGGCGACTTCCTGCAGGGCAATCCGCTCGGCGATTACATCGCCTATGAGCGCGGCATGAAGGCCGGCGACAAGCATCCCGTCATCAACGCCATGAATGTCCTTGGCTATGATTGTGGCACGCTTGGCAACCACGAATTCAATTACGGCCTCGACTATATGTCCAATACGCTGGCGGGCGCCGGTTTCCCTTATGTCTGCGCCAATCTCACCAAGGGTCAGCTGGCTTCCGATCCCAAGCAGGATGAGCTGTTCTTCAAGCCTTACGTCATCCTCGAGAAACAGATCCGCGATGGTGCAGGCGTAACCAGCCCGGTCAAGGTCGGCATCATCGGTTTCGTGCCACCGCAGATCATGATGTGGGATTCCAAGAATCTGGAGGGCAAGGCCCAGACGCGCGATATCGTCCAGGCGGCTAAAGCCTGGGTTCCGGTCATGAAGGAAGAAGGTGCCGATATCGTCATCGCGCTTTCCCATTCCGGCATCGATGGCAAGGGCCAGACCGATCGCATGGAAAACGCCTCGCTTTATCTGGCGGGCGTGGAAGGCATTGACGCCATCTTCACTGGTCACCAGCATCTGGTCTTCCCCGGTCCGAAGACATGGGACGGCATCGAGGGTGCGGATGCGGTCAAGGGTACGCTGATGGGCAAGCCGGCCGTGATGGCCGGTTTCTGGGGCTCCCATATGGGCCTCATTGACCTTCTGCTCGAAAAGGACGGCAAAAGCTGGAAGATCGTCGATTTCACCTCCGAGGCCCGGCCGATCTACCACCGCGACGACAATCGCAAGGTCGTTGCAGATGTCACGGACAAGCCTGAGGTCATAGCCGCCGCCAAGGCAGATCACGAAGCGGCGCTCGCCTATGTGCGTCGCCCGGTCGGCAAGACGTCGGCGCCACTCTATTCCTACTTCGCGCTGGTGGCCGACGACCCGTCCGTGCAGATCGTCTCCAATGCCCAGACGTGGTACATCAAGGACATGCTGAAGGAAGGGCAATATAAGGATCTGCCCGTGCTTTCGGCAGCAGCGCCCTTCAAGTCTGGCGGTCGCGGTGGTGCGGATTATTACACCGATGTCCCTGCCGGTGACATCGCCATCAAGAACGTCGCCGATCTCTACCTCTACCCCAACACGGTGCAGGCGGTGCTGATCAACGGTGCGCAGGTGAAGAACTGGCTGGAAATGTCCGCCGGCATGTTCAACACGGTCGAGGCCGGCGCAAAGGATGCGCCGCTCCTAAACGCGGATTTCCCGTCCTATAATTTCGACGTCATCGACGGTGTCACCTACCAGATCGACATTTCCAAACCGGCAAAGTTCGACAAGGACGGCAAGGCCGTCAATCCCGACAGCAACCGCATCGTCAATCTGCAATTCGACGGCAAGCCGATCGACCCCGAGCAGAAATTCGTGGTGGCGACCAACAATTACCGTGCAAGCGGCGGCGGAAAATTCCCCGATATCGCCGCCGACAAGGTGATTTTCGTGGCGCCCGACACCAACCGCGACGTGATCGTGCGCTATATTATCGATCAGGGCACCATTAACCCGTCGGCGGATGCCAACTGGTCCTTCGCCCCGGTTGCCAATACGACCGCCATCTTCGAGACTGGTCCGAAGGGTCGCAATTACGCGGCTGACATCAAGGGCGCAAAAATCGAGGATGCCGGCGACGGCGCCGAAGGTTTCGCAAAGTTCCGCCTCGTTCTCTAGAGCTTGCAGCCCTCCCGGCGTTTCATCGGCCGGGAGGGCATTTACTCAATTGCGGTCACTCACGATACGCAACAGCAGTGGCAGTTCCGGCGGTGGCTTTTGCTCGATGCGTTGATAGTCGCTGCCATCGCGGTTACGACGGATGAGCCGGAGACCCGCCATGTCACGCCGCAGCATCGCGGCATCTCCAAACAGATGCAGACCATCGAGAAAGCTGCTGAATTCGCGCTCTGAGAAACTGCGACCGGCTGGGATTCTTGCCCAAAGATACCAGAGGCACAGTTCCTGCTGGGAGCGGCGGGCCGGCCACTGCACCAATCTACCGGCAGCATCGAAAGTCCGCGCGGTCTTCAGCACCCTGCCCTCATTGGCAGGCATTGTCTCCGGTCGTGTCTGCGGTGGCGGCGAGCCACTTGCTACGGGTGGCGTGCGCGCGGCGCGCAGATGCTGAAAGTTGCGAAACCCGGCAGCCCGGCTCAGGAGATTGAGCATCTCCACATGGCTTGGCTGGCGGTCCAGCCTGCCGATTTGTTCGCGTAGCGATTTGGCAAAGGTGGAGAGGTCGGCGATATCAATGGAAAAGATCGAACGTGGCATGACTTACCCTCGAGTGCCATTCCGAAGAGGTGTCGCTGATCGCCGGCTTCCGACTAGGCACGGGATAAGTGCTGTCAATCTTTCAAAATGCAGGTTTAGCTTCCCTTGCGGGACGGCGATGCCTCGGTGAACTGCTGACCGTGTTTCCTGTATAAGGCAGGCCATTCACCTTCGTCAATTGGTCACTCAATCAACCCATGTCACTCGGCGGCGACAGAAATAGTCCGCTGTTTGCCTCCGGCAATTATCCTGTTGAAATCCTTCTGGTTCGGGCATGCCGACAGACGCTGCTGAAAGGCCGTGGCAAGCCACTGGCCAGCGGGACCGGCGGGTGAATCCACCCGGCGCAGCGCAAAGATCGGATATTCGCCCTGCTCATAAGCTTCAAGATCAAGTGCCTTCAGGCTGCCATTGGTCAGGTCGTTGCGCACGATCGATGCGGGCAGACCGCCCCAGCCGAGACCGCCCTTGATGAGCTGGTATTTCGTGGCAATGTCGCTGACCCGCCATGTCTTGTAGGACAGCACGTTGAAATCGCGCCCCTTGGTCAGCCCCGACGCATCGGTGACGACGAGCTGGACCTCCTCGCGGACATCGCCCAGAACCAGCGGCCTCTCGATCTGTGCCAGTGGATGATCGGCGGCGACGACCGGCAGCATGAAGGAATGGCCGACCTTTTCGACGACGAGTTCGTCATCCTGGCGCAACAGCGCCCCGCCGATGCCAATCCCAGCCTTGCGGGAGAGCACCATATCCATAACCATGCCCAACTCACCCACATTGAGGCTGAGGGTAACGGTGGGGAATTCCTTGCGAAAATCGCGAAGCACCGCAACGACGGCTTCCGCCGGTACCATGGTGCTGATGGCGACAGAAAGCTCGGCCTCCAGCCCCTGCTTCAAACCCTTGGCGCGCGCACGCATTTCCTGCAGACCGGCCACGATGCGCCTTGCATCTTCCAGCATGGCGCGACCCTCGTCCGTCAATCGAGGCTGGCGTACGCCATTGCGCTCGAACAGGCTGACTTCAAGCTGCGCCTCGAGATTGGCGATGGTGTAGCTGACAACAGACTGGGCGCGATTGAGCGCCCGTGACGCGGCAGAGAAACTTCCGGTTTCGGCAACCGTCAAAAACACCTGCAATTGGTCGAGCGTCGGGTTCGCGTCCATGTTCCATCCATTTCATCGATAGGTCGCTTCCACATTATCACAGTTTTCTTGATGGCATCAATTGGTCATATAGGGGGCAAAGGAAGGGCATCGTGCTCTCCCGCCCTCCCAAGGCGCCCGTCAATTCATCGCTTATGCAAGGAAAGACCATGTCCAACATTCTGCTCATCACCTCCAGCCCGCGTGGCGACGAGTCGGTTTCCAACAAGTTTTCCGGCGAACTCGCAAACAAGCTGAAGGCCAAGTCGGCTTCCAACACCCTTGTCCACCGCGATCTTGCTGCCGACCCCATTCCGCATCTCGACACCGTCAAAACCGCTGCGATCCGCAAGGCTCCAGACCAGCGCACGGCTGAAGAAGCGGTTGCAGCCGATTATTCCGACAAGCTGGTTGCAGAGCTTATGGCCGCCGACACTGTCGTCATCGGCACCGGCCTCATCAACTTCAATATCTATTCCGGCCTGAAGTCGTGGATCGACAACGTCGCCCGCGCTGGCCAGACCTTCAAGTACACAGAAACCGGCCCGGTTGGTCTTGCCACCGGCAAGAAGGTCTACATCGTGCTGGCCGCCGCCGGCGTTTATTCCGAAGGCCCGGCTGTGTCGATGAACCACGCCGTTCCCTACCTCAAGACCGTTCTTGGCTTCATGGGCATGACGGATGTTGAAGTGATCTATGTCGAAGGTCTGGCATTTGGCCCGGAAGCCGTTGAGAAGGCTGTTGCGGCAGCCGAAGCAAAGGTTGCCGAACTGGCGCAGGCCGCCTGAGGCGCCATTTGACACGTGGTGATGCCGGCTCGATCGCCGGTATCAGCCGACCCACATTCCGTAACGGCCGTGCACCTGATCGCGGCCGTTATTTTTTGCCGCATAGAGCCGCGCATCGGCTTCCGATAGCAGCGCGCGGAAAAGCTGCCCGTCCTCGAAAGCCGTGGCGACGCCGATGCTGACAGTCAGCGGCGAACCGTCTGGCCGTTGCAGATCCTTCAATATCGCCGTCCGCAGACCTGCTGAAAAGGCAAGTGCCCCCTCATGGGTCATCGTCGGCAACAGGGCCACGAACTCCTCGCCGCCGAACCGGTAGAGATGGCCGTGCGGTTGCACGATGCGTTTCAGAACGGCGGCGAATTCCCGCAATATCTCATCGCCCTGCAAATGCCCAAAGGTGTCGTTGACGGTCTTGAAGTGATCGATATCGACGATCAGCACGCTGACGGGACGTTTCTTTTCCAGACATTCCACGACGACGGACGGCGCATCGAGTTCCATGCGGGCGCGGTCAGACACACCGGTCAGCATGTCGCGGCCAGACCGGGACAGAAGCTCCTCGTAGCGTTCCCTGAAGGTGAGGTCGTTGAAGACATCGGCAACGCTGCGGCGCGTCAGGAAGCGGCCTTTCGCCGCCGTCAGCTTCAGATAAATGGCAAAGAGCAGAGCATAGATGGCAACGGCCACCATCTTCGCTTTCCAGCCATCGTAAAAGACATCGACCGGCGCGTTCAGCATATATCGCAACGCCGCGTAAAAGCCTGCCTGATCCAGGCTCAAAATCACCACGCCACAGATTGCAAAGCGCAGGACAATATGGCGCTGCAAATAGCGTCCCAGCTTTTCGTAAAACAGGATGATGGCGATGGCGTCGATATAAAGCAGGCTGGTTCCCCAGACCATCAGCACGCCCATCTCATCCAGAAATCCGGTATCTACCGACTGTCCGGGGACAATTGCCACCGTCGGATGGAAGCGGATGATCTGCACCATGATGATGGTGAGTATATTGCCGAGAAACAGGCCGTAGATCGGCTGGCGGACGACTGCCGCATCCTCGCGCATATAGAGCATGAGGATCATCATCAGTTTGCCGGCAAAAAGGATCGAGGAGCCGGGTGATACCACGCCAAAGGGCAGCTCGACGTAAAAGACCGCCGCCAGGTAGGTTTCCAGGAAATGCATGACGCCAAGCGCGGTGAGAAAAACACCGATGCCGAGAATATGCCGGTAATGAAGGAATGCCGTCATTACCGAAAAATAGACTATGGCTTCCGCCACGAAGAGGGCCAGATTTGCCCATTGCATCGGCATACGCCCTATCGATCCACATCGCGCCGGTTCATCGGCGCGACTTCATGCCCTCTGAAGACGATAGGCCGAAGCAACCAACGGAATCTTAATGTCCAGCAGAAGAAACCGCCATCATTTTCCTGGGAAGAGCGATGCACCGTTCTGGTCGATGATCAGCTTTGCCTTGCGGATGGTGAACTCAACCGCATCGTCCATGCTGGTGAAGACATCGGCGCGCACGAATTCATGCACGAGCGTGTCCTCGCCGTCCTTTTTCTCGATGCGGCCCGCCAAACGGAACTGGCCGCCTTCCTTCAGCGGCGTCGCATAGATCAGATAGTCTCCATGCACATGCGGTTCCGACTGCGCTGCCTTCTGCGGCGCATCCGCGGACTGGCCGGAGCCGAAGGCCGAAAGGATTTTGGAAAAAAACGATGCCATGGCTTTCACTCCCTTAATCTGTCTCGCATTTCGAAGGGCGGATATGCTCCGCCCTTCCCCGTCGCTCTTATCCCGATCAGATGATCAGGTTCGACAGGATCTCGTTTTCGGTAATATCCTCATAGCCGAGGCCCGCAGCCTCGAAGCGCTCCAGAAGCCCTGCGAAGTTTTCCTGCGCGTTGGTTTCGATGCCGATCAGGATCGAACCGAAATTGCGGGCCGATTTCTTCAGATACTCGAAACGGGCGATATCGTCGTCCGGGCCAAGCAGATTGAGGAAATCGCGCAGCGCGCCGGGGCGCTGCGGCAGGCGCAGAATGAAGTATTTCTTCACGCCGGTGTAACGCATGGCGCGTTCCTTGACGTCAGGCAGGCGCTCGAAATCGAAATTGCCGCCGGAGACGACGACGATAACCGTCTTGCCTTCCAGTTTCTCGCGGCCGAGCTTCTCCAGCGCGGCAATGGACAGCGCACCCGCTGGCTCCAGCACCACGCCTTCGAGGTTCAGCATCTCGATGATGGTCACGCAAATGGCGTTTTCGGGGATGAGCAAAACCTGCTCGGCCGGAAAATCCTTCAGCGCCTGAAAGTTGAGATCGCCGATGCGGGCAACGGCGGCGCCGTCGACGAAATTGTCGACCTTGGGGAGCGTTACCGCTTCGCCGCACTCAAGGCTCCTTTTCAGGCTCGGAGCGCCTTCCGGCTCGCAGAACACGAAGTTGCCCTTTTCAACGGTGCCCGCCAGAAAGCCGGTAAGGCCTGCCGAAAGCCCGCCGCCGCCAACCGGCATGACAACCATATCCGGTTTGGTGCCTTCGGGAAGCTGGTCCATGATTTCGGCAGCAACCGTCGCCTGGCCTTCGATGATATCCTGATGGTCGAAGGGCGGCACCATGTAGGCGTCATTGTCTTCGACGTATTTGCGCGCGGCGGCGTAACATTGGTCGAAAATATCGCCCACCAGACGGATGCTGATGAATTCACCACCGAAGATACGGGTCTTGTCGATCTTCTGCTGCGGCGTGGTCACCGGCATGAAAACAACACCGTGAACGCCGAAATGGCGGCAGGCGAAAGCAAAGCCCTGCGCATGGTTGCCGGCCGAAGCACAGACAAAAACCTTGTCCTTGCCAGCCTTCGCAACAGCCTTGCGGAGAAAGTTGAATGCGCCTCTAATCTTGTAGGAACGAACCGGAGACAGATCCTCACGCTTCAGCCAAATCGACGCGCCATACCGACGGCTGAGATGTTCATTCAACTGCAACGGCGTTTCCGGGAATATCTCCCGCACTTCCCGCCGCGCTGCCTCCACAAGCTGCTTGTCCACGATTGTCAATCCATTGAAATTCATAATGGCACCCGCTATGCCATAGGAAGGCGTCAGAGACAAAGACTCATTTCACGCTGCCACGAACCCTGGGTTTCATTTCTTGAACAGCAATCTTCTGCGCTCGGTCATATATGTGGCGTCCATCTTCGGGCTCTATCTCGCGACGGCCATGTTCCTACCCGCGCTGACGGACCTTTATTACGGCAATGACGACTGGACGGTGTTTGCGCTTTCAGGCTTCATGTGCGGCGGCTTTGCACTTGCCTGTGCGCTGGCCACGCGCGCACCGATCGCGTCCTTCAACAAACGTTTCGGCTTCCTGCTCGTCAACGTGCTCTGGCTTGTATTTTCCATTGTCGGAGCGGTTCCGCTCTATCTGTCCGAGCTTGACCTGACGCCCGGTCAGGCCCTTTTCGAATCGGTATCGGCCATCACGACGACGGGATCGACCGCCATATCCGGCCTCGATAATGCGCCGCAGGGCATTCTTCTGTGGCGGTCGTTGCTCTGTTGGCTCGGCGGCATCGGTATTGTCGCGCTTGGCCTCTTCATCCTGCCGCTCTTGCGCGTCGGCGGCATGACCTTCTTCCGCATGGAATCATCCGACACCGGCAATGACCGGCCCTTCGCGCGGCTGGCAAGCTTCACCCGCGCTTTCGTGGCGATCTACATCATCATGACCATCGCCTGCACGGTGGCTTTCGATTTTGCCGGTATGTCGCATTTCGATGCCCTCAACCATGCCATGTCGACGGTTGCGACCGGCGGTTTTTCCACCCACGACGCCTCGTTTGCCTATTTCAACAACACGGCGCTGCTTTGGATTGCCACCATCTTCCTGATCTTCGGCAGCCTGCCCTTCTCGGTGATGATCCTGCTTGCGGTGCGCCGCAGGCTGGAGACGCTACGCGACCCGCAGATAGCCGTCTTCCTTGGCTATCTCTGCGCGATTTCCATCGCAGTCGGCGTTTATCACCACCTTAGAAACGGCGTGCCGCTGGATACTGCGCTCAGCCATTCCTTCTTCAACATGACATCAATCCTCTCGACCGGTGGCTTTGCGAGCGACGACTACACCCTGTGGGGTCCGTTCGTTGTCGTCGTTGCCTTTTTCGCAACCTTCATGGGCGGCTGCTCCGGCTCGACGGCGGGTGGTATCAAGGCCTATCGTTTTCTGATCATGTTCAATGTCGTTCGGGCGGGCCTCAAAAAGCTGATCTATCCGAACGCCGTTTATTCGGTCCGTTACGGCCAGCAGGTGGTCGATCCCGACACGATCCGGACGATCTTCCTTTTCGTCAGCTGTTTCATCGCGCTCTGGATCGCCGGCAGCCTTGCCATGAGCCTGATGGGTTACGATTTCCTGACTGCGACCTCGAGCGTTGCGACCGCACTTGCCAATGTCGGCCCCGGCATCGGCCCGATCATCGGGCCTGTCGGCAATTTCTCCACGATCAGCGATCCGGCGCTCTATCTCCTGTCTGTCCTGATGCTGCTTGGACGTCTGGAAATCCTCACCGTTCTCGTGCTGCTGATGCCGATTTTCTGGCGCAACTAAAATGCCGGTGCGCTTATTTTGGCTGCCTTAATAAAGCGCTTGACCTTCCCACGTTGGAATAGTCCAGGCTCCTGCTGTTACAAGTTCCAACCCAAGGAGAACCGCCTATGTGTACCGCCCACCAGCATCACCCCGAAACCGCTGCCGCACCTGTTGATGCCGACCTTTCTTTCCACGTTGAAGACATGACCTGCGGTCACTGCGCCGGTGTGATCAAGGGCGCTATCGAAAAGACCGTTCCCGGTGCCGCCGTTCATGCTGATCCGGCAAGCCGCACGGTTGTGGTTGGCGGCGTCTCCGACGCGGCACGTATTGCTGAAATCATCACCGCTGCAGGCTATACGCCGGAAGCGCGCGCCTGATTTGACGAGATGCCGGCGGCGGCCTTCATCCCTGCCGCCGGATCGACCTGCCTGCCCCCGCTTCACGCCGAGCTTGCGTGACAGCCGCTGGACGACATCAACGTCCGCCCCTTCTTACCTCCCCCAGGCTGCATATGCCCTCTCCCTTCCCAGGGATGACAGCGGAGGTTTTCCGGATTTCAAACCCGTATTCGTGAAACGCCGGCATCAATCGTCTCTGTGCGCACGAAAAACCCGGCTCTTGCGAGCCGGGCTGGGCTTCATCGGCAATGTCGCACGCCTTACTTCGTTGCCAGATCCTTGGTCATGACGAAGTAGTTGATGGGATGGGGCTTGTAGTTTGCAAGCTTCTCCGAATAGGCGTCGAATACGGTCTCATGGATCAGGAAGACGGTGACGGCCTCCTCATACAGCTTCTTTGCCGCCTCGCCGTAAATTGCATACCTCTTGGCAGGTTCGGCCGTCGCATAGGCCGATTTGATCAGCTTGTCGGTGTCTTCGTTGCAATAATGCGAGATATTGTAGCTGCCGCCGCAGGTATAGTCGGCATTTAGGAAGCCGGCCGGTTCGGCAACATCTGTGGCATAACCGCGGGACAGAAGCGCCATGTCGAAATTACCGGACAGCAGATCTGGCTCGATTGCACTGTAATCGGCGACGCGAACATCAACCTTGATGCCGACTTCCTGCAACTGGGCCTGGATAATGGCCGCGACATCCTTCAGTTCCGTTTTTGCCGTATAGGCGAGGAGCGCGATCTTCAGACTGCCTGGCGCTACCCCTGCCTCTTTCAGCAGAGCCTTGGCTTTCTCGACATTATAGGCGGGCTCGACTTCCTTCGCGGCCCATGGCTCTCCCGCTGCGAACGGCAGGGTAGCACCCTTTACCGCGCCTTCATAAATGCTGTCGGCGATACCGGTGGTGTCGATGGCCGCCTGGATCGCCTGACGCACTTTCACATTATTGAAAGGCGCCTTCGCGTTGTTCAGCAGGAGTTCCGTAATGCGCGGCGAAGGAATTGGCGCGATCTTGACGCCGTCGGTGGATTCGATGGTCTTGACCGTCCATGGTGGCACGAGGCGCGAAATCTGCGCTTCGCCGGTTCGGACCTGGGTGGCGCGGGTGTCGGCATCGGGAACGAAGTTGACGCGGCCTCCGGAAAGCTTCGGCATGCCGCCCCAATAATCGTGGTTGGCGGAAAGAAGCATATACTGGCTGGGGTCGACCTCCGTGATCTTGAAAGGTCCGGTGCAGGTCCCGACCGGATCGACTTTCCCGTCCTTATAAGCGGCGGGGGCAAGGATTGACGTGGCAGGGCTCGCCATTTGCGCCGGCAGCATCACCGATGGTTCGATGGTGGTTATCTTCACGCTGTCGTCGCCGCTCGCTTCGACTGAAGCAATCAACTTCGGCGAGAAGGCGCGGGCTGGAACCGGCGCCTTTAGAAGATTGGTCAGCGCATTGACTGCGGTTGCGGCATTGAGCGGCTCGCCATTCTGGAACTTCACACCCTTGCGCAGCTTGAATTCCCAGACCTTAGGGTCCGTCTGCTTCCAGCTTTCGGCAAGACTGGCCTCCAGTTTCATGTCGTAGCCGACCCGCACGAAGCTTTCGAAACAACCCGCGCGTGAGCCGAGATAGGCGTCGTCCGACGCCATTTGCCAACCGGTCTTGACACCGAAATTGTCGTCATAGGTAATCGTATCGGCCTTGGCCGTTTGAACTGAAAACGAAACCACAATGGCGCTTGTCGCCAAAAGTACGTGCTTTATCATTGAATATTCCCCTTTTATTTTTGATGACAACGCTCAAAAGCCAGTCGTCTCAGGAGATTTAAGATTGTCATAAAATAAATCTCGCAAGACATAAGAATATCCTTCGGACGCTCCACGAACATCCGCTTGAATATCATTCATTTTATGTTTTTATACTCGGAATTTAATTCCGATATTAATTCATAAACGCACAATTCATCTGTTTTTACAGAACCAGAAGACTGTAACTGCGCTGCTCCTCAGCCCCATTCGCGCCAGTGATGGCAACGAGCGAAATGCTCCCCGGCAACGTCTTCCAGAACCGGTTCCTGTTCGCTGCAAATCTGCGTCGCATATTTGCAGCGGGTGTGAAACTTGCAGCCACTTGGAGGATTGAGCGGGCTTGGCAAATCACCATCCAGAAGCATTTCCGGTGCATATAGTCCGGTTTCATCAAGCATCGACGAGGCAATAAGAGCCTTCGTATAGGGATGCTTAGGCGCCCGGAAAAGCTCATCCCGGTCGGCGATTTCAACGATCCGCCCGAGATACATCACCGCGATACGGTCGCAGAGATAACGCACCACGCGCAGGTCATGGGAAATCATCAGCACCGTCAAACCATGACGACGCTTCATGTCCATCAGGAGGTTCAGGATCTGCGTGCGCATGGAGGCGTCGAGCGCCGATGTCGGTTCGTCGCACACAAGGAAGCTTGGATTGAGAAGAAGCGCGCGGCCTATGACCACGCGTTGCAACTGCCCGCCGGAGCACTGGCTCGGATAACGGTCATAATAGGAGGCATCGAGGCCGACCTCCTCCAGCATCTTGAACACGCGTGCGATGCGTTCTTCGCGCGTGCCGATGCCGTGCTGGGCAAGCGGCGCTTCCATGCTTTGCCCTATGCGCATGCGCGGGTCGAGCGCGGAATAAGGATCCTGGAACACCAGTTGCACGACACGGCGCATGCGCCGCAGCGTCTCGCCCTGCATGTGCAGAATATCGTGGTCTCCGATGCTGACCTCGCCTTTCGTCGCGTTGGTCAACCGCGTTATCAGCCCGGCGACAGTGCTTTTGCCGCAGCCGGATTCGCCAACGAGACCAAGAACCTCGCCCTCGCCGATCGTGAGGGAAACATCGTCCACGGATTTGACCACGCGATTGCCGAAACCCGATATCGGATAATATTTGCACAGGTTGTTTGCGACCACATAGGGCTTGATCTTGCCATCCGCCTGAGGCCGGTTCGGTGTTTTCACTGTCGATAGCATCGCAACCCTCCTTCAGCAGACTGTGTGACTGGCATGGCTGCCGGCATGGTCGTCGTCGACCGCCCAGCACCGCGCCTTGCGACCTTCCGGCAAGGCATTCAGATCCGGCTCCGTTGCCATGCAACGGCCGCCCATGCCGGCCGACTGTGCAAGCGCGCAGCGGGGATGGAAACGGCAACCGCAGGACATGTCATGGGCCTGCGAGCTGGAACCGGGGATCGTCAGCAGCTGCCCCTCGCTGTCGGTCGTCAGAAGCGAGCAGCTGATGAGCGCCTTGGTATAGGGATGTTGCGGCGCCTTGAGGATTGCCTGCGTCGGCCCTTCCTCGACAATGCGACCAGCATACATCACCGCAATCCGGTCCGCGAAAGCGGCAACAACCGAGAGGTCATGGGTGATGAGCAGCGTGGCGAGCCGCCGCTTCCGACGCTCATCGTCGAGCAGGCGCAATATTTGTGCCTGGACGGTGACATCGAGTGCCGTCGTCGGCTCATCGGCGATCAACAGTTGCGGATTGCCGGAGAGTGCCGCAGCAATCATGACGCGCTGCGCCATGCCGCCGGAGAGTTCATGTGCGAAGCATTGCGCCCGCGCCGACGGATCGGGAATTCCAACATCCGACAGCATGCCGACAACCCGGCCCAGTGCCGCATGCCGGCTCATCTTGCGGTGGACCCACAGTGGCTCGGCGACCTGCGTCCTCACCCGGCTGGTCGGATCGAGCATTGCCTGCGGTTGCTGAAAAAGCATTCCGATATCGGCGCCGCGCAACGCATCAAGCTCGGAGGGCGAGAGAGCGAGAATGTCGCGCCCGGCAAAGGAAATGCGGCCGGAGTTGATTTCAGCGCCGTGCGGCAACAGCCGCATCAGCGACAGAGCCGTCATGCTCTTGCCGGATCCGGATTCGCCGACCAGTGCAACGACCTCTCCGGCATCGACCGAGAGCGTCAGACCGGAGATAACAAACTTGCGGCCATTTGCAGACGGCACCGAAACGTGCAGATCCTCGATTTCCAGAAGCGGTGTCCGCTCCGGGGCGATGGCCGTATTGGCATGCGTGTGTCCTTCGATATTCATAAGAGTTCCCCTTATTATTATTGCATCGGAGGCATGGGCGTATTTTCAAGCGGCTTCAGACGATAATACTCTCCTTGGGGCTATCGTGCCCTGTGTATGTTTGATCGGCGCGGGCGCCGGTCATTGCTCTAACCGCAGGCGTCAATGGCCGTTCGGTTTCCTGGTATCCATGTTCAGGCCGTGGCCGATCCATGTCACGCTCAACGCCGACAGGAAAATCGCCAGACCCGGTGCGATCACGAGAATGGGCATACGTTCCGCATAGGCCTGCGCATCGGCCAACATCAGCGCCCAGTCTGCGGCAGGCGGCTGCACGCCGAGGCCGAGAAACGACAGTCCGCCCACCGTGATCAGCTTGTGGCCGAAGCGCAAGAAGGCAACTGCTGCGATGGGCCAGATCGTGTTGGGAATGACATGCCGGAAAATAATGAAGCGGCGTGTGCATCCAAGCACCTCGGCGGCGCGCATATATTCTCGGGAATTGATCGAAAGCGTCAGTCCGCGTGCCAGTCGCGCAAAAGGTGTCCAGCCGACGATCGTCAGCGACGCGATCAACGTTCCATATCCCGGGCCGAAGATGGCGACGAGGAAAATGGCGATCACCACGTCAGGGATGGCGATGAGCAGATCCACCACCCGCATCAGGACTTCATCGACAACGCCGCGGCTGCGACCGCTGATGATGCCGATAAATGTTCCGATGGCGACCGACAGGATGACGGTGATGGCGGCAATCGTGACCGTGAAGCGTCCGCCGATAAGCAACCGGCTCAAAACATCACGCCCAAGATGGTCAGTGCCCAGCCAGTAGGCGGCGCTTGGCGCATTCAACCGCAGGCGAAGGCTTTGCTGCGCGGGATTATAGGGCGAAATCCACGGCGCGATGACGAGCAGCACGATGATGACGAGAAAAATCGCCGAACCCGCGTAGAACGTCCAGTGCCGCCGGCGGATGAAATCCGTGAACCGGAAAAGTGTCGACGGGCGCTTGGGCAAGGTCATTGGCATGGCGGCTACCGGCGCGCTCGGGAAGTGACTAATGGTCATGTTGACCTCGCATTGCTGGATTGATCAGGACATAGAGGCCATCGGCCAGGGTATTGATCAGGATGGAAAGGGCGACGATGCAGATGAAACCGCCCTGCAGCATGGGGATGTCCCGATTGACCACGGCGTCGTAAAGAAGCCGGCCCATTCCGGGGATGGCGAATATCACCTCCACGACCACCGATCCGCCAAGCAGGCCCGCAAGCCATAGGGCAAAGAAGGTGACGATCGGAAGCGAACCGTTGCGAATGCCGTGGCGCATGACCGTGCCATGCATGCCGAGACCGCGGCTGCGGGCCGCCGTGATGTAAGGCGCGCGCAGAACCTCAGCCATGGCGGCGCGCGTCACCTGCGTGAAATAGGCCAGTGGGCGCAGCGTCAACGTCAAAGCGGGAAGCACCAGCGAGCGCCAGCTATCCCAGCCCGCGGACGGCAACCAGCCGAGATAAAGCGCAAAGACGAGCGCCGACATCGGCGCAAACCAGTATTCCGGCGTGGCAACGAAGGTCTGGATCATCAGCGTTGCGAAATTGTCCAGCCGGCCACCCGGGCGCATCGCCGCCAACGTGCCGAGCGGCAGGGCGACGGCGACCGCAATCGCAAGCGCCGTCAGTGCCAATGTCACGGACACGCCGAGAGAGCGCAAAAGCTCACCCGCCACCGGCTGGCTGCTGGTGAAGGAAAAGCCCAGATCACCGCGCAGCGCTCCCGACAGCCATGCGAAATATTGGACGTAAAGCGGCCGGTCGAGCCCGAGGCTTAACCGAAGGGCCTCGACTGCATGCGGATCGAGCGCCGTATCGCGCATGCGCGAAAACAGAATGGTGCGAGCAGGATCGCCACCGGCCATGTAGGGCAAAAGAAACGCGATGACGGAGACGATCATCAGCATAAGGCACAGAATAAGGAAGCGTTGTATTATCTGTATCCACATTGCCTGTTCTCCTTCGCCGAAAATGGCCATTGCACTGCAATTGATGATCGGTCCCCGCCGGGGAAATGCGGTTTATTTCATGAGGCGCGGCAAATCCGTCCCCACACCGGACGTGCCCTTCAGCATGCCGGAACGCTTGGGCAGGATCGCCACCGGCGTAAAATCGGGGTCTTCAGATTGGGCAAGATCCTGAATGATCGGGCAATCCGGCTCACCATTGTCAGGGCAATAGGTCGCGATATTTCGCAGCGTGTCGGCCATCTCCCGAAGAGCATGCATCTTGGCCTCGAGATCTACGACATGTTCCATGACGATGCGCTTGACGTCGCAGGATGCACCGCCGGGATCGCGCCACAGGGTCATGAGCTGCCTGATCTTTTCGATCGAGAAACCGAGGTCGCGGCCGCGGCGGATGAAACGCAGCGTCTCCAGATCGTTGGTCGTATAGACTCGATAACCGGATTCCGTGCGGTTTGCGGATTTGATCAGCCCGATCGTCTCGTAGTGGCGGATCATCTTTGCGGAAACACCGGATGCGGTGGCGGCTGTACCAATGTTCATCGATCCTGCTCCTATCTTTCCGGGGTGAAAAACACGTCTGCATGAATGTCGGCGGTGCGGATGCCCCTTGCCAGGAGCTGCTGCACCGTTGCCTCGATCATCGCCGGCGGTCCGGCCAGATAGGCTTTCCAGCCATCGAGATCGTCGAAGTCGTCCGCCACGGCGGAACCGACATAACCGCGCCGCATCTGCGCATGGTATTCATTCGAGAGAACCGGAACGAAGCTCAGATTGCCGTGGCTTACGGCAAGTTCTTCGAAACGGTCGACCATATAGAGGTCACGCTCGGCGCGGGCGCCGAAATAGACATGGATCGGGCGTTCCCGGCCCGTGGTCCGATCAGTGGCAAGCGCTGCCTCTACCACCGCCTTCACCGGCGCCAGCCCCGAACCGCCGGCAATGCCGAGGATCGGTCCGCAATGCTTTTCCCGCAGATACGAAGACCCGAAGGGACCGACCAGTACGACAGGGTCACCCGCCTTGGCGTTCGCGAAAATATGGCCACTCGTGGCGCCGCCGGGGACATGCCGGATATGGAATTCGATCAGGTCCTCATCGATGCGGCTGGCAATGGAATAGTCACGCGGCGAACAGTCCGGATAAAGCAGGCGCACATATTGGCCGGCCTTGAAGGTAAACAGTTCGCGATCGTCGAGCCTGATGCGGATGAGCTTGATATCATGCGTCGCATCCACCGCTTCCGCGATGATGCCATCGAAGCGGCCGGCCGGAATATCGGCAAACTCATCCTCACCGTCGAGCCAGCCGATCGTCACCTCGCTCAACGGCACGGCGCGGCACGCGAGTGTCAGTCCTTCCGCCTTTTCCTCTTCTGTCAACGAAAAGGGCGTATGCTTGAGAAGGTCGATCTCGCCTGAGACGAGGTGCGATTTGCACGCCCCGCACCGGCCCATGCGACAGCCGTGCGGATAGGAAATTCCGGCGGCAAGGGCGGCCTGAAGGACGGTCTCACCCTGCGCTGCCACAATGCTGCGTCCGATACGTGGCAAATAGACTGTGTTTCCAGGCGTTATCACATCCGCCCCCTATTCTGCCGGTGCGATTTGCATGCCGGACGATCTGTCCAGCAGCGGCGGGCGGAAGCTTTTGAGACGCAGCGCGTTGGTCAAGACAAACACGCTGGAAAGCGCCATGGCTCCGGCAGCAAGAACAGGCGACAGCAGAACACCGTTGGCAGGATACAATATTCCGGCCGCCACGGGAACGAGTGCGGCATTATAGGCAAAGGCCCAGAACAGGTTCTGGCGGATGTTGCGGATCGTCGCCTTGGACAACGCAATGGCATTCGCGACACCGCGCAAATCGCCAGACATCAACACCACATCGGCGCTTTCTATGGCGACATCCGTACCCGTGCCGATTGCGAGACCGACATCGGCCGCCGCAAGGGCCGGCGCATCGTTGATGCCATCACCGACGAAGGCCACCCGCCGGCCATCGGCCGCAAGTCTTTTAACGGCCTCGACCTTGCCGTCAGGCAGTACTTCCGCCACCACTTCGTCGATACCAAGACGGCGGGCAATGGCTTCGGCCGTGCGGCGGTTATCGCCTGTTATCATCGTGACCTTGAGACCAAGCGCATGCAGCGCTGCTATCGCCTCCGGGGTCGTCGGCTTGATCGGATCGGCAACAGCGATGATGGCGGCCAGCCGGCCGTCGACAGCGGCATAAAGCGGCGACTGCCCTTCCCTGCCCAGCCGGTCTGCATCGTCGGCGAACTTCGCAATGTCGTAACCGAGCTTCACCATGAAGCGGTCGGCGCCCGCCTCGACCTTGCGGCCGTCAACCGTTGCCGCAACGCCGAAACCGGGGGTCGCCTCAAAGCCGGCCGCGTCGGCAAGCGTCAGGCCACCATGTTTCGCCGCCTCGACGATCGCTTCGGCTATGGGATGTTCGGAACGGCTCTCAAGCGAGGCGACAAGGCGCAACACCTCATCCTGATCGAAGCCTTCGGTCGTGGTAAAATGCACCAGTGTCGGCTTGCCGAGCGTCAGCGTGCCGGTCTTGTCGACGGCGATGACATCGGCGTCACGCAAAGTCTGGAGAGCATCGCCGCGCCGGAACAGCACGCCCATTTCGGCTGCACGGCCGGTTCCGACCATGATCGAGGTCGGGGTGGCAAGGCCCATGGCGCAGGGGCAAGCGATGATGAGGACAGCGACGGCGTTAACCAGCGCAAAGGTCAAGGCCGGGTCCGGTCCGAGAATGAACCAGACGATGAAGGTGACGAGTGCAGCGAGCATGACTGCAGGCACGAACCAGTTGGTCACCTTGTCCACCAGCGCCTGTATCGGCAGTTTGTCGGCCTGCGCTTCCTCGACCATGCGGATGATCTGCGCGATCAGCGTGTCGGCGCCGACCTTCGTGGCGCGGAACGTGAAGGAGCCGTTTCTGTTGACCGTACCGCCCACGACTTCCGACCCAGCCGTCTTGGTCACCGGCACCGGTTCGCCTGTAATCATCGATTCGTCGACATAGGAAGAACCATCAAGCACCAGACCATCGACTGGCACTTTCTCGCCGGGACGGACGACGATGACATCGCCGGACGCAACATCCTGCAGCGGCACATCGATGGTTTCACCATTGCGCATCACACGGGCCGACTTGGCCTGCAGGCCGACGAGCCGCTTTATCGCCTCGCTGGTGCGGCCCTTGGCGCGCGCCTCGAGGAAACGGCCGAGCAGGATAAGCGTGACGATCACCGCTGCGGCCTCATAATAGACATTGGCCGTGCCTCTCGGCAGGATTTCGGGCACGAAGGTGGCGACGACCGAGAACCCCCAGGCGGCGGCGGTGCCCAGCACCACCAGCGAATTCATATCCGGCGCCAGCCGCAGAAGTGCGGGGATGCCTTTTTTGAAGAACCGCAGGCCCGGCCCGAAGAGGACAAGCGTGGTCAGCGCGAATTGCAGATACCAGCTTTCCCGCATGCCGACGGTTTCCATCACGAAATCATGGATGGCGGGCACCAGATGCGAGCCCATCTCCAGAATGAAGACCGGCAGCGTCAGGGCAACAGCGGTGGCCAGGCTGATTTTCAAACCGCGCAATTCGGCTTCGCGCCGGTCCGGCTCGTTACCCTTGGCCTTGTCGGCGACGATCTCGTTTGCCTTGTAACCGGCTTGGCTGATTGCTTCGGCCAACCTGGCGGCAGAGACGGCATTGCCGGCGACGCGGACGGTGGCGCGCTCCGTTGCGAGATTGACACTCGCGTCGGAGACACCGGAAACGGCCTTCAGCGCCTTTTCGACACGGCCGACACAGGACGCGCAAGTCATGCCCTCGATATCGAGTTCGATGGTTTTCTCGTCGACGCTATAGCCTGCATTTCGCACGGCATCGACAACGGCCGAAACGTTGGGCGCTCCCGAAAAAGCAATATCGGCGCGCTCCGTCGCAAGATTGACCGAAGCCTTGACGACCCCCGGCACCTTGGCAATAGCCTTCTCGACACGACCGACGCAGGAGGCACATGTCATTCCCTCGATGGCTATCGAATGGTTCGCCTGTATCTGGATTTGTGACATGCACATGACCTCTTTTTCTCTTTACAAAAAAAAGATAGGGCTTCCCATCGTGGCAAGGTCAATAGGCTCTTTTGGATGATTTTCACGGAGAAATGCCGCGAGCGTGAACAAGCCCATTTTTTAGGCTGACTCATCCGTCATGATGCAATCGATTGCCCGGATATCGACTATCCTGGCGCAGAATCTATCCCGAATGCCCGCATGTCGCAGGAAAACGGCAGAGAAATCTTTTAATTGGAGATGGAAATGGTGCGGACGGCGGGACTTGAACCCGCAAGACCAATGGTCGGCAGATTTTAAGTCTGCTGCGTCTACCGATTTCGCCACGTCCGCATTGTCGCACCGCGTGCCAACAGGCCCCGGCGCTACAAAATTGCCTTGTCATTCCTCAGGCGCAGGATCGAACGAGACCCTGACCCCAAACACCGACAGCGCCACATCTACACAGGCCGCACCGTTTCGGTCAACCGGGCCTTAGCCACACCAGGACTGATTTTTTGCCGAGACCGGATGAGCCAGGCCTTCCCGCACGAGTTGATCGGCAAAGGATACGCCCGAACGTGAAATCCGTTTGCGTTCCATGGCTTGCCCGCCGGCTGTTGCCGACGACGCCACATCGAATGCGCCAGCATTCAGCATATCCCGCAACCGCACCTTGGCAATGAAACCGCGCTGACGCTCTTCCATGCATCGCGCCCGGTCGATCTGCGGGACCTCGATGCCGGCGAGCTGCATTTTCACGCCCTTCATCCAGAAGGTATTGCCATCGGCCACGCAATTGGTGAGACCTGAGCGACCACAAAAGGCAAAGGCGCCGCTTTTTTCTCCCAGCGAGACTTTTTCGACCGAAGGGCGTGTTTCCGGCAGGATAGCGGCAACCTGGCTCTGCTGTGCCGCAGGCGGCATGGCAATCGAGCGTGGCGGCACCGGACCATTGATCGGTGAAACCGGCGATGCGGGGCGGATGGCCGCCACCTTCTCCGGTGCGGCCGTCTCGCGTTTGGCGGCTACGGCGATCTTGGGGGAATTTGTCGTGGTGGATGTTGCCTTCGCGACATGCCGCTGCGGCATAAGACTGTCGCGATGTTCGTAAGCCTGAATGCCGCCGGCCACGACGCCCAGCATCAGCACCCAGGGCCAAACGCTGCCGCCGGCCGATTTCTTCGCCGTACGGCGTCGCGTTGTCGGTTTTCGATTGCTCACGATCAGACTCCTTTTTACGGAGCCGCATTATCGGTCAAGAGAGTTTCTGAAAGGTTGGCATTCCAGAGCGCCTTCGCTTTTCCTGAAAATGCTCGAACAGAGTTGTGGAAAAACGATCAGCGAACCTGATCAAGCAGCCGCTTGCATTCGAGAAGATCGAACAGCGCCTCCTGCAACAGCGCTTGGTCATCCTTGCCGATGCCAGATTTGCCGACCGATATCTCGGTATCGCTGTTACCGCCACCGAAGCCGAAAAATCGGCCGCTCGGCTTGGCTTTCGGGCGGCCGACGACCTCGTCTCCGTCCGGATCCAGCACGCGCGGTTCGGCAACTTCCTTTTCGCCGCTCGCTGCCATGATGGCTTCCATGGTCGCAAGATCGCCCGACGCGATTGCCGCCACGAAACGGTTTCCGTTGGTTTTCAGAAGTTTCTGCACACCTTTGATGGTGTAGCCGTGGTCATAAAGAAGATGACGAATGCCCTTGAGGAGATCGATATCATCAGGCCGGTAATAACGGCGGCCCCCGCCCCGTTTCATCGGCTTGATCTGCGGAAAGCGCGTTTCCCAGAAACGCAGCACGTGCTGCGGCAGGTTCAGCTCATCCGCCACTTCACTGATCGTCCGAAACGCGTCGGGGCTTTTGTCCAAACTTCCACTCCCATCCGGACCTTGAGCGCCATGCACCCAGCCGGACACTGAACAAGAACGCTTTTCACCAGCCGATACCGTGCATCATGTATTGCGAAAAATCGAACCCGATCCTCGCACCGATGCCCGTGGCGGCAAGATACCATTTATCTAAAATTGATTATGATGTGAGTCGACCAGATTTCAACGGCTTGCACGTCGAAATTCAAGCATGTTCACAAGAAGAATGGGGATAAAGGCTTGCCATGCGGCAAAAAACCCGTGTTACAGCCGGCTTACGCCCCGGCTTTCTGACCCTTTTGCTTGGTCTTGCGAGCCGTATGCGCCTTCAGGATTCGCTGTTTCAGCACGTTTGACGCCTTGAAGGTCATGACGCGGCGCGGCGAAATCGGAACTTCCTCACCCGTTTTCGGGTTGCGGCCGATACGCTCGTTCTTTTCCCTGATCTGAAATGTCGCGAAGGACGAGAGCTTGACGACCTCGCCGCGCGTGATCGCATTACAAATCTCGTCGATGATCGTTTCGACCAGTTCGGCGGATTCGGTGCGGGACAGCCCGACTTTACGAAACACAGATTCTGCAAGATCTGCGCGTGTCACTGTCTTCCCGGCCATTTTTCCCCACAAACCGTGTCTGAATTTTTCTCTAGGAGCCGCCGAGATTATTTCCCTTGTGGCGACCGGTCAAGGGATTGTTCCAGATTCATTTGAGGCTTTCGGCAATCAGTGCAATGGCTTAGAGCGACTGACGCGGTTTTGCCGCACGCGGGGGGTCGCTTCAGCGCGTTTGAACGGGGTACTGCCGCAAAAATCACAACCGATTTTGTGCCAGCGCCCCGGTAAACGCTAAAATTTGCCGTTACCAGCGCAGCAGCACTGCGCCCCAGGTGAAACCGCCGCCCATGGCTTCCAGCATGACCAGATCGCCTTTCTTGATGCGTCCGTCACTGGCCGCAACGGCAAGCGCCAGCGGAATGGATGCGGCCGACGTATTGCCGTGCTTGTCGACGGTGATGACGACTTTTTCCGGATCGATGTTGAGCTTTTTTGCCGATCCGTCGATGATGCGCTTGTTGGCCTGATGCGGAACGAGCCAGTCGAGATCATCAGCCGTCGTGCCTGTCGCCTCGAAAGCCTGTTCGATGACGTCGGTGATCATGCCGACAGCGTGCTTGAACACTTCCCGGCCTTCCATGCGCAGATGGCCGACCGTGCCGGTCGTGGAAGGTCCACCATCGACGTAAAGCTTATCCTTGTGCGAACCGTCGGAGCGCAGCTGCGAGGTGAGGATGCCACGATCGCTGGAAGTACCCTCGCCTTCGCCTGCCTCGATTACGAGCGCGCCTGCACCATCACCGAACAGAACACAGGTGGTGCGGTCCTTCCAGTCGAGAATGCGCGAGAATGTTTCGGCGCCGATCACCAGCACGCGCTTGGCCATGCCGCCGCGAATGTAAAGATCGGCGGTGGCCACGGCATAGACGAAGCCGGAGCAGACGGCCTGCATGTCGAAGGCGAAACCGTGGGTCATGCCGAGACGGTTCTGGATGTTTACCGCCGTTGCCGGAAATGTATTGTCCGGTGTCGAGGTTGCCAGAATGATGAGGTCGATGTCATCGGGCGTCAGGCCGGCATTGTCGAGCGCCGCACGCGCCGCAGCCTCGCCGAGCGAAGCGGTGGTCTCGCCTTCTCCCGCTATGTAGCGCTGACGAATGCCCGTGCGCTGCACGATCCATTCATCGGAAGTCTCTACGACCCCTTCGATTTCACTATTGGTCATGACACGCTTCGGAAGCGCTGCCCCGAAACCACGTACGATAGAGCGGATCATTCCCTTATTCCTCGTCAGCCACGAGAGCTTCGGGCGCCGGGGGCGGAAGCCGTCTTGCGTGGTAAATCTTCAGATCGTTTTCAATTTTTGCCGTAAGACCGTTATGGACCATGTCGTAGCCGACATCGACCGCGGAGGCAAAACCGATGGCATCCGTGCCGCCATGGCTTTTGATGACAATGCCGTTCAGGCCGAGAAACACGCCGCCATTGACCTTGCGCGGGTCCATTTTTTCTCGCAGCACATCGAAAGCGCTTTTCGCGAGAATATAACCGATCTTGGCAAAGAAGCTGCGGGAGATCGCCTCACGCAGAAGCGTGGTGATCTGGCGCGCCGTGCCTTCGGCGGCTTTGAGCGCAATGTTGCCGGTGAAACCTTCGGTCACCACCACATCCACCGTGCCCTTGCCAATGTCGTCACCCTCGACGAAACCGCGGTAATCGATGGTGCCTAAATCGGCCTCGCGGATCAGCCGTCCGGCTTCACGGACCTCTTCCTGACCCTTCACCTCCTCGACACCGACATTCAGCAAACCGACGGTCGGACGGTCGATATCGAAAAGCGCACGCGCCATGGCGCCGCCCATCAGGGCAAAATCGAGCAATTGCTGGGAATCGGCGCCAATCGTGGCGCCAACATCGAGCACGATGCTTTCGCCTTTCAGCGTCGGCCATATGCCGGCGATGGCCGGGCGTTCCACCCGCGCCATGGTGCGCAAACAGAATTTGGCCATGGCCATCAGCGCGCCGGTATTGCCGGCGGATACGACGACGTCCGCTTCACCGAGCTTCACGGCCTCGATGGCGCGCCACATGCTGGAGACATAGCGGCCACGACGAAGCGCCTGACTTGGCTTTTCGTCCATGGCGACCGAAATTTCACAATCGTGAAAGACCGATTTTTCCCGAAGTGCGGGATATTGTGCCAGAATGGGGTCGCACTTGCTTTTCTGCCCGTAGAGCAGAAAAGTCACATCGTTGTGCCGTTCAAGCGCCTTGGCGGCACCGGGTATGGCAACATCAGGGCCGAAATCGCCACCCATGACGTCAATCGCTATTCTGATCACTCGTCCCTTATCCTTTTTGCCGCCACTCAAGCGGATTTTGCGCGAAAATACCTGTTCCGGCCTGTGTTACAATAAAATTATTTCAGCCCGGCGGCGCATTCAGTCTTTTTTCCAGTCTTTCAGCACGGCGAAAGGCGACGGACGCTTTTCTTCTTCAGGCTCATTTTCGGTCGTATCGGTAAATTCGATATCCGATTTGCGCGGATAGGGATCGATCGCAAGGGCCGCGAATTCCGCAACAGTCGCGCCAACATCAATGCTGTCGCCGGTGAACTGGTCGGGAATGTCAGGGCCATTGGGGTCGAGTACGATCTCCCCTTCCTCATTGGTGACCATCCGCGCCAGCTTCGACCCTTCCGGCACGAAAATATGCTCGACGCTCTCGTCGATCTTGCTGGAGACCGGCTCCAGCGTCACGACGCAGGCCTGGGTCACGGCCGCATGCACCTCGCCCTTGATCTTCACGCCATCCCTCTTCCAGCGGGCAACCTGCAGTTCCGCCTTCAGATATTCGACGGAAACCACATCCCAGAATTTCGCCAGCGCCTTCAGTTCCTCGGCATTGGCTTCAAGACCAATCCTCACCGGATTGGCGGAAATATGGCCTACCTTTACGGGGTAGGAAAAAGGCAGATCGTCATTTGCGGCGTGTCGCGCGTTCATCGTAAACCTCATAGTCCAGGCAAAGGCAGCTTCAGGCTTCCGGTTGCTATCGTTTCTTCGGAGCCTGCGGAAAGGTTGGAAGACGCCTCCATCATCCAGCCCGCAAGCCCGTCCAGTTCCGGTGCCTTCTCATCTGTCTGGGGGTATATATTGCGCCGGAGCGCTGCGGCAAGGGCAACAGGGTCGGATGCATCCAGCGCCGCCGCATAGGATTCGAGCCGCCCGTAGAACATGCCGGCAAATTTCTTCATGCGCTTCGGCACGCCCTGGTCGCCAATGCCGAGCTCACGGATGGAATGGTCGATATCCTGAAAAAAGGCGTCGACGATCTCCTGCGCGATTTCCTGCCCGCTCACACCGGAGGATTTGGTGCGGCGGAAATAGAGAATCATGACGATCGACAGCATCTCGAAGCGGCCCATCACCGTGTCTGGAACGCCGAGATCAAGATAAAAAGCGGGCGTGCGGGCCGCAGCCGTCAAGATCGCATATTGCCGGTCTACTATGGCGCGGTTGTTGTTTTTCTGTCTGAACAGCCCGAATATCATCGTTTTTTTCCGAACGGGGCTGGTGAATTCGCTCACCCGCCTATCGCACTTGTTGCATGATCGCCAAAGCTGGTTTACCGAAGCATCCACGAATTGCAATGCTGTCGCGGTCACGTTCGTCTTTCGGCTGAAACAGTCTAAGAGACCGGAAGAGTTTCCAAAGGCCGTGAAAGCGTTGAATTTGGGGGGTGATCGGGATTTTCCGTCCCCGGATTGACACAATCATGTGCACAGACACTGTGCACCACGCAATGCCGGAAGGTGCCATTCATGATCGCAGTCGGGGAAAAGCAGTTGAGCAAGCAGAAATCCGCAAGTCACGGCAAAATTCTGGGCAAGACCGCCATCGCAATCGTCGTCGCGTCCACCCTGCTCTCCGCCTGCACCAGCACCACCGATGTGTTCCACAACGGCTACGTCATGGACGAGCAGTCGCTTCAGCTGATCCCGGAAGGTTCCAGCCGCGAGCAGGTTCTGCTTACCATGGGCACGCCCTCCACCACGGCGACGTTCGGCAACGAGGTTTTCTATTACATCTCGCAGAAGCGTGTGCGCCGCGCCGCTTTCATGAAGCCGACGTTGGTCGAACAGAACATTCTCGCGATCTATTTCAACAAGGACGGCGTAATCGAGCGTAAGGCCAATTACGCGCTGCAGGACGGCAAGGTCTTCGACACGATTTCGCGTACCACCCCGACAGGCGGCAAGGATCTCACCTTCCTGCAGCAGCTGCTGTCCGGCGGCACCTCGGGCGCCAACATCGCCAAGAGCATTCTTGGCCAGGGCGGCAACACCCCCTGATCGTTGAAGAACGGCAAAATCAAAGGCCCGGGGATCGCTCCCCGGGCCTTTTTCTTTGTCGATGCTGCAAGTCCTTAGTGGGCGAGAACCGCCAATAGCAGCAGCGCCACGATATTGGTGATCTTGATAGCCGGGTTGACGGCCGGACCGGCGGTATCCTTGTAGGGATCGCCCACCGTATCGCCCGTAACCGACGCCTTGTGGGCGTCCGAACCCTTGACGTGGCGCACGCCGTCCTTGTCGATGAAGCCATCCTCGAAGCTTTTCTTGGCGTTATCCCACGCACCACCACCGGAGGTCATGGAAATCGCCACGAACAGGCCGTTGATAATGACGCCAAGCAGCGATGCACCGAGTGCGGCAAAGGCAGAGGCCTTGGAACCTGAGATAAGCAGCACGCCGAAATAAACGACGAGTGGCGCCAGAACCGGCAGCAGCGACGGAATGATCATCTCCTTGATCGCCGCCTTGGTCAAAAGATCGACCGCCTTGCCGTAGTCCGGTTTTTCCGTTCCTGCCATGATGCCAGGCTTTTCGCGGAACTGGCGGCGAACTTCCTCAACGATCGAGCTTGCCGCCTTGCCCACCGCCGTCATGGCGATGCCGCCAAAGAGATACGGAATGAGGCCGCCGAACAGCAGACCGGCAACGACGTAAGGATTGGCAAGGCTGAAGGATATTTCGCCGATATCTTTGAAGTAAGGATAGGTATCGCCATTGGCAGCGAAATAGGACAGGTCGTTGGAATAGGCGGCAAACAGCACCAGCGCGCCGAGACCGGCAGAACCGATGGCATAGCCCTTCGTGACGGCCTTGGTGGTGTTGCCGACGGCATCCAGCGCGTCGGTCGCCTTACGCACATCCGGGTCGAGACCGGCCATTTCGGCAATGCCGCCGGCATTGTCAGTCACCGGACCGAAGGCGTCGAGCGCCACGATCATGCCCGCCAGACCAAGCATGGCGGTGACCGCGATGCCCGTGCCGAACAGGCCACCGAGCTGGTAGGTGCCGATGATGCCGCCAACGATGACAAGCGCCGGCAGCGCCGTCGATTCCAGCGAGACTGCAAGACCCTGGATGACGTTGGTGCCGTGGCCCGTGACCGAAGCTTGCGCAATGGAATTGACCGGGCGTTTGTTGGTGCCGGTATAATATTCGGTGATGACGACGATAAGCGCTGTTACCACAAGGCCGACCAGCCCGCACAGGAAGAGGTTTGTGCCGGTAATCTCCATTCCGGCAACAGTGCCGATGGTACCCCAGCCCACGGTCGCGTAAGTTGCCACGGCAAGCCCCGCAATCGAGAAGACACCGGTGGCAATCAGCCCTTTATAGAGAGCTCCCATGATGGAGTTGTTGGTGCCGAGCTTGACGAAGAAGGTGCCGGCAATCGAGGTCAGGATGCAGGCGCCGCAAATGGCCAGCGGATAGACCATCGCGCTTTCCAGTATCGGCGTTCCGGCAAAGAAGATCGCCGCAAGCACCATGGTTGCCACCACCGAGACGGCATAGGTCTCGAAAAGGTCGGCCGCCATTCCGGCGCAATCGCCGACATTGTCGCCGACATTATCTGCGATGGTTGCAGGGTTGCGGGGATCATCCTCTGGAATGCCTGCTTCGACCTTGCCGACGAGATCGCCGCCGACATCTGCACCCTTGGTGAAGATGCCACCGCCGAGACGGGCGAAGATGGAGATAAGCGAAGCGCCGAAACCGAGCGACACCAGCGCGTCAATCACCTCACGCGATCCGGGCGCATGGCCGAGTACCGAGGTGAGGATGAAATAATAGATGGACACGCCAAGCAGCGCGAGGCCAGCCACCAGCATGCCCGTGATGGCGCCTGATTTGAACGCGATGTCGAGACCGGCGGCAAGGCTGTGGGATGCGGCTTGTGCGGTGCGCAGATTGGCACGGACGGAGACATGCATGCCGATGAAACCGGCAGCACCCGAAAGCACGGCGCCGATGATGAACCCGATGGCCGCGAGAGCCGACAGCAGATACCAGGCGAGAACGGCGACGATCAATCCGACGATGGCGATGGTGAGATATTGACGGGTGAGATAAGCCTGCGCACCTTCACGGATAAAACCTGCTATTTCACGCATACGCTCGTTGCCCTGATCGGCAGCGAGAACGCTCCTGGTCGTCCATGCCGCGTAAACCACGGACAGGACCCCACATAAAATCACTATGGGTATTACGGTCATGCGCACTTACCTCCCAAAAGGCCGGGTCTCACTCCCTCCCCGGCGTGGCGAACCATGTGCAAGGACAGGAGCGATCAAATGCGCGGCCTGTCCTGTCGTGGCCATTCTTCCCCTCCCAAGGAAAAATGACCTGCGCGGCAAGATTGCGTTGGCGAAAGGCGTGGCGTCAAGCCCACAAATTTGCCTGAAACATGAAAGGGGTAGAGATCGAAGGCGATCTTACGCGGCGTTTCTGCGCGGGGTCAGCAACAGCGACGCCACCAGCACGAGGCATAGCCCCGCAACCGGCCAGATAACGAGGTTCATGACCGACCAGCCCCAGGCTGTAAACACCTTGCCGGAAGAGAAGGACGACAGCGCTACCGTGCCGAACAGCACGATATCGTGAAAGCCCTGTACCTTGTCTGCCTCATGCGGGCGGTAGCTGGAGGTGATGATGGCGGTAGCGCCGATGAAGCCGAAGTTCCAGCCGAGACCGAGGAGAATGAGCGCCGCCCAGAAGTTCCACAATTCGATGCCCATATGGGCGACGACGGCGCAGGCCATCAGCACGACGAGACCGGCTGCAACGATTTTTTCCGCGCCGAATCGCGCGATCAACATACCGGTGAAGAAACTTGGGCCGAACATGGCGAGAACGTGCCACTGGATGCCGAGCGTCGCAAGTTCGGTGGGAAACCCGCAGCCGACCACCATGGCGAGCGGCGCGCCGGTCATCATGAAGGTCATCAACGCATAGGAACCGATGCCGCAGACCATGCCGGTGACAAACCGGTGCGTGCGCACGATTTCCGACAACGGCCGTGCCGCATGCGCGTGGACAGAGGCGGCCTTCGGGTCCGGCAATTTCAGGAATGCGAGAATGGCAATCGCGATGATGCCGAGCGGCACCAGCGCGATGAAAGCACCGGCGAAGGTGACCGGTGCGAAGACATCCTTGCCGAAAATGGCAAGCTGCGGCCCGATGATCGCCGAGACGATGCCACCCGCCAATATCCAGGAAATGGCTTTCGGCTTGTAAAATGAGGGGGACGCGTCGGCAGCAGCGAAGCGGATTTTCTGCGTGAAGCCGCCGGAAATGCCGATAAGCAGCAGGCCGATCGCAAACAGCCAGAAGTCGGAGCGGAAGAGTGCCACGGCAGCAATGCCGCCGCCGATGGAGCACATCAGCGCGCCGACCATGAAACCCGCCTTGCGGCCGAGAAAACGCGATGCTGCGGCAACGCAGATGGCGCCCAGCGCCACGCCGATGTTGAAACCGGTAAGCGGCGCCGTTGCCAGCGACTTGTCAGCCCCGAGCAACTGGTAACCGGCAAGCGCGCCAACCGAGAAGCTCATAGGTGCTGCCGAGCCCATGATCGCCTGTGCGGCGGTCAGGAGGAAGACGTTGCGCTTCGCCTCGTCCAGTTGAACTTCAAGTCCGGGGACGGAAACGGCGCTCATATCTTCCTCACCTAACGTATTTTAGCGTTTTGCCTCGCCGCGTACCTGCTTGGCAATGCGGTCCAGAACCGCGTTCACCAGCTTCGGCTCGTCGTGCTCGAAGAAAGCACGGGCGATTTCGACATATTCCGTAACGATGACGGCGACCGGCACGTCCTTGCGCTCCAGAATCTCGAAAGCGCCGGCACGCAGGATAGCGCGAACGGTGGCATCAAGACGCGACAGCGGCCAGTCTTCCAGAAGTGCGGAGCGCACCAGTGGGTCGATCTTCGTCTGATCGCGGACGACGCCGGACACGATGGAACGGAACCAGGAAGGATCGGCCTTCAGATAGGTATCGCCATCGACTTCCTGACCGAGACGATGTGCCTCGTATTCCGCCACGACTTCCATCACGCCGGTGCCGCCGACATCCATCTGATAAAGTGCCTGCACGGCCGCGAGGCGCGCAGCGCCACGCTGGTTGGCGGGCTTTACCGAAGGCTGGCGCGGTTCGCCGCCATTTTCAACATCCGACATGCGTTCAGCCACCCAGTTTTTTCTTGAGCTCGATCATCGTCAGCGCCGCGCGGGCCGCAAAACCGCCCTTATCCTTGTCAGAACGGCGAACACGTGCCCATGCCTGATCGTCGTTTTCGACGGTGAGGATGCCGTTGCCGATGGCCAGCGATTCGCTGACGGCGAGATCCATCAGGGCGCGGGAGGATTCATTGGAAACGATGTCGAAGTGGTAGGTCTCGCCACGAATGACCATGCCGAGCGCTACGAAACCATCATATTCAGTGCCTTCGTTGTCGCCGCCATCCAGCGCCATGGCAATGGCAGCGGGGATTTCGAGCGCGCCGGGAACGGTGATGATGTCATAAGTTGCGCCAGCCTCATCCAGCGCGAACTTCGCGCCTTCGAGAAGAGCGTCTGCCATATCGTCGTAAAAGCGTGCTTCCACGATAAGAAGATGGGGTTTGGACATGGGATTTTCCTGAAAAGGTTCGGGCCGGATCATACCGGCTTTTGCGGCGGTCAAACCACGGCTGGCCGTTTTTGGCAAGTAATTTCATGTGTCACCCGCGCAAGAGGCCCCGTTTGCAAGACAATTGCGCAGGTTTTCGCCTTATCCGGCGAGGCTTACGAAAATCAGGTTTTCTGGAAAGCCAGATGCACGCCAAGCCCCATCAGCACCGTTCCCGCAGTGCGACGGGCAAGCGCCTGCACCCTGCTGGAACGCTTGAGCCGCCCGACCATCGCGCCCGCCAGAAGCACGCCAACGAGATCGGCGGAGGAAAAAATGAAATTGACAGCGATACCGAGGATCAGCAATTGCAGCCAGATCGGAAAGGCCGCCGCCGGATCAACGAATTGCGGCAGAAACGCCAGAAAGAACAGCGCCGTCTTCGGATTGAGCACGTCGACGATGATGCTGTCGATGAAGGCGCGCCTTGCCGATTTCGGTTCGATGGTCAGATTGACGGCCTCACCTTCAAGCTTGCTGCGCAGCATCGAGAAGCCGAGCCAGATGAGATACAGCGCGCCACACAGCTTCACGGCCAGATAAAGCCACGGCACCGCCTGGAACAGCACCGAAAGCCCCGCCGCAGAGGCGACGATATGGAAATAGCAGCCGACGTGGATGCCAAGCACCGCCATCAGCCCGGCAAACCGGCCGCGCGCCATTGTCTGCGCCGCCGCATAAAGCATGGCCGGGCCGGGAATATAGGCAAACAGGGCGGTGGTGATGAAAAAGGCTGTCAGCAGTTCGAAAGACGGCATGTCGTAATCCCCCTACCCCGTTTGGGCCTAAAGACGTCTTTATAGTGTTTGCGCGTCAATCGAAAGCGGAGTGCGGGACAACAACTGATCTGTCGCGATGGCGGAGGATTGTAAAGTCTATCCGGCATTCTGGCCTTGAGAGGTACTCCAGTCAACGCGCGTCTGCGCGGCGGCAAGAGTCTTTTCAGCCCAAGGATTTGGGCTGGCTGGATACCGGCTCAAGGCCGGGAGTATATTTCAGCACAATAGATGCCGAACGTTGTTACGCCGAGGGGAACTCCGCAAGCCTTGCGGCATATCGCGCCATGGTGTCGACTTCGAAATTGACGAAATCACCCGGTTGGCGCTCACCCCATGTGGTGACTGTGAGCGTATGGCGGATCAAGAGCACGTCGAAATCCGTTCCGTCGACCGCATTGACGGTCAGAGAAGTGCCATCGAGTGCAATGGAACCCTTGGGCGCCACGAATTTCGCCAGATGGTCGGGCGCGCGCAGGCGGATACGGACCGCCTCACCTTCCGGCTCGACCGACAGAATCTCCGCCTTGCCATCGACATGGCCGGAAACGATGTGACCGCCAAGCTCGTCGCCAATCTTCAGCGCGCGCTCCAGATTGACGTGCGTGCCCTTCTGCCAGCCCGCAATCGTCGTCAGGCGCAATGCCTCTTCCCAGGCCTCGACCTCGTACCAGCGCTCGTTGCTGCCGTCTTCGGGCAGTTTGGTCACCGTCAGGCAGACGCCGCCATGGGAGATCGATGCGCCCATATCGATGGTCTTGGGATCGTAATTGGTCGCCACCCGCAGACGAATGCCTTCCGCCAGAGCTTCCAGCTCGGACACGGTTCCAACATCGGTGACAATTCCGGTAAACATCAAAGCGGCCTTTCGTAATCGAAGCAGCGATCCGGCCCGTAGGCGGTTTCGCTGACCAAAACATAATCGCCCGGAATATCGGCACGGCTGAGCGGCGTTTCAATCCCGCCTTCACCAACCACGACCGGGCTTTCAAACAGCATGATACGGTCCACGAGATCGGCTTCAAGGAACGATTTTGCGGCAAAAGCGCCGCCTTCGACCAGAAGTTCCGACATGCCGCGTTCAGCGAGAATGTGAAGGAGGTTCTCGAGGGTTGGCGCTTCAAGGATTTCCACGCCCGCGTCGATCAGTGGTTGGCGACGGTCGTGGCTACCCCCCTCTGCCCTGCCGGGCACCTCCCCCTCACGAGGGGAGATCGATAGGGCAGCATTTTTTCCGACACCAAAGGTGGGCGAATGAGTAACGGATACAAGATCTGAACGAGTCGGTCGCGGCGAGTCGATCTCCCCCCTTGAGGGGGAGATGCCCGGCAGGGCAGAGGGGGGTAGCGCAGCAACGACAACCGGCAAGTCCCTCGCCGTCTTCACCAGCTTAGACGTCAACGGTAGTTCAAACTTGCGATCAAGCACGATTCGGACCGGAGAACGATCTTCGAGACCTGCAATTCGAACGGTCAGTTCCGGATCGTCCGCTATCGCGGTACGGATGCCCACGAGGATGCAATCGCAGCGCGCTCTCAGTTCATGCACGGCGTGCCTGGCCTGCGGACCGGTGATCGCTACCTGCCCCTCCCCTTGTCTGCCGATCATGCCATCGGAAGAAATGGCAAGCTTCAGAATCACATGCGGGCGTTTTTTCACCTGGCGTGTGAGGTAACCCGCAAGCGCTCTCTTGCCTTGTTCGCGCAGCAGGCCGGTTTCCACGACAATACCCGCCTCCCGCAAGATGGAGTAACCACGACCGGAAACACGCTCGTCCGGGTCGTCAACCGCCACAACGACACGGGCCACGCCGTATTCGACCAGCGCATTGGCGCAGGGCGGCGTCTTGCCCCAGTGCGAGCAGGGTTCGAGGGTGACATAGGCTGTTGCGCCGCGCGCCGCTTCGCCGGCGATTTCCAGCGCCTGGCGTTCGGCATGGGGGCGGCCGCCAATTGCCGTCACCGCTTCGGCGATGATTTTTCCGTCCTTGACGAGAACGCAACCGACGGAGGGATTGGTCTCGGTTTGACCCTGATGGCGCAGGGAAACCTCGATTGCCCGGGCCATGAATTTTTCGTCATCGGCGCGGCTCGTCACGTCTATGCTCCGGCGTCTGTATCTCGGGCGATCTTGGCGTTGATTTCGGCAATCACGTTCTCGAAATCCTCGGCATGACTGAAATCGCGATAGACCGAGGCGTAGCGTACGAAGGCCACGTCATCGAGGCTCTTCAGCGCTTCAAGCACCTGGAGGCCGATTTCTTCCGAGGGGATTTCCGTCTCACCGGAACTTTCCAGACGGCGAGCAATGCCGGAGACGGCCCGCTCGATCCGGTCCCGGTCAACCGGGCGTTTGCGTAGCGCGATCTCGAAGGATCGCACCAGCTTTTCCCGGTCGAAGGGCAGCTTGCGGCCGCTTTTCTTGATGACCATCAGCTCGCGCAGTTGCACGCGCTCATAGGTCGTGAAGCGGCCGCCGCAATCGGGGCAGATGCGCCGCCGGCGGATGGAGGTGTTATCCTCCGCCGGACGCGAGTCCTTGACCTGTGTGTCTTCGGAACCGCAAAATGGGCAGCGCATCTCTTTACGTCCTTACATGTACGGATACATCGGGAAACGGTCAGTCAGGCCGACGACCTTTTCGCGCACCGCAGCTTCAACAGCAGCGTTGCCCTCATCCGAGTTGGCGACTTTCAGACCATCGAGAACCTCGACGATCAGCTTGCCGATTTCGCGGAATTCCGCTTCCTTGAAACCGCGCGTCGTGCCGGCCGGCGTGCCGAGACGCACACCCGAGGTGACGAAAGGCTTTTCCGGATCGAAAGGAATGCCGTTCTTGTTGCAGGTGACGTAGGCGCGACCGAGAGCTGCTTCAGCACGCTTGCCGGTGGCGTTCTTCTTGCGAAGGTCAACCAGCATCAGGTGGTTGTCGGTGCCGCCGGAGACGACATCAAGACCACCTTCGATCAGCGTTTCGGCAAGCGCCTTGGCGTTCTTGACGACCTGTGCGGCGTAATCCTTGAATTCCGGCTGCAAAGCTTCACCGAAGGCAACTGCCTTTGCGGCGATGACGTGCATCAGCGGACCGCCCTGCAGGCCGGGGAAAACGGCGGAGTTGAACTTCTTGGCCAGATCCTCGTCATTGGTGAGGATCATGCCGCCACGCGGGCCGCGCAACGACTTGTGCGTCGTCGTGGTGGCAACGTGGCAATGCGGGAACGGCGACGGATGCTGGCCACCGGCAACGAGACCAGCGATGTGGGCCATATCGACCATCAGATAGGCGCCGACTTCATCGGCGATCTCGCGGAAGCGCTTCCAGTCCCAGATACGGGAATAGGCGGTGCCGCCGGCAAGGATAAGCTTCGGCCGGGTTTCCTTGGCCTTGCGCTCCACCTCGTCCATGTCGAGCAGGTTGTCGCCTTCGCGCACGCCGTAAGACACGACGTTGAACCACTTGCCGGACATGTTGACCGGCGAACCGTGCGTCAGATGGCCTCCGGAGTTCAGGTCGAGACCCATGAAGGTGTCGCCCGGCTGGAGCAGCGCGAGGAACACGGCCTGGTTCATCTGCGAACCGGAATTTGGCTGGACGTTGGCGAAGTTGACGCCGAACAGCTTCTTGGCGCGCTCGATGGCAAGCTCTTCAGCAATGTCTACGAACTGGCAGCCGCCGTAATAACGCTTGCCCGGATAACCTTCGGCATATTTGTTGGTCATGATCGAACCCTGCGCTTCAAGCACAGCGCGGGAAACGATGTTTTCCGAGGCGATCAGTTCGATCTCGTGGCGCTGGCGACCCAGTTCCTTCTCGATCGCGCCGAAAATATCCGGATCGACTTCGGCAAGCGGACGGGAGAAGAAAGCATCTGTGTTCGACATGGTGAAGGCTCCTGAAACAGTAATGCGATGGCGTCTTAGCGCCCTGCCCGAACAAGAGCAATACGGGCAGCGAGATTTGCCCGTCAAACTGCGACGTTGCGACAAAAAACGGCAGCTGTTTTTTCAAAACCAGCAGCGAAAATGAAAAAAGCCACACCCGACGGGGTGCGGCCTTTCACTTAAATATAAAAACCTGATGGCAGCGCCGGATCAGTTGCGCGGCAACAGGTCGTCGTCGACAGGTCCAGCCGGCTGTTCGATGCCGGTGGTGGTGTTGAGCGCCAGTTCGGCGTTGCCGTCCTTTTCATAGATGTCGTCGCGGAACTGCACCACGCCGTCCTTCGCCGACCATGCGGTGATGTAGACGAAATAGACAGGCACTTCCTGCGCCAGCTTGATCGGTGTGTTGACGCGGGTGGCGATGACGCGTTCCATTTCCTGACGCGACCAGCCGGGCGTGTCGCGCAGCAGCCAGCTTGTGAGGTCGCGCACGTTCTGTACGCGCACGCAGCCGGACGATTCGAACCGCATCAGCTTGTTGAACAGACCCTGCTGCGGCGTGTCGTGCATATATTCGTTGTTCGGATTGTGGAAGTTGATCTTCGTCGAGGACATGGCGTTGATCTTGCCGGGGTCCTGGCGGAACATCAGGTTCGGTGCCTTTGGCGCAAACCAGTCGACCGCCGTCGGCGAAACTTCCTGCCCCTTGCCGTCGATGAGGCGGATGTTGTTCCGCTCCAGATAGGTCGGGTCCTTCTGCATCAGCGGCACGATGTCCTTTTCGACGATCGAGCGCGGCGCTGTCCAGTAAGGGTTGAGGATGACTTCGTAAATCTTGGAATTGATGACGTGCGTCGGGCGGCTGGCGCGACCGACGACGGCGGTGTTGCGCAGGACGACGCGCTCATTCTCAACCGCCTCGATGGCAGCGGCCGGAATGTTCACCATCAGGTGACGCTGGCCGAGATCGCCGGACATGGACTGAATGCGCACGAGGTTGGTCTGCAACTGGGCCAGACGGATCTGGGCCGAAACATTGAGCGCCTTGGTCGTGTATTCGCCGCTGACACCATCGGCGGGAAGGCCGTGGCGGGCCTGGAAGCGCTTCAACGCACCATCGACGTAAGAGTCGAAGGCGCTGGAAATGCCAGCTTCGCGCGGCAGGTCGCCGGAGACCATCAGTCGCTGGCGAAGCGCCTGAACGGAAGGATCGGAAACGCCGATCTGGAGACGCTGCTGGGTGACGGGCACGTCCGGCCAGCCGCCATTCTGCACGATCTGCTGATATTGCATGATCGCCTGCTGCATGTAGACAGGCGCTTCCCGTCCGAGAACCGGGTTGTTGGAAACGACACCAACGGCGGAACGCGACGAATTCGCGTCGAACTGGTCATCCCAGTTGCCGCGGCGCGATGAGCCCATGAGATCGTTGAGCGCATTCTGCGCCAGGGCGGGCGCGGCAAGCGCGGCAACACCAACGGAAACAGCCGAGCGCAGAAGCGCACGGCGCGATACGGATTCGGAAACGGTTTTTTTTGTCATTCTACCTACCAGCCACTCTCTTCGGCATTCTCAACAATGCCTAAATCAATATGATTAACAAACACGTACAACGTGTCTGCCGGCCGGTAATGCTCAATACCCATGGTCTGGGCGCTATTGTCTGGCAGAACAGTCGGGACTTGCCACGACAGCAGGAGAAACCGCCGGCTCCTTCACCTTTGCGGGTCCCATATCAATATGGCCAATTCGTGTCACGGACCTTTTCTCACGAAGCTGTGTATGCCTGCAAAACAGGGCGAAAACGCACCTGAGAGAACGGGCTTGACACGCACAGGTGAACGGCGCCTCCAACACGAATCCGCAAGCCGGAGGCAAACCGATGCCCCCGGCTCTAACAGTGAAACCGCCGCGGAATTAGAGACGATAAGCGATCGAGTCGTTCCAGAAGCGATCGAGGCGCTGCAGCAGCTTGTTCATTTCGGAGAACTCGCCGGTGCCGATGCCGCCGACCTTTTCGATCGAGCCGACGTGGCGCTCGTAGAGGTGAGCAACCGTTTCGGCGATTTCCTGGCCTTTTTCAGTCAGGCTGATGCGGACCGAGCGGCGGTCGACACGCGAGCGCTGGTGGTTGATGAGACCGAGGTCTACCAGCTTCTTGACGTTGTAGGAGACGTTCGATCCGAGGTAATAACCACGCGAACGAAGCTCGCCGGCCGTCAGTTCGGAATTGCCGATGTTGAACAGCAGGAGCGCCTGAACGGCGTTGACGTCATCGCGACCCTGACGATCGAACTCGTCCTTGATGACATCGAGGAGGCGGCGGTGGAGACGTTCCACCAGGTGCAGCGACTCCATGTAGAGCGAACGGATGGTATCTTCATGTGCGTCGGCAACAACGGCCTGCGGCTTTGCTTTGCTATTGATCATGACTGCCTCACTGTTTTGTTTGGCGGTGTGTTTGTTTGTCTCCCGCCTTGAGTGAGAACCTAATCAATGCGCATAAAATTCTACTTAAAAGCTACGATTAACAAATGCTTACCTGCATTTTCCCAAGTGGGTCAAACTTGTGGCGAAGCGGGACTGGCTTATTGCCATACATTAAAAATCAAAGACTTAGCAATAAAATTCGACCGAAAACCAGGCTGAATTGCTTTATTCTTATGGTAAATCAATTCTTGCGCGCTCTTCATTCTGGCGCTGATCGAGCCAAAAAGCGACCAGGAATAGTATATAAATGGTTGCCACGAGACCGTGCATGACGGGTACAAGCGTGTTGGCGCCGAAGATATATGGCCACACCTTATACATGGCGATCTGGGTGCCGGCACCCAAGACCCACATGACTGCCCCCCAGGAGGCGCCGAGCCAGAGACCGAGCGCCGCGACCGGGAAAATCACCGCAAGCGCACTACCCGCCACTCGCCATGGCAGGTTAAGCATATCGAACCGCCCATGCCCGCCGAGAGAATATCCCGTCAGCATCGCCCAATATTGCAGGCCGAACCAGAAACAGGAAACCGCGACCAGCCTCATGAAGACCAGAAAGAGGATTTCCGTCAGCGGACGTTTCGGCAGAGGTTGAGAATCAGGTTCCATGGCCGGAAGATACGGTTTCGACGGGCGGGCGACCAGCCCATATTGAATTCGGCGGCTTGCCTTGTCAAAGCACCTCGCCCGCCGGGGAAGTCCAGGGGGAAACATTGTCGCATTCGCACGGCGCTTGCTTCGTGTTATGCAGCTTTCCTGACTTGGGTGGGATACGAAGGACATTCTTACATGCAGGACAAAACGCATCTGGTCGACGCGATCACCGGCCATCGCCGCATGCGCCGCAATCGCAAGGCCGACTGGACTCGCCGTCTGGTTCAGGAAAGCCGCCTGACCGTCGATGATCTCATCTGGCCGGTCTTCATCGTACCGGGCAGCAATATCCTCGACCCCATACCGGCGATGCCCGGCGTAAACCGCATGAGCGTCGACAAGCTGGTCGAAGCGGCGAAGGAAGCCGCCGATCTCGGCATTCCGGCGATTGCGACCTTCCCGAATATCGAGATGGACTTGCGCGACGAGACCGGCTCGAATGCGCTCGAGGCCAACAACCTCATCAATCAGGCGACCATCGCGGTCAAAAAAGCGGTTCCGAATATCGGCATGATCACCGATGTTGCGCTCGATCCCTTCACCAGCCATGGGCATGACGGCATTCTGCGCGGCGACGAAATCGTCAATGACGAGACCGTGGATCAGGTCGTTCGTGCTGCAATCCTTCAGGCCGATGCCGGTTCGGACATTATTTCTCCGTCCGAGATGATGGATGGCCGCATCGGCGCCATCCGCCGCGGCCTGGATGCGGCCGGGCACCAGAACGTCGGCATCATGGCCTATGCCACGAAATTCTCCTCCGGCTATTACGGTCCGTATCGCGAGGCAATTTCGACGGCCGGACTGCTGAAGGGGGACAAGAACAGCTATTACATCAGCCCCGCCAACGGCATGGAGGCAATCCGCGACGCAGCGCTTGACGTGGAAGAAGGTGCTGACATGCTGATGGTCAAACCCGGCTTGCCCTATCTCGACATCTGTTGGCGGCTGAAAGAGAATTTCGGGCTGCCCACATTCGCCTATCAGGTGTCCGGTGAATATACCCAGATCAAGGCAGCGGCCATGCATGGCTGGATCGACGGCGAGCGCGTGATGATGGAAACGCTTCTCTGTTTCAAGCGTGCGGGCTGCGATGGCATTCTGAGCTATTTCGCAGTGGAAGCCGCACGCAAACTCGCGAAGGGCTGACAGCCGACGCTTATTGTATTCGGTCGTTTTCTTCCCATATTGTTTGCTGACACGGAATGCTGCCTGACGAAAAGCGCGTTTCGAGCTGTCATGTCTTCTCAGGAGAAAACGACCGATGAACCTCGACCAGAACCCTACCTATGTCGCACCGGACGACTGGCGCGCCTATAGCGGCGTACTGAGCCGACGGGTCTTCGCGTTCCTGATCGATTACGCGATCGTTCTCCTGCTTTGCATTCCAGCCGCCGTGATCGTCTTCTTTCTCGGCGTGATTACGCTGGGTCTCGGCTTCTTCCTCTATCCGGCCTTGTTCGTCATCGTCGCGGTCCTTTATTTCGGCGTGACGCTCAGCGGCCCGTCGCAGGCCTCACCCGGCATGCGGGCGATGGGAATCGCGATGGCGCGCATGGACGGACGGCGAATCGATTTCCTTCTGGCCACCGTGCACATTGCGCTTTTCTGGATCATCAACTCGGTTTTGACGCCGCTTATCCTGCTTGCAGGCCTGTTTACGGAGCGCTCTCGCCTCGTTCATGACTTCCTGCTCGGCACCGTCATGGTCAGAACCTACTGATATAAGGGAAAGCCACGAAAACGTGGCTTGCATATCAGGCAAATACCGCATGGTGCAGTTGACGTTTTCCGTCATTTTGCCATTCTGTGACATTATGCATGTCGCTTGAAGCGTCGCCGCACCCCGTGAAATCGCGGCGCGCTTTCACAACAGACGCAGGAGGCGATCACGGTTCGATGAACACGCAGGCGACGCCCTCTCCCCAATTCTATCTTACGGCACCGGCCACCTGCCCCTACTTGCCGAACCAGATGGAGCGGAAGGTTTTCACGCATCTGGTCGGCCCGCGTGCGTCGGAAATGAACGACCTTCTGACCCAGGGCGGCTTCAGGCGTTCACAAAACATCGCCTATCGCCCGGCGTGCGAAACCTGTCGAGCTTGCGTTTCCGTGCGCATCCTTGCCGAACAGTTCCAGCCGACGAAATCGATGCGGCGCGTTCTCTCCATCAACAAGGATGTCGTCGCCACCGTTCATGCCGCTGAGCCATCCACCGAACAGTTCTCACTGTTTCGCCGCTATCTCGACCATCGGCACCAGTCAGGCGGCATGTCCGAGATGTCGGCGCTCGACTATGCGATCATGATCGAAGACACGCACGTCAACACTCGCATCATCGAATACCGTGTGCGAGAGCCCGGCTCCGGCATCGATTCCAGCAAACGAGGTGAACTTCTCGCCGTAGCGCTGAGCGATGTGATGAGCGACGGGCTGTCGATGGTCTATTCCTTCTTCAACCCCGATCTAGAAAAGCGCTCGCTCGGCACTTTCATGATCATGGATCACATCACCCGCACACGCGCGCTCGGCCTGCCGCACGTCTATCTTGGCTACTGGGTCGATGGTTCTGAAAAGATGGGCTACAAGACGCGCTACCACCCGCAGGAGCATCTGACACCGCGTGGGTGGGAGGTTTATGTGCCTGCGGTAGAGACAGCCGAATAGATCAGTCCAACAACGGCATTGTCTCCACCCTGACGACCATGTTATAACTTAGTTATAACAGGAGTTGGCGTCATGAACATCACAATCCGGAAAATCGGTAATTCCGAAGGCATTATCATCCCAAAAGAAGTCCTGGATCGCATGGGTCTCAAGACGGGTGATACCCTTGAACTAAGGGAAGTCTCCGGGAACATCGAACTCGTCCCTGAACAAGCGGATTTGAGCGAGCAGCTTGAAGCTGCCCGGCGCGGCATGAAGAAATACCATGTGGCGCTGAGAGAACTCGCAAAATGAAAAGAATTAAGTGGCTGTCCCGAACTTCCATTGAAATAATACATCGGGAACAACTTGTTGAACATGGTGGCCTGCAAGGTCTAAAAGACGAGAACGCACTTGAGGCAGCTTTGGCACGCCCCCTTCACAAAGCCGCCTACGGTGAGGAAGACGCTCTAAGGCTTGCATCCGCCTATCTTTACGGGATAGCCCGCAACCACCCATTTTCAGATGGAAACAAACGAACCGCGTTTCTAGCGGCCTACACCTTCTTGTTCATCAACGGCCATGAAATCCACGCCGAGCAAGCTGATGTCATCGCTTTTGTTCTCGACGTCGCTGCCGGCAACATTGATGAGGACGGCGTTTATCTTTTTCTACGCGACCACGTCGTCCCACTCGATTAAACGGAAGCGCCGCACGTCTTTCGATATGCGGCGCTTCTTCTGTTTATATCGAGAGAGGACGGATTTACCCGCCAAATTTCCCGCTACGCGGAAAGCCCTTCGGTACGGTGCGGCCAACGGTGGCGCGGTCTGCCAGCCATTCGCGCAATTCCTCACCGACCTTGGTGAAGAGGCGCCCGGCCGTGTCGGACCAGCTCAAGCCGTCTGCGAGCGCGAAACATTTCACATCAACGACGCCGCCGTCCTTGTAGCGTTGCAGGCGCACGCCCTTACCGCGTGACATTTCCGGCACCTGCGACAGCGGGAAGGCAAGCAGCTTGCGGTTTTCGCCAACGACGGCGACATGGTCGCCCGTAACAGGTACGGCGAGCTTGGCTTCGTCAGGCATGGCGACATTCATGATCTGCTTGCCCTTGCGGGTATTTGCGACCATTTCGCTTTCGGCCACGATGAAGCCGTTGCCGCCAGTCGAGACGAGCAGAAGCTTGCGCGACGGATCGTGAACGAAGGCCGTCAGGATGTCCTGATCGTTCTCCATATCGACCATGATGCGGATCGGCTCGCCGTGACCACGCCCGCCGGGCAGCTTGTCGGCGCCGAGCGTGTAGGCCTTGCCACCGGTGGTCAGCAGCAGCAACTTGTCGGTCGTCTGCGCCGGGAACGCGAGCTTCGGGCCATCGCCCTCCTTGAAGGTCAGAGCCGACGTATCGGACATATGCCCCTTGAGCGCCCTGATCCACCCCTTCTGCGAGATGACGATGGTGACCGGTTCCTTCTCGATCATCGCCTGCTGGATGGCCTCGATGTCGGCATCCGGCGCATCCGCAAACTGCGTGCGGCGACGGCCGATCTCCGTTGCCTTGGCATATTTCTTTTTGACCTCGCCGATTTCCCAGGCGACGGTCTGCCATTGCTTTTCATCGGAGGCGAGCAGACCCTCGATTTCAGCCTTCTCGCTGCTGAGTTCGTCGAACTCCTTGCGGATTTCGAATTCCTCGAGCTTGCGCAGATTGCGCAGACGCATGTTGAGGATGGCTTCGGCCTGATTATCGGTGAGTGACCACTTGGCCATCATCACCTGTTTCGGCTCGTCCTCCTCGCGGATGATACGGATCACCTCATCGAGATTGAGATAGGCGACCAGCAGGCCGCCCAGAATCTCGAGCCTGCGATCGATGGCCGCAAGACGATGGCGGGAACGGCGGACCAGCACGTCCTTGCGGTGTGCCAGCCATTCGCTCAGCACCTCGTTCAGCGCCATGACCTTCGGCACCCTGCCAAGCGACAGTACGTTCATGTTGAGCGGCAGGCGGCTTTCAAGGTCGGACAGACGGAACAGCGATTCCATCAGCAGCGTCGCGTCGACAGTGCGGTTTTTCGGAACCAGCACGATACGCACGTCTTCGGCCGATTCGTCGCGGACATCCTCAAGCAGCGGTAGTTTGCGGGCGAGCAGCAGCTCGGCGATCTTTTCGATCAGCCGCGATTTCTGCACCTGGAACGGGATTTCGGTGATGACGATCTGATAGCCGCCACGTCCGAGGTCTTCCGTTTCCCATTTGGCGCGCACGCGGAAACCACCGCGCCCGGTCTTATAGGCTTCGAGAATGTTCTCGCGGCTTTCGATGATCACCCCGCCGGTCGGCAGGTCGGGGCCGGGAATGAATTCCACCAGCTTTTCAACCGTCGCATCCGGATGCTTGATGAGATGCAGAGCTGCGTCGCACAGTTCATGGGCGTTGTGCGGCGGGATGGACGTCGCCATGCCGACGGCAATGCCGGAGGCACCGTTGGCAAGCAGATTGGGGAACGCGCCCGGGAGGACGACCGGCTCCTCATCTTCCTCATTATAAGTAGCGCGGAAGTCAACCGCGTCCTCGCCGATGCCTTCGAGCAGCAGCGCTGCCACATCGGTCATGCGTGCTTCGGTATAACGATAGGCGGCGGCGCCGTCGCCATCGATATTGCCGAAATTGCCCTGCCCGTCCACGATCGGATAACGCTGCGAGAAATCCTGCGCGAGACGGACCAGCGCATCGTAGACCGACTGGTCGCCATGCGGATGGAACTTACCGATAACGTCACCAACGATACGGGCGCATTTCTTGAAAGCCGAGTTGGGGCGGATGCCCATTTCGCTCATGGCGTGGATGATGCGGCGGTGAACCGGCTTCAGTCCATCGCGCACATCCGGCAGCGCACGATGCATGATCGTGGACAAGGCGTAAGCGAGGTAGCGCTCTTCAAGCGCCGCCTTCAAATCGACCGGATGAATGTTATCGTCTCCGCCTGACGGAGGTACAAGATTTTTTCCCATGGTGCTTGACTAGCGGAAATGCCGATTCCCGGCAAGGAATTCGGGGGTCTCGGCTGTGGACGAAACGACGCCTTTTGTGAGGATTTTTATTAACTGCGTTGCGAATGCCGCAATGCCGCCGTCATACGAATCGATCTAAATCCTGTAGACCTTTGAATAATCGCGAATATAAATGTCACCATTCACATTTAGAACACGGTGCACATCCGCACATTGAGGGAAGAAACACTATGAGACTGAAATCCACCCGGCAGATTCTTTTCGCAAGTGCCGCGCTTCTCGCGCTTTCCGCACCGGCATTCGCACTGGATGGCAACGACGTTCTGAAAAAGATCAACGCCGCCTACGCCGCACAGGGCGGTGAAATCGCCGCCGGATCCGTCGCCGTCAACGGCGACACGGTGACGCTGAACGGCGTGACCTTCAATGCGGCTGCCGATCCGGCCAAAAAAATTCCGGTCGGCAACGTCACCCTTGAAGGCGTCGAGGAAAACAACGGCGGCTACAAGATCAAGAACGCGCGTTTCGACAATGTCGATTACAAGCAGGAAAACGTGGAGATCAAGGCCAACGACATCTACATGTCGGGTATCACCATCCCTGCCGATGCGACGACGGGCACGATTGATGCGCTGATGTTCTACGACGAGGCGCATAGCGGTCCGATTTCCGTCTCCATCGACGGCAAGCAGGCTTTCTCGCTCGAGGAAAGCAGCGCAACGATGTCTGTCAGCGACGACAAGGCCTCGATCGGCTTCGATCTCGACGCATCCGGCTTCAAAGCCGATCTCAGCGAAGTCAACGATCCGGCCACGAAAGACGCAATTGAAAAGCTCAATCTGCAGGCCCTTTCCGGCAACATGACCATGAGCGGAAGCTGGGAAGTTGCCTCCGGCACCGTAGACGTCGAGGAATATGCCATCGACCTCGACAAGGTCGGCCGTCTCAACATGTCGTTCGGTTTCTCCGGTTACACACTCGCCTTCATCAAATCGATGCAGGAGACGGTGAAGGCGCAGGCTGCAAATCCGAACAAGGAACAGGCCGAACAGGCAGCGGGCCTTGCCATGCTCGGCCTGATGCAGCAGCTTTCCTTCGTTAATGCCGAAATCAGCTTCGAAGATGCCAGCATCACCAAGCGCGCCATCGACTACGCTGCAAGCCAGCAGGGTATGACCAGCGATCAGCTTTCCCAGACCATCAAGGGCATGGCGCCCATCATGATGGCTTCGCTCAACGTTCCGGAATTGCAGAACATGGTGTCGGCTGCGATCAACGCCTACATCGACAATCCGAAGAGCTTCTCTATCTCGGCCGAACCGGAAAAGCCGGTTCCCTTCCCGATGATCATGGGCGCCGCCATGGGCGCGCCGAACACCCTGCCGACAATGCTCGGCGTGACGGTGACGGCAAACGAATAGCACAACAAAAAGCCCCGGTTACGCCGGGGCTTTTTACTTCCGGTCAGTGGATTGAGGCTGTCGCTCCATCCTGCTTGTCGTGCAGGGCGAAACGGTCGATCATATGGGCGCTCGCTTCGTTGACGCCGATCACCTCGACCGTCTTGCCGGTCTTGCGGAATTTCAGCACGACCTTGTCCAGCGCACCGACAGCCGAAATGTCCCACAGATGCGCCTGTGTGACGTCGATGGTGACCGTTTCCACGTCTTCGGCAAAATCGAAGGCGGCAATGAAGCTTTCCGTCGAGGCGAAGAAAATCTGCCCATCGACGCGGTAGATGCGGTGCCGACCATCCGCGACAAGCTCTGGACGAACGTGGAAGAGTTTTGAAACCTTCCCAGCGAAAAACACGCCGGAGAGAAGCACACCTGCGAGCACGCCTTTTGCGAGATCATGGGTCGCCAGCACGGTCCCGACCGTTACCAGCATGACGATGCTGGAAGACGGTGGATTGCGGCTGAGATCGAGAATCGAACGCCACGAGAAGGTGCCGATCGAAACCATGATCATGACAGCCACAAGAGCGGCCATTGGAATGATGCGGACAAGATCATCCAGCACCAGAATGAGGAACAGCAGGAAGGCGCCCGCCACAAAAGTGGAGAGCCTGCCCCTGCCGCCGGATCTGACGTTGATGACCGACTGGCCGATCATGGCGCAGCCGCCCATCCCGCCGATCAGCGCGGAGGCTATGTTGCCTGTCCCCTGCCCGATGCATTCCCGGCTCTTGTTGCTGCCGGTATCTGTCATGTCGTCAACGATCTGTGCCGTCAGCAGGGATTCCAGGAGACCGACGGCAGCCAGCGCTGCGGAATACGGAAAGATGATCTGCAGCGTTTCGAAAGTCAGCGGCACCTGTGGCAGGGCGAAGACCGGCAGCGTCGAGGGCAACTCGCCGAGATTGCCGACGGTGCGGATATCCATGCCGAAAAACACCGCTACGCAGGTCAAAACGACGATGGCGACCAGCGGCGACGGGATGATTTTCGTGACCAGCGGGAAGAGATAGATGATCGCAAGACCAGCCGCGATCATGACGTAGGTTGCGACAGGCACGCCTATCAGCTCGGGCAATTGCGCCATGAAGATCAGGATCGCCAGCGCATTGACGAAGCCGGTCATGACTGAGCGAGAGACGAAGCGCATCACCCGCCCGAGCCTTGCAAAGCCCGCAGCGATCTGCAGCACACCCATGAGGATGGTCGCCGCAAAGAGATATTGCAGGCCGTGTTCCTTCACCAGCGTCACCATCAGGACGGCTGTGGCGGCGGTTGCCGCGGAAATCATGCCCGGACGGCCACCGGTGAAGGCGCAGACGCAGGCAATGGCGAAAGAAGCAAACAACCCCACCTTCGGATCGACGCCGGCGATGACGGAAAAACCGATTGCTTCGGGAATGAGCGCGAGTGCGACGACAATGCCGGAAAGCACATCGCCGCGAATATTGGAAAACCACTCACGTCTGTAAGTCTGAAATCTGTTCATTTGATTTTTTCGCAAAGTATGACGCACCGGCCGGAAACGTGTCCGGTAGATTGAAAAAGAATGTCGGTGCTTTGCGTTGTCTGGCGGATCGGCGGCCAGAAGAGCCACCCGGAATTTCACCGGGTCCGTGGTGAGTGGTCCACCTATAGACGGCAAAAAAGCGGGCAGCAAGTTGCATGCCCGCTTTTCGATGCTGGCGATGCGCCTTACGAGGCTTCGCTGCGACCAATATTGGTGTTGTGCTGGGTTGGGCCGGTTCCCGACCAGTCGACCCTGCGGGTTGCGAACATGGTGGCAGCAATGGCGATGAAAGATATCAACGCGCCGGCCAGCAGCGCATATTCATCCTCATTCAGAACCAGATACATGACCCCATAAGCCACCGCCAGAACCGTAAACAGGGCTATCCCGTTCTGACGGCTATCGGTTGCGCTTCCGAGATAGGAGGAGATCAGGAGCGCTGTCAGAAGCGACGCCGCAGCATAGGCGATGGTGAAGCCCGTATGTTCCGCAAGTGCGAGCAGCAACACGTAGAAAACGATCAGCGCCAGCCCCGTCAGCACGTACTGGATCCAGTGCACGCTGCTGCCGCCCCTCAGTTCGACGATGAAGACGGCCAGGAACACCAGAGAGATGAAGCCTATCGAATATTTGAGTGTCCGGGCGATGATCTGGTAGAATTTCACGGGCTCGACGAGGTTGATCCTCATCAGACTGTCGGTCAGCGGCAGGCGCGAACTCTCGACCACGCGGTCTATGCCCCTTGCGAGATAGGGGATTGTCCAGTTGGCCGTGAAATCCGAGGCTGTGACGGTCTTTTCCTCCGGCAGGAACAGGCCTTCAAAGCCGGGATGCGGCCAGTTGGCCTTGGCCGCCAAACTGGTGGTCTGGCCGGCGGGCGCGACGGCAAAGCTGCCGGAACCATTCAGGGAGAAGGCTATATCGAAATCGAAGCCTTTCTCGACAAGGCCTCTTTCGATCGATCTGTGCACGCCGGCATCGGACCTGATGGACATGTCCTGCGCACCCGTGCGGGGCGCTATGACAGAGATATCACGCATGCCGGGATCGAACGGCAATACGGAACCGCCATCGATCCTGACACCGGCGCTCGAGCGAATGCCGGTCATATCCTGTATACTGAGAACGAGAATGGCGCTGTCGAGGCGGGGCGTGCCGGAGAAGCGGGCGAGATCCTGAAGGATGCCGGCACCGAACCGGCCTTTGAGGACAAGGTCGCCATTATAGACCGGCAGGCTGTAGATCGACAGCCGCTTCTCCTCGGTCTTCAGATCGGCCGTGACATCAAGCGTTTCCGGCATGACCAGCGCCCATTCGGTCGTGCGATCGACGATGCTCTGGCCGTTCACCTCGCGGCGTCTTTCCACGTCGAAAGGCACGGCGAGATAAGGGCCGTTCACCACCTGATCGCCACCCCAGCCGCTGGCGATACGGCCCGAAACATCCTCGGCCCGAGAGGCGCGCTCTTCCGTCAGCGCCCAGACGAGAAGCAGCGGTACGAGCAGAACCATCGATATGAAACCGATCATAAGAAACTTGGCGCCCGGTGAGCGCAGGCTGACGGCGAAGCCGTTGCGAGGCGGGGCTGGCGGCATCTGCCCACCGGCCGGGGCGAGGTCTTTTTCCGATTCATGTGCCATTCTGAAATCCTTATAAATATGATCGCGCCGCAACCTCAAGCGAAGTTCGGCCGGCGCTATCCCAAGTTTAAAATCCCCGATAGTCTTTGCGTCCCCAAAATGAGCGCAAAACTATACTGGGATCGGATTCCGGCTGATTACGTTCGGAATTCCGTTAAACTCGCGGTAAAATTGTGACTTTCACACGTTCGTTGCAGAAACAGAAAGGGCCGGCGTCGCCGCCAGCCCTTTTGTTCAAAACCCGTGGCGGTTGAGATCAGTCCTTCTTGGACGGAACCACGCGCAGCGCCAGCTCGCGAAGCTGGGTCGGCGTTGCCGGGGACGGCGCGTTCATCAGCAGGTCCTGTGCCTGCTGGTTCATCGGGAACAGCGTGATTTCGCGCAGGTTCTTCGCACCAACCAGAAGCATGACCACGCGGTCGATACCGAAGGCGCAACCGCCATGCGGAGGCGCACCGTACTGGAAGGCGCGGTAGAGACCGCCGAAGCGCTCTTCCACGTCGCTCTGCGACAGGCCGACCTTTTCGAAAGCCTTGACCATCAGCTCGGGCGACTGGTTACGGATAGAGCCGGAGGCGATTTCGAAGCCGTTGCAGACCGCGTCATACTGGAAAGCCTTGATGGAGAGCGGATCCTGTCCTTCCAGCGCTTCCATGCCACCCTGCGGCATGGAGAATGGGTTGTGGGCGAAATCGATCTTCTTTTCTTCGTCGTTGTATTCGAAGAAGGGGAAATCGACGATCCAGCACATTTCGAAACGGTCGCGGTCAATCAGGTTCAGCTCGTCGGCGGCACGGGTGCGCGCCTCGCCGGCAAACTTGTAGAACTTGGCGGGATCGCCCGCGACGAAGAAGCAGGCGTCGCCCGCCTCAAGGCCAAGCTGCTGGCGCAGCGCCTCGGTGCGTTCCTCGCCGATGTTCTTGGCAAGCGGACCGGAGCCGGCAACCTTGCCTTCTTCTTCCTTCCAGAAGATGTAGCCGAGGCCCGGCTGGCCCTGGCTCTGCGCCCAGGCGTTCATGCGATCACAGAATGCACGCGACCCACCGGTCTTGGCCGGGATAGCCCAGACCTGCACCTTGGGGTTGGAGGCGATCATGTTGGCGAAAACCTTGAAGCCCGAGCCATCAAAATGTTCGGTCACGGCTTCCATGACAATCGGGTTGCGCAGGTCCGGCTTGTCGGAGCCGTATTTACGGATCGATTCGTCATAGGGAATGCGCGGCCATTCTTTCGTCACCGGCTTGCCTTCGGCAAACTGTTCGAAAACGGCCGTCATCATGGGCTCCATCGTGGTCCAGACGTCTTCCTGGGTCACGAAGCTCATTTCGACGTCGAGCTGGTAGAATTCGCCCGGCAGACGGTCTGCACGCGGGTCTTCATCGCGGAAGCATGGAGCGATCTGGAAGTAGCGGTCGAAACCGGCCACCATCAGAAGCTGCTTGTACTGCTGAGGGGCCTGCGGCAGCGCGAAGAACTGGCCTTCGTGGATGCGCGAGGGAACGAGGAAGTCGCGCGCGCCTTCCGGCGAGGATGCGGTGAGGATCGGCGTCGTATATTCGGCAAAGCCCAGATCGCCCATACCCTTGCGCATGGAGGAGATGATCTGCGTGCGCTTGACGATGTTCTTGTGCAGGGTTTCGCGGCGCAGGTCGAGGAAGCGATACTTCAGGCGAACATCTTCGGGATATTCAGGCTCACCGAAGACGGGCAGCGGCAGTTCCTTGGCAACACCCAGAACCTCGATCTCCTGCGCATAAAGCTCGATCTCGCCAGTGGCCATGCCCTTGTTGATGGTGTCTTCGGACCGCGCCTTGACGAGACCGTCAATGCGGATCACCCATTCACCGCGCACCGTCTCGGCAACCTTGAAGGCCGGGCTATCGGGGTCGGCCACGACCTGGGTAATGCCGTAGTGGTCGCGAAGGTCGATAAAGAGAACGCCGCCATGATCTCGCACGCGATGAACCCAACCGGAAAGGCGAACGGTTTCGCCGACGTCGGACTTGCGGAGAGCGGCACAGGTGTGGCTGCGGTAACGATGCATTTTAATATCCTGGAGCGTGTCGTGGGCCAGATGGGCGGCACTGTCGAAATTTGCCGGAAAAGCGCATGACCAGCCCGATTTGTCAAGGCAAAGCACAACAATGTCGCGTTCAGCCTGTCCTTTCGCGCACCTTCGCTTTAGATAGTGCTTATTCAGCCCGCCAAACCGAGTCGGCCCGCAATGAGCCAGATCAGACCTCTTATCCCGCTTCTCGTCACCGCCGGCATTCTGATTGGCGGCAACGGTCTGCAGGGAACCTATATCGCGCTGCGGGGCCTGTCCGAAGGGTTTTCGGCCAGCACCATCGGCCTCATCAGCGCCGCCTACAGCATCGGATTCGCGCTCGGCTGCATTTCGGTGACGCGTCTTCTGCGCAAGATTGGCCATATCCGCACCTTCGCCACCATGGCGGCGGTCGCATCGGCCGCCTCGATCGCCATGCCGCTTGTTCTTCATCCCTTGTTCTGGATGTTGATGCGCTTCGTCATCGGTATTGCGGTCGCCTGTCTTTTCGCCGCGATCGAAAGCTGGATCAATGCGCAGGTGACGAATTCCAACCGTGCGCGCACGCTGTCCATCTATCGTTTCGTTGATCTCGGTTCCGTGACGCTCGCCCAATATATCATTCCCGTCGCCGGCATTGACGGGCCCGTGGTGTTTTCGCTGATCGCCATGGCGCTCACGCTGTCGCTGGTGCCGATCTCGATTGCCGACAAATCCAACCCCGCGCCGCCGAAACAGATCCCGTTCAATCTTTTCGCGGTGTGGCGCATCTCACCGCTTGCCGTCGTCGGCTGCGTGGCTGTCGGCCTCAGCATGGCGGCGTTTCGCAACATCGGGCCAATCTATGCCGAACAGATCGGCCTTTCCGTCACCGCCATCGCCACCTTCATGAGTGCGGGCATCATCGGCGGCGTGGTCTTGCAATATCCGCTCGGCGTCTATTCCGACCGTTACGACCGCCGCATCATCATTCTCGCCACCACGGCGTGCTCCGTGATTGTCGGTCTCTTTCTCGCCCTGTTCGCCGGCTCGGACGAATGGAGCAACATCATCGGCGTCTTCGTGTTCGGCGCCTTTGCCCTGCCGCTCTATTCACTCAGTTCCGCCCATGGAAATGACCATGCCAAAGAAGGCGAACATGCGATGGTGTCTGCCGGGCTGCTGTTCTTCTGGTCGGTGGGTGCAACCGTCGGGCCGCTGCTCGCCTCCGTCCTGATCGATCAGTTCGGTCCCAAAGCGCTGTTCAGCTACACGGCCGCGATCCAGATCGTTTTCATCGCCTACACCATATACCGGCTTAGGGTGCGCGAGGGTGTACCCGTTGAGGAGCGGAACTGGCGGTTCCGCCCGCTTTTGCGCACCTCGGCCTATTTTCAGAAGCTGGCCGCCCCTGCACCACCCAAAAACGACGGGCCGACGCCAAAACCACCTGAGAAAAACGATCCTTGAGCCTTCAAAAGCGGGCTTTGTATTGACATGCGCCCGGCAAAGGGAAAGTAAGACGGATAATTTTCACGAGTGGCCATTTGCAATGATTGAAACGACTGCCGCCCTCGCCGAAGCCTGCACGGAACTGGCGAAATCGGAATTCATTACCATCGACACCGAGTTTCTGCGTGAGACGACCTTCTGGCCCGAGCTTTGTCTCGTGCAGATGGCGAGCCCTACCCTTGAGGTACTGGTCGACCCGCTCGCCAAGGGTCTCGACCTAACGCCGCTGTTCGAACTCATGGCCAATCCCGATGTCGTGAAGGTTTTCCATGCGGCGCGTCAGGATATCGAAATCATCTATCATCTTGGCGGGCTTATTCCGCACCCGATCTTCGATACGCAGGTCGCGGCCATGGTGTGCGGTTTCGGCGATTCGATCTCTTACGACCAGCTGGTCCAGAGGATCAAGAATGTGCAGATCGACAAATCCTCACGTTTCACGGACTGGAGCCGCCGCCCGCTGACGGAAAAGCAGCTGGATTATGCGCTGGCCGACGTCACCCATCTGCGCGATGTCTATCTGGCGCTCAAGGCGCAGCTGGAGCGTGAAGGCCGCTCGCTTTGGCTGACCGAAGAGATGGACATTCTGGAATCGCGCGAAACCTATGACATGCATCCCGACGATGCCTGGCTGCGGTTGAAATCGCGCCTGCGCAAGCCGACGGAACTCGCCATCCTCAAATTTGTCGCCGCATGGCGTGAACGTGAGGCGCGGTCGCGCAACGTGCCGCGCTCACGCGTGCTGAAGGACGATGCGATCTTCGAAATTGCCCAACAGCAGCCGAAGGACACCGAGGCGCTGTCGCGGCTTCGCACCATCCCGAAGGGCTGGGAGCGCTCTTCCTCCGGCACGGCCATCATCGAGACCGTGAACGCGGCGCTGGCACTTCCGAAAGAGGAAATGCCGAAGGCGCCACGTCACAGCCACGCACCGGAAGGCTCCGGCGCTGCCGTGGAGCTGTTGAAAGTTCTCCTGAAGCTGACGGCAGACAAGCACGGCGTCGCAGCAAAGGTCATCGCCAACAGCGAAGATCTGGACAAGATCGCTTCCGAGGGCGAGGCTGCCACCGTGGCAGCGCTGACCGGTTGGCGGCGCGAACTGTTTGGCGATGTGGCGCTGAAGCTCATCAATGGCGAAGTGGCATTGCGTTTCGCCGGCAAGAAGGTCGAGGCGGTTGATGTGGCGGTGAGCGAGGCCTGATCGCCCGCGCCTCGCGCAGTTTTGCGCATTGTCCGGACGCAAAAGCGCCTCTGCTTTTACTGGACCTGCGCCAACCCAAATTTTGCCCGCATCGCGGTCCATCTCTTTGCAGATGGTCTCGCTTTGAGGGTATTTCCATGAAACCTGCCCGTGCTCTGCTGTTGGCCGCATCTATCGCGGCCGCAGGCATTTTCCCTACTCTTTCATCCACGTCAGCGCGCGCCGATGACGGCAAGGTCGATCTTCAGGGCGAATGGACGACCGATTGCCTTAAGATCGGCAAGAACGATCGTCACGGCATCGTCACTCGCATCACCATACGCGGTGGCCGCATGCATGCTGTCTCACAGATTTACGCCCGCAGCAGCTGCCAGCAGCCCACGGTGCAGGTGCGTTACGAAGGCACGCTGGATGGTGGCCTGAAGGACAACGACAGCATGCTCTTTGCCCATACCGTCACCTCAATCGCCATGACACCCAACGACCCCGCGGTTGTCGAGCATTATAATGGTGACCCGAAGGGTATCGGCTGCGGGTTCACTGGCTGGAAAGAGAATATTCCCTTCGATGTCGATGGTCGGACCTGCGCGGCCATCACCTTTGCCAGCAAGGGAGAAACCCTGTTCGACCGGGCATGGATAGACGGCAACCGGCTGCGTTTTGCCGCCTTCCCCGTCACATGGTCGAACCGCTCGCCGGACGACCGTCCGCAATCCCCGCTTGAAACGGTCTATTACAGAACATCCTATTAAGTAGTAGAGCCGGGTTCACAGCCCTTTTGCGGCAACGGGGCAACAGCCTTTCCAATCCTTCATGTGACCTTACCGAATGGTCACTTTTTGCAGCGCATTTTCCACATTAATGTCGCATATGACCTGAACAGAAGCTTCGCCTGACGGGGGCACGACGCTTCCCTTCCCCGAGATCAAGAACCGACATGAGAAAATTGCTGCCCATTCTGGATTACGTGGTGCTCTTCGTTGCCGTGGCCGGCAGCGGCGTGGCCTACGCGTTTCTGGAATACGGCGGCGGCGCGCTCATTGGCGCCACCTATGCGCTGTTCGCCTGTGCGCCCATCCTCGCCTTCGAGCGTGGTTACGTGCTGCCCGGTCTGTCGCGGCAGGTTAGCGCATTGCCGACACCGGCCTATATTGCCGTCGGCCTCATCATCTACGCCGTCCTCGTCTTCTGTGGCTTCGGGCTTGGCGGTACCATTCTGTGGGTTAGCGGCATATTTCCCGGCACCTGGAAACGGGCGGTGCATGCCGAGGTGCAGACACTGATCTTCACCCTTATCGTCTGCGGCATCATCGTTTTCATCATGCGCGTGCGCGAACTGCTGGGCCGTGACATCTTCATCGATCTCATACTTGGGCGCTATCGCCGTCCAGTCAGCGAAGACCGCGTCTTCATCTTCATCGACCTCGTCGGCTCCACTTCGTTTGCCGAAACCCATGGCGACCTGAAGGCGCAGGAGTTTCTGGGCGAAATCTTCGCGAGCTACGCAGCCCCCGTCAGAAGACATGGCGGCGTCATTGACGACTACATCGGCGACGCGGCCATCATCACCTGGCCCTATCACATGGCGATAAGGCGGGCAGCCTGCGTGCGCTGTGTTTTCGATATCCAGGCGACCATCGAGGACAAGCGCGACATGTGGCTCGCCCGTTTCGGTGAAGTGCCGCGCCTTCGCTTTGCGATTCATGGCGGGCCGGTCATAACAGCCGAAATCGGCGTCGATCACCACAAGATCACCTATTTTGGCGACACGGTGAACACCACTTCGCGGCTCGAATCACTGAGCAAGATGCTCGGCCATCCCGTGCTGATTTCGGCCGATCTCGCCCATCAGCTGGTGCTACCCAAAGGTGTACGCAGCGAATATCTCGGCGAACATGCTGTCAAGGGACGCGGCCAGACGCTCGGCGTGTGTACGCTCAGCCAATATCAGGCCCCAGCCGCCTGAAAAACCCCTGAAAACAAACGGGTAGCTTCGTTTCCGAGGCCGCCCGTCATCAAAATTCATCAAAGCTTCAAACTGCAATCACCTGCCTGTCATGTGGCACCCCTATCGCCTCAGTCCTGTCTTCAACAGGCATTGAGGGGTCTCCACCATGAAGCATATTCTTTTCGCACCTTTCGCCGTTCTTGCGCTCGCAACCGCATCCCATGCAGAGCAGGAGTTTCCGGCAAAGCTGGTCTCGCACGCCATTCTGCCGGCCAACACCATCATCGCAGCACCTGCCGATGCGCCGGAATATCTCAAGACATCCGCCAAGTTCACGACAGCCGACCGCAAGCGCGCCGAGGGTCTCGGCACCGTGCCCGGCAAGGATGGCGTTCGCCCGACCGGCCTCTCCATGCCGTTCAACGGCCAGGCCATGCAGGGCTTTTCCGGAATCAAGGCCATGGCGGACGGCAGCTTCTGGAGCCTTTCCGATAATGGTTTCGGCTCGAAACTCAACTCCAGCGACGCCATGCTGATGCTCCACCACATCAAATTCGACTGGGATGCCGGCAAGGTCAACGCGCTGGAGACCGTGTTCCTTTCCGACCCGGACAAGAAAGCTCCCTTCCCCATCGTCATGGAAGGTTCGACCAAACGTTACCTGACGGGCGCCGACTTCGACGTCGAATCCATTCAGCCCGTTGCCGACGGCTTCTGGGTGGGCGAAGAGTTCGGTCCCTACATCCTGAAATTCACCCGCGACGGCAAGCTGACCGACGTCATCGCCACCAAGGCCGGCGATATCGAGGTGAAGTCCCCGGATCATCCGACCCTGGCACTGCCCGGCAACCCCACGCAGAAATTGCCCGCTTTCAACCTGAAACGATCAGGTGGTTATGAAGGCATGGCGCTCTCCAAGGACGGCTCGAAGCTTTACGGCCTTCTCGAAGGCCCGCTCTACACCGCCGAAGGTCAGGTCGAAAAGACCGAAGACGGCTCAACCGCCCTTCGCATCATCGAGCTCGATACCGCCAAGAAGGAATGGACAGGCCGCACCTGGCTCTACCCGCTGGCGCAAGGTGGCGAAGCCATCGGCGATTTCAACATGCTGGACGAGAGCACCGCGCTGGTCATCGAGCGTGACAATGGCGCCGGCACCGCCGACAAGGCCTGCGCCGACCCGAAGAAGCCGGATGTAAACTGCTTTGCCGTACCTTCCAAGGTCAAGCGCATCTACAAGATCGAATTCAACGACGCCAATGCCGGCAAGGCAGCACGCAAGATCGGCTATATCGACCTGCTGAAGATCTCCGATCCTGATAACAGGAAGCGTCAGGGCGGCGGCAACGGTTTCTACGACATGCCGTTCGTCACCATCGAGAATGTCGACCGTGTCGACGCCACCCATATCATCGTCGGCAACGACAACAACCTGCCCTTCTCGGCCGGTCGTGCGCTGGACAAGGCTGACGACAACGAGTTCGTCCTGCTGGAAGTCAAGGACCTTCTCGACGCGAAGTAAGGAAAAGGGTGCCGGAATTCGTTCCGGCACCGTCAGCGCATCGGCGCAATCTCAACTGAACGGAGCGTTCCTGCGGCCTGAAAAAGGAAGCGAGGCGCTCCGTTACTGTACCGACCCAACCTGACCCGGAACCCGGTTCCGAAACAGGAAAGACCCGTCATGCAGGACAATGCCGAACGACTGTATTACGCCCTGAGGAAAAGCTGGTCGCTCGAAACCAGCAGCCTGTGGTCGAGGGAAAACCCAGCCAGGGGGCAAGGCGGCGTTACAGCTCTGGTGGTGCAGGATATTTTCGGTGGCGACCTCGCCAAAACCGTCGTTAGCGGCGCCGACCATTTCTACAATATCGTCAACGGCACCCGCTGGGATTTCACCTTCACCCAGTTCGATATTCCGGTCGGTTACGAGGACAGGCCCGCCACCCGCACGGAGGCGATGGCAAGGGCCACGCCCCTGCAATATGCCTATCTCAGCGCCTGTATCAGGAAGGCGCTGGGGCACGGTTGAATAATAACGGCTTGTAGCGAGGCGACCGGTTTGTCTCGGCGACAAACCGATTTCGGTCTGTCGTGTTTTTCGTTTGCGGTTCAAATCCACAACTTCAGCTTCTCCTCTCAAAGCAGACACAATCCATGGCATAGTACCGCAGGTAACGAGGTGTGCCGAGAGGAGAGTTGTGCGATGAGTGAGAGCTGCCAGGTCCTGACGCCCGCCGAACGGCAGGTTCAGGATATATTGCAACAGACAGAATCGGCGATGGTGTCCACTATTTTCGCAGCGCTTGAGCGTGCAAGCAAACAGACTGCTGTCGAACTCCAGTCAATCGGGTCTGAAATACAGCCACCGCCTCATGACTATTTTGCCGCTGTCGCACACCAGCAGCTTTTCCTGCTGTTATGCGGAGCCAACCTGGAAACATTCGAGGGCGGAGATCCCGAAGTCGCGCGTCACATCATTCAGAATGCCCAAAACATATCCGATCATTACTGGAAGTAAAAAAGCTGCGACCGCGGATGGTTCCGGCGGCTGACCGCGCTGTATGAAGCCAGATTTCGTTCCACGCAAAGCGCGCACACGATCTGCATTTCAAAAGGATATCTGGCCTAATCGGCTTGCCTTCGCAATTTCACGTCATATGCCCTTCATAGTCGCCGGTTACGCAGGCCGAAATCCGGAGACAGGCATGCACTCAACCGCACAACTCAATCGCCCCAAGCTCGCAGAGACAGTTATCCATTCGACGGCAAGCATAAGGGACTCGAACATAGGTAGCTGCTGCGAAATTTTGGCCGATACCTCTCTACACAACGTCGAACTCGGGAATTACTCCTACCTCGGACCCCGTTGTATTGTCGGTGATGCGACAATCGGGAAATTCTGCGCTATTGCCGCGGACGTCAGGATTGGCGCACCGAACCATCCAATGGACCGACCGTCCATGCACCGTTTCAGCTACTGCCCGGAATATTACGCTACAGAGGCGGTGCGCGACGACGCTTTTTTCGATCGCCGCAAGGAGGATCGCGCCGTCATCGGTCACGATGTCTGGATCGGTCACGGGGTCATCGTGCTGCCGGGCGTGAAGGTTGGAGACGGCGCCGTGCTTGCAGCAGGCGCGGTCGTCACCAAGGACGTGCCGCCCTACACCATCGTCGGGGGTGTTCCCGCGAAGATCATTCGCGAGCGGTTTTCGCAAACCGTGGCGGGGAAGCTTGCCAAAATCGCCTGGTGGGACTGGCCCTTCGAGACGATCATGGCGCGGCTAGCCTACTTTCAATCAAGCGATATCGACGCCTTTTGTCAGCGCTGGTCCTAGTATAGCCCAACAACTGCCTGCGGTGCCAAATGGCCGGCGTCTGCCCGTTACTCGAACACAAACGCCAACCGCTTGCCCGTCAGTTTCGCCAGTTGCTGCAGGCGTCCGTCCAGACGCTCGCCGGCAAAATCGCAATAGGCGTGTGGTACGACGAATTCCAGATCCAGATCCGGATTGGTGGATTTGCGGAATTTCAGGTGATCGACGACACCGGGCATGGAGGCTGAGAAGAGGTAAACGACGCGCAGCAGGCCGCCGAGCAACTTGCCGAGTTCCAGCAGGCGGTCACCCGCCATGGCGGCGAGCGGCTGTGTGGTACCGTTGTCGTTCAGCCCTTCGAAGCGGTAATAATTGGCAAGCGCAATATAGGCGCGGCCCGGATGGGTGATCGCCACGAAGGAGGAGTGGGCGATGATGTTGAGCGCCTGCAGGCCGCGATAGTCCGGATGTGCACGCCAGCTGATATCGGCCAGAAGGCAGGCCGCCTGCCGGTAACGGCTTTCCTCTTCCGTCTCCTCGATGCCGAAGACCGGAAAGGTGCGGCCGCTCCAGTCGGCCAGTTCGCGCGCATGTTCGGGCGAACGGGCACGCAGAATGGCAAGCTCGTCGGCCGTGACCAACAGCGGGTCGGTATCCCGCTCCGCTTCCGTCAGCAGCGAATAAAGATAACCTTCGCGTACGCCCTGCGCCGAGAAGGCGATCGTTGCCGGCTTCATCGCCTTTAGAACTTCACGCATGGCGATGGCGCCGAACGGCAGAAGCGAACGGCGGTTCTTGGAGACCGCCTGCCAGGCCGGGTCCTTGCTGTCCCTGGAGACGATGACTTCTTCCAGAAAATTCAGCATTTCCGCCAGCGGCAATTCATATCCCTGCATCATGTGCAGCGGATAACCCGTGATCTCCATGTGCAGCTTGGCGATGTTTCGCCACGTGCCGCCCACGGCATAAAAGGTACGCCCCTCGCCGGCCGCCAGCAGCTTTGCGAAGGATTTGACGTGCTTGCGGGCAATGGTCGTCGCCTTCTCCAGCGAGCCATCCGATTGCTCCGACAACCGAAGGCCGCCGAGCGGCAGGGTGATGCCCTCGCCGCAGTTCTTGCCTTTGATGTCGATGAGTTCCAGCGAACCGCCGCCCAGGTCGCCTGCAATGCCATCCGGGTCGTGGAAACCGCTGATCACGCCATAGGCGGAATAAAGCGCTTCCTTTTCGCCGGACAGCACCTCGATCTCGCAACCCAGTATGGCTTCGGCTTCACGGATGAAATCCGGGCCGTTTTCCGCTTCACGCGCTGCCGCTGTTGCCAGTACGTAGAGTTGCTGCGCCTGCGCCTGTTCGGAAAGCGCATGGAAGCGACGCAGTGCCATCAAAGCCCGGCTAACGCCTTCCTCATGCATCCGGCCCGTGAGGGCCAGTCCCTTGCCGAGACCGCAAAGGACCTTTTCGTTGAACAGCACGGCGGGCGCGCGGGAAAGACCTTCATATACGACGAGACGAACGGAGTTCGAACCAATATCTATGACGGAAACGGGGGCAAGGCCGGTCAGCCGCCCCTGTGCTTCTGATCGAGTCATTCAGCCTGTTTCTTGCGGGAAGAAATCAACCCGGCAATCAATTTGGGCGCACTTGATTTCAGGGCTTCACCACGTCCGGAAAGGCTGGGATTGGTCATGAAATAGTGCTGCGCGTTGAACGGTTCTTCGCCTTTACGCACCTCGATGCGCCTCGACGTTCCGTCCGCAAGTATCTCGTAGCTCTGCTGGTTGTCAATGAGATTGCCCAGCATAATCTGTGAAAGAACCTGCTCGTGCACGGTAGGGTTGGTGAGCGGCACCAGCGTTTCAACGCGGCGATCAAGGTTGCGCGGCATCATGTCGGCGGAGCCGATATAGACCAGCGCCTTGTCGGACGGCAGGCCGAAACCATTGCCGAAGCAGAAGATTCGGCTGTGCTCGAGGAAGCGGCCGACAATCGACTTGACGCGGATATTGTCCGACAGACCCGCAACCTGTGGGCGCAGGCAGCAAATGCCGCGCACGACGAGATCGATCTCCACGCCAGCCGCGCTGGCGCGGTAAAGCGTATCGATAATCTCGGGATCGACCAGCGAGTTCATCTTCATCCAGATCGCCGCCGGCGCACCGCGCTTGGCGTGCTCGATCTCTTCATTGATGTGCTTCACGATGCGCGCACGCAGCGTATAAGGCGAAATGGCGAGCTTCATGCCCTCTTCCGGTTCGCCGTAACCCGTGATGAAGTTGAAGATATTCGCCATGTCGTGGGCGATCTTCGGGTTGCAGGTGAAGAAGGACAGGTCGGTATAGATCTTGGCCGTGATCGGGTGGTAGTTGCCGGTGCCGAGGTGGCAATAGGTTCTGAGCTTGCCGTCCTCGCGGCGCACCACCATCGACATCTTGGCATGCGTCTTGAGTTCGATGAAGCCGAACACCACCTGCACGCCGGCCCGCTCCAGATCGCGCGCCCAACGGATGTTCGCCTCTTCGTCGAAACGCGCCTTCAATTCGACCAGCGCGGTAACGGATTTGCCGGCTTCCGCCGCGTCGATCAGCGCGCGAACGATCGGGCTGTCGTTGGAGGTGCGGTAAAGCGTCTGCTTGATGGCGAGCACTTCGGGGTCGCGCGCGGCCTGCAACAGGAACTGCACAACCACGTCGAAGCTTTCATAGGGGTGGTGAACCACCATGTCTTTTTCGCGGATGGCGGCAAGGCAATCGCCGGCATGTTCACGCACGCGCTCGGGGAAACGGGCGTTGTAAGGCTCGAACTTCAGGTCGTCGCGCGGTGCGCGCACGATTTCCGAGATGGTGTTGAGCGCGAGCAAGCCGGGCAGAACGGCAACGCGATTATCAGGCACGCCAAGCTCGTGCACCACGAACTGGCGGAGCGACTGCGGCATTTCGCTGTCGGTCTCAATGCGGATAACCGAACCGCGGCGGCGGCGCTTCAGCGCGCTTTCGAAGAAGCGGACCAGATCTTCCGCCTCTTCCTCCACCTCGATATCGCTGTCACGGATGATGCGGAACGTGCCGAATCCACGGACTGTATAGCCCGGATAAAGACGGTGAATGAACAGGCCGACCACATCTTCTAGCGTGATGTAGCGGATGGCGTTTTTCTCATCCGGCAAACGAACGAAGCGGTCGAGCGCCGTCGGAAGACGCAACAGCGCTGTCATCGGCTCGCGGCCGTTGACGCTGTCGAGCTGCAGGCCCATCGAGAAACCGAGGTTCGGAATGAAGGGGAACGGGTGCGCAGGGTCGATGGACAGCGGCGTCAGCACCGGGAAAATACGTTCCTCGAACTCGGTGCCCAGCCAGGTACGATCCGCTTCGGAAAGTGCGGCAGGCCGCACGATGAAGATTTCTTCCTTGGCGAGATATTGCTGCAGAACCGCAAGCGAAGCCTGCTGCTCCATCTGCAGGTTGTCGATTTCCTTCAAAATGTCTTCCAGCTGCTCGGCCGGTGTCTTGCCGTCAGGTGTCTTGACCGTAATCTTCTGGCGCACCTGGCCTTCGAGGCCGGCGACGCGGACCATGAAGAATTCATCGAGGTTGGCGGCGGAGATGGACAGAAAACGCAGCCGCTCCAACAGCGGATGATCCGTGTTCAGCGTTTCTTCCAGAACACGCCGATTGAACTGGAGCCAGGAGAATTCGCGGTTGATGAAGCGCGCGGGGCTGTCCCAGAGGTTCTCGCCCTCGGTCATCGGCTGAACCTTGTTGAAGTCGTCCTGCACAATAGCGTCCATGTCCTGTACCATCCCCTGACTTTCCGTCCCGTGATCCTGCTGCATCCCGCGATCGTCCCTCTTGCCCGTATAACAGTTTGACGACGGAACTGTGACAGTCAATCGACCTCCAGCCCGCTACCCCTTGTCCCTTCGCCTATCGCGTTAAGGACTTCCGCCGCCAAGGGACGGGTTATCCTTGTTCCACGCGAGAGCGCCAGCCTGTCGATACGGTCCACAATCGTCTGCGCCGTATCGAGTGAACGCTCCATTCTGTTGACGATGTAGCCTATGAGTTTGTCATCCATATAAAGCTGCCGGTCGGCGAAGAGTTTCACCAAAACCTGTGCCAGAAGACCCTCGTCGGGCTCGCCTGTCTCCACCACAGTCACGGCTTTCAGGCGTGAGCGCAGGTCCGGCAGGGTCACCGGCCATGCGGCCGGCCATTGCCGGCTGGTCATCAAAAGCGTGGTGCCGTGCTGGCGCACGCTGTTGATGACATGGAAAAGTTCGGTGTCGTCAAAACCGCGGCGATCGGCATCCTCGAACAGAACCGGTCCGGTTTCGGCAAGGCGCGCAGCGCCAACACCGGCTTGTGGGTGGATATCCTGCGCGCTGCTGATATTTTTCCAGATATTGGCGAGATGCGATTTTCCCGAACCCGGAGGCCCGGCCAGCACCACCACGGGCGAAGGCCAGTTCGGCCATTCATCCACAAGGCTGACGGCAGCCTTGAGCGAGTCGGACACGAGAAGATCGTCCCTTCCGGAAGCGGACTGGTGTGAGAATGCGAGCGGCAGCTGCTCGGCCTTCGACCGGGCGTTGTCGTTTTTGATTTGGTCAGTCATCGTTAGCCCTGAGAGTCAACCTTGCCGGAGGACGTTTCCTGTTCTTCCCAGGGAAGGTTGGCGGCGTGCCCATGGTAAAGATCGCTTTCAAGATATCGCGACAATGCAAAGCGGACAAGCACGCCAACGGCTGCCGCCGCCGGCACGGCGACCAGAAGGCCGACGAAACCGAAAAGCGCACCGAAGGCGAACAATGCGAACATCAGCCACACCGGATGCAGGCCGACGCTGCTGCCGACGAGCTTCGGCTGCAGGATGTTGCCTTCGATGAACTGGCCGGAAAAGAACACGGCAAGTGTCAGAAATACATAGATGTAATCAGGCCAGAACTGCACAATGGCGACGCCGACGGCAAGGATGAGGCCGACCATCGAACCAATATAGGGAATGAAGCTGATAAGGCCGGAGAAAAGGCCGATCAGCAGGCCGAAATTCAGGCCCACCAAGGACAGGCCGACAGCGTAATAAACACCAAGGATGAGGCAGAGCGACCCCTGCCCGCGCACGAAGCCGGCAATCGTCCTGTCCATGTCGCGGGCGATCTGGCGGACGGTATGCACGTAGTCGCGCGGTATCCAGCTATCGACCTTGTCGATCATCCGGTCCCAGTCGAGCAGCAGGTAGAAGGCGACGACGGGTGTGACGACCAGCAGCGACATGACATCGACCAGCGATTTGCCGGAATTCCAGATCTGCGTCAGCAGGGTGCCGATGAAGCCCGCGCCTTCGGTCAGCAGCTTGGAAAAATTCTCCTTCACTGCATTGATCTGGTTGCTCACCCAGTCAGGCAGCAGATTGGCGTCCGCACCGGCGATCAACTGCTGCAGGGACGAGATATATTGCGGGATGCGCGTGATGAATTCGGATGCCTGGGCGGCAATCAGCGGAATGATGATAATGAGCGACAGCGCGAAAATCAGCACGAAGGTGACGAGGATAACGACGGTCGCCATCAACCGGCTCAGGCCTCGGCGCTCCAGCCAGTCGGCAACCGGATCGAGAAAATAGGCAAGTGCCATGCCCGCCACGAAAGGTAGGAGGATGGAGCTGAAGACCATCAGGAAAAAGATAAAGACGGCAAGCACGCCTATCCAGAAAAAAACCTGCCGGCGCAGGCTCGTACCGCTCACATGGGGTTGCATCCGTTCATCCTCTTGTCGCCGCGCCGTCATTGCCCATGATGGAGATAGGATGCGCATATGCACATGGTCAAGGCCGGTGGTCCGGTAGCGATAGACACGGCGGTTACCAGGTCTGTGCAACGACGACGGGTTTTCAAGTCTGCGCTGCGCATATCGCTGTCGAGAGGCCCGAGGCACACAAAACGTCAAACCGTCGCAAAGCCGTTAAAAACCGGAGCTTTTGCCACTCAAACCCTTGCATCGGGCCCCGTCCCGTGCGAATGGCGACGCCAAAGGAACCAGCGGAGACGAGAGCGATGAGCCAGTCGGGCAAGAACGGTCTTACCTATAGTGACGCAGGTGTGGATATCGACGCCGGCAACCTGATGGTCGAAAAGATCAAACCGGCGGTGCGCTCGACGCGGCGTCCCGGCGCGGATGGCGAAATCGGCGGCTTCGGCGGCCTGTTCGATCTGAAGGCCGCAGGCTTTAACGACCCGGTTCTGGTGGCCGCCAATGACGGCGTCGGCACCAAGTTGAAGATCGCCATCGACGCGAATTTCCATGACACCGTCGGCATCGACCTCGTAGCCATGTGCGTCAACGATCTCGTCGTGCAGGGCGCAGAACCACTGTTCTTCCTCGACTATTTCGCGACCGGCAAGCTCGACCCGGATCAGGGCGCTGCCATCGTTTCCGGCATTGCTGCCGGCTGCCGCGAATCCGGCTGTGCGCTGATCGGTGGTGAAACTGCTGAAATGCCCGGCATGTATTCCGATGGCGACTATGATCTCGCGGGCTTTGCCGTGGGTGCTGCCGAACGTGGCCAGCTTCTGCCCGCCGGCGATATTTCCGAAGGCGACGTCATTCTCGGGCTTTCGTCCTCCGGCGTTCATTCCAACGGTTTTTCGCTGGTGCGCAAGATCGTTTCGGTCTCCGGCCTTGACTGGGACGCCCCGGCACCCTTCGCAGATGGCAAGAAGCTTGGCGAAGCGCTGCTGACGCCGACGCGCATCTATGTAAAGCCGCTTTTGAAGGCAATCCGCGAGACCGGCGCGCTGAAGGCGCTGGCGCATATTACCGGCGGCGGTTTCCCGGAAAATATTCCGCGCGTTCTGCCCAAACATCTCGCCGCCGAGATCGATCTCGACGCGATCGAGGTTCCGGCTGTGTTCTCGTGGCTTGCAAAAACCGGTGGCGTTGAAGCCAAAGAAATGCTGCGTACGTTCAACTGTGGTGTCGGCATGATCGTGGTCGTTTCGGCTGAAAATGCCGCCAAGGTCACCGATGCTCTGACGGCGGAAGGCGAGACCGTGTTCCCGCTCGGCCGCATGGTCGCCCGCGAAGAGGGTGCGCAGGGCACGATCTACAAGGGCGCCCTCAGCCTATGATGAGCGCCGCCTCTCGATCTGGCCGCGCACGTGTCGTCGTTTTCATTTCCGGTAGCGGTTCCAACATGGTGTCGCTTGCCAAGGCCTGTCAGGAAACGCATTTTCCGGCCGAGATCGCCTGTGTAATTTCAGACAAGGCGTCGGCAGGCGGGCTGGAAAAGGCGCGGGCGTTCGGTATTCCCACGCTCGTTTTCGAACGCAAGACCTATGCCAGCAAGGCCGAGCATGAGGGAGCCATTCTGGCCGCACTTGGCGAGATTGCGCCTGATATCATCTGTCTTGCCGGTTACATGCGGCTGATCTCAGGGGATTTCATCGCCCCCTACGAAGGCCGCATCATCAATATCCACCCTTCCCTGCTGCCGCTTTTCCCCGGCCTGCACACCCACCAGCGCGCCATCGACAGCGGCATGAAGATTTCCGGCTGCACCGTACATTTTGTAACCGAAGGCATGGACGAAGGCCCGACGATCGCGCAGGGCGCGGTGCCGGTTCTTTCCGACGACACGGCCGAGACGCTGGCAGCGCGGATACTCACCGTCGAACACCAGCTTTATCCACTTGCCCTGAAGCAGCTTGCGGAAGGCAAGGTGCGGATGGAAGGTGGAAAAGCCATTTCCAGCGGCGACGCAAGTAAATCCGAGTATCCCAGCCTGATTTCTGTTTACTGATAAATATTTCACTAAAGTACAAAGATACTTAAAGTGGTATTTCCTATAAAATAAACCGAACGTTTACCATAATCACCTCTAATGCCCGCAACGGCCCCGCATTTTGGAGCCCTCCGGTCATTCAGGAGCGATTATGCTATTTTCGAGGTTTTCCCTGCCGCTTTCGGCCGTTTTACTGGTGGGCACGAGCCTGCCGCTCGCCGCCGAGCAAAGCGGCATCACCGCTTCGCTCGATGCCGGTGTTCTAAACATCAAGGCCACCGAGACCTTTTACAACGGAAGCCACAAAAACAGTCAACTCGACTGGAAAACAACAAATGCCATGGCGTTACGCGGATCGCTTGGACTTGAGCTGTCGCCCGAGTGGCGCATAAAAACGGAAGGTCGAATCGGCTTTGCTGGCGATGGCTACATGACCGACTACGATTGGCTGCCTCCCTATTACAGGGATACATCGAAAACTGGATGGAGCGACCGCTCACAGCACGGCGATACCCGCCTCGACCACTACCTGACCGGAAGCATCGAACTCAACAGAACACTGCTGGAAGACCCGCTGCAGCACCTCAGTGCCGGTATCGGCTTTCGCTATACCGACGTGCAGTGGTCCGCCTATGGCGGTGACTACATCTACAGTTGGAGAGGATTTCGCAATAATGTCGGTGAGTTCAACAATAGCGAAAAAGCTATCACCTACCGGCAGCAAATCCCCGTATTTTACGGCAATGTGACCGGTGGGCGCAAATTCGGGAACTGGTCGCTGAATGCCGGCCTCGAAGGCGGCGCAATGATCTATGCGAAAGCCACGGACGATCACTGGATGCGTTCGATCCGCTTCACCGACAAATTCCATGTTGGCGGCATGTTCGGAGCAAAAGCGGGCATCGCCTATGCCCTGACTGAGAATGCCTCCCTCTACCTGGATGGCGCATACGAATATACGAGCTTCGGTCGCGGTGACAAAACCCTCACACCGACTGGCGGAACTACCGGCCTGTTTTATAAAGATTCGGCGGGCGGCGATATGCAGTCGCTTTTCGTTGGGGCCGGCGTAAAGGGCAGATTCTGAGTTGAAGGCTTCCGGTTGAGGCGGGGGAAGATGTTATTATCGCACGCAGAACGAAGCTGTGGCATGCCTCGTAAAAGCGATCGATCCTCAATCTCGTCGACACCTCATCTCTGCGATGCGGACAGAACGGTCGCAACGAAAAAAGACAACTCCGGATGAGGTCAAGGCGTGGAAAGAAGAAGGCCGCAAGTAATGGCCTTTGTCGTGGACGCCTCGGTAGTCGCGGCTTGGTTCCTGCCTTACGAGGACGGCACAATCGCCGATCACGTCTCCATCATCCGCCTGGCACGAAACATGCGCTTCCCGCCTATGATGCTGCCTACCTCTCGCTTGCGATTTCGCACAATGTGCCTTTAGCAACACATGATAGGAAGCTTGCGGCTGCGGCAAAGTTGGAAAACGTTGCGTTCGCTTAAGGTTTGCGTAGAGCCGCTCGATTCAACATGGCCCACTGCAACAGAATAATCGTCTTGGAATCGGTGATTTCGCCGGACGCGATCATCGCGAAGGCTTCGTCGAGGCCGTAGGTCAGAACCTCCAGATCCTCGCCTTCGGTTTCCAGACCGCCACCGCTGCCGGCCTGCACGTCGAGATCGATGCGGGCGACGAAGAGGCTGACTTTTTCGGTGAGCGTTCCCGGGCTGGCATACATGTCGAACAGGTATTCGACCTTTTCCACCGCGTAGCCAGATTCTTCCATGGCCTCGCGGCGAATGGCGTCGGCCGCGTTGTCGTCATCGAGGAGCCCCGCTGGCACTTCGATCATGAAGCTTGGATCGCCGTTCACGAAGACGGCAGGGCGGAACTGGCGCACCATCACCACGCTGTCGCGTTTGGCATCGTATAGAAGGATGGCGGCGGCGCTGCCGTGATCGTGGACTTCCCTGATGATGCGGATTGTCTTGCCATCCGGCATGCGCTGATCGAAAATGAGCTTCTGCATATGCACGAAGCCCTTCCACACCGTTTCCTTTTCCACCAGCCGGACCCTGCCGGAATCAGTGTCGGCCGGAACGTTTTTCGCTTGCGTCTGTGTCACCGGATATTCCCTTGCCTGTCGCGGAAGTGTTCAGCTTGGCCCTGTTGCGGTGCAATATCAAGCCTTTCAGGCTTCGTCGTCGCGGTGGAGCCACACCTTATTGTCGTGGAAAGCCGCGCCGCCATAGGGGGCGACGGCATCGGCGCCCGTCAGAACATTGATACCCTCGCCGTCCAGATGCGCCTTGTTGGGCCACAACCCTTCGGCAACCAGAACGCCGGGCCTCGCACCCTCCACGATTTTCGCGTGAAGACGCACTTCGCCGCGGCCATTGCCGATACGCACGATGTCGCCATCGGCTATACCGTTGCGGGTGGCGTCCTCGGAACAGATCATCACTTCCGGACGGCCTTCCTTCTGCACGGAGGTTTTCGTTTCCGCGAAGGTGGAGTTGAGGAAGTTGCGCGCTGGCGATGTCGCCAGTCGGAAAGGATGCTCTCCGTCGGCGGTTTCGATGACATCTACCTGATCCGGGAATTTCGGAAATTGCGCAACCGGCCCCATCACGCCGATGTTTTTCGGCGGTTTGTTTGGAGACGGCCCTGTCGCCCATTCGGGGCTGAAACGGAATTTTCCGTCACCATAACCAAAGCCCTCGAGATAATGCGCCACCTCGAAAGAGGGCTGCGCATCGATCCATTTTTCTTCCGCCAACGTATCGAAATCGCCCCAGCCGCTGACTTTCAGCATATGATCGACATGGTCGCGGGCTGAAAGACCGAAGCCCGGCATATGGTCAATACCAAGACGTTTCGCCAGTTCTTCAATGACGAAGAGATTGCTGCGCACGGTTTCCGGCGGCTCCACCAGCTTGGGGCCAAGCAGAATGTGGTTCTGGCCACCGGCGCGGTAGATGTCGTCATGTTCAAGGAACATGGTGGCCGGCAGCACGATATCGGCCAACTCGGCCGTCTCCGTCATGAATTGCTCATGCACGGCAACAAAAAGATCGTCGCGCAGGAAACCCTGTTTCACCAGCCGCTGCTCGGGTGCGACATTGACGGGGTTGGTGTTCTGGATGAGCAGCGCCGTCACCGGGCCACCATGTCGCAGCGCTTCCGCATCCCCCGTCAGCACGCGGCCGATCTGCGACTGGTCGAGCTGGCGCACGTTGGGGTCGGCATAGGCTGTGCCCATCAGTTCCGCCTTGTTGAGCCGGAAGATATCGCCGTTATTGTGGAAGGCGCCGCCGCCTTCATATTGCCAGGAGCCAAGAACGGTGGCGATAGAAAGAGCCGCGTGCATGGCGACCGCGCCGTTGCGTTGGCGGGCGAAACCATAACCGAGCCGGAAGAACGTCTTTTTCGTCGTGCCCACGAGCCTTGCGAAATCCTCGATTTCCTCCAGGGAAAGACCGGTGATTTCGGACGCCCATTGCGGCGTCTTCGATTTCAGATGCTCTTCAAGTCCCACCGGATCGTCAGCGAAGCGCGCCATGTAATCGCGGTCGGCATAACCATCGCGGAAGGCAATGTGCATGATGGCGCAGGCGAGCGCCGCATCGGTGCCTGGACGCAGGACGATGCGCATATCGGCCTGTTTCATGGTCGGATTGTCATAGATATCGACGACGACGATCTTCGCGCCACGTTCCTTGCGGGCTTTTACCGCATGGGTCATGACGTTGACCTGCGTGGCGACAGCATTCGTGCCCCAGATGACGACGACATCGGCCTTGCCGATTTCGCGCGGATCGGGCCCGCGCAGCGCGCCTGTACCCATCACATAACCCGTCCAGGCCATGTTGGTGCAGATCGATCCGAAAAAGCCGGAATATTTCTTGGCGTGACGCAGGCGCTCGATGGAATCGCGCTGAACCTGTCCCATGGTTCCGGCATAGAAATAAGGCCAGACGGCCTCGGCGCCGTGCTTTGCCTCGGCTTTGACGAAGGCGTCGGCAACCTCGTCCAGTGCCGCCGCCCAGGATATCTCCTGCCAGTCGCCAGCACCCTTCGCACCCTTGCGGCGCTTCGGGGTCAAAAGACGGCCGGGATGATAGATACGCTCGGAGTAACGCGCCACCTTGGCGCAGATGACGCCGGCAGTGTAAGTATTGGCATTGGCGCCGCGCACGCGGCCGATGCGGCCATCGGCATTGATGTCCACTTCCAGCGCGCAGGCGCTCGGACAGTCGTGCGGACAGACCGTGTGGCCGATGCGCGTGGCACTTTCGGCTTTCGGGGCGGCGTTTTTAGCGGAAATCGGGGTCGCAAGGTTCATGTCTTTTCTATATTGCATCAGCGACGCGGCAAAAAGGCCGAAGTGACGTCCATCAAGAATATTCATCATCCCCATCGGGAAGCGAGACACATCCCATGAACTATCGCCACATCTACCACGCCGGCAATTTCGCGGATGTTCTCAAACACGCCGTTCTCGCGCGTCTCGTCCGTTACCTGCAGAACAAGGACAAGGCGTTTCGCGTGCTGGATACTCATGCCGGCATCGGCCTCTACGACCTGTCGTCGGAAGAGGCGCAGAAGACAGGCGAATGGCAGACCGGCATCGGCAAGCTGATGGACGCCGATCTGCCGGCCCCTGTCGCCGAATTGCTGGAACCCTATCTTTCCACCGTCAGGGAACTCAACCCCGAAGGCGGCATGCAGTTCTACCCCGGCTCACCGAAGCTCGCGCGCATGCTGTTCCGCCCGCAGGACAGGCTTTCGGCCATGGAACTGCACCCGGACGACGCACGCGCGCTGGCGCGTCTGTTCGAGGGAGATTATCAGGTTCGGGTGACGGAGCTCGATGGCTGGCTGTCGCTTGGCGCGCATCTGCCGCCGAAGGAAAAACGCGGCCTCATCCTCGTCGATCCGCCTTTCGAGCTTGAAAATGAATATCAGCGGCTGGCGGATGGGTTGAACAAGGCATATCGGCGTTTCTCCACCGGCACCTATTGCCTGTGGTATCCGCTCAAAAAAGGTGCACCGATCAAGGATTTCCACGAGCGGCTGCAATCCTTCGACATACCGAAGATGCTGTGCGCGGAACTTTCCGTGAAAAGCGACCGGCTGGAAGGCTTGAGCGGCTCAGGCCTCATCGTCGTCAACCCGCCCTACACGCTGAAGGACGAGCTGCACACGCTGCTGCCATTCCTGAAGACGGTGATGGCGCAGGACAGATACGCCTCGCACCGCGCCTTCTGGCTGCGCGGCGAGGAAAAGCCGGAAGAGGATTGAGGGCTTACCTCACCCCTTCCGCGCCTGTGCAAGCTGCGATCGCTCAAAGAACAGGATCACGAAAAGCGCCATGATGAACGGGATGATGAGGTAGAACAGCCGGAACACCAGCAGCGCTGCAATCACGTCAGCCGGGTTCATATCAGGCAGGCCGGTGACGAACACCAGCTCCAGCACGCCAAGCCCGCCCGGCGCGTGCGAGATGAGCGCCGCTGAAAAGGAAATCAGGAAAATCCCGAGAATGATCATGAAACCGGGATTTCCGGCTTCCGGCAGCGCGAAATAGATGATGCCTGCAGCTCCGATCAGTTCGATCGGACCGATGACCAGCTGTTGCGCCACCAGTTTCGGCACGGGATATGGCAGAAAAAACGAACCGATTTTCAGCGGCCGCAGCTTCAAAAGACTGCCGAGCACATAAAGTGCGACGATGCCGAGCAGCAGGACGCCGGTTGTCGTTGATGCTTCCACGGGCAGGATGCCGGTAAAGCGCTCGGTAATGTCCGGTTCGTAGACCAGCACCAGACCGATGAGCATGATCGTTCCGATGATGAAGGTGAAGGAACAAAGGCCGACGAGAATGCCGACTTCGGCAGCGCTCAACCCCTTGGACGTATAGGCCCGGTATCGGACGACGGCACCGGAAAACACGGATGCCCCGACATTGTGGGAAAGCGCGTAGGTGGTGAAGGAGGTGAGCGTGATGAAGAACCAGTTTACCTTCCGGCCGAGATGCTGGAGAGCGATGCGGTCGTAACCGGCAAGGGCGGCATAGGCGACAAGCGTCGACAGGCCGGAGCACACCCAGTCCCGCGCGCGAATGGCCGTGAGGCTTTCCCATAGATCATCGAGTGAAAGACCGCGCAGCTCGTGATAGAGCAGCCAGGCCGAAAAACCGATCGTTGCCAGACCAATGACGGGCCAGATGTATTTCTTCAATGTCATGCGGTCATGCCCGCCTATTTCCCCCAGCTTCACCCCAACCCGATTTCCGCACTCCGCAGAAGATTCGTTCGACTCTATTCGTTATGCGGCGAAGCTTTCAACCTTTTTGCCCGTTTGCCTCGTTCACAAATTTATGTAAGACCGCTTTGTCGTCTGCGGGCGATACGAGGTCGTCCATTTTCCGGAGAACGTGCACGAAATGAAGCGTTATGCCGGTTTCATCGCCCTCGGTCTTCTGTCGCTTGCGGCCCTTTGGTTTTCGCGGGAAAATCCGGCCCCGACCGGTTCTGCAACCAACCGGCAGACCCAATCCCAAACGCAGCCCGCCGGCAATTCCAGGCCCGAAAAATCCCAGCCGGAAATTGCCCGACGAGACACGGGCAAAAACCCTGTGCCCGCCGGAACAGGCTTCGATTTTTATGTGCTTTCGCTCTCCTGGTCGCCGGCGTTCTGCGCCAGCTCCGAAGGTTCCGGCAATCGCCAGCAATGCGGCAGCGACAGGCGGTACGGTTTCGTCGTACACGGGCTCTGGCCGCAAAACGAAACCGGATACCCCGAATTCTGCACGAGCAGCGAGCCGGACCGTGTGCCCGACGCAATCGGCCGCACGATGTTCGACATCATGCCCTCCATGGGCCTGATCGGCCACCAGTGGCGCAAGCACGGCGCCTGCTCCGGCCTTTCGCAGAAGGATTATTTTTCGGCAACACGAACCGCCTTCGAGGCGGTCAAGCTGCCGGAGACGATTGCCTCGGGCGCTAAAGGCGCCACCCTTTCCGCCGACGCCATCGAAACCGCCTTCACCGACGCCAACCCAGGCATGTCGAAACGCGGCGTCTCGATCAGCTGCGACGGAAAACGCCTTGAGGAAGTCCGTATCTGCCTCAACAAGGACATGACATTCCGCGATTGCCCTGAGCTTGACCGCAAGGGCTGCCGCGTCAGCGCTACCGAAATCGTCCCCATTCGCTAATACCCACACATCAACATACGTCAGGACCCGGCTATGGAACTGCTTTACTCCGTCACTTCCCCCTACTCCGCCAAGGTGCGCATGGCCGCCCGCCATCTCGGCATCGACATTACCAACGTCGCCGTCGACACCAATGCCGAGCCCGCGACGCTGGTTGACAACAATCCGCTCGGCAAAATTCCGGTCCTGCTTCTGGACGATGGCGGCTCGGTCTATGACAGCGTCGCGATCATGCACTATCTAGACCGCCTTTCGGGCGGCAAGCTCTACCCGAAAAAGAACGGCAAGCGCACCGAAGCGGAAATTCTGGAAGCGCTCTGCGACGGCATCATGGATTGCCTGCTGGCCATCGTTTACGAGCGCCGTTCCCGCCCGGAAGACAGAGTTCACCAGCCATGGATCGACAAGCAGTGGAAAAAGGCGGTGAAGGGTCTGGATCATCTCAACGCCAACCTGCCGAAAACCGGCAAGAAGCTGCATGGCGGACATTTCGCCCTTGCGGCGTTGATCGGTTATCTCGATCTGCGTTTTGCAGGTGAATGGGCCGAAGGGCACGAGGCGCTGGCGCAATGGCCGGAAACATTCGGCAAGCGTTTTGAAGCCTATAAGGACATGAGGGCCGCCGCCTGACACCAATGTGAGCGCCATGCCTGGCCTGATCGCCGGGCATGGATGCTGTAACTGATGGCAAAAACGAAAAAGCCGGGGCGTAAACCCCGGCTTTTCTTTTACCGATCCTTGAAGGATCAGAACTTGACGCCGATACCGGCCTTGACGGAGTGGTCGTCGAAGCCGCGCGAGAACGCGCCGGAGTCCAGGCTGTAGTCCTTCTTCTGGTAGTCGCTGTAGCGATATTCCAGACGGGCAGTGATGTTGTCCGTAACCATGGCTTCAACGCCGGCACCAACGGTGTAGCCGAGGGCGGTTGCGCTGTCCTTGGAGGTCGCGTCACGTACCTTGTTGTCGGAGGCTGCGAGACCAGCCGTACCGTACAGCAGGAACGGGTTCATGTCGTAACCGACGCGAGCACGCAGCGAGCCGTTGACGCCCTGCTTGCCTTCGACGGCGTTGCCACCAACCGTACCAGCGGAACCGCGCTCGCGGCCGAGGTTAACGTCTGCTTCGGCACCGTAAACGATCTGGCCGCTCTGCATGTTGTAACCGCCGTAGATGCCGCCGCCGGCGCCCTTGGCGTCACGGCCGTCGTTGCTGGAGCTGAAACGGCCCCAATCGTAGTTGGCGGTACCACCGAGGTAAGCGCCGGTCCAGTTCTTGACCGGAGCGGGCTGGTCGTAGGCTACCGGTGCCTGCGGCACGTCGTTTACGGCGTCAGCGGCGTGAGCAGCCGAGAAACCGGCGGCTGCAATGGTCGAAGCCATAATGGTTGCTACGAAAATACGCATGTTATTCTCCTTTCAGGACCGCGCCGTACTCAAAACATTGTTTTTAGACGCGGTAAATTCGTCGGGTTAATCGCCCCTCTGAAAATTGAATTTGATGGGAGAATGCGGAGATCAAAGAGCCAAAATGTGAATTGTTTGGGGCAGACACGTGACTAGAATTAGACGTTGCCTAATTGCCACAAGGGTTTTATTAACCCTACCGGAAACTTAATTTCCAATATATCGAATTTAAACTTAGTTATATTCAAATTAAATTTAAATTACATTACCAATAAAAATCCACACAATTCTTTTACGGCCCACGGACAGCTTGCGATTTGCGATTATATCCAGCAAATAGGGCGTGTATGAGCAAATGCAGGTCCGCTGTGAAAGAAAATATACCGAAGACAGTCTTGATAACGGGTGCCGCCCGGCGGCTCGGGCGGGCGATCGCCACGGATTTGGCCTCGCATGGCTTTGCGATTGCCGTCCACGCCAATGCCTCTATGGGGCAAGCCGAGGAATTCGCTAACGAAATAAGGCAAAAAGGCGGCAAGGCCGTTGCCATTCAGGCGGATCTGACACAATCATCGCCAACAATGGCGCTTGTCGAACAGGCATCTTCGGCGCTCGGCCCGATAGGCGTCGTCGTCAACAATGCATCCATTTTTCTGGACGATTCGGCAGAAACGCCCGATCCGGCAATCTTCGACGCGCATTTTTCCGTGCATGTGCGGGCGCCTTCCCTCATCGCGGCCGCCTTCGTTCAGCAATTGCCTCAGGATAAATCCGGACTGATCGTCAACATCATCGATCAGCGCGTACTTGCGCTTACGCCGCGTTTTTATTCCTATACGCTTTCGAAATCGGCCCTTTGGACAGCCACACGGACGATGGCGCAGAGTTTTGCGCCGCGGGTGCGCGTCAACGCCATCGGGCCGGGTCCCTCCTTCAAAAGCGAAAGACAGGCGCCGGAGGACTTTCAGGCGCAGATCGACGGCCTTATATTAAAGCGCGGTCCGGAACCCGACGAGTTCGGGCGGACGATTCGCTTTCTTTTTGATACGCCGTCGATCACCGGACAAATGATCGCGCTCGATGGCGGCCAGCATCTTGGCTGGGAAACCCCTGATGTGGCGGAGATACCTGAATGAACGGAAAGAAGCTGCCTGACGGCGGTATTCTCTTCGATGAAACCGATGACGAAGACGACGATGCAAACCTTGCCGCGACAGACGCGGCCGAGGCACCGCGCGACGTTGCCGGCATGGACTGGAATGCCGGCTGGAAAAACGAATCCGGCCTGAAGGGCATGGATCTTATCGGCGAATTCGTCAAACACCTGCCGAACTCGCCGGGTGTCTACCGCATGTTCAACGAGGCGAACGACGTTCTTTACGTCGGCAAGGCGCGCTCGCTGAAGAAGCGCGTCGGCAACTATGCCCAGGGTCGCGTGCATTCCAACCGCATTGCGCAGATGGTGCGGCTGACCGCCCATATGGAATTCGTCACCACCCGCACGGAGACCGAGGCGCTTCTCCTGGAAGCTAACCTCATCAAACGCTTGCGGCCGCGCTTTAACGTGCTTTTGCGCGACGACAAGTCATTTCCCTATATCCTGATCACAGCCGACAATCGTGCACCGGCGATTTTCAAGCACCGGGGTGCGCGGGCGCGCAAGGGCGACTACTTCGGACCCTTCGCCTCTGCCGGAGCCGTTGGACGCACGATCAATTCACTGCAACGCGCGTTCTTGATCCGCACCTGCACCGACAGCGTTTTCGAAACCCGCACGCGTCCCTGTCTTCTTTACCAGATCAAACGCTGTTCCGGCCCCTGCACACATGAGGTGAGCGATGAGGGGTATGCGGAACTCGTCAAGGAAGCCAAGGATTTCCTGTCAGGCAAGAGCCAGAGCGTCAAGACCGCGATTGCCCGGCAGATGAACGAGGCGGCCGAGGATCTCGACTTCGAGCGCGCCGCCGTCTATCGCGACCGGCTGGCAGCGCTCTCGCACGTCCAGAGCCATCAGGGCATCAATCCGGCCGGCATCGAGGAGGCGGATGTTTTCGCCATCCATCACGAGGGCGGCATATCCTGCATCCAGGTGTTCTTTTTCCGCACCGGCCAGAACTGGGGCAACCGCGCTTATTTCCCGAAGGCCGACCCGTCCCTGCCCGGCTCGGAAATCCTCAATGCGTTCCTGGCGCAATTTTACGACGACAAACCGGTGCCGAAGCAGATCCTGCTTTCCGAAACCGTGGAGGAACAGGAATTGCTGGCCGCTGCTCTCGGCGAAAAAGCCGGACACAAGGTCACGATCAGCGTGCCGCAGCGCGGCGAGAAGAAGGACATCACCGACCATGTTCTTGCCAATGCCCGCGAGGCGCATGGCCGCAAGCTGGCGGAAACCTCGTCTCAGGCGCGGTTGCTGAAGGGGTTCGCGGAAACCTTCAACCTTCCCTACGTGCCGCGCCGGATCGAGATTTACGACAACTCGCACATCATGGGCACAAATGCCGTGGGCGGCATGGTGGTGGCGGGGCCGGAAGGCTTCGTGAAAAACCAGTATCGCAAGTTCAACATCAAATCGACTGACATCACTCCCGGTGACGACTTCGGCATGATGCGTGAGGTCATGACCCGCCGCTTCTCGCGCCTGTTGAAGGAAGAGGGCAAGCCCGACCGCGCACAGACGCTGACGCCCACACCCGAGGAAGCCGCGGACATGCCCTTCCCCGCCTGGCCGGACGTTATCCTGATCGATGGTGGTCAGGGACAGATGACGGCGGTGCGTGCCATCCTCGATGAGCTCGACATTCGCGACAGCGTGATTGCCATCGGCGTCGCCAAGGGTGTGGACCGCGAGGCGGGCCGCGAGCGCTTCTTTGCGGATGGCCGCAGCGATTTTTCCCTGCCGCCGCGCGATCCCGTGCTTTACTTCATCCAGCGCATGCGCGACGAGGCCCACCGTTTTGCCATCGGCTCACACCGGGCGCGGCGCAAGAAGGAAATGGTGCGCAATCCGCTGGATGAAATTTCGGGGATCGGCCCAGGACGCAAGCGCTCGCTGCTGCAGCATTTCGGTACGGCCAAGGCGGTTTCACGCGCAGGCCTCAACGATCTGATGAATGTCACCGGCATTTCAGAAGCCGTAGCGCGGCAAATCTACAATCACTTCCATGAGAGCAGTGGCGATTGAAGGCGCACTGTCGCAACGAACTGCTAAAAAAACATAATAACGTGTTGACCCTATGCGTCAGGGGCGGCATCAAGGCAGCTTATCCAGACTGACAGGTTTCCCATGGCTTCGCGCGCATACAGCATTCCCAACCTTCTCACCTATGCCCGCATTCTGGCGGTTCCCGTCATCGTTTTGTGTTTTTACATCGAAGGAAAGCTGGAAAGCTCGGATTTTGCGCGCTGGACGGCCCTCTGGCTGTTCATCGTCGCCTCGCTGACCGATTTTCTGGATGGTTATCTGGCGCGTATCTGGAATCAGACCTCCAATATCGGCCGCATGCTGGACCCGATCGCCGACAAGCTGCTGGTCGCCTCGGTGCTGCTCTTGATGGCAGCGGACGGCACCATTGCCGGCTGGTCGCTGTGGGCCGCCATCACCATTCTCTGCCGCGAAATTCTGGTCTCGGGCCTGCGTGAATATCTGGCGGCGCTGAAGGTCAGCGTTCCCGTCACCCGCATCGCGAAGTGGAAGACCACCATCCAGATGGTAGCCATCGCCTTTCTTCTTGCCGGTCCCGCGGGAGACAAGGTTCTGCCCTACACGACCGAGATGGGAATTACGCTTCTCTGGCTTGCAGCAGCGCTAACCATGTACACCGGCTACGACTACTTCAAGGCGGGTCTCAAGCACATCGTGGACGAAGAATGATGGCGCGGATCGTTTATTTCGCCTGGGTTCGCGAAAAGATCGGCACGGCGGAAGAGGAGCTGGATATCCCCTCCTCCGTTACCACGGCCGGTGAGCTGATCGCCTATCTCTCAACCCTTGGTGAAAACTACGAAGCCGCCTTCGAATTTCCGGATGTGATCCGCGTTGCGGTCAATCAGGAACATGTTGAACATGACGAGAGCATTGCCGGTGCGCGCGAGATCGGCATCTTCCCCCCCATGACGGGGGGATAACCGGATGCAGCCCACTGTCCGCGTGCAGGCACAGGATTTCGACGCTGCGGAAGAAACCCGCAGGCTGACGGAAGGCGACAAGAGCATCGGCGCGGTGGTGGCCTTCACCGGGCTTTGTCGCGATGATGGCGGCACGCTCGCGGCGCTGGAACTCGAGCATTATCCCGGCATGGCCGAAGCGGAAATGACCCGCATCGCGCAACTCGCCATCGAACGCTTCGACCTCCTCGGCCTCACCGCCATTCATCGCCATGGCAAGATCGCCACCGGCGAGAATATCGTCCTCGTCATTGCCGCTTCCCGGCACCGGCAGGCCGCTTTTGACGGTGCAAATTTCGTGATGGACTACCTCAAGACGTCCGCCCCGTTCTGGAAAAAGGAACATGGCAAGGATGGCACGAAGGGCGACTGGGTTGCCGCAAAGACGACCGACGACACGGCCAAGGACAAATGGCGGTAACGCTTTGTGTTTTCCCGCACTTCCGGACGAAAACCGGACGCCACCCCTACTGGCAATGCTCTAGGGCGCTTCCACTCTGCTGCGCATGACGATCAGCCAGCCCACCAGAAGTGCCAGAACCGCCGCATCCCGCCAGATAACCGGGCCGTAACCGACCCATAGCGTTTCCGCGAACCCGACGGCAGCAGCCCCGAGCGCGCAGACGAGCGGGCTTGCATAACCGCCCGCTGCCGAAATCAGTACGACCTTCAGGCCGAACACCAGACCGGCACCGAAATCCATGGTGCCGTAATAAAAAGTGGCGAGGACGCCGGCGATGGCGGCAAGCAGACCCGCTGCACAGTAAGACAGCAGGAACACCCTGCCTGCATTTACCCCGCACAGTGACGCGGCGAGAGCATCGTCCGACACCGCCTTCCAGCGTCTGCCAAAGCCGGAACGCTGGAGGTAGAAAGTGCCTGCGAGAACGAGCAGGCAGAAGACAGCCGTGTTCAGCATCTGCATCGACGTCAGGGTGGCGGCGAAGTTTCCATCGGCCCAGAATCGCACCGGTTCCGACAAAAGCGGTGGCAGCCATAATTGTCGCGTGCCGGCGGCAAGTCTGGCACTTTCGGTGAGCGCGATCAGCACGCCAATGGCGGCGACCGTCACCGCATTGGGGGAGGCTTTCGCCAGGGGCCGCATCACCGCCCTGCCGATGAAAGCCGCCGCCCACAGACCGCCGAAAAGACCGGCCCCTGCCCCAAGCGCGAGTGTTGCAGGCAAGATCAGCCACAGCCGGTTCCAGCCAAAATCGGCAAACAGCAGACAGGTCTGACCGGCGAAAGCGAAAATCGCGCCATAGGTGACATCGGCCCGTTTCGTGACCGAAAAGGCGATGGCATAGCCGAACGCCAGAACCGCATAAAGCGAGGCTACTGGTACGGCATTCAGCAATTGTTGCAGGAAATAAGCCAATCCGTCCTCCCCATCGCATTATAACTGTTAAAATCCATTTTGATAGTTATAATGTCGCCATGACATTTCGCTGGACAGAACATCGTTTCGCAGGCGGCGCATTGGCCCTCGATGTCGCCAATAGCGTCATCCTGCGCGCGGACGCGGCAAAATCGGTCGACCGTTTTGCTGTGCCTGAGCAGATCGCCACCTTTGCCGAGGCGTCGACCCGACTCGGAGCGGAGCGCGACAGGTTTCCCGCACTCATCGCGCCCGAAGCGGACAGGAGGCAGGTATTTCTCGATCTTCGCGAGGCGATCGACGATTATTTCCGCTCTTCGATGACGAATGGCGACGATGACGACGGCCGGCTGGCAGGGCTTCTCTTCGCTTGCGGCACGGCACTAAAGTTGTTTCCTCTGCGAGAGAGCCTTGCCAATGCGACCGCCCATTCAGCTCTGTCGCTGCTTGCGGCGGAGACGCGGAAACGGCTGCGGATTTGCGGCAATTGCGGTTGGCTTTTCATCGACCGCAGCAAGAACAGAAGCCGCATCTGGTGCGACATGACGGTGTGCGGCAACCGCCAGAAAGCCAGCCGGCATTATCACCGCAAGAAGGAAGCGCAGGCATGAGAGGAATAACCATTCCGTTGCTGGCGATCACTATGGTGCTCGGTCTTTCCGGTTGTCAGCGGGACGAGCCGCGCGATGTCGCGAAGGTTTCCGGCCGCATGTTCGTCTTCAACTACCGTGTGGCGATTGCCACCTATCTCGTGACCTTGCAGCGCATCGCCCCCATCCGCGACGGCAGCACGCTGGAAGCGACCTTCGAAAATCCCCGCGGCGGAACCGAGCTGGCGACCAGGGAGAAGATTTTCCCGGCAGATGAAAAGATCGCCGTTCAAAGTCCGCCGGTCGAATGCGTCAAGCAGGACCGCCCCTACAAGGTCACGATCCGCATCAAAGGGCCGGAAGGCGATGTACTGCAGACGATAGAGACCACCATCCGCTCCGACACAGACCAATCGCTCCTTCCCGCCAAACCGCTGACGGTCGGCCCGCTCTACACACCCAATCCGGACGTGTTCAAAGCGGACGGCACGACGGATATGCGTCCTGTCGAGGGGTGTCCGGCGTCGTGACGATCGTCGGAGGAGACGAAGCGAAAATTGAACCTCCCCTCACTCCTGTGCTTGTCACAGGAATGAGGGGGGCGGATGCTCGGCACAGGAAAAAATCTACCAAAACAAAAAAACGGAGCCTTTCGGCTCCGTTTCATCGAGTCTTTTCAGCGGCTTCATGCCATCGCCTGAGAGGGCGATTCAAGCCGTTGATATTTTGAATCAGCCGACGATTTCAGTTTCGGCGAACCAGTAGGCGATTTCCTGTGCGGCGGTTTCAGGGGCGTCCGAACCGTGAACGGAGTTTTCGCCGATGGAAAGCGCGAAGCTCTTGCGGATGGTGCCTTCAGCAGCCTGGGCCGGGTTGGTTGCGCCCATGATTTCGCGGTTCTTGAGGATAGCGTTTTCGCCTTCCAGAACCTGAACGATGGTCGGGCCGGAGGTCATGCCTTCAACGAGTTCGCCGAAGAAGGGACGCTCTTTGTGAACGGCGTAGAAGCCTTCGGCTTCGCGCTTGCTCATCCAGACGCGCTTGGAGGCGACGATGCGCAGACCGTTGTCTTCAAATACCTTGGTGATCGCGCCAGTCAGGTTACGCTTGGTTGCGTCCGGCTTGATCATCGAAAATGTGCGTTCAATCGCCATGTGTCCGTTTCCTTTTCCTATAGAGAAAGTGGGCGGTCTTTACCCGCCCAAAGGCCCGAAAACAAGGGGGATCAACCACATTGCGACGATGGCTGCAGACATTTCACGCCGCTGTCACACTGCGGCCTCTGGCGTCGTGGAGGTCTAGGCAGCCTTCGAACCAGTCCCGGACGGGGTCGTTTTCGGAAAACAGATCCGCTCCGGTGGTAATCCTTGCCCATTGCAGCGCACCGAAAACGATGTAATCCGCAAACAGCGGCGATGAGCCGCCGATGAAAGGCTGGAAGCCCAGCATGCGGCGGATCGGCGCCAGGAGCGCTGGGAAGGCCGCGATTTCCGCCTCACGGTTCGCCACCACATCCTCGAGCGTCCTGCCGAGCGCCTTCGTCCTGCTGTCGCGGAAATAAAGGCGGTCAGGCTCATCAAGCATATTGTGGATATCTAGCACGGCAATGCGGGTGATGGCCGGGTGCAGCACCGTCTGCGACCAGCTTTCAACGAAACGCGCCATCGCCTTGCCGCCTTCCCCGTTAAACAGCGACGGCCGCTCCGGATAGGCCTCATCCAGATAAAGGGCGATCTCGAAACTGTCGCTCACCAGCTGGTCGCCATCACGAAGGATCGGCACGGTCCTCGAAAAACCGTCCTCCACCGTCGGGATGACCGTGAAGGGTAAGGGACGTTCCTCGAAATCCAGCCCCTTATGCGCCAGCGAAAGGACTGTTTTCCAGCAATGGGGAGAAAACGGCCGTGCGCTATCGCTTCCGCAAAGTGAATATAAGGTTCTGGAGGTCGTCATAGGCTGCACCCTCTTCTGCTACATCGATTATGCGATATAAAAACGACCGCCGCCTGAAATCAAATCAGGATTTGTCATACTACTGATCAACAAACGCATCCGGCGCTCAACCGTCCCCTCCACGAGAATTGGGGTCTCACGGCAATGAAAACCTCGTCAGGTTTAGCCTATTTTAAACCGTTGCTTGTAAGAATAATCGTGTTCAACAATCGGTTATCACCGGTGCATTCATAATTTATTGGTATTGGGGCTGTCAGTGACGTCAACGGCGGGCGATAAAAAACGCGAGAAGGCAAGGAACGGTCTCGTCTTTACAAAAATTGCTCAGTTCATCGACAAGATGAATATTGCACCGCTGCCGCGAAACTACGAACTGATCTACGAAATATTGTCGGGGCATAACCCGGCGATGGGACGCGATATTCTCGCCCTTGGCAACGCGCCGCAACAGCATGAAATCGATATTGTCGGCCAGAGACACAATCTGCCGGGTTTTTCGAAGATCGAGGCCGAGCAGATGGCAGCGACGGCCTTCGAGACGCTGAAGCAGATTTCCGCGCGACTGGAAGCCGGCCTGCAACGCACCGAAACATTTATTGCCAGTCTTTCCGGGCAAGATCACTCCGAGCTGCCTGCAACGGAGCGGCTTGCGCAATTGATGGGCGATATTCACGAGGAACAAACGAGTCTCCGGCATTTCGTTTCCATGGGGCTGATGAAAATCCGCGAGGTTGAGAAAAGCCGGACCGATCTTCAGGCGAATTCCCTGCGTGATGCCTTGACGGCGCTTCCCAACCGGGCGGCTTTCCTCGAGAAGCTCGGCGACCTGTTTTCGGGCGCTCAGGGGGCATCAGCTACATCGCTTGTGCTGCTCAACATCGACCATTTCCGCGAAATCAACGGCAAATACGGCCCCACTGCCGGCAACAAGGCGCTGCGCCGGCTGGCAGCGCTTTTCCGCAAGACGATCAAGAAGGACGATTTCGTAGCCCGCATCGGCGGAAACGAGTTCGCTTTTCTGTTTGCCGGCGTCTCGCAAAATACAGCTGAAGCAATTGCGGAGCGGTTGCGGCAGAACGTCGAGGCGCTACGTTTCGTCACCAGTGAGGGCGACGGCGAGCATCTGACCGTATCGATCGGCGTTGCGGCAGTGGACTGCACCGCGACATCAGCGGAATTTTTCAGCCATGCCGAGCTCGCCCTGCTGTCCGCACGCTGCGGCACGCGCAATTGCGTCATAGGCTACTCCCGGGACGTGGCTCAACGCAGCCGCAGCAGCTATCTGGCGCAGCTCGGCTGTTGAAGCTGCATATCTGATCTGGTGTGGCGCGCGCGCTCTTGCCTTGGCCACGCAGTTCGGCCAAAACGGCGCCATGATTACGATTACCGATCTCTCCGCCCGCATCGCCGGGCGCCTGCTTCTCGACCACGCCAGCGTGACGCTTCCGGCTGGCGTGAAGGTGGGCCTCGTTGGCCGCAACGGCGCCGGCAAATCTACTCTTTTCCGGGTCATCACCGGTGACTTTTCAGCGGAAAGCGGTTCGGTAACGATCCCGAAACTGGCGCGCATCGGCCAGGTTGCGCAGGAAGCGCCGGGAACGGAACAATCGCTGATTTCCATCGTGCTTTCCGCCGACAAGGAGCGCAGCGCGCTGCTGGCCGAGGCGGAAACCGCAACAGACCCGCACCGGATCGCGGAAATTCAGGTGCGGTTGGTCGATATCGACGCGCATTCGGCGGAAGCCCGCGCGTCCAGCATTCTTGCCGGTCTTGGCTTCGATCACGAGGCGCAGCTTCGCCCCGCCTCTTCGTTCTCCGGCGGCTGGCGCATGCGCGTGGCGCTCGCGTCCGTGCTGTTTGCCGAACCCGACCTCCTGCTGCTCGACGAGCCGACCAACTATCTCGACCTTGAAGGCACGCTCTGGCTGGAAGACTATATCCGGCGTTATCCGCATACCGTCATCATCATCAGCCACGACCGCGATCTGCTGAACAATGCCGTCAATTCCATCGTGCATCTGGACCAGAAAAAACTGACCTTCTATCGCGGCGGATACGACCAGTTCGAGCGCCAGAAAGCCGAAGCAGACGAATTGCAGATGAAGGCGAAGGTGAAAAACGACGCCGCGCGCAAACATCTGCAAAGCTTCATCGACCGTTTTCGCGCCAAGGCCACCAAGGCGCGCCAGGCGCAGAGCCGTATCAAGGCGCTGGAGCGCATGGGCACCGTCGCCGCCGTGATCGAGGACCACGTCCAGCCGATCACGTTCCCGGAGCCGGAAAAGCAGCCCGCCTCACCCATCGTCGCCATCAATGGCGGTGCCGTGGGTTACGAGCCGGGCAAATCCATTCTGAAGCAGCTCAATCTCCGCATCGATAATGACGACCGCATCGCGCTGCTCGGTTCCAACGGCAACGGCAAATCGACCTTTGCGAAATTCATCTCCGGTCGGCTTGCGCCGCAAGCGGGCGATCTTCGCATCGCCCCGGGCCTGAAGATCGGCTTCTTTGCGCAGCATCAGCTGGACGATCTCGTGCCGGACCAGACACCGGTCGAACACGTGCGCAAGCTGATGCCGCTGGCGTCTGAAGCGCAGGTGCGGGCGCGGGTTGCGCAGATGGGACTTGCGACGGAGAAGATGGCGACGGCGGCGAAAGACCTTTCCGGCGGTGAAAAGGCCCGGCTGCTGATGGGACTTGCGGCCTTCCATGCGCCAAATCTGCTCATCCTCGACGAACCGACCAACCATCTCGACATCGACAGTCGCCGGGCGCTGATCGAGGCGCTGAACGACTATAACGGCGCCGTCATCCTCATCTCGCACGACCGGCATCTCATCGAGGCAACTGTCGACCGCCTATGGCTGGTGGCCGACGGCACGGTGAAGACCTTTGAAGGCGACATGGAGGAATATCGCGACCTCGTCGTATCTTCCGGAAAAAAGAAGGAAGAGAAGACAGAAGCCGCCGCCGACCAGACATCGAAAGCCGACCAGCGCAAGGCCAACGCCGAAAAACGCGCCCAGCTTGCGCCGCTGAAGAAAAAGATCAATGAAATCGAATCTTTGACGGCGAAGCTTGAGAAAGTGATTCAGTCGCTCGACAAGGAACTGGCGGACCCTGCTTTGTACGAAAAGGCACCTGCCAAGGCCGCGCAGAAAGTCAAAGAGCGTGGCGAAGCCGCGAGTAAGCTTTCAGACGCCGAGGAGCAGTGGCTGATGCTTTCGAGCGAATATGAGGATGCGATGACGCAGTGATGCGTCATGATGCTGGTGCGAAAATCTAAGCGCATTCCCTGCGAGGCTGTAGCCGCTCGAGCGGCACGGCCGGCGAATAAAGATAGCCCTGACCGAAACGGATTCCCATCTGCATGAGCAGCCTGCTCTGCTCTTCCGTTTCTATACCTTCCGTCACCAGCGTGGCGCCGTAACGTTCGGCGCTTTCGAAGGCGAGCGCGATGGCCTCCCGGAACCGCGACTGTTCAAGCCGGGACGTCATCCAGTGATCGATCTTGACCTCCTCGAAGGGGAACCGCGCAAGCAAGGTGAGTGCCGCATAACCGGTGCCAAAATCATCGAGCGCCAGCCGCACGCCCGCTTCGCTCAGCCTGTCGAAATTCTGCTGCACAATGTCGATCGCCGGTATCCTGCTCATCTCCGTCACTTCGATCGACAGACGGTGCGCCGGGACCCCCATCTCGTTCAAAAAGGCCACAACCCGCTCTCCGAAGCCCGCAGTGGCAAAAGACGATGCGGAAATGTTCACCGCCAGATGAAAGTCCGGGTCGAGACCCCGCAGGTCGATGAGGTCGCGGACAACGGCTTCGATCGTCGACCATTCAAACTCCACCAGCAGCCGGTGACGCTCGGCAATCTCCAGCACATAATAGGGCGAAAGCGGCTGTCCGCGCGCATCCACCGCCCGTAAAAGAGCCTCCGCGCCAATCATGCGGCGATTGTGCATTTCGAATTTCGGCTGATAAAATATCGGCGGCTTGCCGGATCTGATCCAGTTGACCAGCATCTGGCGCACCCCCTCGTCCCGCGTGGCCTTATCGGCGAAGGAGAAGGGGAATATCTGCACCGGATTTTCGCTTCCTCGCAGCGCAAGACTAAGCTGCCGGAGGAAGGAAGCCACGTTCTGCCGGGAAAGCTTATCCAGATTAGCGGCGCCGATTTTCAGATGCGGCACCGGTTCTGGATCCGCAGACCGTGAAAATGTACTTAACCCGTCGTGGAGACGCATTATCAGCCTTGTGCTTTCCGACTTCTCGAGCGAAATCGCCGACATGACGACTGCAAGCGTGGTATCGCCGAACATGAAGCTGCGCGGTGCATTGGAACTCGACAGCAGGCCGTTGTCATCGTTGCAGATTTCCTGTGCCAGCCTCGGCCAGAAAAGATCGCCCCAATCCTCGCCCTGGCAGGCGGCGACATCGGCCATATTGACGATTTCTATGAGAAGGAGAGCGTGCGGAACGGCCGGCTCCTGCCGCATCACGACTTCGATATGGTCTTTGAGGGCGCGCCTGTTTGGAAGGCCCGTCAACGAATCCGTCCGCGCCGCAGCATCGCGTTTCCTTGCCTCTTCACGCGCCCGCGCCTCTCTGCGCAGTAACAGAAACAGACAGGCGATCATCGGCAACCCGACCAACGAACCGAAGATGCGCCGTCCGACGTTACTGAGAAAAACGTCCTGATTTATCATGCTGAGACTGTAGGTCACGCAAACAGCGAACAACGCCGCGAAAATCCTGACCGCGAATACGCCGAAGACCTCGCGGACGCCGAGTTCAGTGAGACTGCGCCTGCGCATCCAGCCATACATTGCCATCCCGAAAGCCGAGATAATGCTCATATCCAGAAAAGCGGCCCCAAAGAGTGCCGGACCACCAAACAAAAATCGCCCTGCGGAGACGAGCGCCAGGCTTATCAAGCCGCCTTGCCAGGACCCCAACACGCCAGCCAGGAACAGCAGGTCAGAGCGGATATAGGGCTTGGAAGGCAGCTTGATGAACTCGGATACCAGTAGCGTCAGCAAGAAACCGGTAACCCCGAAGATGATGCCGTAGTAGATTTTATAACGAGCGTCATCGAGAGCGATGTTTCGCTGCAGAAGGATCAGCACCGACACCATGCCGACAAGGGCCGCAGCCTGGAGCAGCAGGAACGGCAACTCGGCGGCTGACGCGGCCGCCTGGGCGGCGATCAATTCCATCATCTCTGCATGCCCCCCCGGTCATTACTATTCTTTTGCCGTGGTTCCGGCGTTTGACCTTCACAAATCCCGCGTTTACGCAGGAAAATCAGTACATATAGCCAATCGCTCCACACGACCTGTCGCTCCACCGCGGGCTGCCCCCGGCGAAATCGCCGGACAGGTGCCAACAGCAAGCGGCTGACAAGACACGAGTTCGAGTACCTCCTCACCGCCGGCGTCGCACAATGCCGAGCAGGAAAATCAAGAAACGAAGCGAAGCGCCAACCAACAACCGAACGAAAAAACCATCGAGACAGTCTAACTAACGAATTTTACGTCGAAACTAAAGAACTTAGCGTAGATAAATATGCAAGAATTACGCTGTATGTATTTAGTTTACAATTGCCTTCGTCTAACTACTTACAAAATCCATATAAATATGTATTTTAAATTCTGACTATAATACATTCAATAATGAAATTGAAATTGATTTACATATAAAATATACGTTAATATTTCGGAACTTAACTTCGAGTTCGAATTTTAAAAGCATTAAGTTATAAAAATCAATACTTTTAAATTTGAAACAATATTTTCACATTTCAAATATTAGGCAACATAAAATATGCATACCGATTTTTGCCATGCCGTTACGCACGGAAAAAAGACGAGACCTGCAAGGACGATCGCCTTGCTCCTTTGATCGTTTCTGTTAAAAAACTCGTAAAGTCACACTTTATCCCACGCATCATACAAATGGGTCCCACTTCATGTCAGCCACCAAGCTTGCCATCGTCGGCGTCGGCAAAATCGTTCGCGACCAGCACCTTCCCGCCATCGCAGGCAATCCGGATTTTGAATTGATCTGCACGGCCAGCCGCCACGGTACCGTGGATGGCGTCGCTTCTTACGGTACCATCGAGACCATGCTGGAGGCCGTCGAGGATATCGAGGCCGTATCGCTCTGCATGCCGCCACAGTACCGTTACGAGGCTGCTTATGCGGCGTTGAATGCCGGCAAGCACGTTTTCCTCGAAAAGCCGCCGGGCGCAACGCTTTCGGAAGTTCAGGATCTCGTTCGACTTGCGGATTCGAAGGGTCTTTCGCTATTTGCAAGCTGGCACTCGCGTTATGCGCCGGGCGTTGAAGCTGCAAAGGCGTTTCTCGCCTCGACAAAAATCGACAGCGTGCATGTCATCTGGAAAGAGGATGTGCGCCACTGGCACCCCAACCAGGCATGGATCTGGCAGGCGGGCGGTCTCGGTGTGTTCGATCCCGGCATCAATGCGCTGTCGATCATCACCCACATCCTGCCCCGCGCGCTGTTCCTGACCAAGGCAACGCTTGAGTTCCCGGAAAACCGCGACGCGCCCATCGCTGCCGAGCTGCATTTTTCCGACGTTACGAAAATGCCCGTGCGCGCCGAGTTCGACTGGCGCCAGACCGGCAAACAGAGCTGGGATATCGTTGCCGAAACGGCGGCCGGGCAGATGGTGCTTTCGGAAGGCGGCGCGAAGCTCTCCATCAATGGCGAGCAGGCGGTGTCGGAACCCGAGCGGGAATATCCGGCGCTCTACGAGCGTTTTGCGGAAATCATCAAGGCCGGACGCTCTGATGTCGATCTTGCGCCATTGACTCATGTGGCCGATGCCTTCCTGCTCGGCCGCCACAAATTCGTGGATTCCTTCTACGACTGAGGAGCCGAAAGGCTTTTGGAAGCCTTCCGGAAGACAGGTGCATCAAAGGGCGCGGCTGACGAAACGGTCGCGCCCTGACTTTTTTGCCTGATACAGTGCCTCGTCAACGCTGCGCAAAAGCGTGGCGCGGTCAGCACCGGCCTGAGGGGCGATGGCGCCGCCAATGCTGAGACGCGCACCGACCGCCTGCCCGTCAACATCAAAGGGTTCACGGAAGGCTGCCAGAAGCCTGTCTGCCAGTCCGTTCATCACCTCAGACCTGCTGGGACGGGGTATGAAAATGGCGAATTCGTCGCCTCCCATGCGCACCACCGTATCTTCGCTGCGGATCGAATTGCGAATGCGGTCGGCGGCGGCGGTCAGTACCCGGTCACCCGCCGGGTGACCGAACGTGTCATTGATCGCCTTGAAACCGTCCAGATCGAGATAGAGCACGCCGAAGGCCTCGTTCTCACGCAGAGCCGCGCCAAGCTGGCCATCGACAATCGCCTCCAGCGCCTTGCGATTGTAAAAGCCGGTCAACGGATCAGTCATCACCGCATCCCGCAATTCACGCTCCGCCAGACTCATTGTGAAATTGGCCTTCTGTAGACGCAGGAGTGCGGCCGCCAGCAGCGCGAAGTGCTTCAGATTGTCAATTTCGCTTTGAGAGAATTTTCTCGGCACCGTATCGACAAGGCAAAAGGCGCCGACCACAAGACCCGGTTCCAGCTCGATCGGCGCGCCAGCATAGGAACGCAATCCGGGACCGCCCTTCACATAGGACATGAAGCGGAAATCCGGATGCTGGGTCAGATCGGAAATGACCACGACATCCTGCCTGGCAATTACTCGGTTGCAGATCGACAGATCGCGCGGGCATTCCGAAAGTTGCATTCCCGCCTGTTCGGCAATATGGAGCCAGTCCTCATCGACGATATGGACGGCCGCACGCGGGACGTCAAAGACGCCCTGCCCCAATCGAGACAGCACTTCCAGTTCCGGCATCTCGGCATTCTTGACGGACATGATTGACCGCACCGCGACCAGACGCTCTATTTCCCCGTCGGGCTGTGAAATCGCCTGTCCCATGATGATGTCCTTCTGCTGTTTCGTCTGTGGCAGCCGCCACCGTCCGTCACCTGTCGGCCGGATCAGACAGCTATGTCTGATTCGGCTCATAATGCGAAAACCGGCAGGCTGCGCCACATGCGAATTTTTGCCAGTCTTTTTGTGTGGGAAACTGTGATCAGGCCTTCTTCTGCCAGCGACCTTCCGGCGATTGCTGCCAATAGGTCAGCGCATGACCTTCGGTCTTCAGCCTTTTCCAGTGATTCCGCGCCATTTCCAGCTGGTAGGCATCGTATCCGTCGAACATGAACACTATCCGCTCATAGCCCTCCACCGCCGGCGGTTCGGCACCGTCGACGAGAAACCGGACACTCGCCTCGTTACCGTTCGCATTCGACGCCGTCAAAAGAATCGGCTGGTTTTGCGGCGCGGCAGAGCTATCCGTTGCGTGCGGCAGAAAACTGTCGTCACGAAAGGTCCACAGATGCGTGTCGAGGAAATCGCGGCGCTCCTCGTCCACCGTCTGGATCGCGACCTTCCAGCCGCGTTCCAGCGATTTTTCGAGCAAGGGCGGCAATGCATCCTCCAGCTTCGATTCCGTCAGATGGTAGAACAGGATTTCAGTCATCTGCGGACTTGCAGCTCCGGTCGCATCAATCTTCGTAATGGGCGCGAACGAGTTCGTTCAGCAACCGCACACCGTAGCCGGATCCCCAGGACTGGTTGATCTCGGTCATCGGCGAACCCATGGCGGTGCCGGCGATATCGAGATGCGCCCAGGGTGTTTCGCCCACGAAACGCTTGAGGAACTGAGCGGCGGTGACAGAGCCCGCCAGACGGCCGGAGCTGTTCTTCATGTCGGCGAATTTGGAATCAATAATCTTGTCGTAATCCTTGCCCAGCGGCATGCGCCACAGCTTTTCCGCCGTAACATCGCCCGCCTGCGAAAGACGTGCAGCCAACTCGTCATCATTCGAGAAAAGGCCAGCCTGAAGATTGCCGAGTGCAACCGTGATCGCTCCCGTCAAGGTGGCGAGGTTGATCATGAATTTCGGGTTGAAACGCTCCTTGGTGTACCAGAGCGCATCGGCGAGAACCAGCCGGCCTTCGGCGTCGGTATTGATGATCTCGATGGTCTGGCCGGACATGGAGGCGACGATATCGCCGGGACGCTGGGCGTTACCATCAGGCATGTTCTCCACCAGACCGATGACTCCGATCACATTGGCTTTCGCCTTGCGGGCCGCGAGCGTGTGCATGAGGCCGGTCACGGCGGCAGCGCCACCCATGTCGCCCTTCATGTCTTCCATGTTAAGGCCGGGCTTCAGCGAGATACCGCCGGTATCGAACACGACGCCCTTGCCGACGAAGGCGATAGGCTCATCCTTCTTGGAGCCCCCGTTCCACTGCATGACCGCAAGCCGTGGCGGACGCGCCGAACCCTGCGCCACACCGAGAAGCGCGTTCATGCCAAGCTTCTTCAGCTCCTTCTCGCCGAGAATTTCGACCTCGACACCGAGCTTCTTTAACTCTTCCGCCTTTTCAGCGAACTCGACAGGACCAAGAACATTCGGCGGCAGGTTGACGAGATCACGCGCCAGGACAACGCCGCCCGCGACGGCCTCCGACACGGCAAAGGCCTTTTCCGCCTCCTGATGGACTGCCGTCACGATGACGATTTCTACTTTCTTCGGCGACTTCTCATCATCGGATTTCTTCTTGGTCTTATAGGCATCGAAGCTATAGGCACGCAGCAGCAGGCCAAGCGCAAAATCCGCAGCCGCCTGCGCACCGACATCGACGCCCGGGGCATCTAGATAGACGGCAACCTTGTCCGCCTTCCTGAAATTGGCGGCAGCGGTGCCGCCGGCACGCAACCAGTCATGGGCGACAAGTTTCGCCGGCTTGCCGAGGCCAATGACGAGAAGCCGGTCGGCGCCCGAACCCTGCGGCGCAATCACGTCGAGTGTGGTCATGGACTTTGCGGAAAAGCCCGAAATCTTTGCCGCCCGTTCAAGCACGCCACCCGGATCGGCTTCCGATGCGCCGGCAGCTGCCTGCGCCTCACCCGAGGCTTGCAGCACAACGGCAAGGGTATTTTCAAGCGAGGCGGAATTGGCGAAAGAAATATCGAATTTGGCGGACATGTTTTCCTGCTCTTCGTGGATAACTTGCGTGTGCGCCCGATCATGGCCTTTTCGGCCCCCGGCGCAACCCTGCATTTTTAAAGGCTCACATTCTTTAAAGGCCGACATTCGCTAAAGGAAAGGCATTTTTGTGGAATGGCCGATCGCGTCATGAAACCGACAGCTTGTTCCACAAAAAGACACAGGCGGTGGAAAAATCATCGTGCAAAACATATTTGTGAGCGTGCCGGAATAGCCAATTGCAAACGATGCGATTAGATAGGCGGAAATCCGGCGAGCGATCGCGCAGAAAAACAATGTCGACAAGGGCAGTATGAAGCTTCTCGAGAACTATATCCTGCGACGGACAACGCAGATGTTTCTGGTCGCGCTGCTGCCGGTGCTGGCCATCATCTGGACCATCCAGGTTCTCCAGAGAATCAACCTCGTCACCGATACCGGCCAGTCGATGGGCTCCTTCATGGCGCTGGCGACGATGATCCTGCCGACGCTGATCCCCGTCGTGTTGCCTTTCGCCCTCGTCATCGGCATCACCCAGACATTCACGGCGATGAACAACGATTCCGAGCTTGCCATCATCGATGCGGCCGGATCGTCACGCTCCGTGATGTTTCGCCCGGTTATCATTCTGGCTGCCGTTCTAAGTGCGCTGTCCTTCACCATCACCAACTTCATCGAGCCGCCTGCCCGAAATTCGGCCAGGCAGATGGTGGCGGCTGCCTATGCCGACCTCCTCTCGTCGGTGATCGAGGAAAAGACCTTCCGCGCTGTTCAGGACGGCCTCTATGTGCAGATCGCCCAGCGTCAGGGCCGTATCCTCAAGGGCCTGTTCGTCGCCGACCGCCGCGATCCCAATTTCGATCTTATCTATTACGCCAAGGAAGGCATGATCGATGAAAGCGGCACGTCGCTGACGATGCGCGACGGCGAAGTCCAGCAGAAAACACCTGATGGCAAGGTCTCCATCGTCAAGTTCCTGTCCTATGCCTTCGACCTTTCGACCATGTCGGAAAAGCAGACTTCCGAACCGTCGCTTTCTCCGGGCGATGCGAGCCTCGGTTTCCTTCTCTCGCCAGACGAGAACAACGCGAGTTACAAGCGGTCTCCCGAAAGCTTCCGCAGTGAGTTGCACAAGCGCCTGTCGGACTGGATGTTCGCCTTCGCCTTCGCACTGATATCGCTGGTCATAGCCGCTGATGCACGCTCGCATCGTGAAGCGCGGATGCATCCGATGGTCGCTGCGCTGGTGACGGCCTTCATGCTGCGCTGGCTCGGTTTTTACGTCACCAACCAGGTCAAGCAGAGCGCGGCCTTCATTCCGCTGGTCTATGCCGTGCCGGGCCTCAGCGGCGCCGCCGCCGCCTTTATTCTCATCACGGGTCGCAAGCCGAGAATGCCGAAGATCATCGCGGATACGGCCAGCCGTCTGCGCCGTCTTTTCTCCAGCCGGCTGGCGCGAAGCTCGGGGAGCGGTAACGCATGATTTTCAGCACCCTCGCCCGGTATTTCCTCAAACGGTATCTGATCACGGCCATCTGGTTCCTGCTCGGCGTATCGGCAATTATCTATCTTGCCGATTTCAGCGAAACGGCGCGGCGCATGTCCAGCGTGCCAGGCTATTCTGTTCCAGGCGCACTTGGCCTCACCGCGCTTCGCCTGCCGCTGATCCTGCAGCAGACTATTCCCTTCATCGCGCTCTTCGTCGGCATGACGACGCTGATCTCGCTCAACCGGCGTTACGAGCTCGTCGTCACGCGTGCGGCAGGCGTCTCCGCCTGGCAATTCATCCTTCCTTTTGTCCTTGGTGCGGTCTTTCTCGGCATCCTGTCCGTCCTCGTCCTCAACCCTATCGCCGCCTGGGGGCAAAACCAGTCGCTGTCGATGGAAGCGGGCTGGCGTAACGAAGGCAGCGGCGGCCGCCAGCAGGACATCATTCCCTGGATGCGCCAGTCGAGCGGCGGCCAGGATACGATCATCGGCGCCAAGAGCTTCGAAGACAACGGGACCATGCTTCTCGACGTGGTTCTGATACACCTCGACAAGGCCGGCAACATCGTCTCCCGGCAGGACGCGAAGTCGGCAAAGTTGGAAGATGGTTACTGGCTTCTTAACGGCGTCGCGGAAACCCGCGCGGGACATGTGCCAGTTCGGCAAGAGAGCACGCGGATCAGTACCAATCTGAGACGGGAATTCGTTCAGGAACGCATGACACAGACGGAAACCGTTGCTTTCTTTGATCTTTCTCACAAGATCGAAGTTGCAAAGTCTTTTGGACTGTCTTCGAAAGCGCTTGAGACGCAGTATCATTTCCTGCTATCGACGCCCCTGCTTCTGGTTGCGATGACCTTGATCGCCGCGACAGTTTCATTAAAGTTCAGCCGCTTCGCCCAGTCGCGCTCCGTGATTCTGGGTGGAATCGTTTCCGGCTTCGTGCTTTATGTAGTAACCGTGCTCGTAAGGGCATTCGGGAGTGGTGGCGTTGTCCCTCCCACCGTCGCGGTCTGGGTTCCAGTCATCGTGGCGTTGGCTTTGGGGGCAACCATTCTGCTTCATCAGGAGGACGGCTAGTGGCGGTATATGACCGCGGGAATATCAGGCGGCTTTGGACGGCCCTTCTGACAGGTGCCGCTGTGTGCGCATATTTGGCATCCAGCCCGGTCGCTTTCGGCCAGGGTGGTTTGCTTGCGCCCGGAAGCCAAGACGATTCGAAACTCCTGCTTACGGCAAATGAACTGACTTATAATCGCGATTCCCAGCGTGTCATCGCAAAGGGTGTGGTTCGCATGCATTATTCGGGCTACCGTATGGTGGCCCAGCAAGTGGAATATAATCAGCAGACGGGCCGCGTGATTGCGCACGGCAACATCGAGCTGATCGAGCCCGGCGGCAACAAGATCTATGCCGACGAGATGGATGTCACTGACGATTTCGGTCAGGGCTTCGTCAATGCGCTGCGCGTCGAGACCCCGGACAATACCCGCATCGCGGGTGAAAGTGCCGAACGGCTCGAAGGCGACCGCATGGTCCTCAATAACGGCGTCTATACCGCCTGTTTGCCCTGCGCCGAACGGCCCGAAAAGGCGCCGCTGTGGCAGGTCAAGGCTGAACGTGTCATTCAGGACGGCAAGACCCATACGATCCGGCTGGAAAAAGCCCGCTTGCAGCTCTTCGGCCATTCGATCGCCTATGTGCCGTTCCTGACGGTTCCGGACAATACGGTGAAGCGGAAGTCCGGATTCCTGTTTCCGCAGATGAGCATGACCAATAAGCTCGGCTTCGGTTTCGGTGTACCCTACTTCCAGGTCCTTTCCGATACATCGGATTTGACCATCACCCCTACCTATTACACCAAGCAGGGCTTGCTGCTTCAGGCGGAGTTGCGCCAGCGTTTCGAAACCGGCATGCATACGCTGACGATCGCCGGCATCAGCCAGCAATCTTCTGATACATTTATCGCAGGAACTAGCGATGCGCTGAACGACCAGCGCGGCATGGTGGCAAGCAAGGGCAATTTCAGCATCAATCCGCGCTGGGCCTTCGGCTGGGATGCGATGGTGCAGACGGACAACAACTTCTCGCGTACCTATAATCTAAAAGGCTACAAAAACGACGTTCAGACGAACCAGATATATCTGAGCGGCATGAGTGAGCGAAACAGCTTCGACGCCCGCGGCTATTACTTCAACGTTCAGGATACGGACAATTCCGAACTGAAGGAGCGAAAGCAGGCGATCGTTCATCCTGTGATGGATTATCGATACTTCCTGCCGGATCCAATCTATGGCGGTGAACTATCACTGACCACGAATTTTACCAGCATCAGCCGGTCGACGCAGGATTCTTACGCTTTGGGCGGTTATCCACGCTTCAACGGCCTGGAGGGTTCTTACACACGCCTTTCCACCGAAGCCGAATGGAAGCGCACCTTCACGATGGATAGCGGCCTGCAGATCACGCCGATCCTTGCCGCCCGTGGCGATGCGCTGTGGACGGATATGTCGGCGGCAAGCTTTACATCGGGTGGCACGTCCTATGCCTATCAGGGCATGATGCAGGACGATGCGGCGTTGCGAGGCATGGTAACCGGCGGTCTGGAAGTGCGTTACCCCTGGCTGTTCACGGCGCTTAACAGCAACCATGTGATCGAGCCTATTGCGCAGATTTTTGTGCGTCCGAACGAACAATATGCCGGCCGCTTCCCCAACGAAGATTCGCAGGCTTTCGTGTTCGACGCGACCAACCTGTTCGAACGTGACAAGTTCTCCGGTTTCGACCGGATCGAGGGCGGCACGCGCGCAAACATCGGTCTGCGCTACAACGGCACATTCGACAATGGCTACGGCATTCGCGCCATTGCCGGCCAGTCTTTCCATCTGGCGGGTGACAATTCTTTCGCCTCCTACGATCTCGTCAATGTCGGCGCGAATTCCGGTCTCGAATCCGACCGCTCGGACTACGTCGCCATGGCAGCCTTCGATGCGCCAATCGGTCTTTCGCTGTCGTCGAGCCTGCGCTTCGACAAGGACAATCTCGAGATCAACCGTTCCGAGACAGGCGTCAGCTATTCGGACCGCCGCCTCACCGGCAAGCTCAGCTATACGCAGGTCAAGGCGCAGCCGCAGTACGGCTACAATGAAGACCGCGATATCGTTCAGGCGTCCGGTACGCTGCGCATGGACGACAACTGGTCGCTGTTCGGCTCGATCAACTACGATCTGAACGGAAAATTTGCCGCCGAGCGCCGTATTGGCATCGCCTATCAGGATGAATGCACGATCTTGACGGTCAGCTACTCCGACGAGGGCAATATCACGTCCAGCCGGCAGGCCGCCAATGACTGGTCGATCAATGCCCGTCTGGCGTTCCGCACGCTCGGCGATGTCAGCATCGGCTCCGCAAACGAGGACTGGGCCGATATGGATATCGGCTGGAAACCGAACAATTACTGAGTTTAAAGGCAGGCCAGACAGCATCGTGGCCTGCCTTTTTGCCATCCAGCCAGTAAAAGTCACGGTTTTGCCGCAACAACGCGCCAGGGTTCGTCCGGTATAGAACCATCGGGTTTCTTTCAACAAACCGACACATTGCCGTCTTGCAGATCGCGATGATATATACGTGGCAAATTCGCGGTGCGGATGCACAGGTGCAGATCTGAGAAGCCGGGGTAAGGAATATTCCCCATTGGCAGACAGAACAGATTGGCGGGACGGGGAAACAGACCCCCGCCCTACGAAAGGGAGAAGGATATGATGAATTTCGGAAAGACGGCTTTGCGTGGCGCTGCTTTCGCCTTTGCGATATTCGCCGTTCCCATGGCCGTTGCGCCCTTTGCCAGCCAGGCCTTCGCCGACAGCACGGTCAAGATCGTCGTCAACAAGACCCCCATTACCAATGATGATATTGCCAAGCGCGTCGCCTTTCTGAAGTTGCAGCGCCAATCTGGCAATCTCAACGAAAAAGCGCGCGAGCAGCTGGTCGATGAGGCGCTGAAACGCGAAGAAATCGGCCGTGTGAAAATGTCCGTCAGCACCCAAGAGGTCGATGCGGCTTTTGCGCGCTTTGCTGCCAACAACAAGATGAACCCGCAACAGCTGACGCAGATCCTCGCCAAGGCCGGCGTCGGTGCGGACCATTTCAAATCCTTCATCGCCGTGCAGATGAGCTGGCCGCGCCTTGTGAACGCCCGTTATGGTGCGCGTGGCAAGATGTCTAACCAGGACCTCGTCACCCGCCTGAGGGAACGCGGCGACAAGCCGGTAACGACGGAATATTTCCTGCAACAGGTGATCTTTGTCATTCCGGAATCGAAGCGTAATGCCATTACTGGCAAGCGCAAGGCCGAGGCTGAAGCCTCGCGAAAGCGTTATCCCGGCTGCGACCAGGCCATGACTTTCGCGGCCACCATGCGGGACGTGGCGATCAAGGATCTTGGACGGATTCTGGCGCCCGAACTGCCGGAAGAGTGGAAGCCTCTCGTGGAAAAGACCAAGGAAGGCGGCACCACAGGAACACGCGTGACCGAAAAGGGCGTCGAATATCTGGCAATCTGCAAGCAGCGTCAGGTTTCCGACGATTACGCAGCGGAAATGGTGTTCAAGTCCGAAGACCTGATGAAGGCCAAGGGTGGCGAAAACCCGAACGAGAAGAAATATATGGATGAGCTGCGCAAGAAGGCGCAGATCGTCAACACCTGATACGAGAGCCGGCCTTTCCGTGACACATGCATCCCTGCCGCTTGCCCTGACACAGGGAGATCCAGCCGGTATCGGCCCTGATATCGCCATTGCCGCCTGGGCCAAGCGCCGGGAGAACGGCGTGGCGCCCTTCATCTTCATCGGCGATCCCGATGTGGTGGCGAGCCGTGCGGCGCTGCTTGGCATACCGGTCAATATCGAGACCTGCGAAGCGGCGGATGCCGTCGGCGTGTTTGACCGTGCTTTTCCCGTTCTTCCTCTTCCCGTAGGTTTCGAGGTTCAGGCCGGCCAGCCGCATGTCGGAGCCGCTCATGCGACGATCAAGGCGATCGAGCTCGCCGTTGCCTTGACGGTCGAGGGCAAGGCTTCCGCCGTCGTCACCAATCCGATTGCGAAATCCGTGCTTTACGAGGCAGGCTTCGGTTTTCCCGGTCACACGGAATTTCTCGCCGATCTGGCTTTACGCCTGACCGGCAAACAGGTGATGCCGGTGATGATGATTGCCGGACCCAAGGTCCGCGTCGTGCCGGTAACGATCCATATCCCAGTAAAAGACGTGCCTTCGGCGCTGACGGAAGAGCTGATCGTTACGACCTGCCGCATTATCGATGCTGATCTGCGGCAGAAATTCGGCATCGAGGCACCACGACTGGCGGTCGCCGGTCTCAATCCGCACGCGGGTGAAGACGGGGCATTGGGCACGGAGGACCGCGATGTGGTTCACCCTGCGACCATACGGTTGCGGAAAGACGGGATCGACGCTTTCGGCCCCCTGCCCGCCGATACGATGTTCCACGATGCCGCCCGCAGGCGCTATGATGTCGCCGTCTGCATGTATCACGATCAGGCCCTTATCCCGGCCAAGGCGCTTGGCTTTGACGATTCCGTCAATGTCACGCTCGGCCTGCCCTTCATCCGGACCTCGCCCGACCACGGCACCGCCTTCGGCATCGCCGGCCAGGGCATTGCCAGCGAAACGAGCCTTGTCGCAGCGCTGAAGATGGCGGCGGAGATTTCTCTTCGCAGCCGGGTCGGCGCATAATGGCCGCGATTGACGGATTGCCACCGCTACGCGATGTCATTCAGCGCCATGGGCTAGACGCTAAGAAGTCGCTCGGGCAGAACTTCCTGTTCGATCTCAATCTCACCCAGAAGATCGCCCGAACCGCTGGGCCGCTTGACGGCGTGACGGTCATCGAGGTTGGCCCCGGGCCTGGTGGCCTCACCCGCGCCATTCTATCGCTCGGTGCCAAAAAGGTTATCGCCATTGAGCGGGACAGCCGCTGCCTGCCGGCACTTGCGGAGATCGAAGCGCATTATCCCGGACGTCTTGAGGTCATCGAGGGTGATGCGCTGAAGACCGATTTCGAGGCTTTGGTTCCCGCTGGCGAACCGGTGCGGATCATTGCCAACCTGCCTTACAATGTCGGCACGCAATTGCTGGTCAACTGGCTGCTGCCGAAAGAATGGCCGCCTTTCTGGCTCTCCATGACGCTGATGTTCCAGAAGGAAGTCGGCCAGCGCATCGTGGCAGAAGAAGGCGACAACCATTACGGCCGCCTTGGCGTGCTCGCCGGCTGGCGCACGGTTTCGGAAATGGCCTTCGACGTCCCGCCGCAGGCCTTCAGCCCACCGCCTAAGGTTACCTCGACGGTCGTGCATCTGCTGCCAAAGGAAAAGCCGCTGCCCTGCGATGTCGCGAAGCTCGAAAAGGTAACGGAAGCCGCCTTCGGCCAACGCCGCAAGATGCTGCGCCAGAGCTTGAAAAGCCTTGGCGGTGAAGTTCTGCTGGAAAAGGCAGGCATTGACGCGACACGGCGGGCTGAAACGCTGTCGGTCGAGGAATTTGTGACGCTGGCGAACTGCCTGTAATTGAAGGCGACGTGTCGGCACTTCTAACGCGGGTGACAGAATTTCGGCCAACGCCGCAAGATGCTGCGCCAGAGCGTGAAAAGCCTTGGCGGTGAAGTTCTGCTGGAAAAGGCAGGCATCGACGCGACACGACGGGCCGAAACGCTGTCGGTCGAGGAATTTGTGACGCTAGCGAACTGCCTCTAATTGAAGGCGACGTTTCGGCACTTCTAACGCGGGTGACAGAATTAGAGGACAAGCGCGTGGAGAGTGCCGGTTTTCACTACAAGCTCCACATGCCCGTCGGATCGCCTGATTGCGCGGTCGTGTTGCTACACGGTTCGGGAAGAACGGAGGAAGATCTCGCTTTGTTTGGCCGTGCCGTTTTTCCCAACGGCATTCTGTATGCTCCGAGAGGCATTGTGCGATGGGAAAATGGCTTTGCGTTTTTTCGCAGAAAGCCCGATAGACAACTCGATATCGACGACCTGAAACATCAAGCCGCCGGGCTTTGTCGGTTTATCGAATTCGTATTTCAGCAGACGGGGCAAAGACCCTTTCTCGTGGGATATTCAAACGGTGCGATCATCGCGGCTGAAACAATCTGCCAGAATCGTCATCTGTCGAGGGGTGCAATTCTGCTTCGGCCACTATCCCCCCGCAATAACGAGCATTTTCCGAAGCTCACCGGATATCCTGCGCTCCTGCTGGCAGGTGCACATGATGAGCGGCGGCATCGCGATGATGCGCCCCATTTGGCCGATCAATTTTCGACTGCGGGCGCGGATGTGGTACTGGAGACACTCGACACAGGCCACGGCTGGGCAGCAGACGCGGCAGACGAGCGCCTGTCCCGGCAATGGCTACGTCAGCATTAGAGATAACAAGCCGCTTTAACTGCCAAATCAGAGCTGCGGTTCTTCCGCAAGCAGTCCGCGCACGAAATCGAACATGCCGTGGCGGCGGTCGCGGCGCACACGTTCGGCCTTCACTATCGCTTCTACGGCCTCGAAGGCCGCCTGCAGGTCGTCGTTGAGGATGACGTAGTCGTAATCGCGCCAGTGCTCGATCTCGGCGCGGGAATTGAGAAGCCGGGTCTGGATCACCGCTTCGGTGTCTTCGGCGCGGCGGTGCAGGCGCGATTGCAGCTCGGTCATGGTTGGCGGCAGGATGAAGATCGACACGACGTCGGCCTTCATCTTGTCCTGAAGCTGTTCGGCGCCCTGCCAGTCGATGTCGAACAGCATGTCGCGTCCGGCCGCCATCGCCACTTCCACCGGCTCGCGCGGCGTGCCGTAAAAATTGCCGTGAACCTCGGCCCATTCCAGAAGCTCATCGCTGTCACGCAGGCGCTCGAAGTCGCGCTTGGAGATGAAGTGGTAGTGGATGCCTTCAATCTCGCTCTGGCGGCGCGGGCGTGTCGTCACGCTGACGGACAGGCTGATGTTCTTGTCCTTGTCGAGCAGGTTGCGCGCTATCGTGGATTTACCAGCGCCCGATGGCGATGAAATCACCAGCATCAGCCCTCTGCGGGCAATCGTAACAGGGGGATTGTTCACCGGAACCATGGGTCTACTCCAGATTTTGGACCTGCTCGCGGAACTGGTCGATAACCACTTTCAGCTCTATACCTGCTGCGGTTACCGCACTGGCGTTCGATTTGGAACAGATTGTATTCGACTCGCGGTTAAATTCCTGTGCAAGAAAATCGAGCTTGCGGCCAACTGGCCCGCCATGAGCCAAAAGTTCGCGCGATGCCTGGACATGTGCGTGTAGCCGGTCGACCTCTTCGCGCAGATCCGCCTTGGTAGCGATCAGTGCGGCCTCGGCGTGCAGACGGTCTCGATCGAGCCCGTGCATGCCATCGCCAATAAGGGCAATCTGCTGGGCAAGCCTTGCAGCGATCTGTTCCGGCTGGCGGGAAGGATCGTTTTCGATGAGGTTCACGAGTTGCTCGATCCTGTCGATCTGCCCGGACAGGATGGCAAACAGGGACGCCCCTTCCCGCTCGCGCATGTCCTTCAGCTTCTCGACGGCGGCGGTAAAGCCCGCAAGCACGTCGGCGTTGCGCGCGGCCTGCGCCTCGGCGTCATCTTCCGCCTCGCGAAAATCGACGAGCCCGCGCAGCGACAGTAGCGTATCGAAGCTCAGCGGCTTGTCGTCGACGACGTCGCCCAGTTCTTCCTTGAGAGCGAGAACTGCGGCAAGAGCATCGCGGTTGATCACCGCCTCCAGCCGATTTTCCGCAATCGCCAGCGTCAATCCCGCCTGAATATTGCCACGGGAAAGATGCTGTGCCGCGATTTCCCGCAGGCCCGTTTCCAGCGCTTCCAGACCGTTTGGCAGGCGCAGGCGCACATCGAGCCCCTTGCCGTTCACCGAGCGCAATTCCCACGCCCAGCGGTAACGGCCGGAGGTTCCTTCGCTGCGCGCGAACCCGGTCATCGATTGCAATGTCATATTCAGAAAGCCCCCATCATGCCGTGCAAAAAACCGGGCCTTGTGATGACAAGGCCCGGTCAGAACTATCAGTTATTGGCCGGTTTTTCCGCCTCGGTGCCGCCGGGCTGACCATCCACGACAACATCGGGATTGGCGCCGGAAGCCGCTTTTTCGGCCTCGATCTTGCGCCAGCGGCGCACATTGGCGTTATGTTCGTCCAGCGTCTTCGCAAACACATGGCCGCCGGTGCCATCGGCAACAAAGTAGATGTCATCGGTGCGCCATGGGTTGGCAACCGCCTCGAGCGCGGCCCGGCCCGGATTGGCGATGGGAGACGGTGGCAGGCCCTTGATGACATAGGTGTTGAACGGCGTCTGCTTTTGCAGGTCCGACTGGTAGATCGGACGGTCGGACGGTTTGCCGTCGCCGCCGAAGAGACCGTAGATGATCGTCGGGTCGGATTGCAGGCGCATGCCCTTCTTCAGCCGGTTGTAGAACACCGAAGCGACATGGGCGCGCTCGTCGTCCTTGCCGGTTTCCTTCTCCACGATCGAGGCGAGCGTCACGAATTCTTCGACCGTCTTGATCGGCAGATCGGGGTCACGACGTTCCCAGATCATGTCGATCAGCTTCTCCTGCGCCGCACTCATCTGGTTGATGATTTCCTCACGCTTCGTACCACGGGTAAAGCGATAGGTATCGGGGCGAAGGCTGCCTTCCGGCGGCAGGGTGGCGGGCAATTCGCCATCCAGCACCTCGTCGGCGGCAAGCCGCGCGAACATCTGCTTGACGGTCAGACCTTCCGGCAACGATACGGAATAAAGGATCGATTTGCCCGACTCCAAGAGCATCATGATATCCTTCATCGATGCGCCGGCCTTGATTTCGTATTCGCCCGCCTTCAGCGTCTGGTCCTTTTGCAGGTAGCTGCCCGTCATCAGGCGGAAGACACGGGCATTGGATACGACGTCGTTGCGCTCTAGATTATTGGCGATCTCGATGAGGCCTGCGCCGTTGCGCACCGTGAAATGTGTGTTCGTCTGAAGCGGACCGGGCTCCTGGAACGCATTTATCATGTAATAGAAGGCTGCGACAGCAAGCACACAGACGGCAACCGCAAGCGTCATCAGAAAATTCAGGAAGATCACCAGCTGGCCATGGGCCTTGCGGGAGCGCTTCGGTGGAGCCGGCACTTTTTCCGGCCGAAGCGCTTCGGTCGGGGATTTCGGGATGATCGGGCCGCGATTGCCCTCACCCGCGCCGTCTCGTCCGTATGGTCCCTGGCTGTTCTGGTTCGTGTCGCTCACCGTCGGTCCTTTTCAGTTCGGCGTTGTCAGCGCTTTTTGCGCAGGTAATGCGGCAAAAACAGGTTCGGAATGCCTTCCTGCACCACATAGAGACATCGTGAAGACCTCATTGTCCTCCTTCACGAATCGTCGTTTCCGGCAAAGCCGGTCAAGGAAAGCCATCTGCGGCGGGAAATTCACCCGCAGCAGGAAATCATTCCGAAACCGGCAAACCGTCTTCCGTAAACGACTACAATATCGGCGCGAAAATCGAAATGGCTTTCGCAAGCCGCAATGCGTTCTTCAAAGAAGAGCGCTCTCAGGCACCCGGCGGGAGGGAGCCGCACCGCTTTAGGCGGTTTGCGGCGCCGGGTTTTCGTCGTGATTTATGCTTCGTAGCGACGCAGTACGAGGGAGGCGTTGGTGCCGCCAAACCCGAAGGAGTTCGACAAGGCGACGTTGACCTGCCTCTTGCGCGCCTTGTGCGGCACCAGATCGATCTTCGTCTCCACGTCGGGATTGTCGAGGTTCAGCGTCGGCGGAACGATGTTGTCGCGGATCGCAAGCGTGGCGAAAATCGCCTCGATAGCGCCAGCTGCTCCGAGAAGATGGCCGGTGGCCGACTTCGTGGAAGACATGGAAATCTTCGACGCCGCGTCACCAACCAGCCGCTCGACCGCACCAAGCTCGATCGTATCGGCCATGGTGGAGGTGCCGTGGGCGTTGATGTAGTCGATATCGTCAGGCGTGAGGCCGGCGCGCTTCAGCGCCATCGCCATGCAGCGGTACGCGCCATCGCCATCTTCCGACGGTGCGGTGATGTGATAGGCATCACCGGAAAGGCCGTAACCGACGACTTCGGCATAAATCTTTGCGCCGCGCGCCTTGGCATGTTCCAGCTCTTCCAGAACGACGATGCCGGCACCTTCGCCCATGACGAAACCGTCACGGTCGCGGTCATAGGGACGCGATGCCTTCTGCGGATCGTCGTTATGCTGGGTGGAAAGCGCCTTGCAGGCGGCAAAGCCGGCAAGCGCGATGCGGCAGACCGGCGATTCGGCACCACCTGCGACCATGACCTCGGCATCGCCGAACGCAATCATCCGGGCAGCATCGCCGATGGCATGCGCACCGGTCGAGCAAGCCGTCACTACGGCATGGTTCGGACCGCGCAGCTTGTGACGGATTGAGACGTGACCGGAAACCAGGTTGATCAGACGGCCGGGAATGAAAAATGGAGAAATGCGGCGGGGGCCTTTGTCGCGCAGCGTATAACCCGCCTCGACAATACCTTCCAGACCGCCGATGCCGGAGCCGATCAGAACGCCCGTGGCGACCTGGTCCTCGTCCGTTTCGGGATGCCAGCCGGCGTCCGCAAGCGCCATGTCGGCAGCGGCCACACCGAAAAGGATGAACGGATCGATCTTGCGCTGCTCTTTGAGTTCCATCCAGTCATCGGCATTGAACGTGCCGTTGGAGCCATCGCCGACGGGAATGCGACAGGCAATCTTTGCGGGCAAGTCTTCGACTTCGAACTCAGTCACGAGACGGGCACCGTTCTGGCCGGCAAGCAGCCGTTCCCAGGTGATTTCCGTTCCGCATCCAAGAGGAGATACCATGCCGGTACCGGTGATAACGACACGCCTCATCGCCAACGCTCCGCCCTTATCCAAATCATCGGTCTTTTTGCAACGCCACACACCATGGAATGGCGGGAACAGGCGCTGCACCATTTTGAATGTCCGCATAATCTTCCGCAGGCCGGAGCCGGTTCGGAAACTTATGCATTCGTCAGGACGCACGTCTTTCGGGCGCGTTCTGTTTCACGATAAAATATTGGCCCGGACAAGCCGGGCCAAGACGGGAGGTTGTTACACCTCCCCAATACAGGTCGATCAGGCCTGGGCCTTCTCGATGAACTTGACAGCGTCGCCAACAGTCAGGATCGAGTCAGCTGCGTCGTCTGGGATCTCGACGCCGAATTCTTCTTCGAAAGCCATGACCAGTTCAACGGTATCGAGCGAATCAGCGCCCAGATCGTCAATGAAGCTTGCGCCTTCAACAACTTTGTCGGCGTCGACGCCCAGATGATCAATTACAATTTTCTTTACGCGTTCTGCGATATCGCTCATGTCGGTTTCCTCGACCTTTATTTTGAAGGGAATGCCTTACGGCACCCTGCCCTGTTAGAAGCCCTCATGCGCCGTTCAAATCCGGCACTGCTGGCAAACCCGTTCAACCCGGTCCAAGCTAGACATCGTCGCGCAAAATCGCAACGGCTTCCTGTCTCTCCGGGACGACTGTTCACAGTCTTGGCCCGATTAACACGGTTTCAACCGGTCGAAAAGCCTGAAAACGCGCTAAGCACAACGTATGACAGGCAATTTCGCCGGAAACCGGCATGGAGGGTCTTGCGGCGCCCGACACCAAACAAGGTGCAGAAACAGCGCCGCAATCGTTTCAAGACGCCTTTCAGGTGGCGTCAGATCATCGCCATGCCGCCATTGACGTGCAAGGTCTGGCCGGTCATGTAGGCAGCTTCATTGGAAGCCAGATAAAGTACGGCCGAAGCGACTTCGGCGCCCGTTCCCATGCGCTTCATGGGAATGGCACCCATGATGGCGTCTTTCTGCTTGTCGTTCAGCTTGCCGGTCATCGCGCTTTCGATGAATCCAGGCGCCACGCAGTTGACGGTGACGTTGCGGGTGGCGATTTCCTGTGCCAGCGACTTCGAAAAACCGATCATGCCGGCCTTGGAGGCGCAATAGTTCGCCTGGCCGGGATTGCCGGTGACGCCGACGATGGAGGTGATGTTGATAATGCGGCCGAAACGGCGGCGCATCATCGGATGCGTCAGTTCACGCGTCAGGCGGAACATCGCGGTCAGGTTCACCTCGATGACGTTGTCCCAGTCCTCGTCGCTCATGCGCACGAACAGGCCGTCCTTGGTAATCCCGGCATTGTTGACGAGAATGTCGACGCCTTCCAGCTCGGCCTCGGCCTTTTCGCCCAGCGCCTTGACCTCGGCACGATCGGCAAGGTTGGCCGGGAAAATCTTGACGCGGTCGCCAAGTTCCGCCGCCAGGGCTTCGAGCTTTTCAACGCGCGTGCCGTGCAGGCCGACGGTTGCGCCCTGGCTGTGCAGAAGGCGGGCGATTTCCTCGCCAATGCCGCCGGTCGCGCCGGTTACGAGAGCCTTGCGGCCTGTCAGATCAAACATGTTCCGTTCCTTCTTTAGAGCAATTCCGTAAAAGCCTTTTAGCGGAATCGCATCGGGAATTACCGTAAAACAAAAAGCCGATGCGGGGCGAAGCCCGTCTCAGCCGATAAGAGTGGCGAGAAGCTGGTCGATATCGGCAGCGCCGTTGACGGCAACGCCGTTCACCGTCTTGTCGATGCGACGGGCAAGACCCGTCAGCACCTTGCCCGAGCCGATCTCGTAAAGCTGCGTTACATTGTTGGCGGCAAACCATTCCACCGTCTCGCGCCAGCGCACCTGGCCCGTCACCTGCTCGACCAGCAAAGCGGCGATCTCATTGGCGTCGGAAACGGGGGCGGCACGCACATTGGCGATAACAGGCACGACCGGGTTATTCTTTTCGACAGCCGCCAGCGCCTCGCGCATGGCTTCCGCCGCCGGCGCCATCAGCGCGGAGTGGAAGGGCGCGGAAACCGGCAGCATGATGGCGCGCTTGGCGCCCTTTTCGGAAGCGATCGCAGCCGCCTTCTCGACAGCCGCCTTGCCGCCGGAGATGACCAGCTGGCCGCCGCCATTGTCGTTGGCGATCTGGCAGACGCCGAGAATGGCAGCCTCTTCACAGATTGCCGAAACAGCATCGTGCTCCAGCCCGATGATCGCTGCCATCGCGCCCTCGCCCACCGGCACGGCAGCCTGCATGGCATTGCCGCGGATGCGGAGAAGCCGTGCGGTATCGGCAACCGAGAAGGTGCCGGCAGCACAGAGCGCGGAATATTCACCGAGCGAATGGCCAGCGACATAAGAGACGGCGTCGGAGAGCTTCAGACCCCGCGCTTCCAGAACCCGCATGACCGCCATGGACACCGCCATGAGCGCCGGCTGGGCATTGGCCGTCAGCGTCAGCGTTTCTTCCGGGCCATTCCACATGATGTCGGAAAGCTTCTGGCCGAGCGCGTCATCGACCTCCTGGAACACAGCCCGTGCTTCCGGATAGGTATCGGCGAGTTCCTTGCCCATGCCGATGGCCTGGCTTCCCTGACCGGGAAATGTGAATGCAATACCCATGGGATGTGGTCCTTCTTGTCTGGCCTTGCCTTTATTCTTTTCGACTTCCATTCACATTCCGGCCTGCGGAGTCAAGGCTTGAAGCCCTTCGGCACCCCATCGACGCGGTTTTGCCGATCTATTTTCCCCTTTCTTTTCATCATATTTTTTCTTGCACTGCGGCAATTCCCCATTACTTTCATGCCACCTTTCAAATATCTGGCCAAGCACCGGGACATTTCCATGAAACAGAGACTATTGGGCCGCACGGGCATTTCCGTGTCCGAAATTTGCCTTGGCACAATGACGTGGGGCACGCAGAACACTGAAGCCGAAGCGCATGCGCAGATGGATTACGCGCTGGAGAACGGCGTCAATTTCTTCGATACGGCCGAGCTTTACCCCACCACCCCCGTTTCCGCCGAAACGCAGGGACGGACGGAAGACTATATCGGCACATGGTTCGAAAAGACCGGCAAGCGCGACCAGGTCGTGCTTGCCACCAAGGTCGCCGGTTCCGGGCGTGACTATATTCGCGGCGGACGCGATATCGATGCGAGCGCCATCCGCGAGGCGGTAGATACCAGCCTCACGCGCCTGAAAACGGACTACATCGACCTCTATCAGATCCACTGGCCGAACCGCGGCACCTATCACTTCCGCGGCGCCTGGAGCTTTGATGCTTCCGGTCAGGAAAAGGAGCGCACGCTTGCCGAGATAACCGAAAAGCTCGACACCCTCGGCGAGCTGGTAAAGGCCGGCAAGATCCGCGCTATCGGCCTTTCCAACGAAAGCGCCTGGGGTACGCAGAAATATATCGATATTGCCGAGGCCCGTGGCCTGCCGCGCGTCGCAACCATCCAGAACGAATATAACCTGCTCTATCGCAGCTTCGATCTCGACATGGCGGAAGTCGCCCATCACGAAGATGTCGGCCTGCTGGCCTACTCGCCGCTGGCGGCGGGGCTGCTCACCGGCAAGTATCAGAACGGCGCACGCCCTGCGGGCTCGCGCGGCACCATCAACAAGGACCTCGGCGGTCGCCTGCAGCCGCATCAGGAAGCGCCGGTCAAGGCCTATCTGGAGCTAGCCGCACAACACGGCCTCGATCCGGCCCAGCTCGCCATCGCGTTCTGCCTGACACGCCCCTTCATGGCCTCCGCCATCATCGGCGCAACGACCATGGAGCAGCTGAAGGTGGATATCGCAGCAGCCGATGTGGCGCTATCGGAAGAGGTGCTGAAGGGTATTGCGGCGATCCATCGGCAATATCCGATGCCGATCTGACGACAGCGCAGCGCGCTTTTTCGCCTCCGGTCCTTGCATTCCGGGCAAAAATGGGTATAAGCGCGCTGTTCACAACACCCGGTCCAATTGGCTGGTGGCTGAACGGAGGGCTGGTTTCGGTAACGAAACAGCAGGAACCATAAGGTTTTTCCGGCCTCCCGTGTCTCCGCTCTCGACCGTCTCGAACAACGCTTTTCTTGCTTTAAGGCTTCGCAGCCTAACCAGGAGCAGTCGTTGAGGCTTAGCGCCGTTGCCGGGTGAAGGACGAAACGCAAGAAAGGCAAAGCTTAAATGGCTCTTTACGAACACATCTTCCTTGCCCGGCAGGATATTTCTGCCCAGCAGGTCGACGCACTTGTCGAGCAGTACAAGGGCGTTATCGAATCGTTCGGCGGTAAAGTCGGACGCGTCGAGAACTGGGGTCTGAAGTCCCTCACCTACCGCATCAAGAAGAACCGCAAGGCTCACTACGCTCTCATGGACATCGACGCTCCGGCGCCTGCGATCCACGAAATCGAGCGCCAGATGCGCATCAACGAAGACGTTCTTCGTTACATGACCATCGCCGTCGAAGCCCACGAAGAAGGCCCGTCCGCGATGATGCAGAAGCGCGACCGTGACGACCGTCCGCGCCGCGATGGCGACCGTCCGGATCGTGGCCCGCGTGAAGATCGTGGTCCCCGCGCACCGCGCGAAGGTGGCTTCGGCGACCGCGAAGACCGTCCGCGCCGTCCGCGCGAAGACCGTGCATAAGGAGAATTGACCAATGGCTGATACATCCTCTTCCCAGGCACGCCGCCCGTTCCACCGCCGTCGCAAGACGTGCCCCTTCTCCGGCGCAAACGCTCCGAAGATCGACTACAAGGACGTTCGTCTCCTGCAGCGCTACATTTCCGAGCGCGGCAAGATCGTTCCTTCCCGCATCACGGCCGTTTCCCAGAAGAAGCAGCGCGAACTCGCCCAGGCGATCAAGCGCGCCCGTTTCCTCGGCCTGCTGCCTTACGTCGTAGCGTAATGATTTGAAGCGAGGCCGCGCTTTGGCGCGGCCTCGTCTTCCACGATGCAACTGACTTTTGATCAGTAGGTTGCGAGTTCAAATCCTTCCGCGTTGGGCGCGGATCGATACCATAAAACCCATGTTGGGGACGACGATCCTGATTGGAACGGTCCTCTAACTGCTCAAGTTTCCAGCAGGACAGCGAAGTGCAAAAGTTGAACCAGACAGTGCTGATCACCGGCGTTCTCGCCGGCATATGCGCCGCGTTTCTAACGCTTGGCGCAACGGCACAGTCGTCCTTTTCCTTCCTGCTTTACGCCGGTTCCGCCATGCCCATCTTCATCGCCGGCATGGGCTGGGGCAATCGCGCAGCCGTCGTTGCGATCATCACCACGGCTATCATCGGCGCGCTCGTCATATCGCCGCTTTTCTCGCTGACCATTGCGATCTTCACGCTGATCCCGGCGGGCTGGCTTTCGCATCTTGCCAATCTGGCGCGCCCGGCCTCGGAACTCGGCGGCCCGGATGACTTGCTTGCCTGGTATCCGCTGTCCGGCATCGTCCTGCATCTCTGCCTTCTGGTTTCGGTTGCCGTCGTCATTCTCGGCTGGATGATCGGTTACGGTCCCGATCTCGTCGCGCGCATGGTCGATCTGATGATGACCTCCGTGCAGAGCCGCGAACCGCTGTTCGAACCCAATGTCGAGGCACTGGCGCAGACGAAGTCGCTGCTGGTTCTGATGCTGCCGATCGTTCAGGGCGGCCTGTGGGTCATCCTTTTGTTTGCGGCCTATTATTTCGCGGCCCGGCTGGTCGGTTCCTTCGGCAAGGGTCTTCGCCCACGCGAGGACATTCCTTCCGCACTGCGCATGCACCGCAACGCCATCTTCGTTTTTCTCTGCGGCATCGTCGCCATGTTCTTCGGTGGCGTCGCCGCGATGGTCGGCGCAGTCGTCTGCGGCACCTTCGGCGCGGGCTTCCTGATGGCGGGTTACGCCTCGCTGCACAAACGCGCGCGTGGAAAGGACTGGCGTCTGCCGGTTCTCATCCTCGCCTATCTCTCGGCGGTCTTTGTCTTCCCGCTGCTTATCATTCTCGTTTTGGGATTGAGCGACGTGCGCAGCACGATCTCCCTCACCCCAACGCGGAAAACTGACAATACGAACGAAACCAACACATAGAAAGGATCAAGAAGATGGACGTTATTCTTCTCGAACGCATCAACAAGCTCGGCCAGATGGGCGAAACCGTAAAGGTTCGCGACGGTTACGCACGTAACTTCCTGCTGCCGCAGGGCAAGGCGCTGCGCGCCAACGCCGCCAACAAGACCCGTTTCGAAACCGAGCGCGCAACGCTTGAAGCCCGTAACCTCGAGCGCAAGTCGGAAGCCCAGAAGGTTGCCGAAGCACTCGAAGGCAAGTCCTTCATCGTCGTTCGCTCGGCTGGCGAAACCGGTCAGCTTTACGGTTCTGTTGCTGCTCGCGACGTCGTTGAAATCCTCGGCGCCGAAGGCTTCAACATCGGCCGCAACCAGGTTGAACTGAACACGCCGATCAAGACCATCGGCCTGCACAACGTTACCCTGCACCTGCACGCCGAAGTCGAGCTTCAGGTCGAGCTGAACGTTGCCCGTTCTGCCGAAGAAGCCGAGCGTCAGTCCAAGGGCGAAAGCCTCACCTCCGCCGACGCCATCTACGGCGTTGACGAAGACGCCCTGCGTCCGGAAGACTTCTTCGATCCGGAAGCTGACGGCAACGACGACGACGAATAAGATTTTGGCCTTGTGGTCATAAGGAAAACCCCGGATGGCGACATCCGGGGTTTTTTGGTTTTTGACGGTGGCGTGAAGTGTGCGGAGAGGTTACCCCCTCTGCCCTGCCGGGCATCTCCCCCACAAGAAGGGAGATCAGCAGGGCGATCCCACATCGCTAATAGCCGCAACGTTGAGGTTGTCGAGCGCAAGCCACAATTCGATCTCCACCCTTGTGGGGGAGATGTCCGGCAGGACAGAGGGGGTGCCTCTCGGCAAACTCAGCGCCAGACTACCTCGCAGCCGTCTCCGCCCCCTCCGGCGCCACGCTCTTGTCCACATGCACGACCACCGACATGCCCGGCGACAGATCCGCTGCCAGCGGCTGATCGGCGTCGATCGCGATGCGCACGCCGAGACGCTGGGCGATCTTCACGAAATTGCCGGTGGCATTGTCGGGCTTGATGACAGCGAATTCCGATCCCGTTGCGGGCGAGAACCGCTCGACGCGGCCGTTGAGCTTGCGGCGATGCAGGGCATCCACCGAGATCGTCACCGGCTGGCCGACCTGCATGCCCGCGAGCTGGGTTTCCTTGAAATTGGCGATGACCCAGACATCATGCGGCACAACCGCCATCAACTGCGTTCCGGCCGTCACATACTGACCGGTGCGCACGCCGATTTCGCCGAGCCTGCCGTCCACCGGCGCGTGAATTTCGGTATTGTCGAGATCAATCCTGGCGAGTTCGACCGCAGCCTCGGCATTGGCGACAGCGGCCTGCAGGGAACTGCGGTTAACGATGATCGTCTGCAAATCCTGCCGCGAGACCTCAAGTGCCGCTTTCGCCTGCGAGAGCGATGCCCTCGCCTTTTCAAGCGCGGCATGCGCCTCTTCCTGCAGGCTGGAGGTGCCGGCACCGCTTTTGATGAGGTTGTCCTGGCGGTCTGATGCCAGTTGCGCCTGTTTCAGAGATGCCTGGGCGCTATCGACCGCCGCCTCGCTGGAACGGATATTGGCGTTGGCGGCGTTTTCCTGCTGGCGGGAATTGTCCAGTGCCGCTTTTTGCGTATCCAGCGCGGCTCCCGCCTGCGCCTGCTTCTGGCGGTAGATGCGGTCGTCGATCTTCGCCAGCAACGTACCCTGTTTGACCTCCTGATAGTCCTTCACCGGCACATCCACGACATAACCGCTCACCTGCGGGCTCATCGTCGTCACGTAACCACGCACGAAGGCGTTGTCGGTCATTTCGACGGTGGAAAGGAATGGTGGCAGGCGCCATGCATAGAGCACCAGGGCGACGCCGGCGAGGCCACCGAGCAGAACGAGAATGGAAACGGGGGTAAAAATCTTCTTCAGCATATTATCACTCTTGGAGGTTCAAGACTGTGGCGCCGGCGCGGCATCGACATTGTCCCGGAAAAAGCGGGGACGGATGCGCAGCCATGCAAGGTGGAGCAAAAGCGCCATGAGCGCCAGCGCCGCAACGGTGGAAATCAACAGGAACGTATCGTTATAGGCGAGCACATAGGCTTCCTTGGTAACCTGCTGGCCAAGGAGGGAAAGCCCCTCGGCCTTCAGCAGCGCCGGATCGGTGATGACGTGGCTGTAGGCGCCGGAAAGCTGCGACACGCGCTGGGCGACCAATGGGTTGGTGAGCAGGATATTCTCCACCAGAATATTGGAATGGAATTTTTCGCGCAGCGTCACGAAACTGCCGAGCAGCCCGGTCATCAACATCGATCCGGTGATCTGGGTGAACAGGAAGATGGTGATGAAATTCACCAGATAGGGCGCTCCGCGCGCAAGTGCGGCAGCGAACCCCTTTGCCATAACGGGCGGCAGGAACATGGCCGCACCGAAGGCGATCATCATCTGGCTCAGATACATCTGCGCTGGCCGCGTCAGATTGTTGGACTGGCTGTCCAGAAAAGCGCCGGCCGCAATCAGGGTAAGCGCAATCACATGAGCGGTATCGACATATTTCGTCAGCATCAGCCAGGCACAGGCCGCACCGCCGAGAACCGTCGCCAAAAGCACCAGAGCATAAAGCGTGATCGTCTGGTCGTTCAAAAGGCCAAGCTGCTGGTAGAAACTCACCGCCGTCGAGGACTGCTCGGAGGAAACTGCACGGTAGATGAGCAGGACCGCTATGACATGCAGGTTGGTTTTCGAAAAAATCCAGCGCAGGTCAAGCAGCGGGTTCTTGCGCGGCAACTCGATGACGACCATCAGCGTGAGAAGCGTGATCGACGTGGCCAAAAGCACGCCCAGCCACCATGTTTCGAACCACCAGTAAAACCGGCCAAGCGTGAGCATGACCGCAAGACAGCCAAGGCCACCCGCAAACAGAAGGTAGCTCAGAATATCCGTGCGCTCGATGACTTTCGCGCGCGGCGGCGGCGTAACTTTCAACAGGTAGATCAAGGCGAGCGAGATCAGCGCGAAGCCCATTTCCATCGTGTAAAGGGCATTCCAGCCGCCGATTTGCAGCAAGGAAGGCGAGACGATGCGCGCGAGCGGTGCAGACAGCAAGGTTCCGGTGAGTGCGATGCTGAAGCCCAGCGAGAATTTCCGCGCCGGCGGAAAGGCCTCCAGAATGTAGAGAAAGCCGAGCGAAGAAAGAGGTGCCGCCGCCATGCCGCTGAGGAAGCGGATGACGATCGCCGAATGCAAATCTGTCACGAACAGGTTGAGGCACGAGGCGACGACGAAGACGATGATCGAAAGTTCGGCAAAAGGACGCAGGCCATACTGCGTTCGCACCTTGAACAGCGCGATGGAAAACGTGGCATAGGGGGCCATATAGGCGGCGGAAAGCCAGGCGACCTCGGCCACCGTGGCGGAAAATTCGCCCTGCAACTGGTATAGATTGGCCATGACGAGGTTCATGCCCAACCCTTGGGTGATGAAGAACGCCAGGCCCGCAAAGATGAAACACAGCCGCAGCCACACTGGCCGCTCCACCGGTTGCGGCGCGGCGGCCGCAGCAGCAGATTCCGGCACGTTCGCCGGCTTTACCGTAACGTCGGCATTTTCAGAGGCGGTCTCATCTGCCGTTTGCGGCACCACGGTACTCACGATTGCGCCCTCCCGCTTGCCAGATTTTGCAGATTGGCCGAAAGCCTGCGCATGACATCCAGCGCCATCGCCAGATCCTGCGAGGAAACATCGGCGGCGATTTCAGAACGGAGCGATTTTGCCACCGCCTGCACCGTTTCGGAGGTTTTCTCGCCCTCCTCCGTCATGTGGATGCGTTTGGCACGGCGGTCGGTTTCGTCGGAGCGTCGCTCGATGAGGTTCTGTTTCTCCATGCCGTCAAGCACGCGCACCAGCGTCGGCGTTTCGATTTCCATTTCCTCGGCAAGCTCCGTCTGGGTCAGCGGCCCACGTCGCGACAGCGCGAAAAGCGCACGCGCACGCGCCAGAGTCAGGCCGCTTTCCCCTACCCGCGCGTCAAAAAATGCGCGCAGCTTGCGGGTGAAGGCGGACACCTCGTCCAGAAGCTGTTCCTTGTCGGTTTCGCGGGACATGTCAGCAAGCCTTATAATTAGCACACTACTTATTTTCTGCCTATTTATTTGGAAGCCTGCCGATTTTCAAGTTTCTTTCACGTCGGGTCTGCCATGCGATAAACTCATGGCAGCGAATCACGTTGCCGGGAATTTCCCGCCCCTTGTCCCCACCCGCCTGTGGATTGCTGGGGACAACTGAAGATGTGATCCAGCTTCGCAGACAGGACGTCAGGCTGCCATAGAGTGTTGCAACAATATCATTGACTGCCATGGCCAAGGAAGCCAAACCCGAAGTGTAGTGGCAAGGCAAAGGGAGATCGTGCAAACCATGAACGACGCTGTGAGAAAGATCACCCCCGCGCAACCGGCGGAACCGCATTACCGCGAGGCGCCGAACAATATCGAGGCCGAACAGGCGCTGCTGGGCGCCATCCTCGTTAACAACGACGCCTATTATCGCGTGTCGGACTTCTTGAAGCCCGTGCATCTTTACGAACCGCTGCACCGCAAGATTTTCGAAGTGGCGGGCGACATCATCCGCATGGGCAAGACTGCCAATCCGGTGACCATCAAGACCTTCCTGCCCGCAGACGACAAGGTCGGCGACCTGACGGTGGCGCAATATCTGGCGCGTCTGGCGGCAGAAGCCGTTTCCATCATCAATGCGGAAGATTACGGCCGGGCGATCTACGATCTGGCGCTGCGCCGCGCGCTGATCCAGATCGGCGAGGATGTCGTCAACATCGCCTATGATGCGCCGCTGGACATGCCGCCGCAGGCGCAGATCGAAGACACCGAGCGCCGCCTGTTCGAACTGGCGGAAACCGGTCGCTACGATGGCGGCTTCCAGTCGTTCAACGATGCCGTGGCGCTGGCGATCGACATGGCGGGCGCCGCCTTCGAGCGTGACGGCAATCTTTCCGGCATTTCCACCGGCATCCATTCGCTCGACGCCCGCATGGGCGGCCTGCAGCGTTCCGACCTTATCGTACTTGCCGGTCGTCCGGGTATGGGCAAGACCTCGCTTGCCACCAACATCGCTTATAACATCGCTGCGACCTACGATCAGGAAGTTCAGCCTGATGGTTCGTTCAAGGCGAAAAACGGCGGCGTCGTCGGCTTCTACTCGCTCGAAATGTCGTCCGAACAGCTGGCAACCCGTATCATTTCAGAGCAGACGGAAGTGTCTTCCTCGAAAATCCGCCGCGGTGACATTACCGAGGCCGATTTCGAGAAGCTCGTCGCCTGCTCTCAGATGATGCAGAAGGTGCCGCTTTACATCGACCAGACCGGTGGTATCTCCATCGCCCAGCTTTCCGCCCGTGCCCGTCGACTGAAGCGCCAGCGTGGTCTTGACGTTCTGGTGGTCGACTATATTCAGCTGATGACCGGCGCCGGCAAGAGCGGTGAGAACCGCGTGCAGGAAATCACCCAGATCACCACGGGCCTTAAGGCGCTCGGCAAGGAACTCAACGTTCCCATCATCGCGCTTTCGCAGCTCTCCCGTGCGGTGGAAAGCCGTGAAGACAAGCGCCCGCAGCTTTCCGACCTGCGTGAATCGGGCTCGATCGAGCAGGACGCCGACGTGGTGCTGTTCGTGTTCCGTGAGGAGTATTACGTCAAGAACATGGAGCCGCGCGATATTTCCGATCCGAAATATGCCGAGTGGGAGGCCCTGTTCGACAAGGTGAAAGGCACCGCCGACGTCATCATTGCCAAGCAGCGTCACGGACCCACCGGCACAGTGAAACTCGCCTTCCAGTCCGAATTCACCCGCTTCGCGGATCTGGCCGACCCGAGCTTCAGCCAGTACGAAGAGCATTGATCTGAACCGAGGGCGAAACCGGGTCAGCGTTTCGCCCTGCCTGCTCTAAATCGAAACTGGGGAATCTTTTCAGAACTTTGGCGGGATTGCCTCACAATCCGATTCCGCGCAAAAGCGCCACGGTGACGACGCCGAGCGTTGCGGCTGGGAGCAGGCTGAGGCGGAGCGCCGCGACTGCCGTCACCGCGCAGGCGATTGTTTCCGCCATTCCGCTTGAGAATGCCGTTGGCGTCACCACAGCCATCAAGACCGCAGGCGGAACCACGCCGAGCGCTTTTTTCAGACGCGGCGTCAGGGTGAAATGGTTGACCAGCAGCAGACCCCCAAGACGCGTAGCGACGGTGGCCGCCATCATGGCGAGGATCGCCAGCAGGGTGTTCGTATCAAGCGTCATGCTGGCTGCTCCACCTCGTCCTCGCGGCCGAGGGCTGCGACGGAAAGCCCCGCAAGCGCACCGGCGGCTATGTACCAGGCGCCTGGGACCAGCGCGTGCGTGACAAAGGCGGCGGCAGCGCTTGCCAGCAGCACCAGGCCCGTTTCCCTGCCCTTCCAGAACCCCATCAGCAGCACGATGAACACGGCCGGAAAAGCGAAGTCCAGACCGATGACCGTCATGTCGCCCATCACCGAGCCTAAAAGTGCGCCCGTAAGCGTGGCGATGTTCCAGACGAGGTAGATTGACAGCGCAGCGCCGGTGAAAAATGCGGCCGTCAGCCTGCCGGCAACTGCCCTGAATTCCGACAGCGCCCAGGATTCGTCCGTCAGCACCAGCATGGCCGCATATTTTCGCCAGCCGGTAAAATCATCGAGCTTGCCAGCGATGGAAGCGCTCATCAGCACATGGCGAAGATTGACCAGCAGCGCGGCAAAACCGAGCGCGCTCCAGCTTGCCGGATGCGTCCACAGATCCATGGCGACGAATTGCGAGCCACCTGCAAAGACGAGAATCGACATCAGCGAAGCTTCCAGCGGCGACAATCCCTTGCCGACCGCGACTGCACCGAACACGGCGCCGATCGGCACCATGGCGACCAGCAGGGGTGCCGCAGCTCTCAGGCCTGCGCCAAGCTCTGCACGTTTTTCCAGCACGGACATTGCATTCTCCTTTTCAGAGACATGCGATTACGCCTGCAAGTTTTTCCAGTCTTGAATGAAAGTGACGTTGCGCTTCGGAATGGCCTCCAAAATCACGCCGTCCGGAATTGTCCCGGCGTGACGCCGGTGCGCGCCTTGAAATGCCGCGTAAAATGCGCCTGATCGGCAAAACCGCACAGCGCAGCCACCTCGGCCGGCATTTCGCCGGAACGCAGAAGACGGCGCGCCCGCCTTATGCGCACATCCGTCAGATAGGCATGCGGGGTGATGTGGAACTCCTTGCGGAAGGCCCGGATTAGATGCGCGCGGCTGAGACCAGCGATGGACGCCAATTCCTCAAGGCCGATATCGGTCTCGTAATTATCGGAGAGATAGTCGCGGGCGGTATGGACCGCCGTCTTCTCGCGGGTTTCAACGGCCAGGATAATGGCGCTGCCATGCCTGCCGAACAGTGCCGCCAGAACCGAGAACATGCCCTCATCTGCCTCAAGAGCGCCGGACTTGGCCTCCAGCCTGCGATGCGCCATCTGAAAAGCAGCGGCCATCTGCGGATCACGCGGGAGAAACCTTGGAAAGGACGGCATTCCGTGGAAAGCCCTGCCCGTCACATCCTCGATAATATCACGCAGCAGCGCTGCGTCGGGATAGATCATCCGATAACGATAACCGCCGCCACCCGGCGCACCATCGTGAATCTCGTCCGGATTGATGAGATAGAGATGCCCCGGCCCGGTCTGTTCCCTGGTGCCCTGAATGGTGGAAATCTGCGAGCCGCTTTCGATCGCGCCGATCGAGAAGGTATCATGCGCGTGCGGCGAATATTCATGTGTCAGGAACGTCGCGCTCAGACATTCCATGCCGCCAAAACGTGGGTCACGCCAGAAACGCGTCGTTTCCGTCGCTGCAACCGGCATGACGTCTATGGCCTGTTCCTGCGAAACATTGTGCATAGAACGACTTTAAACCAATCGGTCATTACCGTCTTGAACAAAAGTGCTAGGGTCCGAACCGGTTCCAAATCAACCGGACGCATGGCATGACAGACGACTTCGAAGACACATTTCCCGAACACGAAACCGACGCTTTCGAACATGCGCCGCTGAGGCTGACCGTCGATCTCGGCGCGCTTGCCGACAATTGGCGCGACATGAAAAAGCGGTCCGGCAAGGCGCGGACGGCGGCTGTCGTGAAAGCAGATGCCTACGGGCTCGGTATCGAGGATTGCGGCGCGACGCTCTACCATGCCGGCGCACGCGACTTCTTCGTGGCAACGGTGTCCGAAGGTGCGACCTTGCGATCCTATGCGCCGGAAGCGCGCATCTTCGTGCTGTCAGGCATCTGGCAGGGCCAGGAGCGTCAGGTCTTCGACAATGATCTCGTGCCGGTTCTGGCCTCGGAGGAACAGCTCTCCTTCTGGATGGCGACAGTTGCCGAACGCGGCGAACACCCCTGCGCGCTGCATGTGGATACCGGCTTCAACCGGCTTGGCCTGCCGCTGGACGACGCGCTGTTTCTGGCAGACGACGTGACCCGGCCTGCGAGTTTCGATCCGGTTCTGGTGCTCTCCCACCTCGCCTGCGCCGACACGCCGTCTTCGCCCATGAATAAGGTCCAGCTCGAATCATTCCGCAAGGTTAGCGCCGCTTTCGAAGGTATCGAATCAAGCCTTTCAGCCTCCGCCGGAATCTTTCTGGGACCGGATTATCATTTCGATCTCACCCGCCCCGGCATTGCCCTTTACGGCGGCGAGGCAATCAACGATGTGGCAAACCCGATGCGGCCCGTCGCAAAGGCCGAAGCGCGGATCATCCAGATTCGCGAGGCCGGCGAAGGCCAGACAGTCAGCTATGGCGGCACCTATTTGCTGAAACGGGCGAGCCGCCTTGCCATCGCTTCCGTTGGTTACGCGGACGGATACCAGCGGTCGCTTTCCGGTTCCGGCATTCCATTGCGCGAAATGGGCCATGGCGGTGCTTACGGCATAGTCAACGGCCACAAGGCGCCGGTCGCCGGTCGTGTAACCATGGATCTCACCATTTTCGACATCACGGACATACCGGCAAATGCCGTCCGCACCGGTGATTATATCGAGCTTTTCGGCCCGAAAGTACCGCTCGATGAGGTGGCGCGCGCCGCCGGCACCATCGGTTACGAAATGCTGACGGGGCTTGGTTTGCGCTACGAGCGGCAATATCTGATGGCTGACGACTGAACCACGTCTGTCTTTAGCTCTTGGAAAGCGGAAGCGACCTGTGCTAAAAGAGAACAAAAGGAGATCGAAATGCCCGAAATCCATTTGAGCGAGCAGGACGAAAATTTCATCGGAGAGCAGGTGGCTGAGGGTGTCTATAGCGATGCGGACGCCGGCCGGGTTCACCGCTATGCCTCACAAGACGACTTCCTGAGCGATATCAAACGCGTTTCCGTGCAGCAAAAAACGGGGACCGGTCATTAAAATCCGGACCCCAATCTGGACCACGCGGGCAAGGCGCGATCTTGCCGAAGACCATGGGCCGGGCTTCGAAGTATTGCCTATCGTGAGCGCGTCATCTTCTTTCGTGTTGACGAGGCCGATCTAACCGTTCTGCGCTTGCTGCACGGCCACCAGGACAATTCCGCCAAAGATTTCAAACAAGAAGAAAACTGACATAGATGGCCAAAGCCAAGACCCAATTCGTGTGCCAGAACTGCGGCACGGTTCATACCCGCTGGGCGGGAAAATGCGAAGGCTGCGGCGAGTGGAATACCATCGTCGAAGAAGATCCGATGGGCGGCATCGGCTCCGGCCCCGGCAAGACGCCGAAAAAGGGTCGGGCGGTCGCGCTTACGGCGCTTTCGGGCGAGATCGAGGAGGCGCCGCGCATTCCGACCGGCATCAGCGAACTGGACCGGGCAACCGGTGGCGGTTTCGTGCGCGGTTCGGCGGTGTTGATCGGCGGCGATCCCGGCATCGGCAAATCGACCCTGCTGATGCAGGCGGCAGCTGCCCTTTCGCGGCGCGGACATCGCGTCATCTATGTTTCTGGCGAAGAAGCGGTAGCGCAGGTGCGTCTGCGCGCCCAGCGGCTGGGTGCGGCGGAAACCGACGTGCTGCTGGCGGCAGAAACCAATGTCGAGGATATTCTGGCGACGATTTCCGAGGGCAAACGCCCCGATCTCGTCATCATCGATTCCATCCAGACGCTATGGAGCGACACGGCCGATTCCGCTCCCGGCACGGTAACGCAAGTGCGCACCGGCGTGCAGGCAATGATCCGTTACGCAAAGCAGACGGGCGCGACCATGGTGCTGGTGGGCCATGTGACCAAGGAAGGCCAGATCGCCGGTCCCCGCGTGGTGGAGCACATGGTCGACGCCGTGCTTTATTTCGAAGGCGACCGCGGCCACCATTACCGCATTCTGCGCACCGTCAAGAACCGCTTCGGGCCTACGGACGAGATCGGCGTATTTGAAATGTCCGATCGCGGATTGCGCGAGGTCTCCAACCCGTCCGAACTGTTCCTTGGCGAGCGCAACGAGAAATCTCCCGGTGCCGCGGTCTTTGCCGGCATGGAGGGCACCCGTCCCATTCTGGTCGAGGTGCAGGCGCTGGTCGCGGCCACCTCGCTCGGCACGCCGCGCCGCGCCGTGGTCGGCTGGGACAGTTCGCGGCTCGCCATGATCCTTGCCGTGCTGGAAGCCCATTGCGGCGTGAAGCTCGGTCAGCACGACGTTTATCTGAACGTCGCCGGCGGATACCGCATTTCCGAACCGGCTGCGGATATGGCGATAGCCTCTGCGCTGGTTTCCTCGCTTGCCGGTCTTGCCCTGCCCGCCGATTGCGTCTATTTCGGCGAGATCAGCCTGTCGGGCGCGGTACGGCCCGTCTCGCATACGGGCCAGCGTTTGAAAGAAGCTGAAAAACTCGGTTTCTCCGCCGCACTTCTGCCGTCTGCTTCGGCTGAATTGCCGAAAGCGGGCAAGGGGCGCTGGACGGAAATAGAAAGCCTGCCGGACCTCGTGGCGCGCATCGCCGGTTCCGGCAACCGGTTCAAACAGGTTGAGGACGACTAAGATTGATCCTTTCGCCAAGGGAAACAGTGGTGTAAGAGGATCGCACAATTGGCAAGGCAGCGCCTGACAGGGCGTCGCACCTCCGGAGTTGGTATATGCCCATTACAATTTTCGACGGCATCGTCATCGCCGTTGTTCTTTTCTCCGCCATTCTCGCGATGGTGCGCGGTTTTTCCCGCGAGATTCTGTCCATCGCGAGCTGGGCCGGTTCGGTCGCCGCCGCCTATTATCTTTTCCCGATCCTGCTGCCCTATGCACGCAACTATACCGATGACGACAAGATCGCCATCGCCGGTTCGGCAGGCGTCGTCTTCCTCATTTCCCTTGTCGTCATTTCCTTCATCACCTCGCGCATTGCCGATTTCATCATCGACAGCCGCATCGGTGCGCTGGATCGCACGCTGGGTTTCCTGTTCGGCGCAGCGCGCGGCATTCTCTTGCTGGTCGTCGCGGTTGCCTTCTGGAACTGGCTGGTGGATGTGAAGACGCAGCCACAATGGGTAACCCAGGCCAAGTCCAAGCCTTTCCTCGACGGGCTGGTGGGCAAGCTGGAAGCGGTTCTGCCTGACGATATAGAGCCGCAGATCCGCGCCCGTATCCTCGGAAAACCGCAGGAACCGGCAGCCGCGCAGACGCCTGCGGAAGATGTACCGGCGACAAATCCGCCGGCAACGAATAATTGACACAGTGTCGCGCCTTGCAATGCATGCAAGGCGCGCTATTTGTGCTAAATATCAAGCACGACACAGACTGGCCGACCGGGAGACAAGCTCACCGGAGAGGTCTTTCGTTTTTCTCGGTAGAGAGCAAGGGCAAGCCGGATGATTGAGCCGCTTTCGCATTCCACTTTCAATGAAGAAATCGACGGCGACACGCTGCACGAAGAGTGCGGCGTGTTCGGCATTCTCGGCCACGCCGATGCCTCCGCCCTGACTGCACTCGGCCTGCATGCGCTTCAGCATCGCGGCCAAGAGGCAGCAGGCATCGTCTCCTTCGATGGCAAGCGCTTCCATCAGGAACGCCATATGGGCCTCGTCGGCGATCATTATACCGATCCTGCAACCCTTGCCCGCCTGCCCGGCTCCATCGCGATTGGCCATACCCGCTACTCCACAACAGGCGAAGTGGCGATGCGCAACGTGCAGCCACTGTTTGCCGAGCTGGAAGAAGGCGGCATTTCGATTGCCCATAACGGCAATTTCACCAATGGCCTGACGCTTCGCCGACAGATCATCGCCACCGGCGCCATCTGTCAGTCGACATCGGATACCGAAGTCGTGCTGCACCTCATCGCCCGTTCGCGTCACAGCTCCACTGCCGACCGTTTCATCGACGCCATCCGCCAGATGGAAGGCGGCTATTCGATGCTGGCGATGACCCGCACCAAGCTGATCGCAGCCCGCGACCCGATCGGCATCCGCCCGCTCGTCATGGGTGAGCTGGACGGCAAGCCGATCTTCTGCTCGGAGACCTGCGCTCTCGATATCATCGGCGCGAAATTCGTGCGTGACGTCGAAAACGGCGAAGTCATCATCTGCGAAATTCAGCCTGATGGTTCGATCACCATCGATGCGCGCAAGCCTTCGAAGCCGCAGCCGGAGCGTCTCTGCCTGTTCGAATATGTCTATTTCGCCCGCCCCGATTCCGTCGTCGGCGGCCGCAACGTCTATACGACGCGCAAGAACATGGGCATGAACCTTGCCAAGGAAGCGCCGCTGGAAGCTGACGTTGTGGTTCCGGTTCCCGATGGCGGCACGCCGGCAGCGCTCGGTTTTGCGCAGGAAAGCGGTATTCCGTTCGAATACGGAATCATCCGCAACCACTATGTCGGCCGTACCTTCATCGAGCCGACGCAGCAGATTCGCGCTTTTGGCGTCAAGCTCAAGCATTCCGCCAACCGGGCGATGATTGAAGGCAAGCGCGTGGTGCTGGTGGATGATTCGATCGTGCGCGGCACGACTTCATTGAAGATCGTGCAGATGATCCGCGAAGCGGGCGCGAAAGAAGTGCATATCCGCGTTGCCAGCCCGATGATTTTCCATCCGGATTTCTACGGCATCGACACGCCTGATGCCGACAAGCTGCTCGCCAACCAATATGCCGATGTGGACGCCATGGCGAAATTCATTGGCGCCGATTCGCTTGCCTTCCTGTCGATCGACGGTCTTTACCGCGCCGTCGGTGGCGAGAACCGCAACAATGCGCGTCCGCAATTCACGGACCATTATTTTACCGGCGACTACCCTACCCGCCTTCTCGACCAGAACGGCGAGGCGATGGGCAGCAAGATTTCCGTGCTGGCCAGCAACGGCTGATAATCTCGAAATAACAAGCGGCCACCGGCTTCCGGTGGTCGCTTTTTTGTGGCGGGCGATTGAAACCGTGCCCGCTGCGGCGTTTTGATCGCTTGCGGTTGGCGTCAGGGGCTTCATAAAACAAGCGGAATGAATTTCGGAGGGGGCAAAATGACCATCAATCTCAAGGGCAGGATCGCGCTCGTCACCGGCGCGTCGCGCGGTATCGGCTATTTCACGGCGCTGGAACTTGCCAAGGCCGGTGCGCATGTCATTGCCTGCGCCCGCACGGTCGGCGGCCTCGAGGATCTGGACGACGCCATCAAGGCCGTCGGCGGCACCGCGACGCTGGTTCCCTTCGATCTCGCCGACATGAACGCCATCGATGCGCTGGGCGCCAATATCTTCGAGCGCTGGGGCAAGCTCGATATTCTGGTCGCGAATGCCGGTGTTCTCGGCGTCATCTCGCCGGTCGGCCATATCGAGGCGAAAGTCTTCGAAAAGGTCATGACCATCAATGTCACCGCTACATGGCGGCTGATCCGCTCTGTCGAACCGTTGCTCCTGCGATCGGATGCCGGGCGGGCGTTGATCCTGTCTTCGGGTGCTGCCCATAGCTGTCGTCCCTTCTGGGGCGTCTATTCCACCTCCAAGGCCGCCGTTGAGGCACTTGCCCGGACCTGGGCTGCGGAAACCGATAAAACCGCGCTGCGCATCAACAGCATCAATCCCGGCGCGACGCGCACCGCGATGCGCGCCCAGGCCATGCCCGGTGAAGACCCCGCAGACGTGCCACACCCTTCTGAAGTTGCCGCCGCCATTGTTCAACTCGCCTCGCCTGAGCTTACCGAAACCGGCAAGCTCTTCGTGGTGCGTGAAGGCAAATTCCTGGATTACCGCCAGCCGGAATAGGCTTTTGGTCAAGGCGATCTCTTAAGGTGCTTCTGGCGCCTGCGAGAAACGCTTGACCGCGAAACACCGGCACGCCATAAGGCAAGGCATGAAAACAACGATCTGCACCTGCTGCTGAATAATTTTTGCTGGTTCACCACCGGCCAGATCGTTTTCGTCTCCCCGCAAGGTCCAACAGACAAACGGTCCGGCCAGGACAATTGACTGCCTTTAGGGAACGCCCGCATGTCCTTGCGCCTGAAACTCCACAACACCCTGACACGCGAAAAGACGGAATTTGCGCCGATCGACGCCGACAACGTGCGCATGTATGTCTGCGGACCAACGGTTTACGATTTCGCCCATATCGGCAATGCGCGCCCGGTCATCGTTTTCGATGTTCTTTACCGGCTGCTGCGCCACGTCTATGGCGAAAGCCATGTGACCTACGCCCGCAACATCACCGATCTCGACGACAAGATCAACGCAAGGGCGCTGCGCGACTATCCGCATCTGCCGCTGAATGACGCCATCCACGCGGTGACGAAAAAGACCGCCGACCAGTTCCATGAGGATGTGGCAGCACTCGGCTGCCTGCAGCCGACCGTTGAACCGCGCGCCACCGACTACATCGCCGAGATGATCGACATCATCGAGAAGCTGATCGCGCGCGGCCATGCCTATGCGGCGGGCGGCGAAGTGCTGTTCGACACCCGCTCGATGGCCGATTACGGCCAGCTGTCCAAACGCCCGCTGGACGAACAGCAGGCCGGCGCGCGCGTGGCGGTGGAAGCACACAAGAAGACCCCCGGCGATTTCGTGCTGTGGAAACTTTCCTCTGATAATGAGCCCGGCTGGGCAAGCCCCTGGGGCCGAGGCCGTCCGGGCTGGCACATCGAATGCTCGGCCATGGCCGGTCGCTACCTCGGCGAAGTGTTCGACATTCATGGCGGCGGGCTCGATCTCATTTTCCCGCATCACGAGAACGAAATCGCGCAATCCCGCTGCGCCCACGGCACGCAGGTGATGGCCAATGTGTGGATGCATAACGGCTTCGTGCAGGTGGAAGGCCGCAAGATGTCGAAGTCCGAGGGCAACTTCGTGACCATCTATGAATTGCTGCATACCGAAAAATTCGGCGGCCGCCAATGGCCGGGCGAGGTTCTTCGCCTTGCCATGCTGATGACGCATTACCGCGAGCCAATCGATTTTTCGGTGAAGCGTCTCGAAGAGGCCGAACGTCTTCTCGCCAAGTGGCCGGCGGCCGAAGTCTCCGACGCGGCACCGGATGAAACCGTGCTTGATGCGCTTGCCGACGACCTGAACACCGTTGCCGCCGTGCAGGCGCTTCACGCGCTGGCACATGCCGCCAACACCGATCCTGCCCGCCTGCCCGCCTTTGCGGCCAGCGCCGCCCTGCTCGGCGTATTGCCGAAGAAAGCGGAAGTGGACGAGGCCATCGTTTCAGCCGTCGATGCTCTGGTGCAGCTACGCCTTGAAATGCTGAAGGCGAAGAACTTTGCAGAGGCGGATCGTTTGCGCGACGAGCTTTCTGAAAAGGGCATTCAGTTGAAGGATGGCAAGGATAAGGAAACCGGGGAACGGACGACGACCTGGGAGTTGAAGCGGTAATTTGCTGCTGCGGCTTGGGACTTACCCCCTCAAGATGGGCGAGCGATAACCGCGATTGATCTCCCCACCTGTGGGGGAGATGCCCGGCAGGGCAGAGGGGGGCCGACGGTCACCACAATCCGCTTGCGGTTTTGAGTTACCTCAACCAATCTGAGGTAAAGCAGCTAACTGGCGAACCAATTATGCCACACGCGGACGTAGACCCGATGCATCGCAAATATGCGAAGCAGATGCGGAAAGTAATGACGGATGCCGAACTGAAGCTCTGGAATGCTATTCGCGCGCATCGCCTCGAGGGGTTAAGTTTCCGCAGACACATGCCGATTGCCGGTTTTATCGTCGATTTCGCATGTTCGGATCATCGCCTGATTATCGAGATCGATGGCTCCCAACATACAACCGAGGCAGCGCTACAATACGATCAAGAACGAACTGCGCGGCTTCAGGAATACGGCTGGACAGTCCTCCGCTTCTGGAACGAGGACATCCTGAAAGACACGGACAATGTCTGTCTCCACATTATCCGAACGGTGAAGGAGAGCCAACCATGACCACCTACACCGGCGGATGCCAGTGCGGCGCGATCCGCTTCCGCGCGACCGGCGATCTCAAGGACAGTTCCATCTGTCATTGCCGCATGTGCCAGAAG